>NZ_JAFMPX010000060.1 GCF_017353415.1 Arthrobacter sp. E3
ACAAGCGTTCCTGGCCATGCGCTCCTACATCGGAACAGCACGGAAGCAGGGCAAGAATGCCCTGGACGCCTTCGACGACCTCTTTGCCGGGGACCCATGGCTCCCCGCCACCCCCTGAACAGTTACGAAATATGAGCACTAAGCGTAAAAAGTCCATTGCGCCAGCTTACGCAACTTGGTGACACAGTGTCTAAACATGATTGCGTATTGTGGCATAAATAACACTGGAGCCAAAAAACGACGGCGGCTGGTGACTTGATTGCTCAAGCCACCAGCCGCCGTCGAACGTTCACTGCATTAGCGAACCGGGATTATTACAGGCCCAGGTCTGCCTCGAATGCGCCCTCTTCCAAGCGGGCCTTCAAGGTCTGCAGGAAGCGGCCGGCGTCCGCGCCGTCCACCAGGCGGTGGTCGTACGTCAGGCACAGGTACATCATGTGGCGGATGGCGATGGTGTCGCCCCCGTCAGCATCGGCCACAACCATGGGGCGCTTGACGATCGCACCGGTGCCCAGGATGGCAACGTTGGGCTGGTTGATGATGGGAGTGTCGAACAGAGCGCCGACGCTTCCAATGTTGGTGATGGAGAACGTGCCGCCGGAGAGCTCATCCGGACCGATCTTGCCGCTGCGGGTGCGGGCAGCAACATCGGCGATCTTCGTAGCCAAACCAGCCAGGTTGAGATCTCCTGCATTGGCAACGACAGGAACAAGCAGGCCCTTGTCAGTGTCCACGGCAAACGCCAGGTGCTCAGCGTTGTGGTACGTGATCTGCTGGGTTTCCTCGTTGTACTCACCATTGACGGACGGGTGCTGCTTCAGCGCCTCCGCCACGGCCTTGGCGATGAACGGCAGGTACGTCAGCTTGGCACCATTGGTTGCCGCGAAGGCATCCTTGGCACGGCCACGCAGCTTCACGACGCGCGTCATGTCAATCTCGTGCACCTGCGTGAGCTGCGTGGAGGCTTCCAGCGACTCGCGCATGCGCCGGGCGATGACCTGGCGGATCCGCGGTGCCTTGACCGTCGTGCCGCGCAGGGAGGACGGCACGACGGCGGGAGCCGACTTGGCTGCCGGAGTCGAGGCTGCAGGGGCTGTCGGAGCGGCTGCCTTGGCTGCCTCTGCGGCGGCGACCACATCCTGCTTACGGATTCGTCCGCCAACACCGGTGCCGGTGACGGAGGAGATGTCAACGCCGTGCTGGTTGGCGAGCTTGCGGACCAATGGCGTCACGTAGTTTGACTCCGAGCCGGAAGTTGCTGCGGAAGTTGCTGCGGCAGGTGCTGCTGCAGCCGGTGCGGGGGCTGCCGCAGCCGGAGCTGCAACTGGGGCCGGTGCTGCAGCCGGAGCTGCAACTGGGGCCGGTGCTGCTGCCGGTGCCGGAGCGGGTGCTGCCGGTGCTGCCGGTGCTGCCGCGGGTGCCGCCGGAGCAGCGGCCGGGGCTGCTGCAGCTTCGGAGCCGATCAACGCCAAAACGCCGCCAACTTCTGCAGTCTCGTCCTCAGCGACGCGGATTTCCAGCAGGACTCCGGCCACGGGGGACGGGATCTCGGTGTCAACCTTGTCGGTGGAAACCTCCAGGAGCGGCTCGTCAACCTCAACGGTGTCGCCCACGGCCTTGAGCCAGCGCGTGACGGTGCCTTCGGTGACCGATTCGCCCAGTGCAGGCAAAATCAGTTCGTGGGCGTCGCCAGCCGGCGCGGCTTCCTGTGCGGCAGGTGCGGCTGCGGGAGCTGCAGGTGCCTGTGCCGGAGCAGCGGACGGGGCCGGTGCTTCTGCGGACGCCTCGGGAGCCGCTGCGGGGGCGTCTTCACCGGAACCGATGCGGCACAGGGGGGCACCCACTTCAGCGGTCTCATCCTCAGGTACAAGGATTTCTTCCAAGATGCCAGCGAAGGGTGACGGGATTTCGGTGTCAACCTTGTCGGTGGAAACTTCCAGCAAGGGCTCGTCGACTTCGACGCGGTCCCCAACCTGCTTCAACCATCGTGTGACGGTACCTTCGGTGACGCTTTCACCCAAGGCGGGCAAGTTCACGGATTCAGACATTTCGTCCCCGTTCTCCTTCTTGTGCGGTGCACATTGGCGCATCGCTACGAAATTCTATGAATTATGTAATGTTTTGTAGCTTAGTGCACCCGGCGCGGGCGCCGGGTGCACTCAGTAAATATTCTTGCTAGCCGTGGAGCGGGCGTCCGGCCAAGGCCATTGCTGCTTCGCCCAGGGCTTCGTTCTGTGTGGGGTGCGCGTGGATGAGGCCGGCAATGTCCTCGGGGTAGGCTTCCCAGTTCACGATGAGCTGTGCTTCGCCGATCTGCTCGCCGATGTGCGTACCGATCATGTGCACACCCACCACAGGGCCATCCTTTTCACGGACAAACTTGATGATGCCGCCGGTGCCGATGATGGCGCTCTTGCCGTTGCCGGCCAGGTTGTACTCGGTTGACTCGACGTTGGCGTCGCCAAACTTTGCCTTGGCCTGCTTTTCGTTCAAGCCGACGGAAGCAATCTCCGGGTCGCAGTACGTGACCTTGGGGATGTTGATGTCTTCCACGATCACCGGGTTCATGCCGGCAATTTCCTCTGCTACGAAGATGCCCTGCTGGAAACCGCGGTGTGCAAGCTGGATGCCGGGGACAATGTCGCCCACGGCGTAGATGTTGCCAACACCGGTGTGCAAACGCTCATTGGTGATGACGAAGCCGCGGTCAATGGTGACGCCGGCTTCTTCAAAGCCCAAGCCTGCGGTGGACGGGCCGCGGCCCACGGCCACAAGCATGAGGTCTGCTTCAAACGTCTTGCCGTCAACCAAGGTGGCCTTGACTCCGTCGTTGTTCTGCTCCACGCCCTGGAAGAAGGTGCCGGTGTTGAACTTGATGCCGCGCTTGCGGAATGTGCGCTCAAGCACCTTGATGATGGAGGCATCTTCGTTGGGAACCAACGAAGCCATGCCTTCGATGATGGTGACGTCAACGCCGAAGGACTTCCACACTGAAGCGAATTCGACGCCGATCACACCTCCACCCAGCACGATGGCGCTCTTGGGAAGCTCGGTCATGCCCAGTGCTTCGTCGGAGGTGATGACCTTGCCACCGATTTCCAGGCCGGGCAGGCTGCGTGAGTAGGAACCGGTGGCCAGAACAAGGTTCTTGCCCGTGTAGTTCACGCCGTTCACGGTGACGGTATTGGCTGCGGTGAGGCGGCCTTCGCCTTCGATGACGGTGATGCCCTTGCCCTTGATGAGACCCTGAAGTCCCTTATACTTGCCGGCAATAATGCCGTCCTTGTACTTGTTGACACCGACCAGGTCGATGCTCTCGAGCGTGCTGTTGACGCCAATGCTGGAGCCATCACGCGCAAGGTCGGCAACTTCTGCTGCGTGCAGCAGCGCCTTGGTGGGGATACAGCCGTTGTGCAGGCAGGTGCCGCCCAACTTGCCCTTCTCCACCAGACCAACGGTCATGCCCAGTTGGACCGCGCGCAGCGCTGTAGCGTAACCGCCACTGCCACCGCCGAGAACCAAAATATCGAATTCTTGCCCAGCTGCCTGTTCGGCCACTTAGACGCTCCCTCGCGTTAGGTTTGCGCACCTGTTGATGGTGCGCCATGTCATCAATTATTGAGAGAAACGAGCTTTTCCATCAAGGAATTGCCGCTTCTTCCGGTCAAAGACAAATACTTTCAACGCTTACCTTACGTTAGTTGACCCATGCAACACCCACACCTTTGTCACACTAAACGTGAATGTGGTCATACTCACTTTGTAAGCCGCGCCCGTGCAGGCCCAGAGCAACCGGGCCTGCACGGGGTTTGTTTGAGATCAGGCGCTGCGGGCGACCACATCTTCCACATAGGACACCAGGGTGCGGACTGCCATTCCGGTGCCCTGTTTGGGCGTGTAGCCGTACGGCGCTCCCTCATTGAAGGCGGGTCCGGCAATGTCCATGTGCGCCCACGGGATGGTTTGGCCGTCCTTGCCCTTGCCAACGAACTCCTGCAGGAACACTGCGGCCGTCATCATGCCGCCCATGCGTTCGCCAATATTTGCCATGTCCGCAACGGTGGATTCCAGCGACGGGCGCAGTTCCTCCGGGAGCGGCATTGGCCAGAGAAGTTCGCCGGCCCTGTCAGCAGCAGCTTTCAGAGCAGCACTGACTCCGTCATCGCCCATAACTGCTGCCGTGCGGTGCCCCAGCGCCACTACCTGTGCTCCGGTGAGCGTGGCGACGTCGATGATCACGTCCGGGAACTCCTGCGAGGCGGCGACGAGGCCGTCAGCCATGACCAAGCGGCCCTCCGCATCGGTGTTCAGGACTTCAACGGTCTTTCCACCAAACATGGTCAGGACGTCGGAGGGGCGGATGGCCGTGCCGGAGGGCATGTTTTCAGCGATGCACAACCAGCCTGTGACATTGACAGGCAGGCCCAGTCCGGCAACGGCCAAAACGGAGTTCAGCACAGCGGCCGCACCTGCCATGTCGCACTTCATTGTCATCATGCCGGCGCCCGGCTTGATGGAAATGCCGCCACTGTCAAAGGTGATGCCCTTGCCAACCAAGGCAAGGTCAGCCACTGCACGCTCGGATTTGTACTCCACCTTCACCATGCGCGGGGGGCGTGAGGAGCCCTGTCCAACGCCCATGATGCCGCCATAACCGTCCTTGAGGAGGCGCTTTTCGTCAAAGACCGTGACCTTGACGGGCAAGCCCTTTGACAGTTCCCTGGCAGCATCGGCGAATGTTGCCGGATACAGCTTGCTCGGTGGCTCGTTCACCAGGGTGCGTGTGGCGTTGACGGCCTTGGCCACGACTGTGGCGCGTTCCAAGGCTGCCGCCAGTTCCGGATCCTTCGCCTGGGTGGAATGGATCGTGACCTTGGCTACCGGATCCTTCCGGCCCTTCGTGCTGGAGTGCAGGCTGGCGTATTGGTACGCGCCCATCGCGGCGCCTTCGGCCAACGCTGCAACCTGGGCGACCGTCGTCGTCGGTACGGCAAAGAGCACATGCTTGATCCCGGCCAGCTGGCGGATTGCCGCACCGGCTGTGCGGCGCAGGGCTTCCTCGCTGAGAGCACCGCCCTTCACTGCCCCGATTCCGGCCAACACCAGGATGCTGGCGCCAGTGTCCGGCAGCCCAGGCAGGCGCACCACCTGATCGGCCGCACCGGTGACGCCCAAGGCAGACAGCGAAGCCTTGAGTGAGGCGAGGGCTGCGGCGGACAAGGGCGCATCCAACAGGACTGGTCCGTCCTCTCCCTTGCTCACGGCGATGACGAGTGCGTCGGATGAAACCTTGGCCAGCTCTGTGCCAATGACGCGGAAGCTGATGTTTTCTTTTGAACTCACGGAAATACTGTCCTCACGTTGGAATGTTGATGACGGTCATGACTGCTTCCGATCGTATCGCCAACGACGGTCGAATGTGTGAGTTGTGGATTCGCACGTGTGCGCGCGGTGTTTGGCGGCTGTTGCCGCATCGCCTGCCTGCGGTACCGTATGAGCCATGAGCGAATTGAGCGAAGAACTCCTGCACGGACCCCTGCACCAGTGGCATGTTGACCACGGCGCGAAGATGGCTGAGTTTGGCGGCTGGTTGATGCCGCTGCAGTACGACGGCGGCGGCGTGGTTGCCGAGCACACGGCAGTGCGCACCGCGGTGGGCCTGTTTGACGTCTCGCACCTGGGTAAGGCCGAGATTCGAGGAGCGGGAGCCGTTGCCTTTGCGAACCGCTGCCTGTCCAACGACCTTGAGCGGATCCAGCCCGGCCACGCCCAGTACACGCTGGCGCTGACGGACCGCGGTACGGTCACCGACGATCTCATTGCCTACATGCGCGGCGAGGATGACCTGTTCCTTATTCCCAATGCGGCCAATACTGCTGCCGTCGTGGCTGCCCTGGAAGCTGCACGCGCTGCCGAAGGTGCCGAACTGGAGATCACGGATCTGCACCGCAGCTATGGCGTCTTTGCCGTTCAAGGCCCGCTGGCCAACACCGTCATGGCCGCCGTGGGGCTGCCCCAGCCCGCCGACTATATGTCATTTGTGGACGCGACCGTCAACATCAACGGCGCGGACGTTGCGCTGACCGTGTGCCGCACCGGTTACACAGGCGAGCTCGGCTACGAAGTGGTGCCTGCGTGGCATGACGCAGCCGCCGTGTGGGAGGCGCTTGCCGCTGCAGTGGAAATCGCCGGCGGCCGGGCAGCCGGGCTTGGCGCCCGCGACACTCTGCGCACAGAGATGGGATATGCCCTGCACGGGCACGAGCTTTCCACCGAAATCACACCCGTAGAGGCTGGCATTGGTTGGGCCGTGGGTTGGAAGAAGGCTGCTTTTTGGGGCAAGGAGGTGCTCACCGCGCAGAAGGCCGACGGCGCCCCCCGCAAGTCTGTGGGGCTGCTGGCCACCGACCGCGGCGTCCCGCGAGCCGGAGTCAATGTACTTGACGCTGAAGGGAACATCGTTGGCCACACGACGTCCGGGACGTTCTCACCGACCTTGGGCAACGGTGTCGCACTTGCCCTGGTGGACCCCGCTGTTGAGCTCGGACAAGCCCTGGCCCTGGACATCCGCGGACGTCGCCTGGGCGTGAATGTGGTCAAGCCCCCATTTGTAAAAGCCAGCACCAAGGCCTAACGCACGAGGGACAGAGGAGTCGGTTTTGCACGCAGGCGGCCCTGTTGCGTGGAATGATAGGGACGCTTGCAGTGTTGTGCTGTTTAGAAACGCAAGCAGCTGAGGAAAACCATGAATGTCAACGAGTACGTCCCATTCCACGACCCCGAGTCCCTCTATGTCCTCAATGAAGAACTGCTGGCCGCGGAGGATTTGAAGGGCGCAAACCTGCTCATGTCTTTTGCGGGCTTCGCTGATGCCGGCCATGTGGTCAGCCAGATCTCTGCCGAGCTCAAGGACCAGCTGGCCGGGGAAGCCGTGGCGGTTTTTGACGTTGACCAGCTCATTGACTACCGCTCGCGCCGGCCTCGCATTACATTCGCTGAAGACAAGCTCAGTGACTACCGCGCGCCGTCGCTGGTGCTGTACCGCATGTTCGATGCCCTTGGCACCCCGTTCCTGTTCCTCACCGGACAGGAACCGGATCTGCAGTGGGAGCGTTTCAGCCGCGCCGTGCTGGGCCTGGTTGAGCGTTTTGATGTGAATCTGGTCGCATGGGTGCATTCGGTGCCGATGCCTGTCCCACACACCCGGCCCATTGGTGCCACGGTGCACGGGAACCGGCCGGATCTGATCGAGGGCATTTCAGCGTGGAAGACCACCCTGGACATCCCGGCAGCGATCGGCCATCTTCTGGAGGTCAGGTTGGACGCGGCCGGACGGAATGTGGTGGGCTATGCAATCCACGTGCCGCACTACCTCTCCGACGCCGAATACCCGCTGGCCGCCGTTGCCGGGCTTGAATACCTGGGTGCTGCCCTGTCCTTGATGCTGCCCAGTGAACGGCTGCGGGAGGCTGGACGGGCTGTTGAACGCCAAATTACAGAGCAGGTTGAAGGCTCCAGTGAAGTTGCCAGTGTGGTGACCAACCTTGAGAAGCAGTACGACGAGCACACCGAAGGCACAGCACGGCGTTCTTTGCTGGCCGGGGACAACGACGAGTTGCCCGACGCCGATGAACTGGGTGCTGCTGTCGAGGCATATTTGGCCAGCCGTGACGCCGGACCGCAGGACGGTGCGCAACTGTCCTAGCCTGAGCTGGCATAAACTGTGCCAGTGAACAGTAGACGTGCGTGGTTGGTGTGGGGTGTCGGTGTTTTTGCCTACCTGATTGCGGTGACACAGCGAACATCGTTCGGTGTTGCCGGGCTTGTTGCCACGGACCGCTTTGACGCGTCGGCGTCGGCCCTGTCCGCATTCACCGTCATCCAGCTGGTGGTGTATGCCGGTTTGCAGATTCCCGTTGGCGTCCTGGTGGACAGGTTCGGCCCACGGGTCATGATCGCCACCGGCGCTGCGTTGATGGCGGTGGGTCAGTTGCAGCTTGCCGCCGCCACCTCCGTTCCAGCCGGTGTGGTGGGCAGGGTGTTTGTCGGGGCAGGGGACGCCATGACGTTCATTGCCGTGATCAGGCTCATCCCTTTTTGGTTCCCGCCCCGCAAGGTGCCCGTGCTGACGCAGATGACTGGTCAGCTTGGTCAATTTGGCCAGCTCATCAGCATCGCCCCCTTTGCCTTTGTGCTGCACAACGCAGGGTGGAGCCCGGCGTTTGTGGGACTGGCAGCTCTGGGCGTACTGGCCTGCATCCTGTCTGCCGCGCTGTTGCGCAATGCGCCAGCGGGGGCGATGACGCCTCTGGTGGCGATGGGTCTCAAGGACACCTGGACTGACTTAGCCACCGCTTGGCGGCAACCCGGCACGCGACTTGGCATGTGGAGCCACTTTGCGACCCAGTTTGCCGGCAACGTGTTTGTGCTGACGTGGGGTTATCCGTTCCTGGTCTCCGGACAGGGCCTGAATCCGGCAACGGCCAGCGTTTTGTTGAGCTTGTTTGTGGTGGTAGGACTTGTCTGCGGTCCGTTCTTGGGCAGTTGGGTGGGCAGGCACCCGCTGCGTCGTTCCACCCTTGTACTTGCGGTTGCTGCCATCACCATTGCCGCGTGGGCGGTCGTGTTGCTGCAGCCGGGCCCTTCGCCGCTGTGGTTGCTGGTGGTGTTGGTCTTGGTTCTCGCTTTGGGCGGCCCGGCCTCGATGATCGGCTTTGATTTTGCCAGGACATTCAATCCGTCCCACAAGATTGGCACGGCCACAGGAATTGTGAATGTGGGCGGCTTCTTTGCAGCTCTGGTGACAATGTACATGATTGGCCTGATCCTTGATTTGCTTAACGGTGCGGGTTTCTCCTCCGACGGGCTCTACTCCCTGGATGCCTTCCGTGTTGCGTTCTCCTTCCAATTCCTAGTGCTGGGCATCGGGGTGGTTGCCGTTGTTGTGTTGCGGCGCAAGGTCCGAAGCAGTATGGCGCAGCTGGGGGAGCGCGTGCCGCCGTGGCGTGAAGTCGTTGCCGACAGTCGCCGCCGTCGCCTGCAATACCGCCAAGAACAACGAGAAGAGCGTCAATCCCGTAAAAGGTAGTTTGTCTGCGCTTGCTGGCCTGAGGTAGTGCGCCCTGCTGTGAAAGTTCCGCACCCGAACATGCCGAAGCGTGCCCCTGTTATCCACAGATATGACGGTTTTGCCATAACGCTCTTTTTTGCGTGCCTGTCCGGCAGCAGCCTTGAGGCATGGGAAAACAACTAGAGAAAATAAGCGTCAGTGCCGGGGAAGACCTCTTGGCCTTCATCCCCCATATTGTGGGGTACTGGCCGGTGAACAGCATTGTCTGCATTGGGATGAAGGGCAAGCGTCTTCGGGCCACTATGCGGCTGGACCTGCCACCGCTGAATACCGCGGATCCAGATTATTTTGCGCAGATAGCCGCCGGACAATTGGCCAGCGACGAAGAAGCCGACGGCTGCCTGCTGGCCATCTTCGGAGAGCAGGACTGGGTGCAGGCGCATGATCTGCCCCATTCCGAAACATACCGAGGTTTCCGGAAGGCCTTTGCCGCCGTCGGAGTCCCTGTCAAGGACGCCTGGTACGTGGGCCCGGAACATTGGCGCAGCTTGGAATGCGTGGATGGGAGGTGCTGCGCGTGGCCGGGCAAGGGTATTGCCTCCATTAGGGAAAGTTACGTCAATGCGGAGTTCATTTTCCGAGGGAGCATTGTCCGGGACAATCCGAAGGAACAAATTCAGAAGTTGACGGTCCTTCGAGATGCCGAGTTCGCAGCTGCAGTCGCCGCCGCTGGCACATCGATGAAGGAAACCTTGGCAGTGCACGGCGATGGGCAGCGGCAAATCGGCATCAGTCTCGGTACGTGGGAAAAGGCCTTACAGGCCTGGCCGAAAACACCCAGCCCGGTCCTTACTGCCTACTTTTTGGCGTCTTTGGCAGACGCAACCGTTCGGGATGCGGTGATCGTGGCATTGGCGACATCGCCGCAGTGGTCATTGGCTGGAGCGGCGGGGCTGGGTCTGCTCACCCCGGAACCAGCACAGTCAGTGGCTGACCGAGTGGTGCTGCCGTGTGGTGATGGCAAGTATGCCGCAGAAAATGAAGCCGAAAAGGATGAAATTGTCCTGGAAGAAGTACTCAAGTCCATGTCCAGAGCCGAGCTGAAGCGGGCAACCGATGACTTTGGCAGGGTCTTGGTGGGGGAAATTGAGACAACAGGCCCGGCAAGGAGCAACGGCGCCCTGAATAGCTTGGAGGGAGGTGCTGAGTTGGCAGGGCCAGACTGGGGGCGGCTGGACCGCGCCGAACCCCTGTTGCTGTTCCTGGCGGGATCGACTGACTCTGCAGACAAAGCACCAGTGCTGTGTCTGCTCGGCTGGATTCAGTGGTGCAAGGGGAGGGGTACGTGGGCGGGGCACTACTTTCAGGCCTGCCTGCGTCATCAACCGGGGTACCGGTTGGCTGTCTTGCTTGATGAACTGCTAACCGTGGGACACATCGCCGAGTGCGCGAAGAACCCGGTGACGGCGTGGCATGGCTACGGGGTGGCAGAAGCTGCCTGACGCGCCAGGGGCTGTGATCTATATTGCAAACACCAACCCGCCGCTGAGGCGGGGCAGGCATGATTCACTGGGAAAACCGTGAGACACTAGAGGACAAGACCCGGTGGGGTCCATGTTGATGCATTGACAGAGTTTGAGTACGAGGGGCTGGAAGTACTTTCCAGACCGGTGGGAACAATGCCGCCGCACAGGGAGTTATACACTGTGACCCTCCAAGCAAATGTGATGCGCCAAGCAACATGGACTTGACAGGGTCATAGTGGTGTTGCCCGACGGTAACTCCACAGACCGCCGTAAGAAAGGTTTTCTGTGTCTGCTACTGCCAAGAGCAAAGTCTCCCCAACCAAGGAGATCGAGGACCCCGCATCTTTAGCCCCCGTCCCGCTGACACCCGCGCAGAAGCGTGCTGCCACGATCGCCAGGAAGAAGGCTGAGGCTGCCGCCGCCGCTGGTGAAGACGCACCCGCTGCGGCAGCGACTAAACCAGCCGCCAAGAAGGCCCCCGCCACACGACGAGGCAAAGCCAAAGAAGAGGAAGAGCCTGCAGCCGACGCTGCTGTCGACGACGAAGATCAGGACGACGCCAAGCCGGAGCGCCCCGTCGCCACCGGAACAGGCTTTGTCTACTCCGACTCAGACGATGACGACGCCCCTGTTCAGCAGGTCATGTCCGCCGGTGCAACGGCCGACCCCGTCAAGGATTACCTGAAGCAAATCGGCAAGGTGGCGCTGCTCAACGCTGAACAAGAAGTGGACCTTGCCCTGCGCATCGAAGCCGGCCTGTTCGCGAAGGAAAAACTCGACACCATCAGCGACAAGATGGATGATCAGCTCAAACGCGATCTCGAACGCATCGTGCACGACGGTGGGCGCGCCAAGAACCACCTGCTTGAGGCCAACCTACGCCTGGTCGTGTCCTTGGCCAAACGCTACACCGGACGCGGCATGCTCTTCCTTGACTTGATCCAGGAAGGCAACCTGGGCCTGATCCGTGCGGTTGAGAAGTTCGACTACACCAAGGGTTTCAAGTTCTCCACCTACGCCACATGGTGGATCCGTCAGGCGATCACCCGCGCCATGGCAGACCAGGCACGCACCATCCGCATCCCCGTGCACATGGTTGAAGTCATCAACAAGCTGGCCCGTGTCCAGCGGCAGATGCTTCAGGACCTCGGCCGCGAACCGACACCTGAAGAGTTGGCCAAGGAATTGGACATGACTCCTGAAAAGGTTGTTGAAGTCCAGAAGTACGGCCGCGAACCCATCTCCCTGCACACACCCCTGGGTGAAGACGGCGACTCTGAGTTCGGTGACTTGATTGAAGACTCCGAAGCTGTTGTGCCGGCCGATGCAGTGTCCTTCACCCTGTTGCAGGAACAACTGCATTCGGTTTTGGATACGCTCTCCGAGCGTGAAGCCGGCGTTGTCGCCATGCGCTTCGGTTTGACTGATGGACAGCCTAAGACTTTAGACGAAATCGGCAAGGTCTACGGAGTCACGCGCGAGCGCATCCGCCAGATCGAATCCAAAACCATGTCCAAGCTGCGCCATCCTTCGCGCTCACAGGTGCTGCGGGACTACCTGGACTAGTCCCCACGCCCTCCCCAATGGTGTCCGCTGGCGCGTTCACCATTGGGGCCCTCGGGCGCGGGGGCCCATATGCATTAGGGCCCCCTTGAATTCTAGGGGTCGTTGCAACACCTGGTGTTTAGTTGGTTATCAGTAGATCATGAAGTTGCTCGGCTGGTGTATTCCAGTTGAGCGTTTTGCGTGGGCGTGCGTTGAGTTCCTGGGCGACGTG
>NZ_JAFMPX010000061.1 GCF_017353415.1 Arthrobacter sp. E3
CCACCCTGGGTTGTGCCCCCACACACATTGAGTGTGTGGGCTCACAACCCAAGGCTGTTAGAAAACTTCCGCCAGTTCTTCAAGGGATGGGCAGGAGCAGACCAGGTTGCGGTCCCCATACGCCTGATCCACGCGGCGTACCACAGGCCAGTACTTGGCCCGCGGGTCCACCCCTGACGGGAAAACCGCCTCTTCGCGGGTGTACGGGTGATCCCATTCCTGGGTCAGGCAATGTGCGGTGTGCGGGGCGTTGGAAAGCGGGTTGTCCGCTGCCGGCCACAGCCCGTCCTGCACCGCGGCAATTTCCTTGCGGATGCAGATCATGGCATCGATGAACCGCTCGATCTCGCCCAGGTCCTCCGACTCGGTGGGTTCCACCATCAACGTCCCTGCGACCGGGAAGGACATGGTGGGAGCATGGAATCCGTAGTCGATGAGGCGCTTGGCCACATCGTCGACGCTCACACCGGAGTCTGCACTGATGCCGCGCAGATCTAGGATGCACTCATGCGCTACCAAGTCATTGGGGCCGGTGTACAGCACCGGGTAATGCTCCCCGAGCCGCCGGGCGATGTAGTTGGCGGACAGGATGGCCGTCTGGGTTGCCTGGCGCAGGCCGTCCGGACCCATCAGGCGGATGTAGGCCCAGGAGATCGGCAGGATCGACGCCGAACCGTAGGGTGCGCTGGAAACCAGGCCCACGGAGGAATCAACTCCGAGTTCGCGAGCTGGCAGGTGCTTAGCCAGGTGCGCGCCAACGGCAACCGGGCCCACGCCGGGTCCTCCGCCGCCGTGCGGGATGCAGAACGTCTTGTGCAGGTTCAGGTGCGAAACGTCGGCACCAAACTTGCCCGGCTGCGCCAACCCGACCAGCGCATTCAGGTTCGCCCCGTCAACGTACACCTGACCTCCGGCGTCATGGATCATGGCGCAAATGGTGCTGATGGCCGTCTCAAACACGCCGTGGGTGGAGGGGTAGGTGACCATGATGGCCGCCAAGTTCTGCTCGTGGACGGTGATTTGGCGCTTGAGGTCGTCAATGTCGACGTTGCCGAAACCATCGGTGCCGACCGGGACAACCTTCATGCCGGCCATGACGGCGGAGGCGGCGTTGGTGCCGTGCGCGGAGGTGGGTATGAGCACGATGTCGCGGTCCGGATTGCCGTTTTCCACATGGTAAGCACGGATGGCCATCAGGCCGGCAAATTCGCCCTGTGAACCGGCGTTGGGCTGGACGGAGACGGCGTCGTAGCCCGTGATTTCTGCCAGCCAGTCCTCCAACTGCGTGGCCATTTCCACCATTCCCACCGTGTCCGAAGCAGGTGCAAACGGGTGCAGATTGGAGAATTCCGGCCAGCTCACGGCAGCCATTTCGGCGGTGGCGTTGAGCTTCATGGTGCACGAGCCTAGCGGGATCATGCCGCGGTCCAGTGCATAGTCGGCGTCGGCAAGCTTGCGCAGGTAACGCAGCATCTGAGTTTCCGAGTTGTGGGTGTGGAACACCGCGTTGTCCATGTACCCGGTGGTGCGCACCGGGGTGGGAAGCTCGACGTCGGACGCGTCGGCTGCCATGGTGGGCGCCTTGCTGTCCCGGGAGTCAACGGCCAGCAATCCTGCCAGTGCGGCCAGGTCAGCTTCGGTGGTGGTTTCATCCACGGCAATCTGCAGGTGGTCACGATCGATCTGGCGCAGTAGGTAACCTGCCCGATGCGCTGCGGCAACGAGTTCGGCCGTGGAGTGCCCGGCCAGCGATGAGATTTTCAGTTTGATGGTGTCAAAGTAGTTCTCATGGACCACTGTGTGGCCGGCCGCCGTTGCGGCGTCGGCTACGGCAAGGGCCATGGCGTGGACGCGGGTGGCGATCCGGCGCAGACCTTCGGGTCCGTGGTAGACGGCGTACATGCCCGCCATGACAGCCAGCAAAACCTGGGCGGTGCAGATATTGGAGGTAGCCTTCTCGCGGCGGATGTGCTGCTCACGGGTCTGCAAGGCCAGCCGGTACGCCTGGTTTCCTGACACGTCCTTGGACACACCCACCAGGCGGCCCGGTAGTGCGCGCTCAAGGCCCTTGCGGACAGCCATGTAGCCGGCGTGAGGTCCGCCAAAGCCCATGGGGACGCCGAATCGTTGCGAGGTGCCCACTGCCAAGTCCGCCCCGAGAGCACCAGGGGATTCCAGCAGGGTCAGTGCCAACAAGTCGGCGGCGACAGCAACTACGGCCTTGCGTTCCTTCACTGCGGCAATCACGGGGGCAATGTCACGGATCATGCCGGAGTCGCCGGGGTACTGCAAAAGCACGCCGAAGATCTCTACGTCCGGGAGTTCTTCATCGAAATCGTGGGACAAGATGGGGATGCCCATGGCCTTGGCGCGTGTCGTCACCACCGCCAGCGTCTGCGGGAACACATCAGCGTCAATCAGCAGGACGGCGTCGTTCTTGGCAGTCCGGTTGCTGCGACGCATCAACGCCACCGCCTCAGCGGCAGCCGTTCCTTCGTCGAGCATGGACGCATTTGCGGTGACCATGCCGGTGAGATCTGACACTACGGTCTGAAAGTTCAACAGGGCTTCAAGGCGGCCCTGGGAAATTTCCGGCTGGTAAGGGGTGTAGGCCGTGTACCAGGCAGGGCTTTCCAGCACGTTGCGCTGAATGACTCCAGGGGTGTGCGTTCCGTAGTAGCCCTGGCCAATGAAGGACTTGTTGACGGTGTTTTTACCTGCCAAGGCCTTCAGCTCTGCCAGCATGGCCTCTTCAGAGACGGCGGCCTGCAAGTTCAGCGGTTCGGTCGTGTAGATCGAATGTGGCAGCGCGGCCGTTGAAAGTTCCTCCAACGAGGAAAATCCCAACGCGCTCAACATATGATGTATGTGCGGTTGCTCAGCAACCCCTATATGTCGATCGCTAAAGACGGCCGACACAAGGCTGTTTGTGTTCTGGCGTCCGGGCAAATTATCAGCAGTGTTTGTCAAGGGGTTCTCCAAGTCGCTAACGTTCCACAGCTATTGTATGTGTCTGGGCTATAGGCCACACACTCGACTGAGTCAGCAACACAAAGGGTAATGGTTTTTCAGTGCAAGTAGTCAGTATCAGCAGCCTCAAAGGCGGCGTTGGAAAGACCTCGGTCACACTCGGGCTCGCTTCGGCAGCCTTGGCTGCCGGCATCCCCACTTTAGTGATCGACCTGGACCCCCACGCAGACGCCACCACCGGCCTGGGTGTTTCGGCGGGCGGACAGCTCGACATTGGGCAATTGATCAAGAATGCCCGCAAGGCCGATCTTGGAGCCAATGTGGTGCCCAGCGGTTGGTTGCCCGCGCACGCCACAGACGGCGGCACAGCACCCACCCTCGACGTCGCCAAGGGCTCAGCACTCTCCGGTATTTATGACCGCCCCGACGTGAGTAAGCGAGACCTTCGCCGGCTTTCCACTGTGCTGGCGAACGCTGACAGTGACGGCAAGGCTCCCTATCAGCTCGTTCTGATTGACTGCCCGCCGTCGCTGAACGGACTGACCCGCATGGCCTGGACTGCGAGCAGCCGCGTGCTGTTGGTGGCCGAGCCGGCTTTGTTCTCGGTGGCAGGAACCCAGCGGACACTGCGCGCCATTGAACTGTTCCGCACTGAATATGCCCCTACTTTGGTTCCCGCCGGCATTGTGGCAAACCGGGTACGCACCGGTTCCAGTGAGCATGCCTACCGCCTGAACGAGATGAAGACCATGTTTGGCGAGATGCTGCTCTCCCCCACCATTCCGGAACAGGCCAACTGGCAGCAGATTCAAGGTGCCGCCCACCCGGTGCACCAATGGCCCGGAGATTCGGCCAAGAACGCTTCGGCCCTCTTTGACAGACTGCTTGACTCGCTACTGAACCAAAGCGGCAAACACAGCCCCCTCTACCGGGGCCGAGCGCGTGCCAAAGCTGAGCACCCCTCGCTGAGCGCGTGCCATGCTCGCGGGCGCGTGTGAAATTTCATGCTTCCTCGCCAACATGGCACGCCGTCGTGGTTTAGCGAGCCAAGCGCATGCGGAAGTCTCGGCCGCTCGCATTCAAGGAGTCGCCGGGAGGGTGCTTAGGAGATTTTACGTGCTTCGCGGCGCTTGCTGAGCTCGTCGCCCGGAAACGTCTGCACGGCGGCGTGCTCACTGGGTAGCGCGGCCAGCGTTCCTTCAACTTCACGCCAAACCCGTCCGACGGCGATGCCGAACACGCCCTGGCCGCCTTGAACCAGGTCGATGACCTCGTCGGCGGAAGTGCATTCATACACTGAAGCACCGTCACTCATCAACGTAATCTGTGCCAAATCTTCAACGCCACGCTCACGCAGGTGTTCAACGGCTGAGCGAATCTGCTGCAGCGAAACACCGGAGTCCAAAAGTCGTTTGACGACTTTCAATACAAGAATATCGCGGAAACCGTAGAGGCGCTGTGAACCGGATCCTGCAGCTCCGCGCACGGCGGGCTCAACCAGGCCGGTGCGTGCCCAATAGTCCAACTGCCGGTACGTGATGCCTGCAGCTTTGCATGCGGTGGGTCCGCGGTATCCTGCATGTTCGTCCAGGACTGGCAGATCTTCAGTGAATAGCAAGCCCTGCGATCCTGCCCCTAAGGCAGTGCTGGGGACAACGGCTGCCGTCGGCTCGCCGGCGTCACTCTTGGCACTCACGTGGATCCTCCTGTTCACAGTCCCCCCAAAAGGGTTGGCACCTGCTCCCGGAAAGGGTGGGTCACCGCGGCGCTGAGCTGTTAGGACTCTTGCCTCCAGTGTGCCCGCACCAGCCGAAGCTTGCAATGGGGAACTCAATACCTCGACGTTAGAGTGGTGCGGGAGCAAGGTCAAAGACGTCTGTACAACAATTTTTCCGTGTCGAAAGATTCAGCTTCAGCTTTAACGTTAGAGATGGGACAAAAACGCCGGAAATTGGCGAATTACTTGTCAAAGTCCTCGGGTTCCACCTCATCGAGGAATTCACGAAATTGACGAACCTCACGTTCCTTGGCTTCGTCGTCGACCTCAACGGAGACTTGCTCCCCGCCGCCGTCGTCGTCGTGGCTGGCAATGAGCACACCAGCTTCTTCCACCAGGCTTTCAGCAGCCCAGATGGGACATCCGGCACGCTGGGCAATAGCGATGGCGTCGGAGGCCCGGGAGCCGATGGTGGTGCCGTTGTCGAAGACGAGCTCGGCGTAGAACACGCCTTCTTCAACCTTTGTCAGATTGACCCGCGCAATGCTGTGGCCAAGCGCCAGCACCACCCCGCAGAGGAGGTCGTGGGTGAGGGGCCGCGGCGGAACCACACCTTGCTCTGACAGGGCAATCGCCGTAGCTTCTGCAGCCCCTATCCAAATGGGGATGTGCCGCTCACCGGCGGCCTCACGCAGCAATACCAAGGGCTGGTTGGAAGGCATCTCAATTCTGACGCCAACAATCGTGACCTGAATCATGGGGTTTCCATTTCGGCAATGCGTGCTTGGACCAAAGCACTGTGGAGGTTCAAGCACTGCTCGGCGATTTCCCGCGCAGTTTCTGCGGCACGGATGGCAGACGTGCCATCACGCTTCGCGGATCGTGGGCCAACAGCCCGTTCAACCAGCCCAAATTCCCTCTCGGCCGCTGCCTGGAACGGCCGCAGATGCCGGGGCTCCAAGCCGTGGGCTGCCAGGGAGGTGCAGGCGCGAGCCACTTTTAGGGCGTGGTCGTCAAAGCCGCCGTCGTGCATTTCCAAAAGCCCGTAGCTGAGCATCGTTTCATACAGTTCAATCCCTGCCCCTGATTCAGTGCGCAACTGCTCAGGGCTCAGTCGTCGTGAACGGACATTCAGTTCCCGGGCCAGGTCATCGGAGACCATCCGCGGCGCGATGGACACCCCAGGAGGCAAGTTTTCCGGGGTCAAGCCCTGGTCAATGGCCTGAAGATATTCACGGATCACTTTCAAGGGCAGGTAATGATCCCGTTGCAGCGCCAGCACAAAACGCAAGCGCTCGACGTCGGACTCCCGGAATTGGCGGTACCCGGCAGGCGTACGCTGGGGAGAAATCAGACCTTTTTCCTCGTAAAAACGGATCTTGGATGCCGTCACCGTGGGAAAGTCATCGTTCAGTTGCGCCAGCACCTCCCCAATGTTCAGGACGGAGGCAGCACCGGAACGCCGGCTGGCGGATTGCACATCCACCAGCTGGCGTCCGGCACCCGAGTTCAGACTTGCCACGTCGCCCTAGGAGTCCGCAACCGCGGAATTGGAGCTGAAGTAGTAGGTCAGCCGGAATTTGCCAATCTGGACTTCGTTCCCTGTGTTCAGACGCACCGAGTCCACACGATCACCATTGACGTAGGTGCCGTTGAGGCTCCCTGCATCGATGACCTCGAAACCACCCTCGCACTTCATGAAATTGACGTGTCTGCGCGAGACCGTCACATCATCAAGGAAGATGTCGGCGTCCGGATGGCGCCCAGCTGTGGTGACCTGACTGTCCAACAAGAAACGTGCACCTGCGTTGGGTCCCACATGAGCAATGAGCAGCGCCGAACCAGCAGGAAGAGAGTTCACCGCATTGAGCTCATCCGTGGCCAGTACCGGCACCGTGGACGGGCCAGCCTGAACAGGAGGCAGATGGATCGACGTGGTGTCAGTTACACCGGGCTGATCCTGGGAGCTCGCCTGATCATTAACCCTAGCGTCGTTACCCCTATCAACCATTGGTACTCCTCCTTGCTTGCTAAAAAAGTGCTCGAGATCGCAGTTGCGGCTCAAGTATTAATACAGAAACTGCTTTCGGCCTGGAAAGTACTGGCTCGCGAATCCCGCCACCTGCGCAACGAGTGCTGCGCATGCCGGATTCCCGGACAAACCTTCCCAGACTCCTAGCCTACCTTTTCCTGATACTCCGCAGCGCTGAGCAAGGTGCTGTAGCTGGCAGCGTCGGCCAACGTAATCTCCACCAGCCATCCATCTCCATACGGATCCGAGTTAATAAGGGACGGGTCGGCGTCCAAGGCTTCGTTGCGGGCCGTGACCGTTCCAGTCAAAGGAGCGTAAATGTCACTGACACTCTTGGTGGACTCTACTTCGCCCACCACCGTGTCTGCAGAAACTTCGGTGCCTGCCTCGGGCATCTGTACATAGACGACGTCGCCGAGCGCATCCTGGGCGAAGTCCGTGATGCCAACGCGAACCACGCCGCCCGCTGTGGGGGTCAGGACCCATTCGTGCTCTGCCGTGTAGGACAAGTCTGCGGGAATGCTGCTCATAATGCGCACCTTTCGGGATTCATCGCTGCCGCGCGATAAATAGAGTGAAGACTAAAGTAAAACATGGTCAGGGACACTAAATCCCTTTGTACCACTTCTAGTCTTTAGGGTGCAGCCGTTCTTGACAAGTCGAAGGTAGTTTCTAGCCTCTTTTACCTTCATGACAGGCCCGCATTCCACCAAACCTGACATGATTGAACCATGACTGATTCAGTAGCGGCCCCAAATCCCACGAGGGAGTCGAAAGGCAAACTGCCGGTGTGGCTCTGGCGCACCATCTTGGGTGCCATTGGTGCCGTCGTGCTGGTGGTGGGGTACTTGATTGCCTCTGTCACGGTTCCTTTGATGTGGTCCAACAGCATCAGGGACCAGATTGGCGGGCAACTGGGCAACAGTATTCCGCTGGGCATGTTCTACGGTTTTACATTCTCATTTGTGCCGATCCTCATCGCCTGGCAGGCACACCACAAGAAGCTGAACACGTGGGTCAGAATCTCATTGGTGGTGTTGGGGGCGCTGCTGACCATCCCAAACCTGCTGACCTTGGGGGTGCTGTACGGCAACACCCAGACAGCAGCCGATGCCCGCTCCATCTGGGCCAACAGCGCCAACTGGTTCGGCACGTGGAGTCAAATTTTCATGGTGGTCGGTGTGGTCTGCGCCGTGGCACTGATTGTGCTGGGTCGCATATGGATGCGCCGCAGCAAAAAACTTCGCGAACTCAAGACCGCCGAAAAGTTGGTTCGTGACAGCGAAGCCGCCAAGGTGCGGGCAGCTAAGGACCAGGCCAGGGACGCTGAAAAGGCGGCCAAGGTGGCTGCGCGCGCCGCCCGGCACAATCCACCCAGCAACTCCAGTGACAGTCCGGAGGCATAAATGGTCCAGAGCCAGCAGCCGTTGCTCGTTGCGGTTTATCCCGGGCAACCCCCCGCAGTGGTCGCTGAGGCCGCTCATCTCGCTACGGCGATGAACTGTCCGCTTGTGTGCGCCTACGCCAACCCAACCCGCTACCCGGTCACCGAGTCTCTCGACGGATCGGTGGATTCCGCACCTCTGGATCCGGATTTCATGGACGACGACGGAGACACGTTCCCCGTGAAGCTCGCCGCCAGGCTGGGCAAGCAGTTGGATCCTCTCCACGTCCAGTGGCGCGCGCTCCTGCTGGCCGGCGACGCCGCCGCGGCTCTGGCCCGCTGCGCTGAAATAATTCACCCGTCCATGATCGTGATCGGCACCAGTACCGACAACCATTCACCGTTGCACAAGATTCTGAGCCGTTCAGTGGCCGTAAAGCTTGCGCGGGCGCAGCGTTGCTCCGTCTTGGTGGTCCCGGTCCACCATGCAGCCCAGGCGCAGGACGGCCAGTGACACATCCGTTCCTGCACTTGCCATCCCTGAGTTGGGTTGCCGCCGGAGGCACGTTGGGTGCTGGCGCACGCGAAGGGCTCATCCTTGCCATGCCCGACGCCGGACACCTGCCGTGGGCTGTTGTCACCGCCAACGTTGTGGGCGCCTTTGCGCTCGGACTGCTCTATGCAAGCCTGGATCGCCACACCAGGGCCAGGGCAAGGCTCGTCGCACCAGGTCCGCAAGGGCACAAACTCTCGCGGGACCGCCAGTTGAGACTGCTGCTGGGGACGGGCTTTTGCGGTGGTTTCACCACGTACAGCACGCTGGCCGTCGGCGTCATGCTTTTGGGTGCTGGCTCATTAGGACCGGTTTTGGCGGGCGCGGCCGGCCTGGGAGTTGTGGTTGCAGGAGCGGTGGCGACATGGGCGGGCATCGCCGTGGGGACCAATTTCCCGGCGTCTCCGGGCCCTGTTGCCGACGGGTCCGCATTGCCCGGCCCTCCGCCACTTGGAGGGCAGCACCTGTGACACCGCTGGTTTTCGTTGCCCTGGCCGTTGCCGGCGGATTGGGCGCCGCTACCCGATTTGCCGTTGACGGCATCATTGGCACCCGCGTGCGCACCGTCTTTCCCTGGGCCACGTTCTTCATCAATGTTTCAGGTTCATTGATTCTTGGCCTGCTCACGGCTTTGGCAGCAGATACGGTGGTTCCCACCGCCTTGGCGCTTGTGGCAGGGACTGGGTTCCTGGGCGGCTACACGACCTTCAGCACAACGAGTTTTGAAACCGTGCGACTGCTGGGCGAGAAACGCTATGCCGTTTCATTTGCCAACGCTGTGGGAACCCTTGTTGTCACAGTTGCTGGCGCAGCACTGGGCTATTGGGTTGGATCCTTGATCTAGCGCACGCCCTCAACGGAACGGGCTTCGTCAGCTACAAACAGCATGTCCACCCGTTGCTGTTCCATGCCCATGAAGCCCAGCCGGCAGGCATTTCGCTCGGCGGCCTGGAGCCTGACGCTGGGAAGATGCCCGTCCCGGACCAGCGGATCGAGCTTGTCAACGACCTCCAATGGCAGGAGAAAGTCGATGGACGGCAGGGCGACGTTGAGCATATTCCACCCTACTGTCCCCTGGCGGAGCAGGGACCTCTTGGAGAAGGGCCTGTCCAACCAGAGTATTCCTTCCTCGTTGATACGTTGAACACTCAGTCCTCCTGAGACACCAAGTCAAAGCTGGCGCTGCCATCACAAATGGACGTAACTTTGAGCGTGTAGCCCCTGAATGAGACCACATCGCCCAACACCAGGGATCGAAAGTCCTCGGGCGTGGCCGGTTTCGGCTGGTCTGCAACGACGGACAGGTCAACTGTCGCCGGATCCTCGTGTGCTTTTGTCCCAGAGAGCCGAACCCTGGGAGTGTAGGCACTGCCCAGGGCTGATTCAGGCAGCAAGGGGCTTGAGCCGTTTACTGAAAGTGAAAGTTGGTAGTTCCCGAGACCGGTGCAACTGCTTACCTTGAACATAAGACCATCTTTCTGGGTGGTGGGGGTTCCGGTTGCATCGTTGACTGGGCTGCAAGCCGTAATACCGGCAATGGTTATCACTGCCGCCATGAGAGCTGAGCCGAGGTGTGTGATTCTCACTTCGACACCACCGAAGCATTTTGAAACAGTCCTTCGAATTGATCGGGGGTGATGACCATCTTGGGCTCGTCGGGTCCCCAAGGATTTTGCAAGATCAAGTTTCCGTTTCCGTCCGTTCCCTCGACAAAGTATGCATGACCTGCATGGTAGCCGTTTGGTGCGCCGTCCGGGACCTCGCCTCGAGTGGTGACGATGGCTGGTTGGTTATTCTCCACAGCCTGCCACAACTTTTGGGCATCTCTGGTTTGGTCTATGTCCTTGCCCGTCAGATATCCCAATGCATCAGGGCCGTAGTTGCCTTCTATGGCCCTGTAGTGACCCGGATCGAAGGCCTGGTCCGCGGGCGCGCCTTTCGCCACAGTGTCACGTGCGTTGTCCTCGCCGTAAACTTGCACCAGCGCTTTCTCCACATAGGCAGGCCAGCTTCCGTTCTCGCCAGGACGGGCACCCTTGGGATCTCCGTATTGGTTGGCCGGCAGATCGGAAGTAACGCTCACCCATTGTTCATTCCCATCCTTGTCGAAAAGCTTCACGGAGACAGTCCCGTTCCCGTTGTCGACGACGTGCTCGCGCACCCAAGCGGGATCGCTCGCAACCAGGGCACCTGCACCGGCCAGGACCACACAGTCGCCATACCCGCCCTGGTTAATGTCGTCCTTGTCAGGATCAGGCCCGATCACAGGACCTTCAGGCGTCATCCACCGGTTGGACTCATCCGGCTTAGCGCCGCCTGGGCGGGCAGCATCACCTTGAGAGGTGCCATCAGGCTGCGCCCACTGAAACTGTTCCTTGATTCTCTCGACTTGTTCGGGCGAGGCTTTGGACAGCAGTTGGTCCAGCAGGCCCTGGCGCTCAAAGGCCGTAGTTCCCTGCCAATCAAACAATCCTTTTCCGCTGGCCCCCGCGCCGTCGGCAAGAGACTTCAAATCAGCGTCGGAAAGAGTCTTTAGAAACTGCTCAAGCTCGGCAGGGCTGAGTTTGTCGAGGGCTTCCCGAAGGTTCTGTACATCCTTGTCATTCCCCCTAAAGGGGTTGCTGCTGTCCGCGGCCTTATCCACCAGTGTTTTGAGGTCCTTCAGTTCGTTGTCGCTGAGATCCTCTTGTCCTGGGTCCGCATACCTCGGACTGGACGCTCCGCTTCCCATTCCTGAAGCGCTGCTGGCAGTTTCCTGCTCGTCGGCCTGTATCTTCACTTCCCTGCCCACGCTTGCCAACCCTGCAGCAACCTTGGCTAGCGTGGGGCGCAGACGCGTTGACCAATCCATGCTGAAACGCTGCGCATCAGGACCGTGCCAGCCTCGATTTTGTGCAATCCGCTGTGAAAGCATCGAACCGGTCTGCGACAGCTTTTCGGAAGCCGAAACCAAGTCCCGTGCGAACTCACGCAACTGATCGACGTCTGCCCCCAGAAAATCTCCCACGTACTCCGCCTTAGTATTTGTCGATGGAAATCAGCCCTGCTCAAAGTGAGACTACGTCCATCTGCCGGAAAATTCGATGGGCACCTCTACCCCTCACTAGGTGCTCGGGTCAGTAGTCTTTTAGGGGGTTTGGCCGTGGGCCACCGATTTCTGATTTTAGGACCAGCGTCCGGCCGGTTCTTGATCCGTGGAGTGCTTGACAGTCCTTTTCATGGCCTCGAACCGTCATGGTCGTTCTGAACGTCTTCAGGACGACCATGGCGGGGACCTTTTGGCCCCTGCCTTGTTCTTTAGATTGCCGGGTTGGT
>NZ_JAFMPX010000062.1 GCF_017353415.1 Arthrobacter sp. E3
GTCCCGCTTGTCAACTGCTACGCTTACTAAATGACGAAGACGGCGATCTACACGAGACAGTCCCAAGACAAGGGCGGCGACGCTGCCGGAGTGGACCGCCAAGAGAAAGCCTGCCGAAAAATGGTAGACGCCAAGGAACTTGGTCCCGTGACTCTGTTCTCAGACAACGACAAGAGCGCAAGCAACGGCAAGGCCCGCCCGGAATTTGAACGCCTCGTGTCCGCCATCGAATCAGGCTCGATTACAGCCGTTATTGTGTTCCACCTCGACCGCCTTACGCGCACTATCCGCGACCTTACCCGCATCATTGAAGCCGGAAAGAAACACCGCGTGAACATCGCATGTGTCCATGGTGTTTCCCTTGACCTTGGAGACCCGACAGGCGTAGCCGTGGCGACGATCCTAACCGCGATTGCCGCTATGGAGGTCCAGCATAAGGGAACCCGGCAAAAGGCAGCCAACAGGCAGCGCGCCGAAAAGGGCATTACGTTTTGGACCCGCCGCCCGTTCGGATATGACCGGGCGGCGAATGGTGTTTTCGTACTAGATGCAGAGGCCCAAGCCATCCGCGACGGTGCCGACCGAGTTCTAGCTGGCGACACGCTGTCTGCCGTGGCGAAGTCATGGAATGCGGCCGGCTTCCGTACCAGTGCCATAAGCAAAGCGACCGGCGAGGCTGGCAAGTGGGGAGTTAGCCAGGTCCGCCGCGTACTCATGAACCCCCGCAACTCCGGCCGACTAATCTACAACGGCGACGACCTTGGAGAGGGACAATGGCCCGCCATCATCAGCCCGGAAAAGCTCGAACAGATCGAACAATTCCTAAACGATCCACGGCGCCGCACCGCACCGGATGACCTGAACGCGAAACACTTACTTTCAGGCATCCTCAAGTGCGGCAAATGTGGAAGCAGCATGTTCGCATCGCCCATGCGGGCCAAGGGCAAGGAATGGATGGTCTACAGGTGCTTTGGAAGCTACTGCCTGACACGCCACAAGCAGCGGGTGGATGAAGTTGTCCAGGGCGTCATCCTAGCCCGCCTCGCGCTGCCTGACGCCGCCGCTGCGCTGATACCCGGCGATGACCTAGAGCCGCTTCGAAAGGAAGCGATAGAGCTACGTGAACGCCGCGACACCCTGGCCTCGCTGCTGGCCGATGGGCTCATGTCGGCAAAAGCAGTCCGTGAACAATCCGGCAAACTCAGTTCGCAGTTGCTCGACGTTGAAGGTCGCATTTCCCAGGCCAGCAACAGTGGACCATTGCGGGATCTCATCGAGGCTGGCGATATTGCCGAACGTTGGGGCTTGACGCCAGTTTCAGACCAGCGAAAAATCGTTCGCTCTCTCATGGACGTGACGATTCTCCCCGCTGGTAAGGGCATCAGGTTTTCACCCGATCAGGTACGTATCGACTGGAAGACCTGTGATTGATAATTACGAGCTTGGAAACATGTTCACTTTCGTGTAAGGTGTGGCAAATCAGGGGGATAGTTGCATCTGATCGAGTCCTGTCGAACCATGGCTTGCACTCTTGTGCTTTCATGTGTAAAGTATGACAGTATTGGGGCAGAGCTCTAATGGTTCCAGTAAAGTAAGACACTCATTCTTTCCGAAGATCGAGTTACCCCGGTGTGAGACTGCTGGGAGTAGACGTAACACCCTTGGGTCCGTCCCTCGGAGTATTCGCAAGACCTCTTTCTTTTCGGAGATTGAGTTTGGTAGGTAGTTCCGCCAAGACCGTCTTGTTACGGCACCGCTCAGAGGTTCGCCACTGACGAAGACACCCCGTCCTGTGGTTTGCCGCAGACGCAGACACCGCTCCACCACCGCTCTGGCCCATGGGCCTGACGTAGACACCAAGTGGACTCGTGCTGTACAAAAACCAAGCCCGTCGTTTGACGGCAGAGAGACGATAAAGGTCTCCCGAAGAAACGCAAGCTAGTTATGCCCTGAACCGATCACAACCCGTGGTCGGTTTTCTTGTTTAACCCACACACCGCAACCCCTAGCACCCGCTGGGGGTTTTCGTATTTAAGGAGCAAAGCATGATTGCGCAGCCAGTAGAACTCGCCAGCGTCGCCAGGGCAGCCGAACACTACGGCGTCCATCCCCGCACCATCAGAAAACTAATCGAGACGGGCGACATTCAGCCATACCGCATAGGGCCCAAAGTACTGCGCATCGACCTGAACAAGACTGACGCACTATTTCGCGGCGACTGCACCCCCGAAAACTAAACGCTCGCAACACCCAGAGGCCCCGGCCGGAACATTCAACGTTCCGGCCATTGTCATTTAAGGATTGAAATGAAAACGAGTCTTGAAGACTATATAAAGCGTGTAGTGGGGGAGTGTCCGGCGCTGAACCCGGCACAGATTGACGCCCTCGCTGTACTGCTCCGACCCGTCGGAGGCGCCGCATGACCATCAAAAAAAGAATCTCCCCGACGGGCAGCCAGGGAGATCCAGAGATTCAATTAGTTGAGGAATCTCCCCCCACCCTACCCGATCATGCGGGACTCGTGCACGGCTGCTATGTAGCAGTTGTAGAGGTTCGCGGCACTCATGCCGAGCCGCACTACACCCGGCACGTCCTGTTCTCTCTCAAAGCTGCCCAGCGCCGCATCGACAGAGCTACGGCAGCGGGCCTAGACGCCTCAATCGTCTTGTGCCAGCTAATACCCGCAGGCGGTGACAGCCAGTGAGCAACGGAAACAACTGCCCTTACTGCGCCGAATGGCTATGTCCATCATGCCGCGCCGCCGTACTGCCTCAACTACAGGCCGAGATACGCAAGCAACTCGCAACAACCATAGGTTTCATTGACGTGCTCGAAGCGCGCCGACGATCAGACAGGACCGCATCAATTGGCTGACTTCACACCCTTGACCATCGACGAATACCCCGCCGCCCCGTGGACAGTTACCGGAGTTACCGGAGTTACCGAGGTCTGGGGTATTCAGCTGACCGGACCTGAGCCCGGACCCAGCGCCAATACCCCCACATACTGTGCTCGTAGGTACTGATCTTCACATCATCTTGTGGCTAGTCCGGTCAAATGAATACCCCAGACCGAGGTTACCGACTTCCAGACCAAAACGGGAGCGCCCTACGCGGAACTACTCGACGCGGTACAGCACTACCTCGAACGGTTCATTGCCTACCCTGCCCCAGAAGCTGCCACAGCCCACGCCTTGTGGATCGCTCACGCGCACCTTATAAACGCATTTGAGAACACACCGCGCCTTGCATTCCTTTCCCCAGAACCAGGCAGCGGGAAAAGCCGTTGTATGGAACTTACCGAAGCGCTCTCGCCGCGCCCTGTCCTATCGGTCAATGCATCAGTGGCGTACATCTTCCGAAAGATCAGCGATGAGGCAGGGCTCCCCACGCTGCTTATGGACGAGATCGACGCCGTGTTCAGCAAGGGCAAGGCCGAAGGAAACGAAGACCTTAGAGGGCTGCTGAACTCCGGTTACCGGAAGGGCGCAACTGCTGGCCGTGCTGCTATCCGTGGAAAGGAAATTGTTACGGAAGAATGGCCGTCGTTTTGTGCCGTCGCCCTGGCAGGTTTGAACCAACTACCAGACACGCTAATGACGAGATCAATCGTCATCAACATGAAACGCCGTCAGCATGGGCAGAAAGTCGAATCGTACCGCCGCCGCGTCAACGCCCCGGAAGCCGCAACACTGGCGGAGCAACTGGCAGAGTTTGCCGAGAATGTCCGCATGGAAGTTTCCGAAGCATGGCCGGACCTGCCGGAAGGCATCGAAGACCGCGACGCCGATATTTGGGAGCCGATACTTGCCATTGCTGACGCAGCGGGCGGGCACTGGCCGGACACTGCCAGGGCTGCCGCCGTGGTCATGGTGGCAAGGGCCAAGGAAAAGCCCGCAACGTTGGGAATCAGGCTGCTCGACGATATCAGGACGGCCATGGCGGGAATGGACCGGGTATCGACTAATCATCTGCTCGACGCCTTGCACGCCATGGAGACCGCCCCGTGGTCAAACATCAAGGGCGAAGCCATCGACTCACGATTCCTGGCGAAGGTACTCAGCAAGTACGAGATCAGCACCAACAACACGGTGAAGATTGACGGCCGATCAGCCAAGGGGTATTTGCGTAGCCACTTTGCCGACGCATGGTCCCGTTACCTGCCCACGGTTACCGAGGTTACCGAGGTTACCGACTCTGGCGACAAGGCAGGGCCGGAATCCACGCAAGGTTACCGATACGACGAAATCACTAGGGGGGTGGATCAAATCATTCTCAATAACACACACACTAATGAGAATAGGGGAGCTGAAACAGGAACCCCTTCCCTTTTCCCGAAAGTCGGTAACTCCGGTAACCACGGTAACCCGACCGCCTGTCGCGTCTGCTCACAACTGCTTCACCCATCCCTTGCCGCCACCGGCACGCACCCCACTTGCTAGGAGAAGACACCATGACCACCACGACGACGGAACTTGCAGACAAGTGCCTGGACTTCATCCGAAACCGCCGCCACGTGACTTTCGTGGAACTGGGCGAATTTCTTGAAACTAACGGCATCGACCCCCGCGGTGACGGATTCCTCGAATTGAACAAGTGCTCCAACCTCGTGATGTGGGCAGGCATGAGCGCCACATTCATGGACGTAGTTGTGGAGATCCACCGCCGCGACGTGACGCAACTGGACCCGACCATCCCACTCACCTACGCCATCGACGGCGGAATGCTCACACTCCCAGTCGCCAAGCGCCTACCCAAGAACGGGTACAAGAAACAGCACTGGGCACCCGTCGTATTCAACATGAAAGCTGCCATCAGATGACCACCACAAATTCACCCCACCGCGAATTGCAAGCGTGGCGACACAGGGCCCTAGCCGCCGAGGCCCAGCTAGCCACAGCCACAGCCTCAACGAGCCGCACCCGGCCCCACAACTTGCCCATGATGGACGCCGCCGGGAACGTTTCTCAGCCGTTGCCCTCCACCCCCGCCGAACAGGAGTCGCACCATGACGATCCGCCCTTACCTCAAAGCCCGCCCTTGGACGTGGAAGACCCAAGACGGCCCGCAATTCCCCGGCATCGGCCTATTCCGTGGGGACCGCCTCCAAGCCCACATGACACCCACCGAGGCCCGGACCGTGGCCGACACGCTCCACGACCTTGCCGACCAGATCGACCAGGAAACCCTCATCCCCGGCCCGAAGCCTGCACGACGGCGAACCATCCGCCGACTGAACCCCAGCACCCCTGAACGCGTGCCCGCCGTGCCCAGTAAGAAACTTCCAGTCGGCTGGAAACGCCTCACCACCGAACCCGTGCCAGGAGACCAACCATGACTGGCACCAGCAATCCAACGCCAGCACCCAAACCCGGCGCAACCCAGTTGCTAACCCGGCTGCACAACGCGGAACAATCCGCCATCCACTGGAAAGCAATGGCTCGGAAACACGAGGGACGAGCCAAGACAAGCCACGCAGAAATTCAGGCCCTCAAAAAAACCATCTCCACATGGCGGCGTATGTACCGCCAACTCATCCAAACAACAGAAAGCCAGAACAATGACTAACACCATCACCGAACGCGTCTACGGCGCCATCCCCGGCTACACCAATGCAAACGCCATCAAAGAATCACTGAAGGCCCACAAGACCCCGGACAGTCACGAGCAGTTGCTCATCGAAGCAAAAGACGGCATAGACGAACAAATCGAAGAGCTGCTGAATTCGGGCCAAGAAATCCCCGCAAACATCGCAGACAGCCTCGCCGACGTGGAACGGAAACAACGCTCTGCCGCTCTCCGCTCACAGCTGCTCAGTGGGCACTACAGGCGGGCTTCGGATGAAGTCGCAACGATCATCACCGGAGGTATCTCGGGAGCCTACAAGCAGCTGCAAACAGAGCTTGATTCCGTGATGGAGCATGTCCATACAGCCTCCCTGAAACTCTCAGGCCTCAACACTGCGCTGGAAGCTTTCGCAGCCGGCCGTGATGCTGTGGAGGCGTGGGGAGCAATCACCGAACTAACCACGTCGTATGAAGAAGTCCGCCGAGTTCAAAGGGAGCTGTTCAACCAAGAGACCCACACGCGCAGCCCCTGGTTGGACCCCAGCAGACTTGCAAACACTTCCATGTTCGCCAACTTCTTTGAAGTGGCACCGTACTGGATCAACGAACGGAAAAAGGCGGTGCGGACTTACGACCCCACGAACTACGACGCCATTCCTTTCCTGAAGTGGCTCAAGGAATTTCAGGACGCCGACGAAAACCAGAACATCACCGAGGGCACCTGGCCGCACCCAGACTACAAAGCCGAGCACTTGCTGTGGGCAAGCCGAAACACGACGCCATGGACACCCAGCAAGGACCAGATCATGGCCTCTGCCAACGCCGCTGCAACGATGGCAACCACACCCACAGACGGCACCATCCATGGTCAGGAGCAAGCGCGGGATAAGTACTACGCCATCACCGGCACGGAACCCCGCACCCCCTACAAGAACCACTACGACGCAAGCAACACCGAGAAGGCTAGGCAGAAGGTCATCAAGAGGATCTCAGAAGCTGAAAGCAAATTCAACGCCGAGCTGACCAGGCAACGGAAAATCGGAGAAGCTTCAGCCCGCGCCAAGGCCGAGCGCGAAATGATGGAACGCGGCCGTAGGATGTAGACGCCACATAGAAGGAGGGCCCACAGTAATTGTGGGCCCTCCCTCTTCATTTCACAGCGCCTACCCCACCAACACCTAGCGAGTTATGGCACACCCGTGCTACCTGCGCCAGTACCACCACCACCCGCCACCAGGCCGGCGAGACAGTGACCACGGCAACCACACGCACACAGCAGGCACAGATGCACGCACGACAACCACACGCGCACCAGCCACCACTGACACGCCGCACCCGCACGTCAGCACGCCCACACAGCACACCATCAACAGCGTGCCACTGACCGCCAGCAACACGGTAGAAGCAGACACGGTGTGAGCTACCCGGCAAGGTGCCACGGTCACCCACACCACCACCACGACCGCCGACCATCCGACACCACTCACCCAACGACCGCGAGGCAGTGAGCACCACCAACACCGCGTCGGCTTCATACTCCCAAACCCGCTCGACACTCACCAGAACACCATGGATGAACAACAGTGCCACAGCCACCCCGACCAGCTCATGGCCCTAAACCACCCAGCCAAGGGGCAATACAGCGCGAGTTACTTCCCCGACTAGCCAGCCCCTGCACCGGGAAACCGTCAGTAAGGTACCACTCCAACCCGAGGCCATTTTTTATTGACCCAGGCCCCCATCCCCGACTCCGGCAACCTCTCTACCCCTCTATAACGGGCTGGTGTTAAACAAAGCTACAAGTCCGGGACTTTTCGCCTCAGAGCGTCTTTTACGGCTTTGTGGGGCGTTTTGCGGCCCTCTCAGACTGTTCTATGGCATCTTTGGCCCGGCGTTTATTCTGTTCAGTCGCAGATTCCCCACTCCTCAAGTCCCGCGTATTCTAGGCTTTTATCTGTGACATTCACCTTGTTTTCCGGTAGACTTGAGGTATGGAATCAAGGACGTGTGCGGGGTGTGGTGAGCCGATCAACCTGCGCCGTGCTGGTGCCGTGACGTGTTCGGCAAGGTGTCGGAAGCGTGTTTCCCGCCGGTCAATGCTCCCAGTTGCCATGACGTCGCGTGATCGTTGGGTTAGGCGTGCTGCTGATAAGCGCCCTTTGACGGTTACGGGCGCTGCGGGTAGTTCGACTAACTCGCGCACGTGGGCAACCTATGAGGCTGCCAGCAAGTCTCCTGCGGGTGCTGGGATTGGCTTTGTGTTGAACGGTGACGGCATCGGCGTGCTGGATTTGGATCATGCGATTGTTGACGGCGTGATTCTGCCGTGGGCTGCCGAGGTGTTGGCGGCGAACCCTGGGACGTTCACGGAGGTTTCACAGTCCGGTGAAGGGCTCCACATCTGGGGCCTGCTGGTTGCCGGGAAGGGTCGGAAGATCCGAGACGGACGGAACATCGAAATCTACACGACAGGCCGCTACGTGGCCCTTGGAACGGCACTGACCGGGACAACTACCAAACTACTGCCGCTGAATGTTTGAGCGACTACTGAAAGGAACGTGAACCATGGGAGGCATCGGACCACCACCCAAGGACCCGTCAAGGCGGGCCAGACAGAATAAACACCCCATCCCGCTGCGGGTTGTGGACGCCATTCTGGCCGCTAAACCTGACCTTCCTGATTTTGAGGTGCAAGTCAAGGTTGACGGCGAACTAATGTCTCAGCCGTTCTCATGGCCGGCCGCCACTGAAACATTCTGGGACATGCTCGACTATCACCCCTTGAGCGGTGAATTTACAGCCATGGATTGGTCATATCTACTGGACACGGCCCGGATACATGCAGCCGTCTGGCAGGGAGACATAAAACTTGCCGCTGAGCTGCGGTTACGTGAAGCAAAGTATGGGTTCACACCAGAGGACCGGGCACGCCTACGGCTGACATTTGCGCAGGCCACCGGTGCCGAAGTAACTACGGCTAAGAAGTTTGTCTCAGCTCGGGACCGGGCGCGGGGTGTTACCAACGTGACTGAGTAGCGGGTAGTACAGGATCTGTCGGAGGCTGGCATGTCCACCCGGCAGATAGCGCCGGTTATGAGTATTAGCCAGAAAACTGCCGACAGAGATACTCGCAAGGTGAGTCAAAGTGACTCACCTGAACCGACTGCAACCGGCCCTCAAGAGTTCACCGAATACAGTCTGCCGAAGTCCGAAAAGATCATCGACCAAGACGGTAAGCAGTACCCGCGCCCGGCAGTTAGGAATGACCCGAAGCCGGACGCACCAAGGGCCATGAATGTGTCCAGTTTCGCCCGCGTCACGCATGGCTAATGACTGTTCATAGTGGTTAGATGGAACCAAGGACAACCGAAGGGAACTTCACAAAATGGCTACTATCAAGCGCCGCCGCGTACAGCGTGGCATATTCTCGGCGTTTGCCATCATGGACCTCTCCGGCGAGACAACCAAGCGAGTAGTCCAGGCCAACAAACGCAGAGGGGTCCCTGCAAGTAGTAGTGCGTCTGACTGGGTGAAGATCGGGCAGGACTGGAACACTGCGGTTGAGCGCACGAACAGGCTAATTCTGTCGCGTGGGCACTGATCTAGAATCGATTCCCGATCCCGAGGGACTCGATGATGACCTTGAATCGCTGCGTGGTGGCTACCAACCGACGCTAGATGATGTGGCGGAGGACAATGCGGAACGGGACGTGTTCCGTGGAGTGAGTCATACTGTCTCCGGTCCGATGCCCAGCGCAAACGAGCTAGCGGGGTACAAGGCCGTGGAGGCCGAATTACCCATGCTGATTTATGGGATGGCTAAGGAAGAACAAAGTCACCGGCACGACATGGAAAGACACGAGCAAGCTATCCGTCACCAATTGGAAAAAACCGACATGAGCTTGAACGCTGCCGCTACTAAGCGCGGCCAATTGTTGGGGGGCTGTCGTAGCCTTGGCAGTTCTAGTTCTGTCTGGGCTTGTGGCGGTACTTGGATTCCCGACGTTGGCAGGCATTATGGCTGGTATCGACGTGGTGGGACTTGCTGCAGTCTTCGTCGGAACTAGAATCGCTCAGAATCGAAGTGAGGCAAGCGAATAAGCTCCTGGCCATGCCTTCCCGCTAGACCCTGACTAAAGGCACAGAATGGCCCCGGCGCCGTATCTGCTGCACGTCACCGGGACTGGCCTAAGTCTGTTGCCTGTCAGTCGGTCAAGCGCTCCACAAGGTCTGTGAGCGCGGCAGCCATTTCGAGGGCTTGCTCAGCTGTGAATGGTTCATCGTCTGGCCTGCCCTCGGTCGTGGCGTGATCGGCGTAGAACTTGAGTCCGCCCTGGTTGGTCCAGTGGGAAGTGATTAGCCATGTGGCGCCCCGCTGCGTCGGGTCTTGCCATTCCCCGGAGTATTCCGCATCAAGGTGGAGCTCTCGGGTATCCCAGTCAGTCATGGAAAGCTTGTAGCCTGCGGGCGGATTGAACCGGGCACGGTAGCGGCTTTCCAGTTCGGTAGTGTTCTCAGCTGTTGGGGCAGTGGTCAGTGTAGTGGTGCTGTTCATGGTTGAGACCTGTTCTGTTGTGGTTGGTTGTGGCTTCCCCAGTGGATGCCAGCAAATCTATAGGGAGGGTGAGACATTGGAGAGTCTAAGGAATGAAGCGGACCTAAAGGGCTGGCCTTGCAAGTCCCCACCGCCGCAAATTCCCAAAGCCCCCGCCAACTCTCAGCGATATTTGAACGCCTGTAGCCCGCCGCGTGATCCGGGGCAGGCTGGCGTCACCCGGTACCCCGGCCGTGGGTATCGGTAGCCTGGCGGTTCAGGCTCAAAGGTTGGTATGTGGCACCGCGCCCGGTTGAGTACGTCGAAGGGCAGGAACACGCAGGCAGGAGCCTGGAAACCGGCAAGGGGTATGTGTGACGCCTTGCGAGCATCCCGGCCACTGCTACGGCACGCGCAAGGGCGCACCGGGCAGGGCGGGGAGGTTAGGCGACGATGGCCGACATGCGCACACCCAAGGTCTTGGCAATGGTGCCGATCTCGGACACCATGAGTGTTTCCTCACCGGAGAGCTTCCGGGCCAGAGTGTCAGCGGAGATCCCCAACCGGGCGGCAATGGCCTTGCAGGTCAGGGCGGACTCAGCGACGGCCGCACGGATCAGGGCAAGCGTGGCATCGTAGTAGCTGTACGGGGCGCTCATGCTGTCACGTCCCCGCCGAGCAGGAGGCCCACGAGGACGGGGGAAAGCAGGATCAGGGCTGAAATGGTGCTGTATACGAGGAAGCGGGCGGCGCCTTGCACGGCGCGGGCTGCGATACTTCCCGAAGTGTTGAGCTGGCCTGTAGTCTTGTTCATGTGTCCGGTCCTATTCACTGGATGCCACACCCCGGAGCGTTTGCAGCGCTGCCGGGGTATTTATTTGCCATTTAGTAATAGGAACTATGGTGCATCGTGGT
>NZ_JAFMPX010000063.1 GCF_017353415.1 Arthrobacter sp. E3
TCCTCGCAGGGCACCCACCCCCTTTTCATCGCTCCCGGCCGGCCGCAGCACCAAAATGCTCAACTCCAGCCCAAATTCCCGCCGGCACCAGCCCGCCCATCAAAACGCTACTGACCCACACACCTAGTTGGAACCCTTTTCGACGAACAGGCACTCTGCGGGCTTGTGGTTGTCGGACTTCTGTGCCGCAACTTCCTTGCCATCAATGCTGATGGAGCAGGAGATTTCGCCTGTGGCCCCCGAGGCGTACTTGCCCAGAACCAGGATCTTGGTGAACGTGGAGTCTGCTGGCAAGGTGAGTTCTTGGTTGAACGGCAGTTGCTCCGTCTTCATCTCCCCGCCGCTTTCCTTGCCGTCGGCGGTGACCACCAGGGCTTTGACGAGCGCATCGCTCTTTGCGCCTTCAACATGGAGAGTCACCTTTCGCTCAGCGGCAGCTTCTTGGCTGGCCGGGGCTGCCGTGGCGGCAGCCGGCGTAGCGGGATCCATGGCAGGCACAGCGGCCCCCTGCGTTGCATCGACAGTGCTCGTGGAGTTGGCGGCCGGAGCCGGGTCATTCGTGGAACATCCGGCTAGGCTCAGGCCCAGCATCATCAAAGTGACTCCTGCAAAGAGCGGCAGGGAAAGTTTTTTAGCTGATTTCTTCTGAGTGGTCATGTATCGATGATTGCCCACCGGCACCTTGGGGCAAACTTGGCAGGTGGCGAAAAAGCTCGGATTCTCTCATAATCGAGCACATTTAGGCTGCCGTTCATGCTCAAGGATGTGATTCCACTTCCATCGCTTTGCGCGCCGCGCCCTACTGCACTTCCGCATGGCTGCAAGCTTCCTACCGGAAATACCGAGGCTGGCACAGTCCAACCCGAGTAGCTTTTCAAAGAGAAATTTGCGCTATGGCGAAGCTCACAGCTTTCTAATGTTCACTTTGGACGTCAAATCGCAGAATGCAGCAATGCCAGCACGGCTTCGTTGGAAAAATCCACGGCATGGCCACACCGGATGGATTCTGCAGCAGCTTCGGCCAACGCCACGGCGATGACACCTTCTGCCGGGCTGACACGCGAAGGTTTTCCTGATGTGCGGGCTGCGGCAAATTCGGCATTTTGACGTGTGTAGGGACTGTCAGCCACATCCAACTCTGGCAGATAGCCAGCGATGCCGTTTTCGGAAGGTTGTTCATCCTCAATACCGCCAGCGTTGCGTGGAGAAGCAAAGGAGATGATCCCGTCAGGGCCTTCAACGCGCAGGCTCGTGCTGAAGCGCAACGTGTCCGGGCCCCATTCGCCGAGCAACTGGCTGATAGCACCGTTCTGATGCGTCAACTCAACCTGTGCTGTGACGGGGCGCGGCAGTATCCCGTCAACGCTGGGCGGGTCTTGCTCGGCATACACCCGGGTAACGTCACCGGCAAGACAACTAGCCTGGTCAAGATCATGAATCATCTGGTCGCGGACAATGCCGCCGCCTCGCGCTTCGTCGAAGAACCAGGATCCAGCAGCTGGGGCTGCCCCGGCCCGGCTCAGTTCCAATGCGGCCGGAACTCCGACCGCTCCGCTGTCCAGTTGCTCCTTCGCCAATTCGTAGTCGGGGAAGAACCGCACCACGTGGGCTGGGAACAGCCGCACGCCGGCGGCCAGTGCGGTATTGGCCATCACGGCTGCGCGTTCAAACGTTTCAGCCAGCGGCTTCTCGCAGATCACGTCTTTGCCTGCGGCAAAAGCTGCCATGGCGTAGCCATAATGTGAGGGGGTGGGTGTGAGTATCCCGACCATGTCCGAGACTTCCAACAGGGCCTCAAGCGAGCCCACATCGTCAATGCCATATTGCTCGACAAGAGCGGCAGCACCGGACCGTGAATACACAGATACATGAGCCCCGAGTTGCTGCCACCCGGCAATGTGCGCTCCGGCTATGCCACCGGCACCAATAAGACCGATCCGTAGTTGATTCACGAAGACTCCCAAGTGTAGGTGAGACCTGATGCCGGTCAATCATGAGACAGGCCCCACCTTACTACCCGGGGTCATAGGGGACTTCGTCATGGCCCCACATGACATATCCAGGCAGAACAGCTACGGTGAGCCAGACGTGGGCAGCCGAGCTGTGCGATGCATTTCGAGTCGCCATTCAGGCACTTTGAAGGAGAAAACCACATCAAATACCATGCAGAAGTGAGGCATTGATATGAATCTTGATCCGGAAACGACGGCCTTTATCGCCATCCACTGTCAAGGCGACATCATTGGCGCCGACGGTGCCTTTGCTGACTTTTTCCACGACGAAGTGGTGAACCGTGGTGTCGTGAACAAGCTCTCGGGCCTCCTGGACAGCGCCCGGGAAGCGGGCGCAACAGTGATCTACACACAGATCGCGTACAGCCCCGACTACAGCGACTTGAATGCCAACTCCCCACTGCTGCAGATCGCGCGGGAAAGGGGATCCCTCAAGCACGGGGCCCAATCCACGAACTTCATAGAACCACTCACGCCGAAGGAAAATGATCTGGTGGTGACCAATCAACGAGTAGGCGGATTCACACCCGAGCTTGCAAAAATCCTTGCAGCCCAAGGGATCGAAACTCTGGTCTTCGCCGGAGTCGCCACCAACATCTCGGTGGAAAGCTCTGCACGTGCAGCCTCGGACCACGGCTATAACGTGGCCATCGTGGAAGATGCTTGTTCGGCCGCAACCCCGGATGCCCACGCCGCAAGCATCCAATCGCTCGGGCTTCTGGCCTCGATCACGAACTCCAAGGAACTGACCTGGGCACGTTGACCACCTGAGGCAGGATCCTGTGCCGCCACACTACTACTGGGGATGTTGAAGAAATTCAGGCAGGGCCTCGACATAGACGGTTTGTGGCGGTTCCAAGTACATGACGAGAACCCGCTCGCCCACACTGTAAATGGTACTTCCGTCGTAAGGGCGGGCCGGGTATCCAGACGTACCCCCGCGCACCTCCAGCATGACTTCCCCCAGAGTCTGCGGCCCAACGGTGCCCGAAACACGGCCAATTTTCCCCGTCAGGCTCCTGTCCAGCTCGCTACGCATGCCATCAATCCTGATTCGTTGGGGGCCGGCGCTTCAGTGCGGCCGTTAATTCAGGGAGGTAGCTGCCCACCTGTGACATGATCCCTGCGACCATGTTGTTGATGCCGTCTCCGCCGTTGAGCACTGTCAGTTGGCCCACATGCGCGAAGGGCTCCGCCGCAGCCGCCACGATGGCTGGCATGTTTTCAGCCAGCTGCTGGGATATGACGGCGTCCTGGTTCGTTCCCAGCGCCTCGGCACGGGCCTTGATGCCATCTGCCTCGGCCAACGCCTTGGCCTTGATGGAGGATGCAGCCGCGTCGCCGCGGGCTTTCGTTGCGGCGGCCTCAGCCTCGCCGGTAAGGCGTGTCGCTCCCGCGGTGGCAGCAGCCGCCGTCGCGTTGGCCTGCGCTTCCAGCTCGGTCTTTTTGGCCCGGGCCTCTGCAGCGCTGATGTCAGCGGACTTTTGCGCTTCAGCTTCCGTGCGTTGGGAGTATGCCCTGGCGTCGGCTGGCTTGCGGATGGTGGTTTGAAGCTTCTGTTCTTCCCTGTCCGCTTCAAGTTTCGCCACTTCGGTTTCCTGAACCACAACCTGCTGGCGCGCCGTGGCATCTGCCAGCGGTCCTGCTTGGGCGGCGTTCGCACGGGCTGTCTCTGCGTTGGCTTGGGCTGCCGACTGTCTGATGGCTGAGAGGCTTTGTGCATCGGCAATCAGGGATGCGGCTTCGGCTTCTTTTTCGGCTGCCTCCCGGTTGCTGGTGGCCTCTGCAATTCTGGCCTCCATTTTGACTTGCGCGATGTGCGGTTTGGCCAGATTTTGGATGTATCCGGTGGGGTCCTCCAAGTCCTTGATCTGCAGCGAGTCAACGACCAATCCCAGCTTTTCCATTTCCGTGCCGCTGGCACTACGCACCTGAGAGGCGAGTTTGTCACGCTCCCGGATAATCTCCTCCACGGTCATGCTGCCGATGATCGACCGAAGATGCCCTTCAAAAACGTTGTACACCTGGCTTTCCATCTTGGCCTGCTGGCCCAAAAAGCGCCGGGCTGCATTGGCTATAAAGGGTGTGGAGTCCCCGATCTTGAAGATGACAACACCTTGGACCACTACCTGTATGCCCTGTGAGGTCACGCAATTGACCTGCAGCTCGGTCTCGTTCAAGGTCAGGGACAATGCCCGGACAGTCTGCAGGCCCGGGAGTACGAACGCTCCTGTACCGGTGACAATCTTGAAATCCATGCCGTCTGTGGTTCCTGCGCTTCCACGTGTGAACCCGGAGATGATCAATGCCTCGTTGGGCTCCGCCACCTTCCACATCATTTTTCACGGCAGCCCTAAGCAGCAGCGCCACGATGACCAGGGCAACCACCACGACGACGAACGGAATGAACGGGGTGAAGTTTTGCATGACCGAAGTCCTTTCAGCGGTGGAAGCCTCCGTTAAGATGGATTCCACACAACCAAAAATACTCCGCAATTCTTGACTTTAACTGTGCTTTTGCGGGCTACAATTCCTGCGCCTCAACAACTGTCGGAGCTGCTGCTCAGTCCCCCGCCGGCTCAGCAAACCACAGACGCGTTTCGCCGTATTTTTTCTCGGCGAAGCGCTCCAAGGATGCCGGCCAGGCGGGTTCGGGAGTGCGCGCGGAGCGTTCCACCACCACCACGGCAAAGGCACTCAGCCGCGGCCCCAGCAGTTCAAGCACGGCTGAAAGTTCGTCCTCGGTCAGCGGGTAGGGCGGGTCCATGAACACCAAATCCCATTGGTCCACCCCGGCCTCTGCCGCGCGCGCCATGAACGCTTCCACTTTGCTGCGTTGGACGCGCACTACTTTGGTGCCCAGTACCTTGTTGACGAGTTCGGCGTTGCGTTGGCAGACGGCCGCAGCCTTGTCGTTGAACTCCACCAATTCCACCGAGGAAGCCCCACGACTGGCGCTTTCCACGCCGAGGGAGCCAGAGCCGGCGTACAGGTCCAGGACGCGGGTACCGGACAGCATGTTCATGGATTCGAGTCGCGAAAACAACGCTTCCTTGACTCTGTCGGTGGTGGGACGCGTGGCATCCCCCGGCACGGACACCAAGGGGCTGCCGCCCGCAGCGCCAGCAACGATCCGGCTCACGCGCGTGCACCTGTTGTGCCAGCCACGTTGCTTTTGCTAGCCACGTTCAAGGAATGCCTCATTCTTCTCCGTCAGGTACATGTCAATTTCAAGCTTCAACGCGGGATGAAACTCAAGTTCCGGGTCCTTGCTGACAAGGTCGGTGGCGTCATGCCTGGCCCGTTCAATCAGTGCCTCGTCGCGCAGAACACTGAGCATGCGCAGGCCACTGACCCCACCCGACTGCCGCGCCCCCAAGATATCGCCTTCACGCCGCATTTCAAGGTCATTCTTCGCCAGCACAAAGCCGTCGCTGGTGGCGGCTACGGCGTCCAGGCGCTTGCGGCTTGGATGCCCGGGTTCAAGATTTGTCACGAGCAGGCAGGTTCCGGCATGCCCGCCGCGCCCCACACGCCCGCGCAGCTGGTGCAGCTGGGAGATGCCGAACCTGTCCGCATCAAGGACCACCATGAGCGTGGCATTGCGCACGTCCACGCCCACTTCAATAACGGTGGTGGCGACGAGGACGTCGATCTCTCCGGCCGCGAATGCAGCCATGGTGCCCTGCTTATCCTGCGAGTCCAGCCGCCCGTGTAGCACCTCAATGCACTTCCCGGACAGCGCAGGCAGTTCACGCAGGTAGCGCACGACGTCGAGTACCCCGGCCATGGGCCGGCCGTCGCCTTCCGTGGGCGGAATGTCCGCGTCATCGGGCAGCTCGCCGATCTTGGGGCACACCACGTAGACCTGGCGCCCGGCGTCGATCTCTTCACGGGCACGGGCCCACACCCGTGGTTCCCACCCGGGGTGCTCGGCCATGGGCGCCACGTGGGTGGTGATGGGGGTGCGCCCGGCGGGCAGCTCGGTCAGCTCGGATACTTCCATGTCGCCAAACACGGTCATGGCGACAGTGCGCGGGATGGGGGTGGCGGTCATGACCAACAAGTGCGGGGGTTTGAGTGCCTTGGCCCGCAGCGCATCACGCTGCTCCACGCCAAAGCGGTGCTGTTCGTCCACGACAATGAGGCCCAGATCCGCAAACTGCACATTGTCCGAAAGCAGCGCGTGCGTGCCAATGACAATGCCGGCTTCCCCGGATGCCGCCGCCAGCAGTGCCTTCTTTTTGGTTCCGGATGGCATGGACCCGGTGAGCAGCGTTACCTGGGTGGCGTGCGGGCCACCGAGCAATTTCCCGGCCCCCAGGATACCCAGCAGTTCGGTGATGGAATACAGGTGCTGCGCGGCGAGCACTTCGGTGGGGGCCAGGAACGCGGCCTGCCCGCCGGCGTCGACCACTTGGAGCATGGCCCGCAGGGCGACGACCGTCTTGCCGGACCCCACTTCACCTTGCAAGAGCCTGTGCATGGGATGCCCCGCGGCCACCTCGCCAGCAATCAATGTGCCGATCTCCTGCTGCCCGGCAGTGAGCGTGTAGGGCAGCGAAGCGTCAAAGGCGTCAAGCAGCCCGCCCTGGACAGTCGGTCTCCCGGTGGCGTCAAGGTGCATGGCCTCAAAGCGCTTTTGCGCCAGCACCGTTTGCAAGGCCAGTGCTTCCTGGTAGCGGAACCGCTTCCGGGCAGCCGGAAAGGAGTCCATGTCGGTGGGGGCGTGGATTTGCGTGTAGGCCTCCCACAGCGGCATGAGTTTTTCGCGTGCGGCAATGTGCTTGGGGATGGGGTCGGGGATCTTTTCCAGCTCGAGGGCGGGAAGAAGCGTCTGGATGATCTTCTCCGACTTCCAGCTCGGGAAGTTGGCCGTGCCAGGGTAGATCGGCACGGGCTTGGCTGACTGGACCTCAGCCTCGTGCTCGGCCAGTTCGTCGTCAGGCAGCAGGACGTAACCGGGGTTTGTCAGTACCTTGGCACCGTTGTAGAGCGAGACGCGGCCGGAAAACATGGCCAGCACTCCGGGCTGAAGTTCCGCTTTGGCCTTGAAGCCGTTGAAGAAGCTGATCTTCAACCCCGAGGGCCGGCCGGAATTGTCGGTGATGGTGACGTCGCTGATGGTGCCCTTGCGGGTTTGCATGTAGCGCGTCTTCAGCTCCACCACTCGGGCCAGGATGGTGGCTTCCTCATCCACCACCAGCTGGTCAAGGTCGGTCAGGTCGCCGCGGGCCAGGTAGCGGCGTGGGAAGTGGTGGAGCATTTCCCCCACCGTGGTGATGTCCAAGGCCTTGGCCACTGCCTTGGCCGACGGCGACCCAACGAGCCGTGAAAGCTCCCACCCCAGCTCTGGGTAGGGGGTTGCCGGGACGCTTGCCGGGTTGGGCCCGCCGGCGCTAGAGGAGGTCATGACTGTCGTCGGAAGAAGTGGCGGTTAACGCTGAAATGCTGACGTTGCTTGGATCACCCACAGCACGGATGGCGTCCAGCGCCACACCCGAGGAGGGCACATGCACGTGCAGCCGCCACGGGTAGGAACCGTTCGCGTCTGCTTCCTCCGACACGGCGCTCATGATGACGGAGTCGCCAAGGTCATCCAATTCCATGCGCAGCCCGGCAGCGGCCAGTGGTGTTAGGGAGATGCTGCACATGACCTCAACGCCTTCCTGCTCCGGCATGTTGAGGGCAATGTTGGGGTCTTGGACCTTGTAGCCGGACAACCCGTCCAACAAGTCTTCCTGCAAGGGCTCGCCGAGGATCACCGAGCGCAGGCAGTCAAGGATGAGCAGCAGCCCCACACCGCCGGCATCCACGACGTGGGCATGCGTGAGTACTTCCAACTGGGACTCGGTCAGCACTACTGCTTCGCGGGCGGCGTCGACAGCCCCGTTGATGGTCTCTGCCAGTGCATGGTTGGATTCATCACCGTTCTGCCTGGCCCCCACTGCTTTGGCTCCGCGGGCCGCAGCTTCCAACACGGACAAGATGGTCCCCGGCATGGGTTCGCTCAGCGCACTCCAGGCACGCAACTGAGCCCGATGCAGCGCTGCCGCCAGCAGCGGGCCGCTCAGGCGCTGGGCGCCAGCGAGTGGTTCAGCCATGGCCACCAGTGAAACGGAGAGCAAGGTTCCGGAGTTTCCCCTTGCGTGTTCCATCGCCGCCCGCCCCGCGGTGGCCGTGGTGACACCCACGTCCGAAGGTTCGAGGTTCGCCAGTGCCTGCGCTGCGGCCCTGACCGTCAGGTACAGGTTGGTGCCCGTGTCCGCATCCGCCACCGGGTAGATGTTGATGGCGTTGAGCCGGTCGCTGTGGTTGGCCAAAGTTTGTTCGGCCATGGCCAGCCAACGGCGAACCACGGGTGCAGTTGCGGCGATCTTAGACTGCAAAATGATCCCATCCCAGAGCACCGTCCACGGTGCCTTCAAAATTCTGTCCGTCAATGGTCACAGCAACTTCAGCCGCACCCAAAGACCACACCGAGCCTATCCTAATGAAGCCTCCCGGGAGCGGAGTGTTCGCCGGGAACGTAGACAACAATCCATGATCTTCGCCTCCGGTCAGCACCCAAACAAGTGGATCAACGCCCACAAGCTGGGCAGGTTCGATCAGCTCTTCAGCCACCCGTGACAGAACCGCACGATCCAGATCCAGGCCCACGCCGCTCGCTGTTGCCATTCTGGTGGCATCCCTGAGCAGGCCGTCGGAAATATCCATCATGGCTGTCGCGCCAGCGCGCGCAGCCAGCACCCCGGCAGCCAGCGGCGGCTCCGGTCGCGCAAACAGCTGGGCAGCCCGAGCCAGCCCGGGGGTGAAATCCTGCGCTGGAACATGGCTTTCGTGCAGCGCCCAACCAGCGGCTGAGAAGCCCATGTTGCCGCACACCGCAATCTGGTCCCCTGCCCGGGCGCCGCTGCGCAGCACGGGGTCGCGGCCTTCGAGGGTGCCTGTCACGGCGACGGTGACCACGATTTCGCTGCCGCCGGACAGGTCTCCCCCAGCCACCGAGCACTGGGGTGCCCCGAGCGCAACAATGGCGGCACTCAAGCCCTCGGCCAGCTGCTCAACCCAGCTGACCGGCGTCGTGCCCGGCAAGGTGAGGCTGAGGACAATGGCCGTGGCGGAAGCACCCATGGCGTTGATGTCGCTGAGGTTTTGGGCGGCGGCCTTCCAGCCGACGTCGTAGCCGGTGCTGGTGCTGCCGTTGGGCCAGAGCAGGCGGAAGTCCTTGTCCTGGACCTGGGTGTCGATGGAGATGACGGTGCGGGAGTCCGGCGCGGCGATGATGGCGGCGTCGTCGCCGGGGCCCAGCAGCATGGAGCTTCCGGCGTGCAGGCGCGGAAAGATGCGCGCCAGGAGCTCGGATTCGGATAGTTGGGCCACGGTGAGGGTCATGCTTTAACCGTAGCGCCACGCTGGGACATTGGCGGAACGTTGGAAGCATAACACCGTGCTCCCCGAAAAATATTCCCTTAGGAATTGCTTCCCGTACGGACAATCATCCAGATCCACCATTCATATGACCTATTTATTCCGCAACGATAGTTCCAGCGCAACGGGTCTCTCGCCCGTCAGCCCTCAGCCTAATACTTGGGACATTGTCGATATATATTCGCGGGCCTCTCTCCGTTCTCATAACAAAATAGAGGCATCGTCAATCTGGTAAAATGCGTGACATATCCCCTAATTCTCGCACCCATCGCGACACACGCTTGTAAAATCGCGTAATAGTCACCTTTTGCGACTGCACGGTTCAAGATGAGCTATGGTCACAAATCAATCAGGACAAGTCCCAGCACCTGAACCCGAAGAAACTGGCAAGGCGAGTGACACACTCTCCCAGTTGGTGGCGAAAGTGCTGGATCAGCTTTCATTGAGCGCATGGCTTCCAGCCGCTGCCCTAATCTTGTGCACTGCGTTCATTTTCGAGTTAGGAATGATACTCGACGGGTCTTCCACACCCTTAAACCCCGCCGATACACTACGTGAGGCATTGACTTCCATGGCAGCCATTAGTTGGGGCGGCGCCGGCCTATTCATCGTTGGAATCGTAGTCGTCACCGTTATCAGTCAAGCATTCGAATTTGAAGCCATCCGCATACTAGAAGGATATTGGGGGACAAGTCTCGTCGCAGAATTTTTTGCTAAGTGGCGCTGCGGCAAATATCGAAAAGAGCGAAGAAAACTCGCAGCAAAGTACAAGCAACAACAGAAACTCGCATGGAAAGGGGCCCGCAAAAAAATACGAAAAGTTCAAACCTCATTGATCTTAAAAGGTCAATCACCTCGTATTTCAGAAGATATGATATTAGCTATTGGCGCACAGGCACTGGGCAAAGATAGCACCATTTCCCTAGAACAAATTGACAAAGAATTTATCAGTAGGTTCAATTGGGAGAAATGGGCTCCAGGTGAGCCACTGCGACAGCGTATTAATATCGACAAGCGACTTAGGGATTTCCCAGCTGATGAGCGCGTTCTTCCTACCCGCCTCGGGAACGTCTTGCGGTCTTACGAGGACAAAACAAATCGACGCCCTGTCGAGAGTTTCATACAAAAAGTATTTGATTTACTGCCAGTGTCGCTCCGCGGGGAGCATGATGAGCAGCGAAGTAGGCTCGACCTGTACTGCTCCATGGTGTTCATTTTGGTACTTGTTGGCTTGATCGCCGGTGTCCGCCTTGGTGTGGGGCACCCTTTTTGGGGCGCAGGAGCTCTAGTAGAGCGTCGCTTCTAATTTCCTTCTGAATGCTCGGGGTAAAGGTGGCGCAGCTTGATGCGGGCGTCTGCGGTCGTGAACTGCCAGTTGACCTGCCGCTGGTCTGTGTTCGTTGCTTCCTGCC
>NZ_JAFMPX010000064.1 GCF_017353415.1 Arthrobacter sp. E3
AAAGGACGTCCCCGTCCCGCCACGGACCCCACACGCACTGCCGCACACACTCACCGGAACACCACTCGAACGCCCCTGGCGAACCCCACAAACCGCATAATCACGGCAGTTACATGGATAGCCAATTTTCCCAATTTGCGAGCTGGCGCTGGATCTTCTTCATCAACGTCCCGGTGTGCCTGGCTGCAGCCTTCCTGCTCATGCGCGCATACCACGAGAACATCCCCCGCCGCAGGATCCACATCGACTATCCGGGTGCCATCCTGCTCGCCACGGGCATGACACTGGTGATCCTTGCCGTGCTCGAGGGCGGGCAGGCCTGGGCATGGGATTCGGTGTATAGCATTGGCGGTTTCACCCTTGGCGCGGCGTGCATCGTCGCATTCGTGCTGGTGGAACGACGCACAGCCGACGCCGTGCTGCCCTTGTGGGTCCTTTCCCGCCGGCTGCTGCTGACAACCACGCTCGTTTCGCTCGGTGTCGGGGCTGTGCTCATCGGTCTGACCTCCTTCGTGCCCACATTTCTGGAAGGTTCCATCGGCACTGTGCCGCTGCTGGCCGGGTTGGCGGTCGCAGCGCAGTCCATCGGCTGGCCCATTGCCTCCAGCTTCTCCGGCCGCCTGTACATGCGTTACGGCTTCCGCAACACCTCACTGCTGGGCATGGCCGTGATTGTCTTCGGTGCGCTGGCCCTGGTCCTCACCTCGGCGCGTCCAAACGTCTGGGTCGTGGCGGCGTGCTGCTTGGTCATCGGGGCAGGGCTCGGCTTCGCTTCCACCCCGGCCATCGTGGCGGCGCAGTCCTCGGTCGGCTGGGGCGAGCGCGGAGTGGTGACGGGAGCGAACATGCTGGCCCGGGCCATCGGTAGTTCAGTGGGCGTCGCCATCTTCGGGGCCGTGGCCAACGCCATCATCGCCTCTTCGGGAACCGGTCCCGCCGACCCGGCGACCATCATTGCCTCCGCGCGGGGCGTGTTCCTCGCCGTTCTGGTCTGCGGGATCCTGGGACTACTGGCGGCCGCCTCCATGCCGCGCACCGTCCGCGTGGTGTCATGAAGCAGGAGGGCTTACCTCTACAGCCCCTGCTGGCGGCGTCGGAACTGCGTTTGCGCGAACATTTGTCAGCGTGTCGATTGTGTTTGCTGCGCCCTCCACCTAAGAATGGACTATGACGGTCACTTTGAGGTCCCTGGAAACTGCAGTTCCGCCCACCATTCTTGTCCAGCCCGAGGCTCGGGACGTTTTTGCCGCCCAACCGGGCCTGACCCGCCTAGGCCAGCGGCTGGTCCGCACCTGTTTTGATTCTGCAGCCATCGACACGCGCCACACGGCCGTGGAGGAGATGAGCTTGGACTTCCACGGCCCGGACCCCGTGTTTTACGACGGCGAGACAGGGCTCCTGCTCAACCCCAGCACCAAGACCCGCAACGACCTCTTCGCCACCGAAGCCACGGCTTTGTTCGTTGAGGCTGCAACCAAGGCTGTTGCAGCCTGCCCGGACCTGGACGCGGCGGACATCACCCACGTTGTCACTGTCTCGTGCACGGGCTTTTTCAACCCCGGCCCGGACTACAAGATCGTCCGCGCACTGGGGCTGAAGCCTTCCGTGCAGCGCTACCATCTTGGCTTCATGGGCTGCTATGCGGCGTTCCCGGCCCTGCGTGCTGCCAAGGCGTTTTGCGAAGCCGATCCCGATGCAGTGGTTCTGGTGGTATCGGTGGAACTGTGTTCACTGCACGTACGCACCTCCAACGACCCCGACACCATCATGGGTTCATCGCTTTTCGCCGACGGTGCAGCCGCCGCCGTCGTCACCGCGCGGGCCCTGCCGCTCACGGCGCCTGCCCTTGAACTGGACCACTTTGAAACGGTGCTGACTCCCGTGGGCGAGGATTCCATGGCCTGGAACATCGGCGACAACGGCTTTGAGATGGTGCTGGACACGTACGTGCCCAAAATCATTGACGAACACATTGTGGGCGCCTTGGAACCGCTGCTGGCCCACTCCCCTGAACTCGAGCACATCCCCTACAACGAGATCCGACATTGGGCTATCCATCCGGGCGGCAGAAGCATTCTGGACAAGGTCCAAGCCAAACTGGAACTCAGCGACGAGCAGTTGATCCCCGCACGCGAAACGCTGCGCAACTTCGGGAACATGAGCAGCGCAACGGTGATGTTTGTGCTGAAGCACATTCTGGAGCAACCAGCTTCGCAGGCTCGCGAAGCCATCTGCGGGATGGCTTTCGGGCCGGGGCTGACGGTGGAGACCGGGTTGTTCACCAAAGTGGGCCCGCCCGCCTCGGTGCCGCCGGAGGTGGGGCAGACCGTTTCAGCCCAATCAGCGTCCGCGCAGGAGGAACTAGCAATCCAGCAGGCGGAGTTGACGCTGAATCCGGACGCGGACCCCCAGTCCACCGACCCCCAACCCACTGTGCCGGTAAGCCGTGCCTGAGGGCTCCCCGGCTGCCGCATGGCGGCGATTCCTGGCAGAAAGGGATCAGCACGCCGTGGAGGAAATGGACAAGCCCGATTGCGACCCGGCAGCCTTGGCGCGCACTTACGCCCAGTTTCCGCTCATCAACAGCGTCGTCTCGCGCTGGCACAGCACCTACACGGAGTACATCAGGCCGCTGCTGTCACCCAACCAGAACACCACCTTGCTGGACATTGGGTGCGGCGGCGGGGACATCGCCATCGCGTTGGCCCGGTGGGCAGCCCGCGACCGAATGCAACTCTCCATCACCGCCATTGACCCCGACGCCCGCGCCATTGCCTTCGCCCAAGCCCACGCGAGTCGCCAAGGCGGCGTCACCCACGCCAGCCCCGGCATGGTGTTTCGCCGCGCCCACAGCAGCGAGCTTGTGCGCGAAGGTGCCATGTTCGACGTCGTCATTTCCAACCACATACTCCACCACCTTTCCGCGGAGGAGTTTGCGGGCCTGCTGGCGGATTCCGAACAGCTGGCCCGTCAGGGCGTGGTCCACAGCGACATTGCCCGCAGCCGCTTGGGCTACGCATTGTTTTCCGCCGGGACGCTGCCGTTCTTTCCCGGTTCGTTCATTCGGCGCGACGGACTGACCTCCATCCGGCGCTCCTACACGGCGGCCGAAATGCGTGCGGTGGTTCCGCCGATCTGGCGCGTCAAGTCGGCCCGTCCCTACCGCAACCTGCTGCTGTATTCACCGGCATGGCAGCATGCTTGACGTCGCGATCGTGGGTGCCGGCCCGGTCGGTTTGCTCCTCGGTGCCCTGCTGCTGCAGGAGGGTCTGTCGGTGCGGATCCTGGAACAGCGCACCGAACGCAGCGCCCATTCGCGCGCCATCGGCATCCACCCGCCCGGCCTGGCCGCGCTGGCCCGTGTTGGCATCGCCGAAACGCTGACCGGCGACGGCGTGCAGATCACCCGCGGGCTGGCGTCCAGCGGCGGCACTCATGTCGCCGGCCTGCGCTTCGATTGCCTGGGCACCACCCACCCGTTCATCCTGGCCGTCCCCCAGGCCCGGACGGAGGAACTACTCGAGGCGCGGGTCGCCGGGATGGACCCGAGCGCCCTAGTGCGCGGCTGCAAAATCACGTCAATGCACGACGCCGGATCCTCCGTTACGCTCACGGCTGCACCGACCGCCGGGGCCGGGTCGGGCGGTAGCAAAGTGACGTTCAGCGCGCGGCTGGTGGTCGGTGCCGACGGCGCCCGCTCCACCGTCAGGGCGGAGCTCGGCATCGCCACCCACGGGCACGACTACCCCGACACGTACCTCATGGGTGACTTTCCGGATACCGGAACGGACGGTTCCACCGCGGTGCTCTACCTTGAACCGGGAGGCATTGTGGAGTCGTTTCCGCTTCCGGGCCGGCTGCGTCGCTGGGTGGTGCACACCGATGCACTGCTAAAAGGCGCCACAGCCAGCGAGCTGGCCGCGTTGATCCGCAACCGCACAGGCGCCCGGGTGGACGCGGATGCGAACAGCATGCTCAGCGCTTTTGGTGTCCGTTCAAGAATGGCAGACCGGATGGTGTCCGGCCGGGCGGTGCTGGTGGGCGATGCGGCCCATGAAATCAGCCCGATCGGCGGGCAGGGCATGAACCTGGGCTGGCTGGACGTAGCCGCACTGGCCCCGATCATCACCTCCGCGCTGCGCGGAGAAGCGACGGGAATCCGTTTGCAACAATTCGAAAAAACGCGGATGGCGGCAGCCCTGCGGGCCGCACGCCAAGCGGAAGTGAACATGGTGCTGGGACGGCCCTTACCGGCGTCGTTCCTCAAGGCGCGCAACAAGGTGCTGGGCTCACTGGCGGGCATGAAGCCGGTACACGATTTTGTGGCTGGCCGCTTCACGATGCAGTGGGGACTGCACGGGTTGGGGTAGATTTTTCCAATGCTCACGCTCACCGATGTCTGGCCGCTGTTCAACCTCACGATCACCAGTCCGCGCCTATCAATGAGGATCGTCCGCGACGATGACTTGCCGGGCATCGTCGAGGCTGCGCTGGCCGGTATCCACGATCCCGCCGTCATGCCGTTCTCCACGCCGTGGACCGACGCTCCATCTCTGCAGTTGACTCGGGACATGGCACGGCACCAGTGGGAGCTGCGGGCGGGGGTCCGTGCTGACCAATGGACACTGAACTTCGTGGTCCTGCTCGACGGCGTGCCGATCGGCACCCAATCCGTGGCCACGCGGAAGTTTTCGGCGGGCAAAACCATCAATTCCGGGTCGTGGCTGACCCGGAGCCAGCAAGGCAAGGGCTATGGCAGGGAGATGCGGGCCGCCGTGCTGCTCTTCGCCTTCGACCACCTGTGTGCGGAAGCCGCCGAGTCCAGTGCCACTCTGTGGAACAAGCCGTCCCTGGGCGTCTCACAGGCACTGGGCTACAATCTGGGGGCCGTCGTTCCCATCGACGGAGGGTCCCGTGGGCCAGGCCAACTGCAGGAACTGCGCGTGGCAGCGGCCGACTTCCGCAGGCCGTCCTGGAACATCGTGGTGGAAGGCCTCGACGCCGCCCGCGGAGACTTGTTCCTGCCGTAACCGCATCCCGACAAGCACCGGGCATGGGCGGGCCGGGCTCCCGGAGCGGGGATGGATTTCCGAGGTCGCCCAGCGACCGAGGAAATCCTACTGCCCGCGAGGGAGCCCGACCTGCCCGCCGGAAAAATGCCGACTCTGCCAGCGGTTACTCGCCGACGACCAGCGTTTCGGTGCCGCGGACCTTGGCGGCGCCGACCTTAACCATCGGATTGACGACGGCGGCCAGGGCTTCCATGGAGTCGTCCAGTTCCAGCAGCACCGGGTACTGGTGGGTGATCAACGCCAGCAGGTCGTACACGGCCTGCACGGCGACGTCGTATTCCAGCGACGGTTCCACACCCATGAACACCTCGGAGGCGGCGGCCGGGGCAGCATCCTCCCCGGAGTTGATGTGGCCCTGTGAATAGCTCAGTGCGAAGGCCTGGATTTTGCCCTTCTTGCTGGGAGCCACGTCGGCACCGAAGGCGCTTCCTGGCTCCGCTCGAAGCACCAGCGCACCGTGGGCGCCTGTCAGGTCGTCAAGGAACATGCGCTGCACCAGGCCCGGGCTGAGCGGACCGGTGGGATCCCACTGGTTCACGGACTCGTAGTACCTGCCCACCACATCCGTCAGTTCAACGGATCCCGTGGCCAGGTCCTGTACGCGCGCTTCCGCCTCGGCCTCGGTGCCATCACCGAACGTGGGCAGATTCAGCGCGCCGGGGCCCACTTCCACCACCCGGTTGCGCTGGAGTGCGGTAAGCCCCATCGCCTCAGCGAATGCAGCGCCGGAGGTGCCGGGCGCCACTTTGCTGCGCAACGCCGTCGTGCTTGCCAAACCTGCGGCCAGGGCAGCGGACGCTTCGTGGCGCAGCATGGTCAGCAGGGTGGCACCAACGCCTGCGCGGCGGTGGTCGGCGGACACCTCCACGTAGGCCCAGAGCCGTGCCGGGTGCAGCTTCGTGGAATACACGACGGCGGCCGCCACCGGGATGCCCTGGTCCTCGGCAACGATAGTGCGCCGCCACGGATTGGCGTCCGAATTGGCTACCAGCGCCGCACGGAACTGCCCGGCTGGAGTGCTTTCGGCGTCTCCCCAGATTTGCAGCAGCTCCAAATCGTCGCCTTCACGCCACGAACGGTAGGAAAGTTCAGCCACCCCTACGCACCCAGAAGACGGGTTGCCAGGTAGGCCTGCACCTGATCCAGGGGCACGCGCTCCTGGCTCATGGTGTCGCGCTCACGGATGGTCACGGCGTTGTCTTCGAGCGTTTCGAAGTCGACGGTGATGCAGAACGGGGTGCCGATCTCGTCCTGGCGGCGGTAACGGCGGCCAATGGCACCGGCGTCGTCGAAGTCGATGTTCCAGTGCTTGCGCAACGTGTTGGCCAGCTCCTTGGCCTTCGGGGACAAGTCCTCGTTGCGGGAGAGCGGCAGCACGGCGGCCTTGATGGGGGCCAGGCGCGGGTCAAGCTTGAGCACGGTGCGCTTATCCACGCCGCCCTTGGCGTTGGGTGCCTCGTCCTCGACGAAGGCATCCACCAGGAACGCCATCATGGAACGGGTCAGCCCGAAGGACGGCTCAATGACGTACGGGGTGTAGCGCTCGCCAGTGGCCTGGTTGAAGTAGCTCAGGTCGGTGCCGGAACCCTTCGTGTGTGAATTCAGGTCGTAGTCGGTGCGGTTGGCGACACCCATGAGCTCGCCCCACTCGCTGCCCTGGAAGCCGAACTTGTACTCAAAGTCGATGGTGCCGGCGGAGTAGTGGGCACGCTCGTCGTCGGGGACGTCGAAGCGGCGCATGTTTTCCGGGTTGATACCCAAGTCCAGGAACCAGTCCCAGCACAGCTCGACCCATTCCTTGAACCACGCATCCGCGTCTTCGCCGGGGACGAAGAACTCGATTTCCATCTGCTCGAACTCGCGGGTGCGGAAGATGAAGTTTCCGGGGGTGATCTCGTTGCGGAAGGCCTTGCCGATCTGGCCAATGCCGAACGGTGGCTTCTTGCGGCTGGTGGTGAGCACGTTATTGAAATTCACAAAGATGCCCTGCGCGGTTTCCGGGCGCATGTAGGCCATGCCGGATTCACTATCCACCGGGCCCAGGAAGGTCTTCATCAGCCCGGAGAACATCTGGGGCTCAGTCCACTGGCCCTTGGTGCCGCAGTCGGGGCAGACGATGTCGTCCATTCCGTTTTCAGGCTCACGCTTCTTCTTCGCCGTGAACGCCTCTATGAGGTGGTCCTGGCGGTGGCGCTTGTGGCACTGGGTGCACTCGACCAGCGGGTCGGTGAACGTGGCGACGTGGCCGGAGGCAGCCCACACGGCCTTGGGCAGGATGATGGAGGAGTCCAGTCCCACCATGTCCTCGCGTCCACGCACGAAGGATTGCCACCATTCGCGCTTGATGTTTTCCTTCAGCTCCACGCCGAGGGGACCATAATCCCAGGCCGACCGCGAGCCGCCGTAAATCTCACCGGCCTGAAAAACAAAGCCGCGACGTTTCGCGAGGGAGATGACCAGATCAAGCTTGGATTGGGGCGCCACTATGTACTCCTAGTAATTACGAGGCCGCTGGGTGCGGTCCGTCCGCGCCCCAGCCTACCGTTGCCCGGGCTTCCGGCGGGAATCAGCCCGTTCTGCGCGAAACCCGAGATGAGTTTTGCGCATCATTCAATTCCGAATCCTGCCCTGGACATGCACGACGGCGGCACGTGGCTGTACGCTCCCGCCCCACCGCTGCGCCGGGTGAGCTGGCTAGAGCGGCAGCACGCAGGTGGCGCTGCCAAATTCAAGCAGCTGTACCGGGGCTGCGCCCAACAGCCCGTCGCCGCCCACGGCAAAGACGGTCACGGAGTTGGAGCGCTGGTTTGCCACATACAGCATGTTGTTGGCCATGGCGAAGTGCCGGGGCCAGTTACCGCCGCATGAAATTTCCTGCAGTATGCACGGTGGTGACGGCCTCTCCCCCACCGATTCATCCAGTTCGCCCACATCCATGACCACCAGCGTGTTGGGGCCGCGCACGGCAACGTAGATCTTCGTGCCGTCTGCGGACAGCTGAACGTGGGAGGGGAAAAAATCCTTGCCATTCTCCAGGGCCTGCGGGCTTTCCGTCAGCACCGACTTGAAAAGCCACTGCCAAAAGAAGTCCCACTCGGCGCTTCCCGCCGGGTGCTCATCGGCGCTGCCCGGGATGTCTGTCTCAAGCCGTGTTTTGCGCAGGACGTGCAGGTGGCCGTCGAGCTCCCCCGTCACGAGCATGAAATCACCCTTGAGAGCAACATGGCGCGGTCCGGTTCCCGGCGGCAATTGGGCCGAACGTTGCAGCTCGAACAGTTCACCCACCTGCGCGTACTCATCTACTCGGTCCGCACCGAGGTCCGAGACAAGCACCGTGCCCCACGGGGTGGCTGTGACTTGGTGGCAATGGGATTGGGACTGTCTGTCCACAACGGGGCCGCTACCCGGGTGTGACACATGCTCAAGCTGCTGCGTGGAACCTGCCAGCAATACAGCAAGTGGAACCATGGCGGCCGTCCCGGAGGAGTAGTTGGCTGCCCACACCCGCCCGTCGATGAACGCTGAATGGCAGGGGTCCGCGCCCCCGGTTTCCGCCCGGGCAACGAGTTCCAACGTCTGCGGGTCCACGGCGGCCACACCTCCCTGCGGCAGTTCCTCCACAGCAAGCAAATAGCCTCCGCCAGCCGTGACAAACGAAGGATTTGGCACGGATGCTTTTTGGGCTTGCATCGCCCCCACGGTCCCGTCGTCCAGTACGGCGAATGATGCCAAGCCCGGTCCGGCGCCATAGCCTTCTTCGGTGTAGCCGCTGACAATGAGGGTCTGGGTGGATGACATGGATGGGCTCCTGGTGCATCGTTGGGTCGTTGCTTCCACGCTATCGCGCCCAGCTGGCAAAAGCATTGAACGTCTCTGCATCACAAGGTACTATGCATTGCATGGAACCTACCGGCACCATCAGCACCAACCTCCGCAAAGGAGTCTTGGAATACTGCGTTCTGGCCATGATCGGCAATGGTGAAATGTATGGGCTGGACATTGCCAACGGCCTACATGGCCAAGGGCTGCTCACCAGCGAGGGAACGCTGTACCCGCTGCTGGCCCGGCTGCGCCGCAATGGGCAAGTGGAAACCAGCTGGCGCGAATCCAGCCAGGGCGCACCTCGGCGCTACTACACCTTGACGGCGACCGGCAGGGAGTCACTCGCCGCATTCTCCATCGTGTGGAATGAATTCCATCAATCAGTGAGCAACATACTCAACTCTGCAACAGGAGACTCTCGATGATGAACCGCCGTGATGACGAGGAAGTTCAACAGTACCTGTCTGCGCTGGAGGCCAGGCTGTCCCAACTGCCCACGGACCAATCGGAGGAAATTCTTTTCGGGGTCCGGGAGCACATCACCGAGGCCGTTTCCCGTGGGGACCGCCCGGTGCCCGAGGTACTGGCTTCACTGGGCAGCCCCGATGACGTCCTTGCCGAAATGGCGGGTCTGGTTGCCGGTCGCCACAATGAGGGCGGTCGAGCCCCCACAACACCGCGCTGGCGCTCGACGAGCCCCTGGGTGCCCCTGACCGTGGTGCTTCTCGCCTTTGGCGGCTTCCTGCTGGGCGTTGGCTGGTTTGCCGGGGTGACGTGCTTGTGGATGGGAGCCCGCTGGAAAACGTGGGAAAAGGTCCTCGGCAGCGTCCTGTTCCCCGGCGGGGTGCTAGTAGTACTTTGTTAGGTTGGGGGTGGCCGTTGGCAGGCGGGACAGCGGTCGAGCATGCCGATGATGATTTCCTGGAGGGCTTTTAGGACGCCGTAAAGACTGTGTCCACCGCTTGAACTTTTGG
>NZ_JAFMPX010000065.1 GCF_017353415.1 Arthrobacter sp. E3
CCCCGGCGGCCCCCCCCCCACTCCCCCCCCCCCCCACGGTTCTTTGATGTTCCCGGAGTGGAGTCCATGCTGTGATTGAGGTCGTGAATTCCGCCCCGTCATAATGCTCCCGGTCATTGAATGTAGTGAGCGTCACAGTCTAGGATGTTATCGATAACAGTGATGCGCAGCGGTCTCCCGAATCCAAAGTGGCGCCATTTCCTTGGGCTGGGCCGGCTCTGTCCGAGCAAGGTGGTTTGATGACAGATCGTAAGATCCGGCCGGGACACAATCCCCGACCAAAAGACAAAGCGGCATACATGAGGGGTTCGCTGGCAACGCTGACAGCGCTGGCCATCATGTCCTCGGCCGCCGTTGGGCTGGCCGGTCCGGCGTCCGCGGCAACGGGGGATGCGACAACGCTCTCCCTAGCCAACGGCAACGGCCTGGTGGTGGCCGTAGGCGATTCGTTCCCGCAGGTTGTTTCCTACAACCTCGGCGGCAGTGTCATTGGCGGACAGAGCAAGGCCCTGACAACGTTCCTTGTCAATGGGCAGGCTAAGACAGCCACAACCACCGTTTCCGTGAACGGTGCTACGGCCACATACCAATCCACGATTGCCGACCCTGCCATTGTCATCACCTCAACGATTGAGGTGACACAGAAGAACAAAGTTGAATTTAAGATCACGAAAGTTGCAGGGGCGGGCGAGGCTGGCATGAACACGCTTTCCATTCCCGGGCATTCCCTGTTGTCGGTCAATTCCGGCCAGTCAGGGGCGGTGCTGTCCCGCACGAAGAACACCGACGACACCACCACCAACCAGGACAGCATTCTGCCCATCACCGCTGCGGCGGCCGTCGATGCCGGCGCCGTGGGCACACCCTACGGCTTTGTCAACACCAGCGAACTGGCGGCAGGCATCATCACCAATGCCACTGAGGACAGCGGTAACAATGAGTGGAACAACCGCTTGTTCGCCCAGGTCGAGGACGGCGGTGGCGGCGCGAAGCGCGCCACGCTGTCCCCAGGCATCTTCACCTACCACCCGAAGCAAGCAACAGATTCGCGGGTTGCCACCTTCGATCTGCCCGAGGCAACAGTGGTTCTTGCCGCGGACGTGAACGGTTCCGGCACGGTGGACTGGCAGGATGCAGCCATCGTCTACAGGAACAATTCCGAAAAGCCGCTCGGCTCGGATAAGATTCCGGACCGGGTGGTTTCACGCATTCCCTTTAACTTTGGCAGCACCGCCACCAATCCGTTCCTAAAGACCCTTGACAACGTGAAGCGCTTCTCCATGGCCACGGACAATCTGGGTCAGTGGATTCTGGAAAAGGGCTACCAAAGCGAAGGGCACGACGCGGCCCACCCCGACTACGGCAACGACATCAACACCAGGGCCGGCGGTGCCAAGGACTTCAATACTCTCGTCGACGTCGGCTCGGAATACAACGCTGAGTTTGGCGTACACGTCAACGCCACCGAAGCTTACGCCCAGGCTGAATATTTCAGTGCGGAGCTCATCGGCACGCGAAGGGGAGGCTGGGACTGGCTCAACAATGCCTACTTGATCGACATGCCCCATGACTTGGGTTCCGGCAACGTGCTGAACCGTTTCGCGGAACTGCGTGAAACGGTCCCCGGGGTAAAGAGCCTGTACATTGACGCCTATCTGGAAAGTGGGGCGATGGCGGATGGATTGGCGAACAACCTGCAGAAGATGGGCTTTGAAATCACCACCGAGTACGCCTCGCGTTTTGAGAACAACGCCATCTGGTCGCATTGGGCCAATGACAAGAACTACGGTGGAAACCAGGGCATCAGCTCACAGATGATCCGGTTCATTGGCAACTCCGACCGCGACTTGTGGAACGTTGACCCGCTGCTGGGCGGCCAAGTGGTCAAAGACTACGAAGGCTGGTCGGGGCAGAAGGATTTCAACGCCACCTACTCCAAGGTGTGGAGCGACAACCTGCCCACCAAATTCCTCCAGCACTATGAACTGACGGACTGGCAGGCTGGCACCTCAGCGAAGTTGCAGGACGCCGACGGGCACAAGGTCGCCATTGACATGGTGGGTGGAGTCCGACAAGTCACTTTCGACGGCAAGCTGGTTATCGATGGCACCAAGTACCTGATCCCGTGGCAGGACATTTCAAACCTTGGAACTGTCTCGAACCCGAACGATGCCACGAAGCTGTACTTCTTCGATGCAGCTGGCGGAACCTCCACCTTTGACCTGCCCGCCAGCTTTGCAGGCACCGGCAACCTTGAGCTGTTCAAGCTCACCGACAACGGCCGAGTCAAGGTGACCGACGTTGCGGCAGCCGCCGGTAAGGTCACGCTCACTGGCGAGGCAGCCACACCATACGTGCTCGTCCCGGCCGGCGGCAAGGCGCCGCAGCCTGCCGCCAACTACGGCGAGGGCACCGGGCTGGTTGATCCCGGCTTTAACACGGGAAACCTGACTGCGTGGAATGCCACCGGCGTTGCCACGGCCCGGCGCACGGCTCTTGGTGACAATGTTGCGGTGCTGGGGGACTCGGCGTCGTCCGTGTCACAAACCATCACCGGGTTGACCCCGGGCAGCAAGTACACGGTGGGTGCTGACATTGAAATTGCCCAGGGCGAGCACAGGGCCACGGAGCTCAAGGCCACCGGCACGGGGCTTTCGGCAGTGAACGGCTTTGATGTCACACCGATGGAAAACCGCATGGCCTCCGACTCCAAGAGTGAGAGCTACGCCCAAAGGGCTCCGTTGACGTTCACCGCACCTGCCGACGGAAAAGTGAAGGTGGAAGTCTCCGCTGCAGCGGGAGCAGCGAAGGTGAGCGTCGACAACGTCCGTGTCACGATCGATGCGCCGTTGAACTCCGTCATGACCAACCCGCGGCCAGTAGTGCCCAGCACCCTGCCGGCTGTTGGCGGGAACGTGGTTTTTGCAGAAGACTTTGAAGGCAACCAGCCGGGTTGGGGACCGTTCTTCAAGGGTAACAATGGCGGCCTTTCCGATCCGCAGACGAGCATCAGCCAATTGCATGCCCCCTTCACCCAGAAAGCGTGGAAGGGTGCTGGCCAGGTGGATGATGTGATCACCGAGCAGGGTGGCACGCATTCCCTGAAGGCGCACAACGAACGCGCCGGGCTGACGTACCGCACCACGCCTGTGACCCTGCCGTTCACCTTCGGCCACGAATACGAGGTGGTCTTCGACTACCAGTCCAACGGGGCATCCCAATGGCAGTGGGTGACGGGCGTGGACACGGTCGCCGCAGGTGCTGTTGGCACCAAGGAGACCAACAACGAAACCATTCCGGAGTCCTTGGCCACCACCAGCTTCTTCAGCACCTTTGTTGCCGGATGCGGGTCGTCCTGGGTGGGCCTGAAGCGCCTTGGCAGCGGGGCGAGCGACATGGTTTTGGACAACCTCGTGGTGCGGGACCTGGGGCCTGCCGCGAACCGTCCGGGTTGCGCCAAGCTCGAAGCGGGAACGGTTCCGCCGCTGACCCCCCAGGTGCCGGCGGAATTTGTCACCACGTTTGTCAACAGCGAAGAGACCGCAGCCACCAACGTTGCACTGAGCCTGGGCACACCGCCTGAAGGCTGGACGTTCCTGGTCAAGGATCAGGACGGGAACCTCTTTGACAGTGTTGCCGCCGGCGAGTCGGTCTCGACCACGTGGGTTGTGGTTCCGGCAGCCGATGCCGCAGGCACCACCGCGAAGCTGACGCCCAACGCCGTGTACCTCAACGAGCAGTCAACCAAGTCAGTGTCGACCCAGGTGAACCTTCCGGTACAGATCTCCGGCATGGTTCCGCTGGACAAGCTCAAAGTGACAACGGACTCCCAGCAGTCTGCGTCCGGTGGTGAAGGGCCCATCACCAACGTCATCGACGCGAACACCTCCACCATCTGGCACACCAACTACGACGATGTTGCCAACCCCTACCCACACAGGGCGGCTTTTGATCTGTCGGAGGACTATGGGCTGACCGGATTTGGTTTTCAGCAGCGCCAGTCCGGCGGCCAGAATGGGCGCATCAAGGACTACAAGATTTACGTCTCCAATGACGGTGTGGACTGGGGTTCGGCGGTGGCTTCGGGCAGCTTCAAGGACGTGCCGGAAATGCAGATCGCAGCGATTCCGGCAGGCCACAAGGCCCGCTACGTGAAGTTTGAAGCTCTCAACGCGTACAACGGCCTCGGCTTTGCCGCCGCTGCCGAAATGCGCGTCTACGGCACCAACGGCAGCGAGCCAGTCGTCACCCCGCCTGTGGGCTTTGAACCTGGTGAACGTGAGCCTGACGTGACGGACGCTGCTCCTCTCGTGCTTTCCATTGACGCGGCCGGTAATTCCTTGAAGGCGGGGGAGAAGTTCACGCTCACAGTGGCAGATCTGCTGCCAGGGAGCCAGATGGACTTCACGTTTGCGCCGGCAGCGCAGGCGCTTGGATTGGCGGCCATGGATGCAACGACTCTGGTGCTGGGAACGGCCACGGCTGATGCAACGGGTATGGCGAAGCTGGCAACTGCTGTGCCGGCGGACGCTGTGCCGGGCACTTACTCGCTCCAGGCCGAGGGAACCAATGCTGCTGGGCAGGATGCCTCAGGGTCATTGGCCATCACCGTAGTGGGATCCACGACGGAGCCGACGACGGGCCCCACGACGGAGCCGACGACGGGCCTGGCAGGGGATTCGACTACAGCTCCCACCACGACGACGGTTCCTTCGACGTCCAGCCCGGCTGGGATTGACAAGCCGACGGTGAAGCCAACGCAGACCTCTGCGGCAGCTGCGACCGACAACGACGGACTGGCACACACAGGTGCCGCTGTAGGCGGCTATGCAGGCGTCGCAGGCCTGCTGCTGTTGCTTGGTTCAGCGGCCTTGGGCCTTCGACTGCGCCGTGGAGGACGTGGCCGCAGGGCGTAGCCTCCGGCGCTGAACGCAGGAAGGGCTGTGTGCCACCCAATACTGGGTGACACACAGCCCTTCCTGCGTTTGTCGCGAAAACCTTGTGTAGCGTTGTATTCCAGGCTTTGGCACAGTCGAGTGTTGCCTTGGCCAATTCTTGCCGGAGATGCTTCTGGGTCGCCGAAAAAACCGAATAGATCGCAAAGGTCGAGTTGAGCCAGGGGGCTGCTGGACTCAAGCTTGCCAGTAGAAGCTACCCAGGGCGCGACCGTAGCGGGAAGGGTCTGTGCGGCACGCTTTAACAGGGGGCTTTCGAATATTAGTTCCGCTTACTGCATTGCCAAAATGTGGTGCGCTGCTTTGGTTCCTTTGGCGGCTCCGTAGAGGACGCCGGACAGTAGCAAACCACAACCAACAAGTATGGCTGTTGCCTGCAGAGGTTCGCTCGGAAGGAATGGCGCGGGCACCGTGATGGCCATGCCAGCAAAAGCACCCACAAGCGTCGGGTTTTTTGCTGCTCGATGTCCGGCAAGCCAGGTCTGCTCATTGGTCATGATGGTTGGCGTCCTGATTCCGGCTATCCCGTTGATGCCCATGCGGCCATCAGCGCAACGTACGACGACAAGAGCAAGTAGTAGGTAGCAGGCTATGAGCATGAGTACAGCGAAGATCATGCTCCTAGTCTACGGAAATCGCATCCTGAGGCGGCATTCAAAACCGGCCGTGCTCACTGCCTCAATACGTATTCCGGGCCTCGCACGGGGGAAAACTCACGGCCTTGGGGGACAGAAAACAAAAAGGAGTGTGGGTTCACTGGCAGGATGCCGGTGAACCCACACTCCTTGGGTGCTGCTACATACCCTGTGTCTTAGGCGTGTGAGGAATTTCGCTTACGGCGGCTGAACACCGTGATTGCACCTGCCAAAAGCAGGATCAATCCACCGAGCAGGAACGGCGTGGTCCCTGCACCCGTATGAGCCAAGTCATCGCTGTCAGCGACAGCTGCCCCCGACGGCTGGGTGGGCTTCACCGTTGGCTTGTCAGTTGGCTTGTCAGTTGCGGCCGGTACAGTCGTCGATGGAGCCGTCGGCTCGGTTGTCGGCTGTTTAGTCGGTTCCTTGGTGGGTTCCGTCGTGGGCCCTGTGGTCGGTTCCTTGGTGGGCTCCGTTGTCGGCTTGATCGTCGGCTCAGTGGTGGGTTCCGTCGTCGGGTCGGTGGTGGGCTCCGGTGTGGGCTTGACCGCCTCCGTGACGGTCAATGCAAGCACCGCTGAGGCGTCGCCTGCTGAAGCTGAGACCGCGTAAGCGCCAGCGACGGTTGCAGCCGGAATGGTGACAGTCGTGCTGGCCGCACCCTCGGCATCGGTGGTGACAGTACCCAAGGAGACTTCGCCCTGAGCATCCTGAGCATCCTGAGCATCCTGGGTATCCAAGGCGACTGCGCGCAAGGCCACTCCACCCGGAGCCAGCAACAATTTAACGTCCGTAGTGGCAGGGAAGCTTGAATTCTAGGGGTCGTTGCAACACCTGGTGTTTAGTTGGTTATCAGTAGATCATGAAGTTGCTCGGCTGGTGTATTCCAGTTGAGCGTTTTGCGTGGGCGTGCGTTGAGTTCCTGGGCGACGTG
>NZ_JAFMPX010000066.1 GCF_017353415.1 Arthrobacter sp. E3
ACCCCGAAAGATTCCGCCGGCCACCCACCACACCAGCCCCCGCCAAACACGTCGGCATCAACCTACCCAAACCACAAACACCACAAAAACTAGCCAAGTGACTCAACACAGCTTGACAATTTTCGGAAGGTGCTTTTATGCGCCGAACCTGCGGTTATCCATGCGCCGCGACGGCGCCAGCCTCCTGTGCTGCAGCTGAAATCCTGCGCGCCAATGCGATGTCACGGGCGGTGACCTGCCCTCCGGCGTCGTGTGAGCTCGTCGCAATGATCAAGGTGTCATAGCGCCAGTCCACGTCGGGGTGGTGGTTCGCCTGCTGGGCCAACTCCCCAATGGCGGCGAACAGCGCCAAGGCAGCGGCCGACGTCGGACATTTCAGTTCCGTGCGCAGCTCACCTGCGTAGCGCCACAGCGGCAGGGTGGCCAGTTCAGCGTCGATCTTGCTACGGGTTAGTACATCATCGGGAACAGCCATGGCAGGCTCCTTCGCCCAGTCCTTGCAGCCGTGCCTGCACGGCCACCTGTTTATACGTCGGGGCGTCCCTCCATGGCCGAGGACGCCAGTGCATGCTGGCGCTTGGGAATGCGTCCGCCCTGTGCTGCCAGTCTGCCACCAATGACTGCGTGTTTAAAGGCCTTCGCCATGAGCACTGGATTCTGGGCGCGCGTCACGGCGGTGGCGAGCAGTACCGCGTCACAGCCAAGTTCCATGGCCAGGGCGGCGTCGGATGCCGTGCCGATTCCGGCGTCAAGAACTACGGGAATACTGGCGCGTGCAACGATCAGTTCAATGTTGTGCGGGTTCAAGATGCCCAGCCCGGTGCCGATGGGCGCACCGAGTGGCATGACGGCAGCTGCTCCGAGATGTTCGAGGCGCAGGGCCAGGACGGGATCGTCGTTGGTGTAGGCGAACACCTTGAATCCGCGGTTCACCAACTGTTCGGTGGCCTCCACAAGTTCCAGCGCATCCGGGAGAAGCGTGTGCTCGTCGGCGATGACTTCCAGTTTCACCCAGTCCGTTTCCAGCGCCTCACGTGCCAGCTCGGCCGTCATGACGGCTTCGCGTGCCGTGAAGCAGCCAGCTGTGTTGGGCAGGACCTTGATGTTGTTTTCAAGCAGCAGCGCAAACAGGTTCGTGTCGGCGCTGCCCGCCCCGTCCACGGAGTAGCGGCGCATGGCCACCGTGGTCAGCTCGGTGCCCGAGGCGATGAGTGCCGCGCCCAGCCCGGCCAGGCTTGGTGCCCCACCGGTTCCCATGATGAGGCGCGAGCCCAACGCGACGCCGTCAATGACAAGCGCATCATTGACCAGCGCGTCGTGGCTCACCGCGTCGTTGACCGGTGCGTCGTTGCGGACAAGGGATTCAGTCATGGCATTTCACTTTCGGCAGGTGGTGGGTGGAGGTTTGGGGCATGGGGTCAGCCGCCTTGGACGGCTGTGACGATTTCAAGGTCGTCGTTGTGTTCAAGAGCCGTTGCCGACCATTGGCTGCGCGGCACAATGCCCGCATTGCGGGCCACCGCCACACCGAGTCGGCCACCGTCGGCCGCTTGGCCGGAGGGCAGCAGCGCCCGGCCGGTCATGGCTGAAACAAGCTGCGCCACGGTGGTGCCGGCGTCGTAGTGGTGGGGTGCTCCATTGAGTTGGATGGTACTCATGGTGTCTCCTTAGCTGTTCTGATTGCTGTTCTGATTGCTGAGCTTGTTGGTGCTGGCGGCAGCCTTGAGTTTCGGCGAAAATCTGTCCGGGCGGAAGGGCAGCCATGCCAGATCCGTGATATTTCCCAGCAACTGCCGGACAATCAGGGCCGCGATGGGCGTGAGCAGCACGCCATGGCGGAAGAAGCCGGTGGCGATGATGAGCCCGGCAATGTCCTTGCCGTCCACACCTGCCACGCGTCCCAGCAGCGGGGCGTTATCGGGGGTGCCGGGTCTGGCGCGGGCGGTCATTTCAAGAAGTTCCAGTTCGGCGACGGCAGGCATGAGGACTTGGGCATCACGCAGCAGCTGGTGGACTCCCCCGGCACTGACCGCCGCCGATCCGTCTTCGCGGCTGCTGGCGCCAATCACCACTGTGCCGTCCCCGCGCGGCACAATGTAGACGGGCAATCCGCGCACCAGGCCGCGAATGGTGGCTGTGGTCAGCGGACGCAGGTGTGCAGGCACGTTCAGGCGAAGAATGTCGCCATGGACGGCCCGCACCGGGAGCGAAAGTCCAACCGGCAATCCGGCCAACTTCGGTGCCCCGAGCCCGTTGGCCACAATGACTTCACGGGCATGGATTTCGGCGCCGTCGGCGAGCAGCACCCCAGTCACGGCCGACTGAGTATCGCCCGGATCCGCATGCAGCAAGCTTGTGGCCGCCTGGGCGATGAAAGTTTGTTCCGGATCGACCCTGCCATGTTCGACGGCGGTTCGCAGGAGTTGAGTGCGCAGGGCCTCTGCCATGGCCCGCGGGTCCACCTGATGGTCCGCTTCCACCTTGTAGGCGCAGGAAATGTGCGGGCCCACCATGGGTTCAGCGGCGCGAGCTTCCCGGATGGTTAGCTGCGTGACTTCCAGGCCGTGCTGCAACTGGACGTCGCGCAGGTCCGCCAATGCCTTCCTGTCAGCTGGGTCTGCGCCGAGGACAAGAGTTGGGGACGTGTTGAAGCCGGTCTGTGCAGCTGCCGGCAGTGAGTCCACGAATTCCGGCCAGCGGGCTGCCGAGGCGAGCGTCAGCTCCAGCAGCGTATCTTCCTGATAATGGAGTTCACTGACGGGGGCTAGCATTCCGGCGGCAGCGAACGTGGCACCAGTGGCAGGTGCCGGGTCAATGACCGTGACGCTGCGCCCGGAACGTTGGGCTTCCCAGGCGATGCCAAGGCCCACGATTCCACCGCCAATGACGGCCACGTCGGCACTGGTTGCTTCAGTGCTCGAAAATTCCGGCACGGTGCGCGCCATCAAGGTCTCCTTCCCTACGCCGGTATGAGCCGGATCAGGTTCCACGTCCGCTGGACGTCTTTCGGTCGGCACATGTCGGTGCCCTCTCAGCCAGCTTCACTGGCTCCCGCGGTACTGCACTAGTCTATGAGACATGAGCACAACTTCTGCCATCCATGACAAATCATCCGCAATAGCCACCCCCAGCCTCGACACAGCCAGGCTGTATTTGTGCACCGACGCACGGGAAAAGCAGGGGGATTTCGCCGATTTTCTGCGTGCCGCCTACGCCGGCGGGGTGGACATCATCCAGCTCCGCGACAAGTCGCTGGAGGCTGCGCAGGAGCTTGAACTGCTGGCCGTGCTGAAGTCCGTGGCGCAGGAATGCGGCAAGTTGTGGGCAGTCAATGACCGGGCCGACGTCGTCATGCTCAGCGGCGCACCCGTGTTCCATGTGGGCCAAAAGGACCTGCCGCTGCCTGCTGCGCGCTCCCTTGTGGGTTCCGGAACGCGCATGGGCTTGTCCTGCCACGACCCGGCCCAGGTGTCTGCTGCCGCTGCCAATCCCAACGCCGACTACTTCTGCGTCGGGCCGGTGTGGGCCACCCCCACCAAGCCGGGCCGGACCGCCGTCGGGCTATCCCTCGTGGAACACGCCGCCTCGCTAAACACTGCGAAGCCGTGGTTCGCCATCGGCGGGGTGGAGCTCTCCAACGTCGATCAGCTGGTAGCGGCCGGGGCCTCGCGCATTGTTGTGGTCAGGGCCATCACTGAGGCCCAAGATCCGGCGGCGGCCGCTGCGGAACTGCTCTCCCACCTGCCTGCGCTGGGGTAGCCTCTGGGCCGGCTCATCGTCTGGTGCCAGCGCGTCCGAGGCTAGAACTTTTCGAATGGTGCGTGCCCGCGACTTGCAATCCAAGAATCTTCGCCAGGGAATCCAAGTGGAGTTCAAAGAGAGCGCCCGGGTCTGCGAAGGTGGATGCCCCGTACTGGCCAAAGACTTCAAAATTTACGGTGCCAAACAGTGCTGCCAATACCAAGATTCCGCGCGCCAGAACATCGTCCGGAACCTCCAACCCCAGTTCCGCGCGGACTGCTGCAAAGTTGACTGAGGGCTTTCGGACCAGAGCTGGGGCTGGTTTCCGTGCCGTGGCTGAGCCCGCCGCCTCGTCCTGCATGAGGTCCTCTATCGCCCCGGTCTGATAGGCCTCTTTGATGAGGCGAACCAGCCGAAGCACAGCCCGCGTGCCCGGTGCGGTGGTCTCCGCGGCCGAAGCCTCGTATCCTGGCACGGACGCGCCAAAAAGCAAGCCGTAACGCGCGGGCTCTGCCAGCGCCCACTCCCGCACCCCGTGCCCCAGCGGGCGCAACTGCGCTAAAAAGTCGTCGTGCCCGGCCTCGTCCACAGCGTCACCCAATGCGTTGTAGCCATCCACCAACAGCAGTGTCAGCAACCTATTGAATCGTCCCGGTTCTTGACCTATCGGTAGACGGCCGAGGACACCACCCCCAGCTCACGTGCCACGGCCCTCAACGACAGGCCCGCAGCACCGTGCACGGCCAGATGCACACGTCCAATGCTGAGGATTTCCGCCATGGTCTGCTCGCGGGCGCGCTCCCTGGGTGTCTTTTTCATGGCCCTATAATTCAGTGCAAGCAAGACCGCCCTCAACTTAAGTGAGCACTGCTCTTGAGTTTTTCAGAATCAAGCGTACACACCTGACACGAAAGTAGGTTAGTCAGGCTGCGGTGTCGGTTGCGTTTTGTGTCGGGGTGAGTGTGACGTTGTAGCCGAGTTCGTGGAGTCGTTTGATGGCGTTGTTTTTGGCCTTGATGGGGTTTTGCT
>NZ_JAFMPX010000067.1 GCF_017353415.1 Arthrobacter sp. E3
GGCACTACTACTTTCCTATCATAAACTATATCGTATTTCGGGTGAGATTAAAAGGGTTTCACCAAAGAAAACACCGAGAATACGGGAAAGTTTTTTCCTCAAGCAACAGCTACGTCAGGAGGCCTGATCATCAGGTCCCGATTTGTATCCTCGATTTCAGCATTGAGTACCTCCAGAAGGTCGGCTCGCAGCGGTGGTTTGTTGTTGCCTTCAAGGTAACGCCCCAACATCCCCGCAATCATTCCGTCTTGTGGGTGTAGTTCCACAAAGGCAAACCGACGTCTGATGGCGGCATCCACCATGGCAATGGACCTGTCAGAAGTATTCATGGTGCCAATAATGAACAAGTTCGGCGGCAATACAAACGTTTGCTCCGAGTTGTATTGCAGGTTGATGCTCTGTTCCCGGTACTCCAACAGAAAGTACAGCTCCCCGAAGATCTTGGCCAGGTTTCCACGGTTCATCTCGTCGATGATCAAAAAATATGGCTTGTCCCTGTTTCCGTCGGCAGCTGCCTCCGCGGCAATGCGCCGAAGTGGGCCAGGCTCCAACACAAATCCAACGTTGCCACCTTCGGTCTTAGCTGGTCGGTACCCCTCAAAGAAGTCTTCGTAGGCATACGAGGGATGGAACTGGACCGTTTTGACGTGATCGCCATGTTCCTCCCCCGCCAGGAATCTAGCAATCTTGCCTGCCAAGAATGTCTTGCCCGTTCCTGGGGGGCCATAGAAAACAATCTGTTGACGAGTTTGCAGCAATCGGACGATCTCTTGAAGATCGTCCCGCTCAACGTACAGCTTGCGGGCAAGCTCCACCGTTGCTTCACGCAGTCTAGGTACGACGACGGGTTGCGGCTGGGGTGCCGAATCCTCCAACTCCGCAGGAAGGTCCAGATCGGATGAGTACCAAGGTGTGATGATGGAGAGGGCGTCTGTCAGGTCTACAACAGATCCTTGCTCTTCCAAAAGGCGAGGCAGTGGTGCAGGCAAGTCCTCGCTGCTGATGCCGGTTGGCTGCCAATCAACGGGTCGGCGGAGCCGTGATGTCTCATCGTCTACGTATTCCGCCTCACCTGAAATCACGCCCAAAAAGAGCTGTCCTTCGGTAGCCGTGACGACAAAATCGTCTGGCTTCATCTGGCTCAAGAACCGGAAATATTCTTGGGCTCGCGCCTTGCGTTCGGAATAGTCGATGTGTTGGTAACCGGCGTTCACGGCCGACTGGACTTCGTCAAAAGACGCACCAGGTTTAGGCGAGCCCAAATGTTGCGCACGGGTCGAGACGAACTGACCGTCAACCCACGCATCGAGCATCGCGATACCGCCCTGGTTTTGCCTGACAAGCCAGGCCCTCTGTCCGGTGACGCCGCCTTTCGTCCAGCGACTTAGGTATGGCTCCAGATACCAGTCAACCGTTTGGCCACCTACGACCCTTTCTTGGGCTTCACGAATACGGGATAGGTCGTATGAGATGTCCCGATCACTTTTTCCCGATGTTCCACCAATGTCGGCAGCAAACGCCTGTTGAATCCTCGGCCGGTGTGATCGGCTAGTGATGGGTTCAAAGTAGCTGGGCCATGCCAAGTACTCAAGTGAGTACTTGATTCCCAGCTGATCGTCCGGGACCGATTCAGTCAAGGCACCGAAATCTTCAGGGCTGGTCAACGCTCCTTCAATTTCAGATGATGTTCGCTTTCTTACTTCGAGGACAAAACGGGCAAGCCAGCAAAAGTGACGCCAGGTCTTTACATTGAAGCCGATACCACCGTTGAAGGCGCCTTCAGATAGGAGTCCGGCACGTATTTGCTCCGGAATTTTCGCGTCCGAACCACTCCATTGCAACAGGTCTTCGATCTTGCTGAGCTTGGTTTCACCGCGAACATTCGACAGCGGCAGCATGTGCAGCGCCATAAACTCCGCGGCCAGAACGAAAACTCCCACTGGGGCGCCAGCCAGCTGCCGTTTAACTTTAACCATGAAAGAGTCGTTGTTGCCGCCATCAAAATCTTCATCAATACGCTTAATCAATTCCGAAGCGTTCTCTACAGTCCAGGAACAGCCCTCCGACCAAAACGGCGAAGACTCGCCCTTCAACCCAGCATCAATAATGAGACGGGCAGCCGCCTCAACAGCAGGCCGCGGGCCGAAGCCACGCTCCGCCACTTCCTCAGGGTCGGGCACTTTATCTCCTCGCCATTTGCGCAACGCCGCTGATTCATTGGACGCCCATTGCTCATCCGGGTCCACGTTCATCACGGTCCATAGGAGACCCTGGGCGTCGAGCCTGTTTCGGAGCACGATTCCGTGCCCCGGTGCCAGCCGGAGCATCTCATCCAATGCGTCCAACAACAGTTGGTACCTCTCCGAAGGCGTCCCGTTAGCACCCCTATCTGACCATCCAACGAGTTTCAGGAAATTCTTCACAGCGCGGGCGCGGTAAGGCGGAAAGCTGAAGGGGTCTCTGCACAAAAGCAACACTGAGGCAAACATCGTCAGACCGCCAGGCGTGAACTTTTCCGGGCTGAAGAGCCGGAGTGTGTCCGCAAAAGCGTCAAGATCTTTCACATTGACGGCATCCGTCCAGAGAACATCGATGGCCCGGCGAAGATCATCCGGCGATGCCTTACCAAGCGCGACAAGACGCATCATGAAATACTGATCCATCAGATTCGCTGAAACAAGGTCCTTATGGAGGCGAGTAAACCAATTTGGGTCTCCGGCAGCGTAAGCCGATCGAGTCTCCTCCAAGCGCTTTGCTAGGACCAGCTTGTAGTCGTATTCCTCAGCGTCAAGGTCAACCGTCTGCGCAAACTTCGCTGCAAATGTCATGAACTCGTCCCAAGCGTCGACGCTCATGCTGAGATCTCCTTTACTGCGTGGCGGGGTCCGTGGCCGGGTGGTGGATTGAGCGTCGATTCAAACGGGATTCCTGTGTCGATGGCTCTCTGCATGGCGTCGTACGCTTCCAAGATCAGCCGCTTGCTTCGGTATTCGCCAAAAGCAGTTTCATCATTCCTCTTCACAATGGGAAAATTGTCCATTGCGTAATCAGCATCATCTCTTCGGAATCCATACAGGTGGAAGAACGCGGCATCAAGTTCGGCCCTAAGCTGCGCTCTACGCTCGACACTCCACTCATGCGGTGGCGACGGTTCTGACAAAGTCCAGCTGGTGTTGATAAGTTCATCAACCCGATGCATAAGCCACTGCTCAACACTCCGTTCGGTGTCCCAATAGCATTGAACTTTCAGACTTTCAGGAGTCAGTACTGGCAACTGGTAAGCGATGAAAAAATTGAGATTTGATCCACCAACTTTTGGTCGGGCCGCAAAATCGAGTGCGAATGAGTTCAAGATCGCGGACAGCAGCTCCTGCGACCCGTTGCGCACCGTTATGCGGGGACAACTATTTCCAGCCGCAACACGTGTCGTCAGCGACGATATAATCGTTCGTTCATTCGTACTATTCGTGATCCCTCGTAGTCCTAAAGCCGTATGCGAGTCTGGCACTTTTGAAGTAGCTAAAGCCTTCACCATTTCAGACTCCGCCACCCAGTAGTTGGGAAGAGCTTCAAAGTCCGCCTGCTTTTTCTCAGCAAGACTCGGAGCGCGCGTAGCGCCTGCATCGTAGGTGGCCCAGCGGTGGTCGAATTGGTGGATCATTTTCGCTTCGTAGAGCGGGAGCATCTTATTTGTTTTTCCGTTGAGCGTCCGCTCGAAAACGTTGCCGGTAAGGGTCCAGCCGTCGTTCTCGAGCTGCTCGCGGGTGTGGAACAGGTGGGAATCGTTAGACATGTCAAACATGCGCATGAACGAGACGCCCCAGGGGTTGCCGTTGACCGGATCGTTCTCATTGATAAGAACGGGAACACGGCGGTAGATCCCGAGCGTGATCTCCGCGTCACGTCGTGTGCGGAAAATTGGCAGAGTCCCCGTGTTCGGATTGATCAGTTTGATCTCGTCCGGGCTGAGATCAAACTCCGAGACGGCAATATCTGCCGGGTCATGAAGGAAGAAGGCGAAAGACGCTGACTCTTCCTTAGCCAGGCGTCCTGCCATCGTCAGCAAACAGAACTTAAAACTTCGGTGGACGCCTTCGAAAAGCGGTTTCGCATTCTCGAAGTCGTAGAGTGCTGCAATGGTACTGGTCTCTACTAGTAGTACTTTGTTAGGTTGGGGGTGGCCGTTGGCAGGCGGGACAGCGGTCGAGCATGCCGATGATGATTTCCTGGAGGGCTTTTAGGACGCCGTAAAGACTGTGTCCACCGCTTGAACTTTTGG
>NZ_JAFMPX010000068.1 GCF_017353415.1 Arthrobacter sp. E3
GCAAATAATATTCATGGACCAACCCACGAATCTCATCCCTTGTATAACCCTTCGTAATTGATGACATGGCTGGCTCCTTTAATCAAAAGACACGAATGACTCACAACCAGCCTGACGTAGAGGGCTCTTCCATAAGTGGCGCTGGAGTGGATCATCTTGAAGCGCCAAAACAGTGCCAAATTCATGATTCCTGGTTTCAGGTAGAGCCTGACGGACATCGAAAATGATCTCATGGAAGTGATCGTCTGCCAGTCCAAAGCCTATGAAGAGCAAATGGTGCGTCAATAAATGTGCCTTGACCAAGGAAGTAAGCGCTTGCCGATTTGAGCTGTATCCAAGGTAGTCGTCGCGGGTCAAAACGATTGAATCGGGGCTGGTGATGGATCCATGAAGCTTGAGTAGCCAGCGGTCGGAATCCGTGGAAATATCATCTGGAATGACTGTTGCTGGTACCCCAGCATCTTTGGCAGCATTCTCGTACAACGTGTCGTAGTTCAACGTGATGGCTGCTTGGGACCCGATGCCCACGATCAAAGCAGGCGCCAGCCCGTAACGCCTAACATTGACGTGGCTAGCTACGAATTGTCCGAAGGATTCATTTTGCTCACTCCGAGCTTGTTTCTCAGTGAAGATGCTTTTGATAATAGTGGCGCGATCCACGGTGGACTTCACGCTTTCTAGATTGATCCGCTCCCCGTCCACAAGGCTAAGCTTGTTGGCCAGAATTTTCAGCAGGTCCTCCCAAGTTGGCGCCCCAGCGCTGATGCTAACTCCGGCACCCATAAAGGGGACCAACTTGTCTTGTTTGGCCTTCGCTGCCAGTTCTAAGACTTGATCCCTAAGGCCAGCGCTGAGGGTGGACCAAGAGATGGCTGGATCTTCTTTACGTATCTGCTGGGCCAGTGAATACGCCGCGGAGTCCTGGAGAACAAATGCCACGTCTACTTTGTACTGCTTGGCAGCTTCGTTGGCTTCCTCGAGGAGTGCACGGAGAATGTCGCCACGGTATATTCCGCCTGCGGCGTGTCCAGTTCCGAAAAGTGGAACAGCTAAAAGGGGTAGAGGTCTCTTGGTGCGGCGTTGTTTGGCAACGGCTTTGGCAGCTGTTTCAAGGAAGGCCTTGAAGTGTGGGCGTAGCTCGTCGGCGTTGCTTACACCCTGTAACGGAACCGTTGTCAGTACGGGCATGGGTTCAGATTGACCCCAATCAGAAACAGCGCAGGCATACTCACTCCCGTGCCGCATGGCGGAAGTATCGGTACGTGCTATGGCTGCTTTCAATTGGTGAAGCTCAGCGGTCCATATCGGGTTGATATTGAGGCGAGCATCCGTGGGCAGCAACCATGCATCGCATTGAAAGTGGAGCAGATTTCCCATGGTTACGAAGACGTGTGGTGAGGTCATGAGGTTATCCAAGCTACTAGTTCATGAAGTTGGGTATAGGGCTTACTAGTCAACGTAAGGGCTCCATTTCTGTGCCCGAGACAACACCAGGTCGAGCTGGCTCCCGCCGGCTTCACGTAACTGCTCGGAGTCACCAACCACCACCAGCAAGGTCCGCGCTCGGGACAAGCCAACATACAGGCGCTCGGCCGCTCGTTCCATGTCCTTGAATCCGTTGACGCACAGGATGACCACGGAGCGCTCCAACCCCTTGAATCCGAGGACATGGCCATAAAACTCGGCCTCGTCGGCGTGGAACTCTTTCCAGTACTCGTCCATGTTGCCGGCTTCAAAGTAGGCAAGGTGGATAGGATGGCGAGAGTTGGTGGTCAACAGGGCAATTTGGTTGTTGTCCCATCCATCCTGAATGAGCGCATCTACACAATCACTGGCCACGTCTAGCGCGTCAGCATCGGAGCACTCAACCCGACGCACTGCCATTCCAGTGCTCCCTCGAGGGGTGAACTTTTCCCCGGCAAAACTCTTGAACGTTTCGGCTATCTTTTTCGAGTTGCGCAGATTGTCGTCAATATGAATGGGGAGTAAGTCCGGGATGGGATCCACGGAATCAAAGCGGCGGTAGACGTCCTGGCCGTCATCCATGAACGCGTATATTTCTGAATTGGCAGGGTCTTTGAGACAGACACGCAGAGCTTCCCACCAGAGCGGAGCGAAGTCCTGTGCCTCATCCACGATGACGGCGTCGAATTTTTCTGTGGCTGGCTGGCTGAGCGATTGCGAGTTCCTTCAGCATTCGTGGCATCTCGACGTCGTAGTATTCCTGCCCAACGCCGTCCGGCACTCCCAGCGACTTAACGAATTCGTGAAACTCGCCCGTGAATGCAGGCTTCGCAGATTTCCATCGCAGCACTTCATTGGAAAGGTGCATGCCAAGACCCTTGTTGTAACAAAACAGCCCAACGCGCTTTCCGGCTTTGCACAGTTCACGTGCCTTCTCCACTGCCAGCCAGGTCTTGCCGCTGCCAGCGCCTCCTGTGAACTTGATGCGTGTCAACGAGCGGGTGGCGCCGAGCAGCACTGCCTGCCGTTCGGTCAAACGGTCCTGCTTTTCTTCGTCTTCTTCGTACCCGGCTGCGCTGGTTTCGGGCTGGTCTAGACTGCCTTCAAGCCGGGGGATAATTCTCTCCAAAAATCGAGTAGCCAAAGGAACTGCACCGCCACCTTCAGTTTCGATGGCGTGCCGGATCCTCTCAGCAGGGCTTTTGAGATCGTTCTGGTCGAGGAAGAGTGCTCGGGGACTGCCGGTTTTAACCCATTCCGCTGACATAACCGAGTATGGGAAAGAAGCCATGTAGGCGAACCTGCTGGTGAGCGGGGATCCGATTTGGTCGCTCAACCAGTCTTTGAAAGCGTGAGCTGAGCCCTGCGACTGCGCAAGGGGATCCTGCAGCTTGTGCTTGCCTCCGTTGCTTCCGGACTGGAACCACTGGCCGTGCTCGTTGGTGATCTGCCCGCCCTTGACCTCAAGAGCGGCGAGACCTACTCCAGGCCAGAGGACAAGGATGTCGATCTCGTGTTCCGCGCGGCCGTGACGGACCTGAACCGAGTGGGCCAGGACCACGTTGTCAGGCAGTTCAGCCTTCAGGAGGTCCCACACTGCCTTCTCGGCGTGCTGGCCTTCGGAGAAGTCGGGTTCAGGCGGGATACAGCGCACTTGGGATGGCCTTTCAGAAGTGAAACACGGCGTAGCCATCAATCTACCTGCGGCGTAGCCCGCCAGTCCCTAAAGACTTGAGCTCCATTCTTGACGCCACTTCTGCATTGGAAGATTCTAGTCCAGTGGAAAGATCTTGATCGCCGCATATCGGTGCCGCGTTTGAATAGTTGATGGTAGCTTCGGCAGTTCCGCTTCGCAGAGTTCGTCATGATTATTCACCTGCCCACCAACTGCCGAAGACACAACGGCCAGGAACTGATTCTCGGACCAGAATTCTGGGCCTCGAGCCGTACGCACCACCTCGTTTTTTAGGTTTCGAGAAAGCAGGAGCGGTGGAATGCGAGTGTACGGGATTTCACCGAGAGCTGTAGCAGACGACGGTTGTCTCTATCGTGGGACCTGAATGCCTGTTGCGGTGTCATGGACCTGTTCAACGTTGTCTTCAAAAATGGCCTAGGAATCAGCCAGTTCAGCACCTCACAAATTCTGGGGATGTACAGAGTATGTGAGTTTTGAAACTTCAGGAAGGGCACGTGCGATGTATAGGCCTAGTAAAGTACGGACGATGTGTCACCACATAGCCGTCAATCTCTGGCAATGTCCAACCCATCGCATACCCTGGCCTGGTGAACACATTTGATGGGGGAGAACCGGCAGAATTGCTGGTCGAAGGGCTTTACGAGCTGCTGCACACCGATGACTTGGGAAACCGGCTCCAGCTGGTCCCGGAGTTGCAGCAGGAGCTCATCCAGGTCGATAAGGAAATCTCGCCAGACGTCCTTGCCCGTCACGTTGCCGACGCCGTCCGTGAACTACTGAACGGCACTAAAGCCGAAGAACGTGTTGCGAAGACCAACCAGATCCTGAACGTCATTGACTTAGAACGTGTTGGGAAAGTGGTTATTTTGCCGTTCCGGGCTGCCAAGGAAGGCGGCCGGCTGGCGGTGAGAGACGCCTGGCCATCAGCCCGATCATGGACCACTTCACCATCGCCTCGGCATGGG
>NZ_JAFMPX010000069.1 GCF_017353415.1 Arthrobacter sp. E3
CGTCGCCCAGGAACTCAACGCACGCCCACGCAAAACGCTCAACTGGAATACACCAGCCGAGCAACTTCATGATCTACTGATAACCAACTAAACACCAGGTGTTGCAACGACCCCTAGAATTCAAGCTCTGGGGTTGCCCGGCGGTTTAAACACGAAATGCCCGCCTTCGGGCAAATTGGACTTACCACAGAACAATTTCCCGAAAATGAAGGGCATCTCGCAGATGCAAGTTTCCCATACCCATGCCGCCGTGTCAGTTTCCTTTGATGAGGAGAACCTTGTGTCGCCCACGGGCCTTGCCCCGGTGATGCGGCTGGCCGAGGATGCTGGCCTACATTCACTGGCTGATCAATGGTTGTCCGTGCCGACGGATAAAGGAGCGAACGCTGGGTTGAAGGTCGCGGCCCTGGTGGTGGGCATGGTCGCCGGAGCTGATTCGATTGATGACATGGCCTTGCTCCGCCACGGCGGGATGAAGAAGATCTTCAAGGGTTGCTATGCCCCGTCAACGCTGGGCTCGTTCCTGCGCGCTTTCACCTTCGGGCACGTGAAGCAATTGGATGCTGTGGCCTCCCGGCTCCTGATCAACCTGTCCCGGACGGCGCCCCTGTTCGGGGATCCATCCGGGAAGGACTTCCTTTTCGTGGATGTTGATGACACGATCATCGAGGTTCACCGCTACCAGAAACAGGGCTCCGGTTACGGCTACTCCGGCGTCCGCGGCCTGAACGCCGTGCTCGCCACCGCCTCCAGGGAGGACACGGCACCGGTGATCATCGCCCAGCGCCTGCGCAAGGGAGCCGCGAACTCGGCCCGCGGCGCGAAGAAATTCGTCACCGAGGCCTTGGGGACCATCAAACGCACCGGCGCCACCGGCCCGGTGTTGTGTCGTTTTGATTCGGCCTACTACGGCTACCCCGCGGTATCGGCGGTCTTGGCCGGTGGCGCCGATGTCTCTGTCACAGTGCGCATGGATCCGGCCGTCAAACGGGCCATTGCCGCCATCGGTGCGGATGCGTGGCCGCCGATCCGATACACGAACGCGGTCTACGACGAAGACACCCAAACATGGGTGTCAGCGGCGGAAGTCGCTGACATCCCCTTCACCGCGTTCTCCTCCAGGAAGCAGGCCGAGCAGGTCGCCGGACGCCTGGTCGTGCGCCGCATCCCGGAACTGAACCCGAAAGCCACCAAAGTCCAGCCAACACTCTTTGACACGCACCGCTTCCATGCCTTCTTCACCACCGTGGCCACGCAGAAGCTGGACGCGGTTGCCGCCGACAAAGTCCATCGCAAGCACGCCCGGATCGAGCAAGTCAACGCCGATCTCAAAGACAGCGCCCTGGCCCACCTGCCCTCGGGAAATTCGCCGCAAACTCTGCCTGGCTCGTCGCCGTGGTCATGGCCTACAACCTCACCCGCACCGCCGGGATACTCGCCGCCGGCCAATTCACCAAGGCCAGGACCGGCACGATCCGCCGCAAAATCATCAATGTCCCGGCCCGGATAGCCTCCAGCGCCCGACGCCAACAGTTTCACCTGCCCCAAGACTGGCCCTGGCAAACCGAATGGGAGAACCTCTTCACCGCCACCCACGCACCGCCGCGAGCCGCGTAAAACCCATCAACACAGCCATTCCGGCCCAACACAAGGAACCAGAAAGTGGAACACCACCGGCAGCGAGGCCGGCCCCCGGGCTGCCCAAAACCACAAGATCACCGAAAATTCAGATTCAGACAATCTCCAAAACGGATCGGTGGATCAAGGCTAAGTGGGTGGAACAGCGGAACCACAACGGGCTGTACTCACATTTGAAGCCGACGTCGGATGTTTTTTGGGAACGCCTGCGCCAAGCGGAACTCGCCCACGACAATCTGGCGATCGGCAAGTTGGAGGAGTTCCGGTCAACGGCGACAGCGTTTAACAGGGCATACGACTTCTTCTCCCAGATCATCAACTACCAGGACACCCGAATCGAAATGCTGGCGATCTATGTGAAGCTGTTGGCGAAGAAGATTCGGCCCGGTGCTTCCGGAAACTCCCTCGACCTCTCGGACGTGGTCCTGACGCATTACGCGTTGAAGAAGCAAGAAGACACCGATCTGAAACTCGTTGATGGCCAAGGGCAGGGTTTGAACGGGATCACTGAATCGGGTTCCGGTGTTGCGCGGGAGAAGAAGCTCGGCACGTGGGAAACATTGATTGACCGGATCAACAAGCTGTTCGAAGGTGTCGGCATTTCCGATGAGGACCAAATCAATGCCATTTCATCCATCATGGTCCACACAGAGACCAACGAACAGCTGCAGCGTGAGGCCATAGCCAACGGCCCTGCCGACTTCGCTTCCTCGCCGTCGCTGACCGACGTCGTCGAGGAGGTTATCTACACGGCAGGGGAGGGCCATCAAAAAGCCATCAATGCGCTGCTGGAGATGGCCGACTCCGGAAAACTGGTGGAAGTGCTGCTGCTGGGCGGGCTGCAAGAAAGAACGAGAATGAAGGCTATCGACGCCGTGGAACTCGACTAGCCGATAGGACTTGCCATGCAAGAAATTTGGGAAGCGGTGTCCGCGGTTGCGTCGGCACTTACAGCACTGGCCGTTAGCTTCGCGATTATGCAACTTGTCACGGCAAGGAAGCAACGCCATCTGGAATTTGAACTTGTCTACATTCAGCGCTATCGGGCTCTCATTGACGAGCTCTCCTTCGACATCGGATCCGAGGTGGAGATTGAGGTCTTGAATCCACGGGACAGGAAATTGAGTTTGCAATACCTGAGACTTTGCGAAGATCAGTTGGACGTGCGGAAACGAAAGTTTGTTACAGACGAAACATGGGAAATTTGGCGGGAGGGCATTCGGCTGCAGATCGGACGTCAACCCTTCTTGGCTCTGATGAATCCGGACATTATTGGAAAACTCGATTGGCTGCCGGGCCTCGCGCCCAGCCCTCGTGTATTCGACCCTCTCGCGATGTCTACAGTAAAGACGCGCTGGTACGGGCTCAGATAAGGGAGTATCTGATCGCTGGACTGAGGCTCCGCCCTGCTGTTAGACCACCATCGAGTTCATTCCGTCGAACAGTGGATTTACTAGGTGCGTGGGTCAGTAGTCGGTGATTGATTTTTAAAACGCCGGGGGATTAACCGGGGTTTTGGTGGGTGGCTGGGAGAATTAGGGGTATGGATGTTGGTGCCCAGGACGGCCTTTTTGATGAGTCAGCGATTGAACGTGTGCCGGTTGTTGATGACGGCCGTATCGATGCCAATGGTGGGGTGAATAAACGCTTCAAAGCTTTTGAGCCTGACGCGGTGATGCTGGTACCGCCGTCCTTGGATGAGTGGCTGCCCCAGGATCATCTGGCCCGGTTCATCGGAGAGCTTGTGGATGAGGAACTGGACCTGGACCGGTTCTATAAGGCCTATGCGAAGGCGAAGGGTCAGCCGCCCTATGACCCGCGGTTGATGTTGCGGATCGTGTTGTACGGGTATTGCGTCGGGGTCCGTTCCTCCCGGGAGCTGGAGCGGGCGTGTACTGATGTGGTGGCTTTTCG
>NZ_JAFMPX010000006.1 GCF_017353415.1 Arthrobacter sp. E3
TTGAGCTGGCCTGTAGTCTTGTTCATGTGTCCGGTCCTATTCACTGGATGCCACACCCCGGAGCGTTTGCAGCGCTGCCGGGGTATTTATTTGCCATTTAGTAATAGGAACTATGGTGCATCGTGGTTCCACTCATTTTTGGGGTGCTTCCCCTCACCGTTGTTTTTGCCGTGTTCCCCGGACTGGCACTGCTGCAGTTTGGATTCTAGCTGCGAACACTTAGGACATGGAAAGAAAACCATCATCACAACTCGCACACCACCCGTTGGAGGGAAAACACCATGGAAGTCACGAACAAGATAACGGCAATGGCATTAGCACTGCTCATAGCGCTCAATCGAGCGCTGGTCCATGTGGGCGCAAACGTGGCCGAATGGCTGCATGAGAAATTCTCGAGACTGTTTCCCAGCCAGGCCCTGCGACCCGCCACGGACAGGACACGCGGTGATGTCCCCGGCTGGGTTCTCATAACCCTCATGAGTGCTGTGCTCGTGGCCGGGTTGCTGGCCATTGCCGGACCTGCGCTCGAACGATTGTTCACCCAGGCGATGGAACAAGTTCAACCGTAGGGGCCATGGCAACGACAAAGAGCCAACCACCCGGCTTAGGCGGAGGTCTCCACCTGCCGGACGCGCCCCAAAGATTGCCCCGCCATCGGGGGAAATCTATTGCCGGCGTGCGGGAGGCGGGGGCCGCCGTTGTGGATTTCGTGCTGGTGGGCGCATTGGTGACCGTGATCTTTGTGGCCTTGATCCAGCTGGCGCTGGTGCTGCACGTTCGCAATACAGTGGCCGACGCCGCCGCCTCCGCCGCCCGTTACGGAGCGTTGGGGGACAGGACAGCAGCAGACGCCCAAGAGCGGGCCGCAATGCTGATATCCACTGCACTTGGCCCGAACTACGTCCAGGATGTTGCAGCAAACGTGGAAACACGCAACGGGCTGGCCGTGCTTACGGTGTCCATCAAAGCGCCACTGCCCGTGCTGGGATTGCTTGGGCCTGCCCGCACCTTGGAGATGACGGGCCATGCTGTCATCACGAAGTAGGACAAATCCGCCAAGACGCCGTGCCGGATTTCTGTTGCCCGGAGCCGGTGGGCCCGTGCTGGCTGCGTCCGAGGGAGAACTGGACCAGGCGCTGGAGCGCGGTAGTGCCATTGTGGAATTCATTTTTCTGGCCGTCCTGCTCATGGTGCCTGTGGCGTATCTGATTCTGACGGTCGGCCAAGTACAAGGCGGCGCGTATGCCGTGGTGGGTGCGGCCGACCAAGCCGCCAAGGTGTTCGTCTTGCACAAGGATCCGGCCTCCGCACACCAAGCAGCTGAACAAGCAGTGCAGCTGGCCGTCGAGGACATGGGCTTTAGGGCAGTCAACGCGGAACTGACCATCAGCTGCGATGGGGACTGCCTCACAGCCGGGACCACCGTCAGAGTTCGCGTGCAGTTGCGCGTGGAACTGCCCGTCGTGACTGCCTTGCCGGGCATCAACGCCACTGCCGCAACTGTCCACGCCACAGCAACGCAGAAGGTGGGCCGCTTCAAATGAGGTTGCACCCTGTGCCGCGACGTCACCGGGCAGCACCGCGCAATGAAGAAGGCCACATTATGGTGCTGCTGATCGGCTACGTCCTTCTTGCCCTGCTGCTCGTGACGGTGGTGGCGGCCGCCGGGAGCCTCTACCTCGGCCAAAAGCGGCTGCTCTCCGTTGCCGACAGCGCCGCGCTCGCAGCCGCAGACACTTTTGAACTCAACGGCGGCAGCGCCGGAAGTGACCCCGGAACACTGCTCACCGACGAAGGAGTCTTTGCGGCGGCCCAAGTCTATTTGTCCGGCATTGAACCCCGCGAAGCGCTGGGGAACATTGTCCTGAACCCGTCCACCGGAGCCGGGGATGGACGAACAGCGCAAGTGAGCATGAGCGCCGTCGTGCATCCCCTGTTCATCAACTTTCTGGTGCCAGGGGGCATCCCCATCACCGTGACAAGCACGGCCCGGGCCAATCTGGTGTTGTGAACGGTGCGAGCAGTCACCACGCCTGCTCATGCCGTAGGCTTGAATATCATGGCAGAGATTGACTTTCCCGCAGAACTCCGGGCGCTACGCGCCACTTACACTTCGATCGAGCAAGTCTCCGAGGTGGCAAAGCTCATGGAGGACATCGAGGATCTGTCCGACCAGGCCGGCTCGCCCAATTTGTGGGACGATCCCGCCGCCGCGCAAAAAGTGACCTCCAAGCTCAGCCACGCCCAGTCGAAACTGGAGAAATTGCGCACCTTGGAGTCCCGGATTGACGACCTTGAGGTGCTCGTGGAGTTGGCGCAGGAAGAGGGCGACGCTGACGCCCTCGCCGAAGCTGCCAAGGAACTTCCGGGATTGCAAAAATCGCTGCAGGACTTGGAGATCGTGACGCTGCTGGCGGGGGAGTACGACGAACGCGAGGCCGTCATCACCATCCGTTCCGGCGCAGGCGGGGTGGATGCTGCCGACTTCGCCCAGATGCTGCTGCGTATGTACCTGCGCTGGGCCGAACGCCACGGCTACCCAACATCTGTCCTGGACACGTCCTATGCCGAAGAAGCCGGGCTGAAGTCCGCCACATTCGAAGTCAAGGCCCCTTACGCCTTTGGCACGTTGAGCGTCGAGGCCGGCACCCACCGCCTCGTGCGCATCAGCCCCTTCGACAACCAGGGCCGCCGCCAGACCTCCTTTGCCGCAGTTGAAGTCATCCCGCTCATCGAGTCAACAGACAGCATTGAGATCCCTGATAACGACATCCGCGTTGACGTGTTCCGCTCCTCCGGGCCCGGCGGGCAGTCCGTGAACACCACGGACTCCGCCGTCCGACTGACGCACCTTCCCACCGGCACCGTGGTGTCGATGCAGAACGAAAAGTCGCAGATCCAGAACCGTGCCGCAGCCATGCGCGTGCTGCAGTCGCGCCTGCTTTTGTTGAAGAAGGCAGAGGAAGACGCCACGAAGAAGGCCATGGCAGGGGATGTGAAGGCATCGTGGGGCGACCAGATGCGCTCCTACGTCCTCAACCCCTACCAAATGGTCAAAGACCTGCGCACCGAACACGAGGTGGGCAACGCCGCGTCCGTGCTCGACGGGGAAATCGACGACTTCATTGACGCCGGCATCCGCTGGCGTGCAGACCAGCGCAACGCTGCGAAGGGCTAACCGCCGCGTAGCAAGCGCAACGCTGCGAATAACAAGGTCCCGGGAGCCGTCGGGGACAGTCCGTTGTCTGTCGTGGCAATCCCTGTGATTGCCGTAGAAGTGAGGTAGTTGGGTGGGGCGGAAGTTGTTTGGGGACATTTCCCCGCTGACGTATGCCATCGCCGTCAAGCGCCAAATCCTGCAGCGGAAGCTGAACGACGTCTTGAAGCGAACACGACTTTCGCAAACTCGGGACCCTCTTGATCTCCCCGTTGTTGTCTACCGGCACAATTCCTTGATTCGCCGCAAACTTGGCGACGTTGACCTCGCCTTACAGGAAAACAAAGCCGTGAGTTTGAGTTTGGCTGCCCCTCACATTGACGGGATCCTTATCCGTCCGGGGAAAACCTTTTCATTCTGGAAGCTGGTGGGTCCCTGCACTGCGGCCAAGGGATATCAAACCGGTTTGACCATCAACAACAACGGACCTGCTTCAGGGATTGGCGGCGGCCTGTGCCAATTCACGAATCTGCTGCATTGGATGGTGCTCCACAGCCCCTTGGATATTGTTGAGCACCACCACCACGGTGAAATTGATCTGTTTCCTGACTTCAACCGGCAAATCCCTTTTGGCACGGGAACTTCTGTTGTGTACAACTACTTGGACTACCGTGTACACAACTCCACGGACAACACGTTCCAATTCCGTGTTGCGCTTACACAGGAGCACCTGCGCGGGGAATTGCGGGCAATGGTGGCGCTGGGAGTGAAGTACCACATCAAGGAGCGTGAGTCATACTTCCAAGAAGTGGGAGACACGGTCTACCGGCACAACACGGTTTATCGCAGCGTCAGGGACAAGCGCACCGGCAACGAGATTGCGAATGAACTCATTGTGCAGAACAACGCCAGAGTTTTGTATGACCGCAAACTGATCAATGCCCCCATTCGCCAGGAGCAGGGCGACACATCCGATGGCCCCGCTTTGGGCTAACGCCGCCCTTAGACACACCAGCACGGAAGCGGCGTTCAGGGGCCGCTACGCGTATAGTCATTAAGCTGGTGGTTTCTTCCCCCGAGCCCCTGCCCGGCCGTCAGCTTCCCGGCGCGATCCGCTGGACGGGCAATGAAAAAGTCATGATTCGTTTTGAAAATGTGAGCATTGCTTACGACCGCAAGTCCCAACCTGCGCTCGATGACGTTTCCATCGATATCCAACGCGGCGAGTTTGTCTTCCTCGTTGGCTCCTCGGGATCAGGGAAGTCGACCATGCTGCGGTTGGTGCTACGTGAGTACAAGACCCCGCACGGTCAGATTTACGTTGCCGGCCAGAATGTGGCCAACGTGCCCAGCTGGCGCGTACCCAAGTTCCGCCGCGGCATAGGCGTGGTTTTCCAGGACTTCCGCCTGATCCAGACCAAGACTGTTTTTGCCAACGTCGCCTACGCCATGCAGGTCCTGGGGACGCCCCGGGCTACCATCCGTGCAGAAGTTCCGCGCGTCCTTGAACTCGTGGGCCTAGCCGGCAAAGGCCACCGCAAGCCGACGGAACTCTCCGGCGGCGAGCAGCAGCGCGTCGCTATTGCCCGCGCCATCGTCAACCGGCCCGCCATTCTGCTGGCCGACGAACCTACCGGAAACCTGGACCCGATTACCAGCGCGGGCATCATGGACATTCTGGAGGAGATCAACCAAAATGGCACCACCGTGGTCATGGCCACCCACGACGATGACATTGTTGACTCCATGCGCAAGCGCGTCATTGAGCTGCGCCACGGCAAAGTTGTGCGCGATGAGGCCACGGCCCAGTACACCTCGCTGATTCCGATTGTGCCGGCGGCAACTTGGCAGTCCGCCGTCGGCCCTGCAGAGAAGCCCGACCCCGGACCACAGGCCCGCCGTGAACGTGCCGACAGTGTCCCGGGAGTCAGTGACGCGCCATCAAGTGAGACCACTGCGGAGGAAGAGTCCATGCCGCCGATGTTGGAACACCGGCGGGGTCGGGAAACACCGTTAGACGGGGACGCGCACACAAGTACCGGCAATTTCATGGATGAGGACCAAAAGTGAGACTTGCTTTCATTATGAGCGAGTTGGGCAGCGGCCTGCGCCGCAACCTGACAATGGTCATTTCGGTGATCCTGGTGACTTTCGTGTCGTTGACATTTGTTGGCGCAGCGGGACTGTTGCAAATGCAGATTGGCCAGCTCAAGGGTTTTTGGTATGACAAGGTGCAGGTCACCATATACCTGTGCAACGATGTGCCGGCCAACACCAATTGCATCGCGGGTCCGGTGACCGACGAGCAAAAAAAGACCATTGAGGGGCTTTTGGAATCCGATGCAGTCAAGCCGTACATAGAGACGTGGAGCTATGAAAGCCAGGCCGAGGCCCTGGTTCACTTCCAGGAGCAGTTCATCAACTCGCCCATGGCTGATTCAGTTGAGGCCGCAAACTTGCCCTCGTCCTTCCGTATCAAGCTGACGGACCCGGAAAAGTACCAGATCATCAACGAGACATTCTCGGCCACGCCCGGCGTTGATTCGGTGGTTGACCAACGTGCTGTCCTTGAGAAGCTATTTTCATGGATGTACATAGCCACGTATGTGGCCGTTGGTGTGGCCGGGCTGATGATTGTCTGCGCCGCATTGTTGATTGCCACCACCATTAGACTCTCGGCCCAGTCGAGAACCCGGGAAATTGAAATCATGCGCTTGGTGGGCGCCTCCAGAACAGTCATCCAACTGCCGTTTGTGCTCGAAGGTGTCATTGCCGCAACCATCGGGGCGCTGTTGGCTTCGGGTGCCGTGTGGGCCATCGTGCAATTTTTCGTGGGTGGCGAGTTGGCGAGAGCCAACTCCGGTACACCGTTCATTTCCACCAGCGACGCCTTTGTGATTTACCCCGTGCTGGTCCTGCTCGGCGTGGTGCTCGCAGGAGTTGCTTCAGCGGTGTCTTTGCGAAAAAACCTGAAAGTGTAAGATTGGTGATGGTCATGTTCCGCGAGTGGCCCATGTGACTGGTGATGGCACGTTGCCCCCGACAGTAATTTTGAAGGAGTTCTACGGCATGTTTTCGAAATCAAGCGGGGGAATTGGATCCGTGAAATCCCCCCGGCTTGGGCAGATCATGCCCGCCGCCCAACCGGCGGCTCAACCCCAGTCACCCCCTCGCGGACGCGTATTGACTAGGCGTTTGACGGTGGCCGTGGCGGCCGTTCTCGCCGTCGGACTGTTGGGCCTTGTGCCACCTGCGCAGGCCAATGATTTGAACGACCAGGCAGCGGCGCTGGAACAGCAAGCCCACGAAGTGCAGTCGTCGTTGGAGTTTGTTGATTCAGGAATTGCCAAGTCGGCTGCAGACCTGGTCATGTACCAGGGTCAGCTCCCCGGTGCCCAGGCTGCCCTGGTGGACGCCCAGAACCGGGTGAGTGTCGCCACCGGTGAAGTGAATGCGCTTGCGGGAAGGATCGCACTGGCGCAGCAGAGCAAAGACAAGATCACAGCTCAAATCGCCACTGATGCCAAGCAATCCACGGAAACGAAGGCGCTGATCGGGCAGATCGCTGCCCAGTCCTATAAAGCTGGCGGACTGCCCGTGAACCTGAGGTTGATTCTCGGGGCAGACTCAACAAGCGACCTTGCCAACTCCATTGATTTGGCCGAGCAGGCGCTGCGCAGCCAAACTGCTGCACTTGAAAAATTGACTGCACAGAAGGCCACCAACCAGAATGCTGAAGCGCGCCTAGTAGCCGTGGAAGCAGAGATCAAGGATCTGAAGAAGCAGGCGGACGCCGCGCTTGTTGCCGAGCAGGTGGCACGTGATGCGGCCGCCGTGCAGAAGGCTGCTGTAGACAAGCTCATCAGCGACTCCGCCGCCTTGAACGCCAAGCTTGAGGCAGAGAAGCCGCGCATCCAAAAGCAGCTCAAGGCAGTTCAGGTGCAGCAGGATTCCGTCGCTGCACAGATCGCCGAGATCCAGCGCAAGGAACGTGAAGCCGCGGCAGCTGCCGCCAAGGCTGAAGCCGAGCGCGCCGCCCGTGCGCAGGCTGCCGCGCAGGCAGCTGCCGACGCAGCAGCCAACGCCGGCAACAGCGGCTATGTACCGCCCGCGTATGTACCACCTGCGTATGTGCCGCCAGCACTCGGGAACGTCTCAGGGTTTGGTTTGCAGCATCCCTTTGCTGCCAACGTCCCCATCACGTCCCCGTTCGTGCGCAACCGCCCCGTTCCTACGGGAACGGCTGATTTCAATGGCACAGGCTTCTACGACCACACGGGCATAGACTTTGGTGCCCCCTGCGGCACACCCATCTACGCCCCCGCCGATGGCACCGTAACCCTCGCCGGCCAGACAAACGCGGTTTCCGGCGGTGGTAACGTGTTGTGGATCAGCCATGGCGTCGTCCAGGGCAATGCGCTCATGACCGTTTACTACCACAACTCCTCCGTGCTGGTCTCCGCAGGGCAGAACGTGAAGCGCGGCCAGCTTGTTGCTTACTCGGGCAGCACCGGAAATTCCACCGGTTGCCACGCGCACTTTGAAACGTGGCTCAACGGAACACCCGTGGATCCCATGGGACTGCTCTAATCCATTGCTAAACTAAGGGCTTGTGCCGGGGAAATTCCTCCGGCGCAAGCCCTGATGCATTTCCAGCTTCTCGGCCAGCAGCGACTATGCGGTCGTGTCAAACAAAAAGGAGTCAGCTGTGCCCAAGGAAAGTGGCCTGAAAGTGGTGGCCACCAATCGCAAGGCCCGGCATGATTACCACATCATGGACACCTACGAGGCCGGCTTGGTGTTGATGGGCACCGAAGTGAAATCGCTGAGGGAAGGCCGTGCCTCGCTTGTGGACGGCTTTGCCACCTTTTACAACGACGAGTTGTGGCTTGAAGCCGTCTACATTCCGGAGTATCTCAACGGCAGCTGGACCAACCACACCGCACGCCGCCGCCGCAAGCTGTTGTTGCATCGTGAAGAGCTGGAGAAGATTGCCAGCAAGACGCGTGAATCAGGATTCACCATTGTGCCGCTGCGGCTTTACTTCCTGGACAGCCGAGCCAAGGTGGAGATCGCCATTGCCCGAGGCAAGAAGGACTACGACAAGCGCCAGTCACTGCGGGAGAAACAAGACAACCGTGAGGCCTTGCGGGCCATGCGCGAGAAGAACCGCGGACAATGACAGATGCCGACACTTGGTGATTTTCTTGGAACATGGAGCCTGGACCCTTGGGCGCTGGGCTTCATACTGGCCCTGGGCGGTCTCTATGCTTGGGGACTGGCCAAGGCCTCCCGTGCTGGTGTCAGCTGGCCGCTTTGGCGCATTGCTTCTTTCTATATTGTGGGACTGGGCTGCTATGCGGCCATCAGTTTTGGCTTCCTTGGTACCTATTCCCTTGAATTGCGCTGGGCGTTTTCCATCCGGATAGCACTTTTGCTCTTTGTGGTACCCTCGGGCTTGGCCTTGGGGCTGCCCTTGGGGTTGGCCAGGCTGACTATTCGCCAGGGACGCGTGCGCCGTGTTGTAGCCGCACTAGTCCGCAAACCGGTGCAACTATTTTCCAACAGTGCCGTCCCCCCGATCCTTGGCCTGTTGGTGCTCTCGATGATGTTGACTCCACTAGCGGGGATCACCCGCATGAGTCCGGTTTGGGAGGGTGTGTTGGGGATTGGCATCCCACTGCTGGGGTTGTTGATGGTGTTGCCCATGGTGGAAGAGAAGACTCGCGTCAGTTCTGCGTTGATCATGCTCCAGTTCGTATTTGCCTTCATTGAGCTGTTGGCTGATGCCATTCCGGGCCTGTTGATGCGCCTGACCCCCACAATTTTTGACGGTGCCACAGCTGTGGGCGGTGCCCGGGCAAGCTGGTTCCCCAGCGCCTTGGTGGACCAGCAACTGGCGGGCGACTGGATGTGGTTCATTGCCGAGATCATGGACCTGCCGATCCTGATTCTGCTCCTTGTCCGCTTGGCCAAATCTGACAAGGGCGAACGTACAATTCTGGACGAACTCACTGACGAGCAGATGGACGAACTCAACGCCGCCCACCTGCACCTGCGCGGATAAGGAGCTCCCATGGCCATGAGCAGTAAACACTGGTGGATTATTGCTCTGTCTGCAGTGGCGCTGGTGGCCGTGGTGGTCCTGGTGGTGGTTGGCTCCAACGCGCCACGTTCGACGTCGGCCAACTCCAGTCCGCCTGTCCCCGCCGCCACGATGGTGCCCAGCGCCTCAACAGCGGGACCACAGCCGGCTTCGACAACGCAAGCTCCGGCGTCGAGCCCCTCAGCGTCACCGGCGCATGACCAAGGCGTTGCCGCGCAAAAGCTGGCTGCCATGACACTGGAACAAAAGGTGGGCCAGGTGCTGATGGTCTCCTCGCCTGCTACCGGTGCCGATGCGGCTGCCCTGTATGCCCTCGACACGTTGCATGTGGGCAATGTGTTCATGAAGGGGCGCAGTGAGGCCGGAACGGCGGGGATTGCCGCAGAAGTGGGCGCTGTTGCAGGACATGTTTCCGGGGCGCGAACAGTGGGTGTGCGCCCGTTCGTTGCAACGGACCAGGAAGGCGGTTTCGTGCAGATCATGCGCGGACCGGGCTTCTCCGACATACCCCAGGGCATCGTGCAGGGGCTGCTCCCTGCTCCTGCACTGCTGGCTGATGCAGCGATGTGGGGACAGCAATTGGCAGCTGTAGGTGTGAATGTGAACTTGGCCCCTGTCCTGGACACTGTACCGAGTGCAGAATTTGCGCCGCAAAACGCCCCTATTGGTGCGTTTGGACGTGAGTACGGCTACACGCCTGAGGCAGTCTCCAGCCATGGCATAGCCTTCGCCCAAGGCATGGCTGCGGCCGGGGTCGCAGCCACCGTGAAGCACTTCCCTGGCTTGGGCCGCGTGACAGCGAATACGGACGTTGCCGCAGGGGTTGTGGATAGCACCACCGTCCGCAACGATCCCTACATTCGCCCGTTCCGCGATGCCGTGCAGGCGGGGGTACCGTGGCTGATGGTCTCCAACGCTTCCTACCCGCTGATCGATCCCAAAGCCATGGCCCCGTTTTCTTCCGTGGTCGTCCATGACATGGTCCGTGGGGACCTTGGATTCAAGGGCATCATTGTCAGCGATGATATTTGCGACGCCGTGCAGGTTGCGGTGGTGCCGGTGGCCCAACGCGGCGTGCAGTTCATAGCCGCCGGCGGGACCATGGCTCTGTGCACGAACCAGACGCTGCTGCCGCAGATGTATCAAGGGATGGTGGCTGCCGCGCAAAGTGATCCAGCTTTTGCCAAACAGGTGGATGCTGCGGCGCTTTTGGTGCTGGCGTCCAAGTCGGTCAATGGACTCATCGACTAGGTGCGTCGGCCAAGGATCTGGCAGGCCGGGAATAATTACTACCCGGGATGCGCTATGCTGAATAGTCCACGAGCAGTTCCGTCACAGGTGCTGGACGTGGGTTTGAAAAAACAATAGGGGATGATCGGTTTCGACGGTGTTTTTCGAGACAGGTGAAGCGGGTCGAGGATACAGGGTTATCTCGTTAACGATCTCTGTAAAACAATAAGTGCTGAATCAAATCGCACTGACTTCGCTCTTGCTGCCTAAGCAGTAAGACAGTCCGTCAGCCCGGGAATGCTCTCGTCCCGGATCCTGGCGTCATTTAGAGGGCCACTGCTCTAAGTTCTTGTTGTAGGCGCTTAGGGGACTTTTATACAACTGGGCCTGGCAGCTACTTGTTTGCGAGATAGCTGGGGCCGAGAAAAACCGACGCAAACTGCACCCGGAGAAGACCTGACAACACAACATCGGACGGGAGTTCAATTCTCCCCATCTCCACATCCCTATTGGGACCTGTTCCTCGCCACAGCGGCGGGGGACAGGTCCTTTTTTTGTGCGTATTGGGCGGCTATGCTCGGCCCGCAGCCTATGGGTTTTGGGTTGACCGTGGCGGTTAAATACTTGAGTGGTGGCCCGGTCATGAAGACCCGGCCACCACTCACCCCCAAAGATCGTGTAAGACATCTGGCAAACTCTGTTCACACAATCATTATTGTGTCAGAAACTAATGGATATGTGTACAAATGTCAGTGACATTGGCCAAATGTGACCAACTAGAAGCTGGCTGCGCCTTTCATGGGCCTGCGGATGAAGGACAACCACACGATGACAAAGCCTGTAGCGACGAACAAAATAGAACCAAAGGAGACCGCTTTGACGATGAAGCCATCGTGCGGCGGTAGCAACCTCAGCGGAATAGTGAGGAAGATGAGAAAGAAGCCAATGCACAGACTTGATGCTGCCGCCCGGTCAATGACCGGCCGGTTTGAAAACACAGCCTTGGCGGTGGGCTGCACGAGGCAAGCCGATGCATACCCCGGGTAACACATACCAAACCACATATAGGCAATCGCCATGGGCTGATCTCCGAATCCTACCAACCCTGGACTTGACCCGTGGAAGTCGGAAAAGAAGTAAGTGGCCAAAATACCCAACGAGCAGACGGCGATGACGGCAAGGCCAATGGGGCCGCGGATGAGACGCAACGAAGACGGAGATTTGTAGGCAGCCGCCACTTTGACAGCCATGAGGTAGAAAACTGCAAACGAGCTGAATCTAAGGATGACATTTGCAAGGTTCGCTTCGCCCAGTAAGGCATCAAACGGCAGGTATAGGGATGGAATACTCAGAGCCACGCAGGCAGAAGCCAAGAGGCAAACCCAGAACAAACCGCGGTTGCGACCCTTGACCATACTGGGGACGCGCCAGATGGTGCAGGCGAGGCAGGTGCCGAGCGCTGTCCATTGCAAAGCGGCGATCATCCGAGATTCTCCCATATGCTTCGTGCAGCGGCTGAGTCGGCTTCCGTACGCCGCAATGTCCGGCTCAGGGCATCTAGGCGTTGAGCCGCAAGAGAAACCAGCGCACTGTTGGAGGTTTCCCATAGGGCCCCTTCCCGTGCCCCCGGGGCCCACCCTGCCTCTGCAGGTGACAGGAACCCAGTGGCCACAAGGCCGTTAGTCAGCCCAACGTTGGCTATCCGAGCACTTTCGATGGCCAGCTCTGCAGTGAGGCGGTTAGCACTTATTTGAGCCGACAAATTCTGTGGAGCGATCGCCGCCTGGCGGGCAACTTTCTGCCGTAGATCGGCCGTGCCCACGGCGTCCAGCCACGCACGGACAGAAGACCTGTGGGGCACGGGAGACAGGTGCACGCGAATTGGCTCGGACAAGGTTTCTGCCGCAACATTTCGGTTCAGAATTTCCTGAAGTAGGTCGGTGTCGGAAATTTGGCTCAGCAGCTCGGCTGCGCTTGGCGGCCTCATCCCCGCCGTCAAGTCGGTAAACGTGGGAAAAACAGCCAGAGAGGCCACCACGGGAAGGTCCAAGGATCGGCTCACGGCTGCCACTGTTGCCACTGATACCCGCCCGCGCACCAGCTGTTGGGCCAAGGTTGAGCGCTTGATGCCCGCGGCCCTGCACAGCGCTGCGTGGCTGGTGGTGCCGGCCACGCTTGATAACCACTGTTGAAAGAGCTTTGCCGGGACAGTCACGGCTTGTTCCCTCCTCGCCGGTGATGGTGCACGCTGTGTTAAGTCGTTGCTTGGCTATTGATCTTGGGTGTCGACGATGCCGCGGAACCGGCTGCCGACGCCGTCGTACTCGCTGCGGCGCCAACCAGCGGGAGGATCAGGCAGTTCGTCATTGTTGTGGAAGTCGCAAATCACATAAGTGAATTCAGGCCACCACTTCTTCGGGCGGGCAACTTCCAGAAAATCACACAGGTAGCAGCGCAGGTCCACCCATACGGGGCGCTTACCGGTGAAATTTGCCCGGGACTGTGCCAGCCATGCCGGTGGATTCGCGTCCATGGCGGCGACATCAGCGGCACTCATGCGTGAGGGAATACCGTTTCGCGTTGCCATTTCAGGAGGAATGTTCAAAGCCTGCGCCACCTGGCGGCGGTTCAGTGAAGAGCGGGGGGAATTGTTGTTTACCATGTTCCTCTAAGGATAAGGCGCCCCATGGCCCATGGCGATCCGCAACGCAAGTAATGGGCTAGGCCGCGGCTGGGAAGCCACCTTGGGCAGCGTGAGAATCACCACTTTGGCGGGACAATTTAGTGTGTAATTGACAGAAGTTTCGCGACAATACACCAAAGTTGCTCTTCGTATCCTATGCTGTGGGAAAACAATACGGAGTTTAGTGCGCAATTCCAGCCTTCAAGGGCTATGATGGGGCGCTGAAACACCCCGCCAATACCACGAACACTTCAGGAGTTTGAAAACCGAATGGCAACGGATTACGACGCACCCCGCAACAAGGACGAAGACCACGAGACAGAGTCACTTCAGGCGCTGCAGGTCCAGCGTGGCGGTGCCCAAACGGCGCATATTGACGTCGAAGACTCAGACACCGCCGAAGGCACGGACCTTCCCGGCGCGGACCTCTCCAACGAGGAACTCATCATTCAGGTCATTCCGGCACAGGACGACGAGTTCACCTGTGCTTCGTGCTTCCTGGTTCGCCACCGCAGCCAGGTGGCACGTGAAAAGAACGGACTGTTCTACTGCAAGGACTGCGAAGGCTAAACTGCCGCTAACACAGCAGCACAGCCAAGCGGTGCCGCGAAACAATGTGGGGAGTGGGACACGATGGTGGATGTGCAGGAGCTATTGGACACGTTCGCAGTGCCCGGGGCCAATGCCGCGCAGCTTTTGTGCGATCGGCATCCGGCCGAGGACACGGCTTTCACCGTTATCGCAGCCGATCTGAGCTTCGTTGACCTCAGCTACGGCGAACTGCGGGAGAAGTCTACGCAGTTCGCCACTGCCTTGACTTCGCTGGGAGTCAGGCGCGGGGACCACGTTGCCACGCTCATGGGCAAATCGGCGGAGCTGGTCATCGCACTGCTGGGTATTTGGCGTGTGGGGGCCGTCAACGTGCCGCTCTTTACCGCCTTCGCCCACGACGCCATTGACTTCAGGCTCCAGGCCAGCGGTGCGCGCCTTGTCATTTGCGACGCCGACCAGCGCACGAAGCTGCTCCCGCCTGGGGAAGTTCCCACCGATGCCTCCCGGCCCGTGGTGGTTGCCCGCGGCGAGGCGTTTGGTTATGACCTCTCATTGGCTGAGATGGTGGCCGGTACGGGTTCCTTCTCGGGCCTTGAGCCCTTCGCTGTAAAGCACGACGGCGACTCTCACGACGGCGGATCCGTGGCCGCGGGTGGTGAGGGTGCACTCGTGCAGCTTTTCACCTCCGGAACCACGGGCACGCCCAAGGGTGTGCCGATTCCACTAAGTGCGGTGGCTTCCTTTGTGGGCTATCACCGCTTTGGTCTTGACGTCCGCGATGAGGACGTCTTTTGGAACGTTGCCGACCCCGGCTGGGCTTATGGACTGTATTTTGCGTTGCTGGCACCCATGGCTGCAGGCAACCGTTCCCTTTTGCTGTCCGCCGGGTTCTCTCCGGAGCTGATGTGGGCCGTCATGGGGAAATTTGGGGTCACCAATCTTGCCGCCGCACCCACCGTGTACCGTGCCCTACGTGCAGGATCTACTGGTGGCCAAGGCCATGCACTCCGCTGTGCCTCAAGTGCCGGTGAGCCGCTGACTCCGGACGTCATTTCTTGGGGACGTGAGGCGTTTGGGCTCGAGGTTCGGGACCACTATGGTCAAACAGAACTGGGCATGGTTGCTGGAAATGCTTGGGCGAAGGGATTGCAGGAGCCCCTTCGGCCCGGCTCCATGGGACGGACATTGCCCGGCTGGAGCGTTGACGTCTTGGCTGCGGACAATGATGAGCCTGCCGTCGACGGCGAACCTGGCCGTGTCGCCGTCAATGTGCCAGACAGCCCGTTCATGTGGTTTGGGGCCTATGTTGATGCGCCGGAAAAAACAGCCGAGCGTTACAGCGCCGACGGTCGTTGGTACATCACCGGGGATTCTGGACGCCGGGATGCGGACGGTTACATCTATTTCTCCTCCCGTGACGACGACGTGATCATCATGGCCGGGTACCGCATTGGTCCCTTCGACGTTGAATCCGTCCTTGTTACCCATTCCGCTGTTGCCGAAGCTGCCGTCATTGGTGCTCCCGATGAAATCCGCGGCGAAGTTCTTGAGGCTTTCGTTGTGCTCCGCGACCCGGAGGCCGCCTCGGATGCCTTGGCACATGAATTGCAGAAATTGGTTAAAACTGGTTTCGCGGCCCATGCCTATCCCCGCCGGATCCACTTTGTTGCCGAACTGCCCAAGACACCGAGCGGAAAAGTCCAGCGATACGTGCTGCGTCAGGACCGTGCGGCCATGACGGACCTTAACTAGGAGTACCGGTAAACAGTGGGACGTCGCAGTGTTGTCGGGGCGGGGGCTGCCTGGATTGACCGTGCAACCATCACGCCTGTGGTGGACATGGTCAACAAGGTTCTAGGTTTTTTGCTTGAAGTTGCCATGCTGGCAGCTTTTTTGTTCTGGGGCTTTCAGCAGGCTTCGCCCTGGAACCTGATCCTCGGACTCGGGGTTCCCGCAGCAGTGGTGGTGCTGTGGGGCGCATTTTTGGCCCCGCGCAGCCCACGCCGCCTGCCACAGGCCACAGTCAGCTGGGCCTCGTTGGGACTGTTCCTGGCTGCCGCCGCAGCGCTGGCCGGAGCCGGACTACCCGGGTGGGGCATCGCGATGGCTGTCCTGTCCATTGCCCATTTTGCGGCTACGTACTGGTTCAGCGGAACCAGCCAGGGCTGAGCCCTTCGGCCAGTGCCGCCTAGCGCTGATCCCGAGCCCTGATCCGCAGCCTAGTGCGTGGCTATCGAATTCATCAGTGAACCGCCAGTCAACTCCTGAACGGTGCAGCCCTCATGGTTTTCTGTCGAGGCCAGCCACAAGGAGGCCGAGACTTCCTCGCCCAAGGTCAGGGGGCCGACGTCGTGCGTGGAACCAGGCTGCGTGGAATCAAGAAGGGTGACTTGCAGACCGCCGCCAAAAGGCAGGCGAGGGCCGACGCGCAGCCTGGTGTCAACGCCGATGCCAAGCTTTTCAAGGTGGCGCAGTAGTTCGGGGTTGTGGTCGCTGATGCGGGTGATCCGGCCCGTGTGTCCGGGGTCGAGCTCATCGAGGCGGTGGGAAGGCGCCATGATGATCCGGCCCTGCGCATCGGGGATGGGATCGCCGTGCGGGTCCCGGTCGGGGTGTCCCAGCTTGGCGCTCATGCGTTCAATGAAGTGCTCGGACACGGCGTGTTCAAGCTGCTCCGCTTCGTCGTGGACCTCGTCCCAGGTGTAGCCAAGCTCCTGCACCAGATACGATTCCAGCAGCCTGTGCCGGCGCACCATGGAGAGCGCCAGTGCCAGCCCCTGCTCGGTGAGCCGAATGGGGCTGTACGGCTGGTGGTCAACCAGGCCCTGATCCTTGAGTTTGCGCACCATCTCCGAGACGGAAGAGTTCGCTACACCCAGCCGCGTGGCCAGCGCGGTGGATGTGATGGGCTTGTCCTGCCACTCCGTGTAGGCGTAGATGACCTTGACGTAGTCTTCGATGCTGGAGGAAGTGGCAGAGTGTTTCACGGCACCAAGCCTACCGGTTAGACGTGCCCGGTGAACGTCAGCCACAGCAGCAACACATTCAATGCCACGATGAGTGCCACGCTGATCAGGGCGGCGGTGCGCAGAACCAGTCCGTCGCGGTGTTCACCCATGACCTTCCTACTGGCGGTTAGGCGCAGCAGCGGGATGAGCGCGAAGGGTATGCCGAAGCTCAGCACCACCTGGCTGACGATCAACGCCCACGTCGGGTCCACCCCCACCCAGAGCAGGACTACGGCAGGAATAAGGCTGACGAGTCGCCGTGCCTGTAAAGGAATGCGCACCTTCAGCAGGCCGTGCATGATCGTGGCGCCGGCGTACGCGCCTACCGAAGTCGATGCCAGCCCCGAGGCAAGCAGACCCACGGCAAAAATGATGCCGATTGCCGGGCCGAGGCTGTTCACGATGGCCGCGTGGGCACCCTCGATGGAGTCGGTCCCTGGGACCCCGCTCAGCGTGGAGGCGGCCAGCAGGAGCATTCCAATGTTGACAGCGCCGGCGAGGACAAGTGCCACGACCACGTCAATGCGGGTGGCCTTGATGATCCTGCGCAGCTTCGCGGGGGTGCTGCGGGCATCGGGGTGGCGGTCCTTCGCCAGTTGTGAATGGAGGTAGATGGCGTGCGGCATCACGGTTGCGCCCAGCATGCCTGCAGCCAGCGTGACGCTCTCAACGCCGTCGAAGCGGGGGATGAGCCCGCCCACCACGCCTGCCGGATCCGGCGGGCTCAATACCAGCCCGGCCAGAAAACCGATGGTGATGATCACGAGCAGGAAGATGATGATCGTCTCGAAGCGCCGTTGGCCGTGGCGGTTTTGCACTGTCAGCAGGGCCATGGAGGCCAGCCCCACGATGGCCCCGCCCAGTGGGAGCGGGATGTGGAACAACAGGTACAAGGCGATCGCCCCGCCCACCACCTCCGCCAGATCGGTGGCCATGGCCACCACCTCGGCCTGTGCCCAGTAGAGTCTGCGGGTTGTAGTTTTGTAGCGTTCGCCCAAGTGTTGGGGGAGGGACTTGCCCGTCACCACGCCCAGCTTGGCCGATTGGTATTGGACCAGCATGGCCATGAGGTTCGCAGCCACCAAGACCCACACCAGCAGGTAGCCGTAGCTGGCGCCCGAGGTCAGATTGGCGGCAACGTTTCCAGGGTCAACGTAGGCAATGGCAGCCACGAAGGCAGGCCCCAGCAACAGGAGCAACCCTCCGCGGGGTTTGCGACGTGGCTTTACCTTGACGGTGTCCAGCACCATGCACCCTTCGCCTAGCCTGTGCCCAAAGTTTAGGCCTACCGAAATAATAGGCGCTTTAGGGTGGCGTTGTCGAGACGGGTGGCCGCTCTGGGTCGTATCGGAAGTGCGTCTGAAGGTGCGCTACAGCTTGTGCGTTCGCCAGCTTTGGCTGATGTACGGCAGTTCCAGCTCCGCACCCGGGGCATGGCCCAAATGCTCGAACAGGTACCATTGCAAATTGCCCATGACCTTGGCACGGATGTGCTCTGCAGCCTTGAGGTAATAACTGCGCGACTTGGCCAACTCCATGATGTCTTCCGGCGTCGTGATGTTCACCCACCGGGTGTTGTGGGATTGCGCCGGAGCAAACTCGTGGCCAATCTCCGGCGAGAAGTCCGCTTTATGGACGTCCCCGGCGTGCATGATCCGTGCCAGCCGGTGCACCCAAGGAATTGCGACGTCTAGCTGGTTCCACACCAATCCCAGGGCGCCTCCGGGGCGGAGCACGCGCGCGATTTCCTTGCTAGCCGCTAGGGGGTCGCACCAGTGCCAAGCTTGTGCGCATACCACCAGGTCCATGGACGACGCCGACAACTCAAGGTGCTCTGTCGTCCCCACCATGGTGGTGGCGTGAGGGAGGTTCCGGGCTAGTTCTGCCAGCATGTCCGCCGAAGGGTCCAAGGCAGTCACGTTCCAGCCCCGCTCGGCCAACAGCCGCGTGTACTTCCCCGTCCCGGCGCCCACGTCCAGCACATCGTGTACAGGGGCGGCAGCGTCCTCCAGCAACCAATCAAGGGATTCCTCCGGGTAGCCCGGGCGGACCTTCTGGTAGTGGTTGCCCCCTGCCAAGAAAGCGGCGGCCATGTGCTTGCGTCGTGCCTCGTCGAAGACCGGTCCGCCGGTGCCTGCCATGCCGCTCCCTGAAATCAAACCGAAAAGTTGTGCGATAGTGCCCCACAACTTTACCCCGCACACCCCCACCTACCGACGCTCCAGCACTTTCGGGGCAGTTCTTTGCATCGCTCCAGCTCCTTTAGGGCTGCTTTTAGGAACGCTCTGGCAACTGTTGGCAGTGCGTTCGGGAGACACCACCCAAACGTGCTGGAGCGTAGGTGAGAAGACACCCAAACGTGCTGGAGGGTCGAGGGAAAACGGCCGAAAGGTGCAGGAGCGTCGGTAGGTGGGGCTGGGTTAGTCTTCTGTGGTGCAGGGGGCGGCGCCTGCTGTGCCTGGTGTGTTCGGGGCCCAGTCGGGGTAGACGCGGTTGTCGTTTGCGGGCACCCAACGGCCGGCATCAACCACGTAGTCCCACTTCAGGCCATCGCGCAGCAAAGCGGCAATGCCGTCGATCAGTCGCTGAGCGTCCTCACGCTGTGAACCTACACCGAAGCTGGCACGCAGTGAACCGGACGGCAGTCCCAGGCGGTTGAGCAGCGGGTGGGCGCAGAATTTGCCGTCGCGAACACCCACGCCGTGCTCAGCTGACAAGTATGCCGCGACGAGTCCGGCGTCGTATCCCGTGACGGAAAAGTTCACGACGCCGATGCTTCCGCATTCGGGGTAGTCCTGGCCATCGGTGAACAACGAGTGAACGTTGACGCCGTCGATCCCTTCCAGGCCGTCAATGAGATGCTTGCGCAGCAGCTGTTCGTGGTGGTGCCAGTCGTCGGCGTCCAGCGCGGCCAGGACCGAGGCTGCCTTGGCCAAGGTGGCGGCACCCAGTACGTTGGGGGAGCCGGCCTCGTGGCGGGCCGGGCCTTCGGTCCACAGGACTGACTCGAGACGGACCTCCTTGACGGCTCCGCCACCGGACAGATGCGGTGTGCCACTGTTGAGCCAGTCGGGACGGCCCACCAGCACACCTGCTCCAAATGGGGCGTAGAGCTTGTGGCCGGAGAAGGCCAGGTAGTCGATGCCGGTTGCCGCCAAGTCGATCCGGCGGTGCGGAGCCAGCTGCGCGGCGTCCACCACAATGCGGGCACCGTACTTGTGTGCCAGAGTGGCCAGTTCCGCCACGGGCAGTACCTCTCCGGTGACATTGGAAGCTCCGGTGACGGCCAGCAGCAGCACATTGCCGGCGCGCAGCTGCGTTTCAACCCGCGCCAGCGTGGAAGCGATGGAGTGCGCGGCCACCACCGATCGGTGCGGCAGTCCCTGCCACGGCAGCAGGTTGGCGTGATGTTCAATGTCCAGGTACAGCACTTCACCGTGGACGTTGGAGCGGCCCTCGGCAAAACCGCGCTGCTTCAGGAGGCTCTCCACGCAGCCGGCCAGCAGGTTCAGCGAATCTGTGGTGTGGCGGGTGAAGATGACGGTGTCGTCGGGGCGGGCACCAACGAATTCGGCCACGATCTTGCGGGCATTTTCGTACACCGACGTGCTGACCTGGGAGGCGTAGCCGGCCCCGCGGTGCACGCTGGCGTAGTAGGGCAGGATCTCGTTCAGGTGTGCGGCCACTTCCGCAATTGCAGGAGCCGATGCGGCGTAGTCAAGGTTGGCGTACCGTACCTGCCCGCCCTGGATCAGTGGGGCAGGCAGATCCTGTCCCACCACGGGCAGCAGGGGGGAATCGGCAAGGGAGGTTTTTTCCAGCAGGGCGTAGCTCATCAGTCAATCCTTTGACACCAAGAACTCTTGGGGGTGCCAAGAAGTCCGCGCTTGCCAAGACCGCTCCGGCCTGGCCAGGTCGTCACCCGGGGCACCCCGCCGCGAAAGGAGGGTTGCCGGCCAGCAAACCGGGGTTTAGCGCTGGCACTCGTGACCCATGCACCAAAGATTAGCCCAAGAATCTCGAGGATGCATTTATTACGTTTCGTCTCGGGCCCTCATATTGCAGCCGATGCGGGTGCGCCTAAAGATTACCCGCATCGACTGCAGTTTGAACCTCGGAGGCGGGCAAAAGGCCCGGGTCAGCCCAGCAGGTCGTCCCAGTTGGGGTTCAGCCGCTGCAGAACCTCGGAGTGGAGGATGGAGTTGGTGGCCAAGGCGTTGCCACCGAACGGGCCGTCCACCCCTTCGAGGGAGGTGAAGCGGCCGCCAGCTTCGGTGATGATCGGGACCAGCGCCGCCATGTCATACAGGTTCAGTTCGGGCTCGCAGGCGATGTCCACGCTGCCCTCGGCGACCATGCAGTAGGACCAGAAGTCGCCATAGGCGCGGGTGCGCCACACATCGTCGGTGAGGGAGATGAAATCATCGCGGTTGCCACGTTCGGCCCAGCCGGTCAGGGAAGAGTAGGACAGTGAAGCGTCCTTGAGCTCTGCCACGTTGGAGACGCGGATGCGGGTGGCGGCCGCCAGTGACTTGCCCATGTAGGCGCCTGTGCCCTCCGCAGCCCACCAGCGCTTGCCCAATGCGGGGGCGCTGACCAGGCCCACCACGGGGCGTCCGTCGTCGACGAGCGCAATGAGTGTTGCCCAGACCGGGACTCCGCGCACAAAGTTCTTCGTCCCGTCAATGGGATCGATGATCCAGCGCCGTGAACCGTGTCCGGAGCTGCCGAACTCCTCGCCCAGCACGGCATCGCGGGGGCGAACCCGTGACAGCTGGCTGCGGATGGACTCCTCGGCGGCCTTGTCCGCATCCGTGACCGGGGTCAGGTCCGGTTTGGTTTCAACAGCCAAGTCGAGTGCCTTGAAACGGGACATGGTCAGTGAATCCACGCTGTCCGCCAGGACATGGGCTAGGCGGAGGTCGTCGTTGTACGTCTGGGGTTCTACGCTCATACAGATCACGCTATCGCGGTTTGCGAAAAACCCTTGACGTGACGCAGCCGGTTCCTTGCACGGTTTTGATGCGGGCCCAGGCGCGCCTAGTCGATGCTGCCCAGTTCCTTCGCCTCCGCACGGCCTTCGGTGCGGTCGCTGGTGCCCAAAAGGCGGCGCAACGAGGCAAGGCGAGCCGGTCCGGCGTCGCCTGCATGTCCGGCAGCCACATACGGGTCCAGGCCGCAGTTCACGGCGACGCTGTCATGCTTGCATCCGCGTTCGCAGTCGTCGGTCCCCGGCTGCAGATCTGGGAAGGCCTGCAGGATCCTGTCGGCATTCACGTGTGCCAGTCCAAACGAGCGGATGCCCGGGGTGTCGATGATCCATGAGCCCCGCGTGCCACCCTGTAGTTGCAGCGCCAGCGCCGAGGAGGACGTGTGGCGGCCGCGTCCCGTGACGGCATTGACGCCGCCGGTGGCCCGCTGCGACCCCGTCAAGGCGTTGACCATGGTGGACTTTCCCACGCCCGAATGCCCCACCATGACGCTGACCTTCCCGTCGAGATAACCGTGCAACTGCTCGACGGCGCCCCCGGCCAACAGGGCCGAGTCGCCGTCGTCGCTGCGCGCATCAATGCCCGAGGCACCCTCGGCCGCCGTGCGGCTGATGATGACGGTCATGTCCAGGTGCTCGTAGTTGGCGAGCAGTTCCGCAGGATCCTTGATGTCCGTCTTCGTGATGAGCAGGAGTGGTTCGATCCCGGAGTCGTAGGCCGCCACCAGCGCCCTGTCGATGAAACCTGTGCGCGGCTCCGGGTTGGCTGCGGCCACCACAATGACCAGTTGGTCAGCGTTGGCGACGACGACGCGCTCCACGGGATCGGTGTCGTCGGCGCTGCGGCGCAGCAGTGTGCGCCGCTCCTGAATGCGGACTAGCCGGGCCAGCGTGTCCGGCTTGCCGGAGACGTCCCCGACCAGTGCCACAAAGTCTCCGGCCACCACGGGGGAGCGGCGCAATTCCCTGGCCCTGGCGGCAATCAAGATGCGTTCGGTGCCCAGGTCTTCATCCACGATGGCCGTGTACCTGCCGCGGTCCACCGTGACGATCCGCCCGATCACGGCATCCTCATACGCCGGCCTGTCCTTGGTCCGCGGCCGGCTGCCCTTCTTGTTGGCCCTGACCCGAACATCGGATTCGTCCCAGTTGCTGTAGTCCTTTGCCATGTGCCTATGCCCTGGTTTCAACCGCCGCGGTCTGGGCGACCATGGCCGCCCACATGGCAGGGAAATCAGGCATGGTCTTCGCCGTGGTGGCGATGTTCTCAACTTCGACGCCGGGCACGGCCAGCCCGATGATCGCCCCGGCCGTGGCCATGCGGTGATCGTGGTAGCTGTGAAACACTCCGCCGTGCAGCGGGGCGGGGTTGATGATCAGCCCGTCCGCTGTTTCTTCGGCGTTGCCTCCCAGTGCGTTGATCTCCGCCACCAGCGCGGCCAGACGGTCGGTTTCGTGCCCGCGCAGGTGCGAGATACCGCGCAAGCGCGACGGCGTTGTTGCCAACGCGCAAATGGCAGCTGCCGACGGGGCAAGTTCGCTGGTGTCCGACAGGTCCACACCTTGGATCTCGGTGCCGCCGGTGACGGTCAGAACACCGTCATCAAGGCTCACGGTGGCACCAAACTGGGGGAGAATTTCACGCCATTTGTCACCGACCTGGGTGGTGTTGGCAGGCCAGTTGGGGATGCGCACAGTTCCGCCCGTGGCCAAAGCGGCGGCCAAGAAGGGGCCGGCGTTGGAGAGGTCCTGTTCCAGGACAACGTCGAAGGCCGACACCGGGCCGGGCTGCACCACCCAGCGGTTCGGGGTGGAGTCGTCCACCACAACGCCCACCGAGCGCAGGATCTCCACCGTCATGGAAATGTGGTCACGGCTGGGCACTGAATCACCAATGTGCTCCAGTTCCAAGCCGTTGGCAAAGCGCGAACCGACTAACAGCCATGCGGAAATGAACTGTGAGGAGCCCCCGGCATCCACTGCGACGTGGCCGCCCTCCACCTTGCCGGTGCCGTGCACCGTGAAGGACAGGAAGCCGTCGCCGCCGTCCTCCACGCGGACACCCAACGCTTCCAACCCCACCACAATGGGACCCATGGGACGCACCAAAGCCGCCGGATCGCCGTCGAACTTCACCGCCCCGGACACCAGCGCAGCAAGCGGCGGCACAAAACGCATCACCGTGCCGGCGAGCCCGCAATCAACGCTGATGCCGGAGGAGCCAGCACCAAAACCAGCCGGGATGGGCGTGACCACAAGGTCCGGGACCGCCCCGCTGCCGGGCACCTCTGAGATGGCCGCACCCATGGCCCGCAACGCGCCGATCATGAGGTCGGAATCGCGGGACTGCAACGGTGCCCGGAGGCGTGACTCACCGTCGGCAAGAGCGGCGAGGACAAGATACCTATTGGTCAGCGATTTGGAGGCCGGTATGGTGACGGTGGCATCCAAGGGTGTTGGAGAAAATGGTGCGGGCCAATGGGCGGCGGTCATGGGTAATTACTGTCCTGTCACGTCGTGGGCAAGGGCACGGACGCTCTTGTCGGCACTCTTCAATTGCTTCTTCGTGTTCTTCTTGCCGCTCTCAATGAGCTTTTCCGCCCGCCATGCCAAGCCGGGGCGTCCGGCCGTGTCCACGCTGGCCAGCAGTGCCCCGCCAATGAGACCGATGTTCTTCGTCAACTGATTGCGGCGGTGCGCACGATTTTCCTTCGTGGAAGTGTCGGCGTTGCGGTACTCCACCACAGTGGTCAGCGCGGCGGTCAGGGCGAGAATGACGGCGGCGGGCCGGGCAAGCTTGCCGGTGGCCAGCAGCACGCCTGCGCCAACCTGGGTGGCGGCCAGTGCACGGGCCAGCGTCTTTTCGCTGGCCTCAATGGGCAGCGCGGAACTGAGCGGGCGCAGGACAGGTGCCAGCTGGGCCACAGTTTGATCTGCGTGGCGCAGGCGGTCGATGCCGGCGAGGATGAACGATGATGCCAACATGGGGCGGGCTAGGGCGCGAACAATGGACAACGGGGCCTCCTAAGTGGTGCTTCGGACATCCCGTTGACGGTCGGTGCGGCCGCACGGGAGACTCATGCTGCCTCCAAGTCTGCCATGACTGCCCGGTGTGATGCAGTCTTTGCTGCAGTGTTTGCGCTGTGGCTGCGGAATATACGACGGCGTTGGCAGGTTTACATGGATAGCGGCGGCCTCACAACGGGGCTGGCCAAGTGAACTCGGATGGGACGGAAGGCGGACATGCAGACTCTGAGCCATCCGGCGGAACAAAGTCTGTTGCCGCCCTTGAGCGTTTCCCCCTCACCTCTAACAGCCAGTGTGCGCATAGACTCGTCTGTGATGAACATTTCCGAGCCTGAGCAAACCATCGAGCCAGCCGCGGCGGGACTTGGCACGATCCCCCCTCCCGTGCGAACCACCGACATGGTTGAGGTGGATGTTGCCAATGAGAGCGTTGACGAACGGCGTGCCCGTTTTGAACGCGACGCCATGGTGTACGTTGACCAGCTGTACTCTGCCGCCATGCGCATGGCCCGCAACCCCAGCGACGCAGAGGATCTGGTCCAGGAGGCATACACAAAGGCCTTCTCGGCCTTTCACCAGTACAAGCCTGGAACAAACTTGAAGGCCTGGCTGTACCGGATCCTGACCAACACCTACATCAACCTGTACCGGAAGCGGCAGCGCGAGCCCCTGCAATCCAATGCTGACAGCATTGAGGATTGGCAGCTGGCCAGGGCTGAATCACACACCTCGCACGGGCTTCGATCGGCCGAGGCGGACGCCTTGGACCATCTTCCCGACTCTGACGTGAAAAAGGCGTTGCAGGCCATCCCGGAGGAGTTCCGGCTGGCCGTGTACTTTGCCGACGTGGAGGGCTTTGCGTACAAGGAAATTTCAGAAATCATGAATACCCCCATCGGGACGGTCATGTCCCGGCTTCACAGGGGTCGGAAACTTTTGCGGGAAATGCTGTCCGACTACGCCGTGGAACGCGGATACGTCAAAGACGTCAATGGGTCAGGACAAATGAAGGAAACGGAGAATTAGACATGGGTGACTGCCAAAGCCTGGGCGATTGCGACGACGAACGCATTGCACGAATTTATGAATACTTGGATGGTGCACTCTCATGCGATGACCTCAATGAGATCAAGGTGCATCTGGATGACTGCTCGGATTGTTCACACGAGTATGACCTTGAATGCGTCATCCGCTCCGTTGTGAAGCGTTCCTGCAAGGAAGCTGCCCCGGAAAATCTCAAGGCTGCCATCCTTGCGCGGCTGCACGAAGGCAAGCCCGCCCAGGTTTAGCCCTTCCCAGGTTCAGCCTGCGGCGTCGGGCCGCATCGAGATGGTGCTGTACTGGCTTGCCGGACGTCCTGTCACCCGGCGGTGCAGCGAACCGGCAATCAGATGGGCCTGCACTTTTGCCATCTCCGCCTTTTCCCCGCTGAAGAGCTCGTCAACGGTGTTCGTCCACAATTGCAGCCACCGGTTGAAATGCTCCAGCGTGAGCGGTTCCTGAGCATGGATGTCAAAATGGATTTTCAGCGCATTCCTGCTGTACAGGCCGGCTTTGAACAGCACGGTCTGCCAAAAGTCGGCCATGATGGGCATGTGGCGCGGCAGGTCCATGTGGACAACGTCGGTGAAGATGCGCCCGATCAATTCGTCGGCAAACGCCCTGGTGTAGAACGTCTCCACCAGTGTCAGGATGTCTTCCCGGCTGGAAATATCCTTCCGTTCTGGGTCCGGGGCAGTTGCCGTGGCCGGTTCATAATGAACCAGGCGCGACGCCGTTCGTCCGGAATGCAGGGGTGCGTTGCCTTGCGCTTTTTCCCTGGCCACCTACGCCGCCACTTCCAGCAGGACAAGGATTCCAGCGATGGGCAGTGCCGCAACTTTCACCAGCTCAGCGCTGATGTACGAGATGTGCGTGAGCGTGGCTACTTTGGCTTTGACGGCAATGCTCCCGCTGTGCGTCAGAGCCGTGTCAGAGAGCGCTTTGGTGCGATGACCCATCGCAGGGCGCAGCACCACCGTTTGCAGCACAAGTGCCACCATGGACAGCGCAAGCAGGATGCCTGCCGGCAGGCTCACCATGTCTGGCTGCTGAGTCCACGCACCGAGGATCAGCACTGCCAGCACAGCCTCCACCAAGTTCAGCACTTTGAACACAATCCGTCCGATGCCCACGCCAAGCGCGTGGGTCATGCCGGGGGCTCGAAACTTCAGGGGTGTCTCGATAAACGAGATGGCCGTGATCATGCCAAACCACACGAATGGAAGGATGACCAGCAAAACGACGGCGAACATTTTTCAGCTTTCTGTCAGCGCGAAGCGGCGATGTTTCCAGCCTAGCTTTGAAACAGTATTTTCCGTGTTTAATGCCTTGACTGGTTGATCACAACGCTGGTTGGCGGCATGCAAAGGCCCGCTCTGCCTGGTGGCGGAGCGGGCCTGAGCTTTGTTACGTCAAGATTTAAGTGTTGGGACGCTTACCGTGGTTAGCGCCGCCACGCTTACGATCCCGACGCTTGCGCGAACGCTTGGACATAGCTGACTCCAATCTTCTCAAAGATCTTCAAAATCGATCCGCATCTAGTTTCGCATAAGTGGCACACCTGCACCTAATGAAGGGCCTCAGGCGGCTTCTGGCAGATCCAGCCACTGGTACCAGCCGCGGTGCAACACCAGCCACGCCATGAGGCCGTAGCCGGCCTGTCCCGGGGATCCGGCGTTCGCGGCGACGTCGTTGCGCCATTGCTCATGGTTTTGCAGGGGTGTAAATGTGTCAACGTAGTGGTGCTTGCGGCGCGTTGTGACGTCGGCGAAGGCTGTGTTGAGCTCTGCCAGCTTGCGGTTCAAGGCCGGATCCAGTGACGGCGGCGGACCCACGACGAACACCGGGATGTTCAGCTGGGTGGCGCCGTCCAGGATGTTGGCCAGGTTGAGCCGGCTCCGGGCCGTTGAAAGTCCATATTCAATGTCTCGACCTGAAAGGCCGATGACGAGGCGGTTCTCATGGAAGTCGTCAAAACGGCGGCTGGCTTCTATCAGCCACCTGCTGGCCAGTGCCTCGGTGCCTTCGCGCGGACAGGCCAGCACAAACGATTCCACCGAAACTGCCTCTGCGGGCGTCCTGGCCAGTACGCGGCCAAGCCAGCCAAGCGCGCGGGGATCACCCACACCGGCGACCAATTCCTCGCCCACAGCTATTATTCGCAGTTCCCGTTTCTCCACAACGCCCTCTTTCTAGTCTACGAATATTGAATCTACATGAGACATGCCCGGCCTGCTGGTGCAGGCCGGGCATGTCCCATGTTCTAGTTGCGCTCGAACGCCTGCATGACCAGCAGTGTTTGTTCAACGGCATGGTTCTTGGCCGAACCTGTTGCGGTGGCGGCTGATGCCGGACGTGAAACCCGGTTCAACTTCCTGTCCAGTTCCGGTGCCAGATTCAAGCCCATGAACGGCCACGGTCCCTGGTTAGCAGGTTCGTCCTGAGCCCATACGACTTCAGCGTTCGGGTACTTGGCCAGTTCAGCCTTGATTTCCTCCAGCGGCAGCGGGTACAGCTGCTCGACGCGGATAATGGCAACCTTCGTGTCCGCATGCTTGTCCCGAGCGGCGATCAAGTCGTAGTACAGCCGACCCGAGACCAGCAGGACGCGGTCGACGGCGGCGTTGTCCACTGCTGCATGCTCACCGATGACGGTATGGAAGCCGCCCTGGGTGAAGTCCTCCACCGAGGATGCGGCTGCTTTCAGACGCAACAGCTGCTTCGGGGTGAAGATGATCAGCGGCTTGCGAGGGCGGTGGTAGGCCTGGCGGCGCAACAGGTGGAAGTGTGAGGCCGGTGTGGTCGGATTGGCCACGATCATGTTGTCTTCGGCACACATTTGCATGAAGCGTTCAATGCGGGCGGAAGAGTGGTCCGGTCCCTGGCCTTCGTAGCCGTGCGGCAGCATGAGCACCAGCGAGGAGCGCTGGCCCCATTTCTGTTCGGCTGAGGAGACGAACTCGTCGATGACGGTTTGGGCGCCGTTGACGAAGTCGCCAAACTGGGCTTCCCACACGACCAGTGCGTCCGGGCGTTCCACGGAGTAGCCGTACTCGAAGGCCATGGCGGCGTATTCGCTGAGCAGGGAATCATAGATCCACAGCTTCGCCTGGTCCTCGCTGAGATCCCGCAGAGGCGTCCAAACGTCGCCGTTGGCGCGGTCGTGGAACACTGCATGGCGCTGCACGAACGTTCCTCGGCGTGAGTCCTGGCCTGCCATGCGAACCGGGACACCCTCCATCAACAGAGACCCGTAAGCGACGAGTTCGCCAAAGCCCCAGTCGATGCCGCCTTCGCGGGACATTGCATCACGCTTTTCCAGCAGTGGCTTGAGCTTGTGGTGCACCTCGAAGCCCTCGGGGACGGCCAGGTGAGTTGCCCCGATGTGGGCCAGCATGTCGGCACTGATGGCAGTGACCTGGGGATCGTTCACGCTGTCCTCTTGTTGAGACATGGGGCGCTCAAGGTCGGAGACGGAATGCGAGTCCTTGGTGATGATCGGGATCGGAGAGGTCTGGGCGGCATGCGTCTCGGCGAAGACGCGTTCCAAGCGTTCCTGGTAGTCGCGCAGCAGCTGTGTGGCTTCCTCTTCAGTGATGTCGCCGCGGCCAATCAAGGCTTCGGTGTACAGGCGGCGCACTGAACGCTTGGCCTCGATGAGGTTGTACATCAGCGGCTGCGTCATCGAGGGGTCGTCGCCCTCGTTGTGGCCGCGGCGGCGGTAGCAAACCATGTCGATGACAACGTCCACGCGGAAGCGCTGCTGGAACTGGTATGCCAGCTGGGCTGTGCGGACCACTGCTTCGGGGTCGTCACCGTTGACGTGGAAGATCGGCGCCTGAATCATCTTGGCAACGTCGGTGGAGTAGACCGATGAACGCGATGAGGACGGTGCCGTGGTGAAGCCAACCTGGTTGTTGACAACAACGTGGATGGTGCCGCCAGTGCGGTAGCCGGGCAGCTGGGACAGGTTCAGCGTTTCCGCAACCACGCCCTGGCCGGCAAACGCGGCGTCGCCGTGCACCATGAGAGGCAGCACGGGGTAGTTTTCGCGCTGGTCCAGGCGGTCCTGTTTGGCGCGCACAATGCCCTCGAGGACACCGTCCACGGCTTCCAGATGGGAGGGGTTGGCTGCCAGGTAGACCCTGGTCTCGTTGCCGGAGTCCGAGGTAAAGGTACCTGAGGTGCCCAAGTGGTACTTCACGTCACCGGAACCTTGGACGCTGCGTGAATCCTGGGTGCCCTCAAATTCGCGGAACACCTGAGCATAGGTCTTGCCGGCGATGTTAGTGAGCACGTTCAGGCGCCCGCGGTGGGCCATGCCGATCGCAACCTCATCGAGGCCGTCGTCGGCGGCGTCGGAAATGATCGAGTCAAGCAGCGGAATCAAGGATTCGCCGCCTTCAAGTGAGAAGCGCTTCTGGCCGACGAACTTCGTCTGCAGGAACGTCTCAAACGCCTCAGCCGAGTTCAGCTTGGAAACAATGCGCAGCTGCTCCTCACGGCTCGGCTTGGAGTACGGGTGCTCCAGCTGTGCCTGGAACCATTCGCGCTGTTCCGGCTCCTGAATGTGCATGTACTCAATGCCGGTGGTGCGGCAGTAGGCGTCGCGCAGAACTCCGAGGATGTCGCGCAGCAGCAACTTTTGCTTGCCGCCAAAGCCGCCGGTGGGCCATTCACGGTCAAGGTCCCACAGCGTCAGGCCATAGGTCAACACATCAAGGTCGGGGTGCTTGCGCTGGACGTATTCCAACGGGTCGGTGTCGGCCATGAGGTGCCCGCGCACCCGGTAGGAGTGGATGAGCTGCTGGATGCGGGCGACCTTGTTGATCTGGTCGGCCGGGTCCACCTGAAGGTCCACACTCCAGCGCACGGGCTCGTACGGGATGCGCAGCGATTCGAAGATCTCGTCGTAGAAGTTGTCGGCGCCGAGCAGAAGCGCGTTGATCCGCTTCAGGAATTCTCCGGAACCGGCACCCTGGATGACGCGGTGGTCGTAGGTGCTTGTCAGCGTCAGAATCTTGGAGACAGCGTTGCGCGCAATGATTTTCTCGCTGGCACCCTGGAATTCGGCAGGGTAGTCGAGGGAACCGACGCCGATGATGGCGGCTTGGCCCTTGGAGAGGCGCGGCACCGAGTGCACTGTGCCAATGCCGCCGGGGTTGGTCAGCGAAACGGTGGTGCCGGCGTGGTCGTCAGCGGTGAGCTTGCCGGCGCGGGCACGCTTGATCAAGTCCTCATAGGTGCGCCAGAACTCGGCGAAGTTCATCGTCTCTGCGCGCTTGATGTTGGGCACGATCAACAGGCGGGTGCCGTCCGGCTTGGGCAGGTCGATGGCGATGCCAAAGTTCACATGCGGTGGCTGGACGGAGACGGGCTTGCCGTCAATCTCCTCGTAGTGCACGTTCATGGACGGGAACTCGCCCAGTGCCTTGACGACGGCGTAGCCGATCAAGTGTGTGAAGGAAACCTTGCCGCCACGGGCACGGGCGAGGTTGGAGTTGATGACAACGCGGTTGTCGATGAGCAGCTTGGCCGGGATGGCGCGCACGCTGGTGGCGGTGGGCACCTCCAGGCTTGTGACCATATTGGCGGCAATGGCCTTGGCCGGTCCGCGCAGGACGCTCTTGACGGACTCTTCCGGAACGGACTTGTCCTTGGCTGTCTTGGGCAACTGGGCCGGGATGGGCACGGCGCCGGTGCGGGCTGCGTCCTTGGCGGGGGTGGGCCGGCGCGGGGCACTCGGTGCCTTGGGGGCTGCAGCGGGAGTCGCCGGAACGACGGCGGGAGCTGCCGGCGTCGTTCTCGGGGCAGCAGCGCTGGGGGCAGCGGCCGCAGGAGCTGCGGGGGCTGGAACCACGGGGATCTGGGCCGTGACGGGGGCAACGTTGGCTGCAGTGTGGCGACCATTGCCGTCTGCATCGTCGGCTGCGAACCCGTTGAAGAGCGGCCACCACTTCTTGTCTACGGAATTCTTGTCGCTTTTGTAGCGCTCATACAGTTCATCGACGAGCCACTCGTTGCCGCCAAATTCTTCGGGTAGACGGTGGATGGATTGCTCTGGCACGTGTATTACGCCTCTTCCATGAGTTCTTGTTGCCCGCTGTGCAAGTATCAGCACGGCGGCATCCGACCGGGGCTGGGTGCGCGCGTAGCGAACTTGCGTAGTCTATTTGAAAAGTGGGTGGGGTCCAACAAACCCCGTCCGGCAGCAAGTCTAGTAAGCAAGATAGCCTGTAGGCCAATCTTTACTGCGGCGCGCCTGCGGAATCAACAAAATTGATCGATTTTGCGGTGAACGGCTGCGGGTGGGCAGCTAGACTCAAAATCTGGCGGCCCGGCAGTGCGCCAGAGGGCAGCAGGGGAGCTGCTTCGGGGCCATTTCAGCTAAGGGAGTGCCATGCGTTTTCTACACCAAGCGGTCACAGATTTGACGTATTCGGACGTGTTTCTGGTTCCGTCGCGTTCCACCGTCACTTCACGCATGGACGTTGACCTCTCAAGCGGGGACGGCACCGGGACCACCATTCCGTTGGTGGTTGCGAATATGACTGCGGTTTCTGGAAAACGGATGGCCGAGACGGTTGCCCGGCGCGGCGGCATGGCGATTTTGCCGCAGGACGTGCCCCTTGATGTGCTGCGCTCGGTGGCCAGCTGGGTCAAACAGCGCGACAGCCTCTATGAAACGCCGCTGCTGATGACGGCCGGTGACATTGTCATTGACGCCGTTCACCTGATGACCAAGCGTTCCCACAATGCCGTGGTGGTAGTGGACGGCCAGGACTTTGTCGGTGTGGTGCGCGGTGCCGACTGCGAGGGTGTGGACAGGTTCGCCTCATTGTCCTCGGTCATGCGCTCAAATGTGCTCACCTTGGACGCTGTGCCCTTTGACGAGATCCGGGCCCAGGCGGACTCCGGCGACCTTGACTATGTGCAGGCCAAGAAGCTCACAGACGAGGCCCTGCGCGAAGCCTTTGCTGTGCTCGACGCTGCCGGAACCGACTTTGCCCCTGTGCTGCGGGCGGGGGAGGTGGTGGGTGTGCTCACCCGAACCGGGGCGCTGCGTTCCACCATTTACCGGCCGGCCCTTGATGACTCCGGACGGCTGCGGCTCGGTGTTGCCGTAGGCGTCAACGGGGACGTGGGGAAGAAGGCCGCTGCGTTGTTGGAATCCGGTGTTGACACGCTCGTGGTGGACACGGCGCACGGACACCAGAAGAAAATGCTTGATGCGTTGCGGGCCGTGCGGCAGCTTTCCCCGTCCGTCCCTGTTGCTGCCGGGAACGTTGTCAGCGCAGCGGGCGTGCGGGATCTGGTGGACGCCGGTGCCGACATCATCAAAGTGGGTGTGGGACCCGGAGCCATGTGCACCACACGCATGATGACAGCCGTGGGCCGGCCGCAGTTTTCGGCCGTGTTGGAATGTTCGGCGGCGGCGGCGGAGCTGGGTGCCCACGTCTGGGCCGACGGCGGGGTGCGATATCCGCGGGACGTTGCCTTGGCGCTGGCAGCAGGAGCGAGCCAGGTCATGATTGGCTCTTGGTTTGCCGGCACCTACGAAAGCCCGGGTGATCTGCAGGTCGATGCCAGCGGGCGCCAATATAAGGAGAGCTTTGGCATGGCCTCGGCACGGGCCGTGCAAAACAGAACCTCGGGGGACGCGGCATTTGCGCGGGCCCGAAAAGGCCTGTTCGAGGAGGGCATCTCCACGTCGAGGATGTACCTTGACCCAGCCCGTCCTGGAGTGGAGGACCTGCTGGATATGATCACGGCCGGACTGCGCAGTTCGCTGACGTATGCGGGCGCATTGTCCCTGGCACAGTTCCGTGAGCGTGCCGTAGTCGGTGTGCAGTCTGCTGCCGGATATGAGGAAGGACGGGCGCTGCCACAGAGTTGGTAGCGGGCAAGCCGTGGTCAACGTGAGGTCAACTCACTTTCAACGAAGTGCACCCTGTTCGGTGATGTGCGCCACCTCTTGATATACAAGAAGGTATGAGTAGCCATGACTTCGTGCCCGTTCCCGACAGTGCTGTATCGGCGCATACCTCCGGGCGCGCACCAACGCCGGTTGCAGAGCCCCGGTGCGGCACGCCCCGTATTGTTGTCATGGGAGTGTCTGGGGCGGGTAAAAGCACCATTGGCGCGTTGGTGGCGGACGCCATGAATTTCCCCTTCGTGGATGCCGATTCGCTGCACCCCTTGGACAATGTACGCAAAATGGCGGCAGGAGTGGCGTTGAACGACGCCGACCGCCAGCCATGGCTTGAACTGGTGGGCCATGAGTTGGCGACGACCAGGGCGCCTGGAATCGTCGTGGCATGTTCGGCCTTGAAACGCCGCTACCGCGACATCATCCGGGCACAGGCGCCGGACACGATTTTCCTGCACCTTGAGGGGACCGCGGAGGTGCTCAGCAAACGCCTTGAGGGCCGCTCCGGACACTTTATGCCCGTCTCACTGCTGACGTCGCAAATTGCGGCGCTGGAGCAACTCACGTCCGATGAGCGGGCGGTCGTCGTTGACATCTCCGGTGGGATCGGAAAAATCGTCACCGATGCCGAAGCAGGGATCAGGCGTCTTCTTGGCTGCTGAACCAGCAAGGAAGCACGTCTCCGCGACTGCACAGTTTGAACCGGCTCGGGCAGAACCCGCAAAGTCAGACCCCGTTCACCTTGAAGAGGAGTTAAGCGTGGGCCAGGTGGCGGCCCGCAGCGGTGTCAACGTCTCAGCGCTGCATTTCTATGAGCGCCAGGGGCTGATTTTCAGTAGCCGGACAACAGGAAACCAGCGCCGATACAACCGTTCAGTGCTCCGCAGGGTAGCCGTCATCCGGGCAGCACAGCGAGCAGGCATACCCCTGGCTCTGACGGCAGAAGTCTTTGCTCAACTTCCACGTGAAGATGTCCCGGGAAAAGACGACTGGAGCAGGCTCTCCGAGGCTTGGCAGCACGAATTGGATGCCCGCATTTCCGCTCTGCAAAAGCTGCGCGGAAGCCTCAGCGGCTGTATTGGCTGCGGTTGCCTTTCGCTGGCTGAATGTGGCTTTGTGAACCCGGACGATCAAGTTGCCGGTGCAGGGCCGGGTGCCCGAGCTTTCGATGACCCCGAAATGTGACGGTATTAAGCGGCGAACAAGCCCAATTGTGACCACGGTCACGGACGCTCGACTTGACCTGAACTATAGTTGAGGTTCTAGAGTGCCTTAAGGATCTCGCCGCCCAGGCAGGTCAGGGTGAGAGGATTTTGTGGTCATGACCTTGCAGCTTCAAGAGACCCGGCTGGCCAGAGATTTCAAGGCAGCCTTTGGCGCCCATCCTGCTGGCGTCTCCATCATCACGGCAGACTCCCCCACCGGACCGGTGGGGATCACCGCATCCTCGGTGGCGTCCGTCTCCGTAGATCCGCCACTGCTGGCTTTTTCGTTGGCCGCTGGCAGTGGATCTGCCGCAGCCCTTGCCGTCGCCGACACTGTGGTGGTGCACCTGCTGCGGGTCGGGGACTTGGAACTTGCCAAATGCTTCGCCAGCTCGACTTCAGAACGCTTCACAGGTTCCATGGTGTGGACGCGCCTAGATACGGGAGAGCCGCTGCTGGCGCACAGCGGCCATGCGCTGCGCTGCAAAGTTCTTAGCCGGACCCCCGCTGGCGGCTCACTGCTGCTGGCCGCCGAGGTGTTGGAGATCGTGGTTGCCGAAACCACCGGCGAAGCCATGGTTTATCACAGCCGGGCATTCCATCGCCTGGGCGGGCACAGTATCCTTCCCGGCTAGCGCCATACCCCGCCAGTTCCTTCCCGGCAGTTTCCCAGCTGTTGTTCATTTTCTGCACACCTGTTCCCTGAAGGTCCCGCACTGTCCTGATGTACACTAAAAATCCTATGAAAAGTAAATCTAGGGGCCGGCGCACTGGCTTGCAGGGCATAAAAACGCCTTCTTGCAACCCCGCTGCCCATGCCGGCAAACCCCGCACTCGTGACCACAGTTCCGCGACCGCAGCAGTGGCCGGCCCCAGCGCCGACCACCCCCCGCCGGCGGCCAACCCCAACTTACGCGCAGCAACGCAACGCGTCGTGACAGGGGGGGAGCTGTAAATGGAATGGATATTGTTGGCGGCAGGCCTGCTGCTCATCCTTGGCACAGGGTTTTTTGTTGCCGTCGAATTCTCCCTCATAGCCTTGGACCAGACGGCCGTGCAACGCGCCGTCAACGAAGGTGACAAGGCGGCAGTGCCGCTGCTGCATTGCCTCAAAAGCCTCTCCACACAGCTTTCCAGCTGCCAGTTGGGTATTACACTGACCACGCTCCTGACAGGTTTTTTGATGGAGCCCTCGCTTGGCGCACTGTTGGCCGGACCGTTGGGGGCGCTGGGGGTTCCCGAGCCCGCCATAGCCGGTGTTGCCTTGGCCGCCGCCATGGTTGTGGCCACGCTGCTGTCCATGTTGATTGGCGAACTTGTGCCGAAGAACATGGCCATCGCCAAGTCCTTTGAAATTGGCAAGGCAGTGGCCAGGCCGCACTTGGTGTTCACCATGATCTTCAAGCCGGCCATCGTTGTTCTCAACGGATTTTCCAACAAGGTCCTGCACCTCTTCGGCATGGAAGCCAAGGAAGAAATCTCGGGTGCGCGTTCGCCAGCGGAACTGGCCTCCCTTGTCCGCCGTTCCGCCGTCATGGGCACCCTCGATAAAACAACGGCAACCTTTGTGGCCCGCACCCTGAGCTTTTCCGAGCAGACTGCCGCAGACGTCATGACCCCGCGCATGCGGGTGGAGACGATCGAAAGCACCAAGTCCGTCACGGAGATTGTCGACGTGGCCCGGCGCACCGGCTATTCACGTTTCCCCGTCATTGGCGAATCCGCTGACCAGATCCTCGGCGTCGTCCACTTGAAGAAAGCTGTCTCCATCCCGTTCCACAAGCGCCCCGACATTGAAGTGGGCGCCATCATGACAGATGTCCTGCGTGTGCCTGAAACCCTCCACCTGGACGCCCTGATCCTTGAACTGCGTGAAGGCAACCTGCAAATGGCCGTCGTCCAGGATGAATACGGCGGCACAGCGGGAGTGACGACCCTTGAAGACCTGGTGGAGGAAATCGTGGGCGAAGTCTCCGACGAGCATGACAGGGCCAAGCCCGGCATCCTGCTCAACGCCGACGGTACCTGGTTCCTGCCCGGCCTGATGCGCCCCGACGAAGTCTCCGAACGCATCGGCCAGCTCAATGTGCCCGACGAGGCCGGCTACGAAACCGTGGGCGGCTTCATGATGGCCGAGCTGGGCCGGATCGCCGTTGTGGGCGACACCGTTGCCGTTGAAGGCGGCTTGTTGGTGGTGGACAGGGTGGAACGACGCCGGATCGACCGGATCCGCTTCATTCCGGCGCCTTCCGCTGACGGCACGCAGGAAGACGGCAGACAAACTGACGGCACGACTCAGACAGGTGGTTCGCTGTGAGCCCGTGGGCAGGACTTGCCTGGCTGGTGGTGCTGTTGCTCGGCAACGCCTTCTTCGTGGCGGCTGAATTTGCCGTGATGACGGCCCGGCGCAGCCAGATTGAGCCGTTGGCCGATGCCGGCTCCAAACGGGCCAAGATCACCCTCGGCGCCATGGAAAACGTTTCACTGATGCTGGCCTGCTCCCAGCTGGGCATCACCGTGTGTTCGTTGTTGATCCTGAACGTCTCCGAACCTGCCATCCACCACCTGCTGGTCCAGCCGCTTCATGCGATCGGCGTGCAGGACAACGTCGGTGCTCCCGTGGCTTTTGTGCTGACGCTTGCGCTCGTGACGTTCCTGCACGTGACCTTTGGCGAGATGGTGCCCAAGAACATGAGCGTGTCCGCTGCGGACAAGGCGGCACTGCTGCTGGCTCCTCCGCTGGTGCTCATTGGCAAGGTGGTGCGCCCCGTTATTGTGGCGTTGAACTGGACGGCAAACCACGTGGTGCGGCTGTTTGGCATTGTGCCCACCGACGAAGTCTCCTCCAGCTTCACCCTGCAGGAAGTACAGTCGATCGTGGAGGAATCCACGCGCAGCGGAACGGTTGACGACCAGACAGGGCTGATTACCGGTGCGCTGGAGTTTTCCTCCCAGACAGCACAGGGCGTGATGGTGCCATTGGAGGCGCTGGTCACCCTTCCTGCCGACGCCACCCCCGTCGACTTCGAGCATATGGTGGGCAAGACGGGCTTCTCACGGTTTATTTTCGCCGATGCGGAAGGGTTCCTGCTGGGCTATCTGCACCTGAAGGATGTACTGCGCATTCCGCTTGAGCGTTATCAAACGCCCATCGGGGAAGGCCGCGTGCGCTCCATGGTGAACCTGCAGGCAGGGGAGGAGATTGAGGACGTGCTGGCGATCATGCAACGTACCGGATCCCACATGGCCCGTGTGATTGACGACGCCGGCCAGACCATGGGCGTCTTGTTCCTCGAGGATGTGATTGAGCAGCTCGTGGGTGAAATTCGCGACGCCACGCAAACGCAGATTCAGGACCGTCGCAGGGCTTGATGCGAATGATTCCCAATATGGGCTATGCTGGTTCTTATTGGTAACAATTCTCATTAGCACGATTTCAAGGAGTTGCATGTTTCATCCCCGCCGCACCATTCTCCTCATGGGAGCAGCTCTCGCCGCATCATTGGCGCTGGCAGCCTGTGGCGGCGGCGGGGATGCTCCGGCCGCGTCCACGGGAGGGACCATCCCGGTGGTGGCTTCCACGAACGTGTATGGCGATATTGCCAAGGCCATTGGCGGCAGCCACGTCACCGTGCATTCCATCGTTTCCAAGGCAGGGGCGGATCCCCACGGCTACGAGGCCAACGCCCAGGACAAGCTGGCCGTCTCCAAAGCCCAGATCGGGATTGAAAACGGCGGCGGCTACGACGACTTTTTCACGCAGCTGGCCAAGGGCCAGCTTGACCCGGCACAGGTGGTAAACGTCAGTGCGCTTTCCGGCCTTGATACGGGCGCGGACTTCAATGAGCACCTGTGGTACTCCTTGCCCACCATGGCCAAGCTGGCGGATGACCTGGCCGGCCGCTTCAGTGCCGCAGCACCCGCCGAAGCCGCAAGCTTTGCAACGCAGGCCGCCGCTTTCAAGGAAAAGCTGAAGCAACTTGATGAGAGGCTGCAACTTCTCAAGGGCGTCCACGGCGGCTCGGCCGTTGCCATCACTGAACCCGTCCCGCTGTACCTGCTGGAGCAGGCAGGGCTGGTCAATAGGACCCCGCCGAAGTTCACCGAGGCCGTGGAAAATGGCAGCGACGTCCCGGCGGCCGTGATGACGGAGACGCTCACGCTCATGAAATCCGGAACCCTTGTCTTGTTGGCCAACAACGAACAGACCGAAAGCCCGCAAACCATAGAGGTCAAGCAGGCCGCGAAGGCAGCAGGGATTCCCGTCGTCGACTTCTCTGAAACCCTCCCCGCAGGCACCTCCTACCTGGACTGGATGGGCGCCAACGTCACCGCGCTGGAACAGGCACTGGGATCCCCGGCCACCAGCACCGCCGGGAACGCCAGGTGAGTTCCCCAGCCGCCATTAGTCTCAAGCGGGCCACGCTCAGCTATGGGTCGCGGACACTCTGGCAGGACCTCAACCTTGAAATCCGGCCCGGTGAGTTCCTGGCCGTGTTGGGGGCCAATGGCAGTGGAAAAACCAGTTTTCTGAAGATCCTGCTCGGCCTGTCGCAGCTGAGCTCCGGCACCCTGAGCGTCGACGGCGGACCCGCCAAACGCGGCAATCGCGCCATTGGCTACGTTCCCCAGCAAAAGAACTTTGCCCCCGACACGGCTTTGCGCGCCCGTGACTTGGTGGGCCTGGGCGTCGACGGGAACAAATGGGGTGTGCGCCTCCGTGGCAGGGAATACCGCCAGCGCGTGGACGAGCTTCTGGAGCAGGTTGGCGCCACGAGCTATGGGCGCATCCCCGTCGGCATGCTCTCCGGCGGTGAACAGCAAAGATTGCGGATTGCCCAAGCCATCGCCGCCAAACCAAAAGTGCTGCTGTGCGATGAGCCGCTGCTTTCCCTTGACTTGTTCCACCAGCGGGCGGTGAGCGCGTTGGTGGGTCATCAAGCGAAGGCCAACGGGACCGCCGTCGTATTTGTCACGCATGAAATCAATCCGATTCTGGAACACGTGGACCGGGTGCTGTACCTGGCAGGCGGTCGGTTCACACTGGGCACGCCGGAGGAGGTCATGCGCACCGACGTGCTGTCCAAGCTGTACGGGACTCATGTCGAGGTGCTGAACATGGACGGCAGGCTGGTGGTGGTGGGGCGCCCCGACTCGGTGGTGGACGGGCACGGCCCGCACACCGGTGCCGCCGGGGACACCGCCGGCATGGTGGTGGTCTCGTGAGCTGGGCGGACTTTTCCGATGCGGTGCTGAACTTCACCAACTACGGGGAACTGCTGCCGCTGTTTACCGACACCTTGCTGGCCGGGGCAATCCTGGGCGTGGTGGGCGGGCTGATAGGCACGTTCGTCATGATGCGCGACCTGGCCTTCGCCGTCCACGGCATTGCCGAGTTGTCCTTTGCCGGGGCAGCCTTCGCACTGTTGGTGGGTGCCGACGTAATCATGGGCTCGCTGGTTGGCTCCATCCTGGCGGCACTGCTGCTGGGGGTCATGGGCGTGCGGGCGCGGGAGCGGAACTCCGTCATCGGCGTCATCATGCCGTTTGGGCTAGGTTTGGGCATCTTGTTTTTGTCGCTGTACCAAGGCCGTTCAGCCAACAAGTTCGGACTGCTGACGGGCCAGATCGTCTCGGTGGATTCCACTCAGCTTTCCGCGCTGGCCGGCACGGCGCTGGTGGTTGTCGTGGGGCTTGTGCTGATTTGGCGGCCGCTGACGTTTGCCAGTGCGGATCCTGACATCGCCACGGCGCGCGGGGTGCCCGTGCGGACGCTGTCACTGGCCTTCATGTTCCTGCTCGGCATCGCAGTTGCGCTGTCCATTCAGGTGGTAGGGGCACTGCTGGTGTTGGCGCTGCTGATCACCCCGGCTGCGGCGGCCCTGCAGATCACAGCCACCCCACGCATGGTGGTGCTGCTCAGCGTGGCATTTGCCATGATCTCCACCGTCGGCGGGATCATGCTGGCGCTGGGCGGCAGCATCCCGATCAGCCCCTATGTCACCACGTTGTCCTTTGCCATCTACGTGGTGTGCCGCCTCGGTGGGGCCTGGCGCCGTCGCCGAGGCTGGTCCGCCCGCCCTGCTGCCGTCGTGTAGACAGCAACCGTGTAGACGGCATGTGTGTGAGCATGCCCTCACCACTGGCGGACCTGGTGGTCTAGCGTGGGGGCATGGACTTGTTGGGTGCGGGCGGGTTGAGCGTCGGCTGGTTTGCTGCCGAGGGGGGCTTCGCCGCCCGCTTTGTGCTCCAACACGGCATTGCGGCCGTTTTTGTGGTGGCGTTCGTGTCGAGTGCACTGCAATTCCCGGCCCTGTTGGGGGAGCGCGGCCTGCTGCCGGTGCCCCTTTACGTAAAGCGAGTTTCCAAACTTCCGGGCCCCAGCTTGTTTCGCCGCCACTATTCGGATGCCCTGCTGCGGGTTGTCGCGTGGGGCGGCGCGGGAATTGGCGTGACCGTAGTGCTCGGCCTGCCGCAGCGCGGACCGCCGTGGCTGCCCATGCTCGCGTTCCTTGCCATGTGGCTGCTGTACATGTCGATCGTGAATGTGGGGCAGGTGTTTTACGGCTTCGGCTGGGAGATCCTACTCCTTGAGGCGGGCTTTTTGGCTGCCTTCCTCGGCTCAAACCAAACCATGACGCCGGTCATCACCCTCTGGCTGTTCCGCTGGCTGGTGTTCCGGCTGGAGTTTGGCGCCGGCATGATCAAGATGCGCGGAGACACAGCCTGGCGCGACCTCACCGCCTTGTACTACCACCACGAAACCCAGCCCATGCCCAACCCACTCAGCTGGTGGTTCCACCACCTGCCCAAACCGTTGCACAAGGTGGAGGTGGTGGGCAACCACTTTGCCCAACTGGTGGTGCCCTTCCTACTCTTTGCCCCGCAGCCAGTTGCCAGCTGGGCTGCGCTGGTTGTTGTTACCACCCAACTGTGGCTGGTGCTTTCTGGCAACTTTGCCTGGCTGAACCTGCTCACCCTCGTACTTGCGTGCTCGGCCGTCGGGGACTCGGTACTGGCGGTGGTGCCTGGCAGGTTGCCGGCCGGCACACCGGGCAGCGCTGGCAGCCCGCTCTGGTTCATGCTGGTGGTCCTCGCTTTAGGCGCGCTGATGGTGGTGCTCAGCTGGCGGCCGCTGCGGAACCTGTTCTCCCGTCGTCAAGCCATGAACGCCAGCTTCAACCGCTGGCGGCTGGGCAATGCCTATGGTGCGTTTGGCAGCATCACCCGCGACCGTTTCGAGGTGGTGGTGGAAGGCTGGGACGGGCAGCAGTGGCTTGAATACGGCTTTCGGGGCAAGCCCGGAGATCCTTCCCGCATGCCGCGGCAATGGGCGCCCTACCACCTGCGCCTCGACTGGATGATGTGGTTCCTTGCCTTGGGCCAGCCTGGCATGAACTGGTTTGTGCCGTTCCTACAGCAATTGCTGGCCGCGGACCCGGCAACGCTGAAGCTGCTGCGCCATGACCCCTTTGCCGGTCAGACACCGCAGCAGGTCAGGGCGCAGGTCTATGCCTACCGCTTCACATCGTGGCGTGAATGGCGACGAACGGGCAACTGGTGGGTGCGCGAGCCTATGGGGCTGCTGGTGCCGCCGCTTGGGTGACACAGGTAGCGGAGCACTCCGGACACAGTCCGTAAATTTCCACGGTGTGCTGCACCTGGGTGAAACCATGGGCTTTGGCCATGGATGCGGCCCAGCTCTCCACTTCGGGGGCTTCGAATTCCACCGTTTTCCCGCATACGCGGCACAACAGATGGTGGTGGTGGCTGGTGGCCGAACAGCGGCGGTACACGGCCTCACCCTCGCTGTTGCGCAGGGTGTCGAGCTCGCCGTCGTCGGCCATGGAGGCCAGAATCCGGTACGTGGTGGCCAGGGATACCGGCGTTCCCTGTTCGTGCAGCAGCCGGTGGAGTTCCTGGGTGCTGACAAAGTCGTCCAAGGTGTCCAACGCAGCGCTGATGGCTGTGCGCTGCTTGGTGACGCGCTGCTCCTTCACCGGTGCACCCGACATTGCCGCAACCCACTTTCCTCTTGCTGGATCCAATTATCCAGCCTAGCGCACCGGCTGTTGGGAAGCTTGCGGGGCCATGGCCCGGGCGGTGCAACAGGCATATGCTGGGGCCATGTTGCTGACAAAATTCACCCACGCCTGTATCCGACTCGAGCAGGACGGACGGGTCCTTGTCCTTGATCCGGGAATCTTTTCCGAATCCGCCGCCGCCCTTGAAGGTGCCGACGCCGTGCTCATCACACACGAGCATGCCGACCACTACGACCCTGCGGCGCTCACCCAAGCCCTGGCAGATTTATCGGAACTGACCATATACGCCCCTGCATCAGTGGTCCGCGACCTGCACTCACATGCCCCAGAGCAGTCCGCCCGGGTGGTGGAGGCTGCGCCTGGCGACAGTTTTGCGGTGGCCGGTTTTGCCGTGCAGTGCTTTGGCGGCCAGCACGCGGTCATCCACCCCACCATGGCCGCGGTGGCCAATGTGGGCTACCTGATTGACGACGTCTACCACCCGGGCGATGCGCTGATTGTTCCGCACGGGGTCAGTGTGGGAACGCTTTTGGTTCCGGTCCACGCGCCCTGGTCCAAGGTGTCCGAAGTGGTTGACTTTGTGGTCTCGGTCAGGGCCCCGCATGCCTACCAGATCCACGACGGGCTGCTGAACGAACAAGGGCTGGCTTTCACCGAATCCCACATTGAACGTATTGGCGGCCTGCACGGGGTGAAGTTCCGCCACCTGCATCCCGGGACATCGGTGGAAATCTAGGATGCTTGCGGTCCCAGCGGTTTGTGGGCCTGAGAATCAGCCTTGCCAGGGCCCGCCGGCAAAGAAGTTGTTGATCGCCGCCAGATGCGGGGCCGGGTCCAAGCCCCTTTCAGACAACCAGTCAGGGTTGTTGTAGCTGCCCGCGTAGCGTTCGCCGCCGTCGCACATCAACGTCACGATGCTGCCCTTTTCTCCGCGGGCCACCATCTGCGCCACCAATTGCCACACACCCCACAGGTTGGTGCCGGTGGAAGGGCCGGCGTGCATGCCGGTCAACTCCGAAAAGTGCATCATCGCCGCCACGGAGGCGGCGTCCGGGATGACGGACATGGCGTCGATGACGCCGGGGACAAAGCTGGGCTCCACGCGCGGGCGGCCGATTCCCTCAATGCGGGATGACGTGCCGGTGACAGTTTCGGGGTCGTGGTTCTTCCACGCCGGGTAAAACGCTGAACCTTCGGGGTCAACCACCAGCAATTGCGTGTCGTGGCCGTGGTAGCGGATGTAGCGCCCGATCGTGGCGGAGGTGCCGCCGGTGCCCGCGCCGACCACCACCCAGGACGGCTCGGGGAAGCGTTCGTGCCCCAGCTGGCTGAAGATTGATTCGGCAATGTTGTTGTTGCCGCGCCAGTCGGTGGCCCGCTCAGCATAGGTGAATTGGTCCATGTAGTGGCCATCGCACTGCGCGGCAATGTCCGCCGCCGCCGAATACACTTCATCCGCCTTGTCCACGAAATGGCAGCGACCGCCAAACTGCTCGATGAGCGCAATTTTTTCCGGGCTGGTGCTGCGGGTCATGACAGCCACAAAGTCCAAACCCAGCAAGTGTGCAAAGTAGGCCTCGGACACTGCCGTGCTGCCGGAGCTGGCCTCCACCACCGTGGTGCCTTCATTGATCCAGCCATTGACGAGGGCGAACAAGAACAATGAGCGGGCCAGCCGGTGCTTCAAGCTGCCTGTGCGGTGGCAGGACTCGTCCTTCACATACAAGTCCAACCCCCACTTCTCCGGCAGTTCTACCTTGTAGAGGTGGGTGTCGGCTGAGCGGTTGCTTTCCGCTTGGACCGTGCCAATGGCGCTGCGCGTCCAGGCCCGGGTCGCTGCCGGGTGGCGGGCTGCGGTGTCGGTGGCTGCTAGGGAAACGGGGGTTGCGGCTGCGGAGTTCATACTGCCAAGTGTAGGCTTGCCGCGTCGGACCGCAGCAGCTGTGGCAGTGCAGGAAACTTGGATGAAGGAGTCCCATGACCGTCTTGATGAGTGTTGCCGCGCTTAGTGCCCGCATGAACAGCGGCGCCCGCACTGTTGTGTTGGATGTGCGTTGGGCGTTGGGGGATCCACACGGGCATGACCACTACCTGACCGCTCATATTCCTGGTGCCGTATATGCTGACATGGACACTGAACTTGCCGCCCACGGCCTGCCGGCGGAAGGTCGCCACCCCTTGCCCGCTGAGGCAGACTTTGCCGCCTCGGTGCGCCGTTGGGGCATTAATGCACAGGACACGGTGGTGGTCTACGACGACGCAGGTTCCGCCGCCGCCGCCAGGGCGTGGTGGCTGCTGGGCTACGCCGGGCTCCCGGAAATTTACCTGCTCGACGGCGGATTGGCAGCTTGGCGCGCCGCCAGCCTTCCGCTCTCCGCAGGTGAGGAATCAGCCCTGCCAGGAGAAGCCGTCGTGCGTTTCGGGTCCAAAGGAACAATTGACGCCGATGGTGCCGCCAGCTGGGAGGGGATTCTGCTGGATGCTAGGGCAGGGGAGCGGTACCGCGGCGAAGTCGAGCCGATGGACCCCAGAGCCGGGCACATACCGGGGGCCGTAAGCGCCCCGACGAGTGAAAACTTGACTGCGGAAAAAACGTTCCTGCCAGCAGAACAGCTGCGTGCGCGGTTTACGGCCCTGGGCGTGGAACCGGACACCGCCGTAGCCGTGTATTGCGGGTCCGGAGTGACGGCTGCGCACCAAATTGCGGCGCTGGAAATTGCCGGGTTCAAGGCGGCGCTATACCCGGGGTCGTGGTCGGCATGGTCGAACCAGCCGGGGCGTCCTGTTGAGACGGGAGCGAACGACGATATGCTAAAAGGCATGACTGAAGTAAAGGCCTACGCCGCCAACTCTGCCACGTCCGGATTCGCGCCGAGCACCATTAAGCGTCGTGAACCAGGCGCCCACGACGTCGAAATTTCCATTGAATTTTGCGGCCTGTGCCACTCAGATGTGCACTCGATTCGCTCCGAATGGGGACCTGCAAAATACCCGCTGGTCCCAGGACACGAGATTGTTGGCATCGTCAGCCGCGTCGGTGATGCCGTGGAAGGCTTCAGCGTTGGTCAGCGCGTGGGCGTTGGCTGCTTGGTGGACTCGTGCCGGGAGTGCGACTCCTGCCTTGAAGGATTTGAACAATACTGTGAAGGCGGCAACGTCGGCACGTACGGGGTGGCGGACCGGCGCAATGGGGGCGGCATAACCCAAGGCGGCTACTCGCAAGCCATTGTGGTGGATGAGAACTATGTGCTGCGCATCCCCGAGGGCATGGACCCGGCCGCAGCCGCGCCGCTGCTGTGCGCCGGCGTCACCACGTATTCGCCGCTGAGTTACCTTGACGTTCAGGAAGGGGACAAGGTGGGCGTTGTGGGCCTGGGCGGACTGGGCCACATGTCTGTCAAGATCGCCAAGGCACTTGGCGCCACCGTCACCGTGTTCACTACGTCCCCTGACAAGGAGGTGGCGGCCAAGGATCTAGGGGCCGACGCAGTGGTGGTTTCCACCGACGCAGCCCAAATGGAGGCCGTGAAGGGGTCACTGAACGCAATCCTTGACACCGTGGCAGCCGTGCATGACATCAACGCCTATCTGCGCACTCTGGACCGCGACGGAGCCCTCATTCAGCTGGGGCTGCCGGCCACTGACATGCCTCCGGTGGACCCGGGCTTGCTGATCCGCAAGCGTTTGGCTTACGGGGGATCGGTTATTGGCGGCATCGCAGAAACTCAGGAAATGCTTGATTTCTGTGCCGAGCACGGCATTGTCTCCGACATTGAGATGGTCACCGCCGCGGACCTGGACAACGCCTACGACCGCATGGTTGCGGGGGACGTGCGATACCGCTTTGTCCTTGACAACAGCACTATCTAACCTGCGCCACCAGCTGGACTGCACCAGCAACTAAGCAACCTGCCAGCATAGTTTTAAGGAGCAATTCTTGAGCACCCTGTTTACGAAGATCATCAATGGCGAGATTCCCGGGCGGTTCATCTGGCAGGACGATGACTGTGTGTCGTTCCTGACCATCGGCCCGTTGACGGACGGGCATGCCTTGGTGGTGCCGCGTGTGGAAGTGGACAAGTGGACGGATGCTGCCGCAGAACTGGTGTCCAAGCTGATGACCGTTGCACAGATTGTTGGTCAGGCACAGGTGGCAGCCTTTGGAGCGCCCCGGGCCGGGCTCACCATCGCCGGATTCGAAGTGGAACACCTGCATGTGCACGTGTTCCCCGCGTACGGGATGGAAAACTTTGATTTCGGCACGGTGGACAACCATCCTGATCCTGCTGCCATGGACGCCAACGCCGAAAAGCTGCGCGACGCGCTGCGTGCGGCCGGCCACGGTGAGTTCGTTCCGGGAGAATAGTTCAGTGAGCGGGCCTGCGGAGACCCAGGATTCCAGCGCGGGCACTGTAGTGGATGTCACCCCGCGAGTCACGCCGTCGCCAGTTTTGGGGCCCTAAAAGCCGTAATATATCGAAATGTTGGCGGCATATTCCTCCCAGAATGGTTGAATATCGCGCGCTAGTGTCTACCCGCTATGGATGCCACATGCCCCATTCCGTATGACGTGCGCAGGATTAGCGGTGCGTCAATTGCGTCATGTCAAGCCCGTTTCCCCGCATTTCCAAGCCTTCCTGCTGGCCGGTATCGTTGAACCCTGTTAAGTTCAAAGACAATATTCTCCGCGGACGGGAACTCGATCGATGACGGAAAAAAAGGCTTCTGAGCAGGTCAAAGACGACGATGATCATCTGATTTCAGATGATCATCCCGTCCTGCAAAAAATTGAGGAAAACTACCCGCACGACATTCATCCGGGGCTTGTCCCTGGTATCTCGGTGGATGAGCAGCGCATTAAATACGGCACTGACAGGCTCGTTTTTACTTTGGCCGCGGTGCTTATTCTGGGATTCATTGCCTGGGGTGTCATCTCTACTGAATCACTGAAAAGCGTTTCGGATGCCGCTTTGAGCTGGGTGGTCCAGAACACCGGGTGGCTGTTCACCTCCTTGGTGTCGCTGGTCCTGGTCTTTATGATCTTCCTGGGGTTCAGCAAATACGGCCGCATTCCATTGGGTACCGATGGCGAGAAGCCGGAGTTTTCCAAGTTTTCCTGGATTGCCATGATGTTCTCAGCCGGCATGGGTATTGGCTTGTTCTTCTTCGGACCCTACGAGCCACTGACATACTTCATTACCCCGGCGCCCGGAACTGCTGAGCCGGAAACCTATGAAGCCATTCACAAGGCCATGGCACAAACCATCTTCCATTGGGGTCTGCATGCATGGGCGCTGTACGCCCTCGTGGGTGCAGCGGTTGCCTACGGTGCGTATCGCCGCGGCAGGGTTCCGTTGATGAGCTCGATTTTCACCAGTCTGTTTGGGAAACGTCAAACAGAAGGTGTCCCGGGGCGTCTGATTGACATGTTCGCGATTGTCGCCACACTCTTCGGTACCGCAGCCTCGCTGGGCATCGGCGCACTCCAAGTGGGCCGCGGAGTTGAAATCGTCAGCGGCATCGGAAAGCTTCCCAACGCGGGATTGATCGTCATTATTGCCATTCTGAGCGCCGCATTTGTGGCCTCAGCCGTGTCCGGTGTTGGACGCGGAATTCGTTGGCTTTCCAACATCAACATGTCGCTGGCCCTGGTTCTGGCCACTTTCATTTTTGTTGCCGGACCCACCCTGTTCCTGCTGAACCTGGTGCCGGCTTCGCTGACCGAATACCTCTCCGAGTTGCTGCACATGATGAGCAAGGGACCTTCCTGGGGTCCTGAAGCTGCAGACTTCTCCGGCGCATGGACCGTCTTTTACTGGGCATGGTGGATCTCGTGGTCACCCTTCGTAGGAATCTTCCTTGCACGCATCTCCCGCGGGCGGACGCTGCGCGAATACGTGCTGTACGTGTTGGGTGTTCCCACAGTGGTGTGCGCACTGGCCTTCAGTGTCTTCGGTGGAACGTCCATGTGGCTGCGCATGAACGGCGCCGACATTGGTACCAACTCCTCACCACAGGACCTGTTCTTTGCCATGCTCGATCAGCTGCCGCTGGCGCAGCTCACTCCGTTCCTGGCCATGACCTGCGTTTCGATCTTCTTCATCACGTCCGCTGACTCGGCGTCCGTGGTGATGGGAATCCTCTCACAGCGAGGCAAGGCGGAACCCGACAAGAAGGTTGTTGTGTTCTGGGGACTGGCAATGATGGGCATCGCCGTCGTTATGCTCCTTGTGGGTGGAAACACCGCTTTGGAGGGCCTGCAAAACCTGATCATTGTCTCGGCCTTGCCGTTTGCCATCATCTTGCTGCTCATGATGGTCGCCTTCGCCAAGGACTTGCACACGGATCCGATGATGATCCGGCAGGAGTTTGCCGAGCAAGCCATCGAGAACGCTGTCAAGGCCGGAATTGATGAACATGGTGACGACTTTGCCCTCACCATTGAAAAGGCGGCAGTTGGGCATGGTGCCGGGGAGGACTTCAACTCCCATGGAAGCGACGTCACGGAGTGGTACCAACGCCATGATGAGGAAGGCGCGCCCGTCGACTACGACTACAAGGCTGGCGAATATGCCGACGGGTGGGTGGCAGCAGATGCTGCAGTTCACGAGTCGCACGAACCAGCAACTGATTCGAAGCCGGCTCCAGAGCTGCATGCCGACCAGGAACCCGAACCGGATACGGGCCTTGTGAAGGCATAGCCCGCCCGCGTGGCTCCGCGGAGATCAGTTCTAAGCCCGATCGCCGTAACAGGCTCGATCACCGAAAATCGGTGGGCGAGCCTGTCTGTGTGCCGGCGCTGCTAGGGGTGCACGAGGATCTTCACGGCAGTGTCGTTGTGGTTGATGAGCGTGTCAAAGCCCTTGTCGATCAATTCGTCCAACGCAATGCGGCCGGTGATGAACGGCTTGAGATCGATCTTCCCGTCTTGGACGAGCTTGATGACTGCCGGATGGTCGCGTACGTAGGCAATGGTTCCGCGCAAGTCGATCTCCTTCAGCACGATCTTCTGCATGTCCACCGTTGCCGGACGGCCCCAGATCGAGACGTTGACCACCACTCCGGCGGGCTTGACGACGTCGAGCATGGAATCCAGCACAGCGTTCACGCCCGCGCATTCGAAGGCGCCGTCGGCACCCACGCCGTTGGTCAGTTCCAGAACCCGGGCTGTGACGTCATCCTGGCTGGGATCCAGGACGTAGTCGGCAACGCCTGAAGAAATGGCCTTGTCCTTCCTGGCCTGTGACAGCTCAGTGACGATGGTGGTCACACCCATGCCCTTCAGCACGGCTGCGGTGAGCAGGCCGATGGGTCCGGCGCCTCCAACCACTGCGAAGTTGCCAGCCACCAGTCCGCCTCGAACCACAGCATGATGGGCTACGGCCAGAGGTTCAATCAGGGCGGCCTCATCCAAGGGGATGCTGCCCACGGGGTGAACCCAGCGGGCATCCACCACGACCTTCTCGCTCAGGCCTCCACCACCGCCGGCCAAGCCGATGAAGCCCATCTTGGTGCAGAGGTTGTAATTTCCGGCCAGGCAGGGCGGGCACTCGTTGCAGACAAAGTACGGTTCGACGACGACGCTCTCACCTACGCGCAGGCCCTCCACACCGTCGGCTATTTCCTCGATGGTGCCCGAGAATTCATGCCCCATGGTGACGGGCGCTTCCTCTGTGCTGAGCGGATGGGGGTGGCCTGGGGCTGGGGTGAAGATGGGCCCTTCAAGAAATTCGTGTAGGTCGGTGCCGCAAATGCCGCACCAGGCGACGGCAACCTTCACTGTTCCCGGGCGGAGCGCCGGCTCTGGGATGTCTTCGATTCGGAGGTCCTTTTGTGCGTGGAAACGTGCTGCTTTCATGACTTGCCACCTTGGGTTCGGTTGTACGAGGTCGATTTGAAGATCTGCCGGCATCGGCATCAAAATTGACCATATCCCGGGATTCCAGCCCCGGCATGGGGCTTTCGTCCCGACTATTGGTGCTTTCTGGGCGTCACCGCCTGAATCCGGACAATAGCGTTCGGAACAGTGTGGCGCGTGCGCTCGATGCCGGATGTCCACATCTACTGAGGCTGCAATCAGTCTCAGCCAGTTCCGTATAGGGACCGGGACCGAGGACTTGTCACTGCACACCCGATGAAGGAAGCACATCCAACTTCTTTTGTAGTGGCGCGGGCACTCCTTTCAATCGAGTCCAAGCAGTGAAATAATCAAGTTATGAATAGGTTACGAAATGCGCAGTTGGTCTCTGCCATCGTCTTCCTTCTCGCCGCCGTGGCTTTCACTTTCGAAGACACTGGCATCTATTGGGCGTGGAGTGACACACCCGTTGTGGGAGCGATTTTGGTCGTCATCTCGCTTATTTTCTGGGTGTTCTTCGTGTTGAACATGCTAAGAACCCATCGCACCGAAAGCCATGAGTAGTCGCGTGAGCCCTTCCCCTCTGGACACGTGGAGACACTGAAGTCAGCTTCAGGATTTCCTGGTACGACCCCGTTGGTTTTCCTGCGGAAGGCTTGGGGCGGTGTCAGTTTTAGCGATGCTACGTATTCATCGGTTCTCTCCCTGCCTGTGGAACCAGACAAAGCGGACGCTGGCTGCAGCGATGAAGAAGAACAAAAAGCCAAGCAACCCCATGCCGATCACGCTATAGCCCACACCATAAGGATCGATTAGCAGGGGTCACGACCAGCAAAAGTAGCCGCTTTAGTCAGCTCCCTACCCTAGGAGGTTCCCCTGAGAAACGTCACTTTTGCGAATCACAAAAACGACTATATTGGGCTTAGTTGTCTTATGCTCAGGCCTTCCGAAGGACAGGGTTCCCGTATTTTCGAGGATGACAGCGAAGTGGCTGGCTTGAAGCCAGGAAAGCGACACTTCGGCACCAGCGAATCGAGCGATGGGAACCACTGATTCTCAGCATTGTGTTAATCGATGTAGGCGTCAGGATTGTCAGTCGTGTTGCCACAGAGCCGGCCGGGTGGTTCACTAAGCCTCTCCCCGCAACAGGTGAGGTACCAGCCGCTGATGTGCAAGCCGCTGTCGAATCCACCGGCAATTGGATCGCGGCAACCATAGCCCTACCTGACGTACACACCGGACTCGATCTGATGGTTGCTGCTGGATTGGTCAACGATCTCGTGGGCAAGGGATCCATGGCCCTAATACTGCATCCTGGCGGGAAGTCTCGCGGTGTAGCGTGCGCACCTAGGTTCTCTGGCCCTGTTCCTGTATCCCGGACCACGTCTTAAAACCCTCAGCGGTCACTAGCGCCCGCAAGGAACCAACACGTCCCCGGTTAGCTGTCCCATAGAGGTTCCTCTGCGGACGCCTGGTGGCACAGCGTGCATCGAAACGATTATGACAGCGGGCAAGATGCCTAGAATATCCCTTTGCGTACGGACTTGCCGTTCATTGCCCCTGCAAGGCAGTCAAGCCGTCATGGCTTTGCCCAACGCCACCCGGATTCGCTTCTCGGACACCGAATAGGCCGTGCCCAGCTCCACCGCGAACAAGCTCACGCGCAGTTCCTCAATCATCCAGCGCACATGTTCCAGCGCAGCCGTGGACCGCTGCCCCGGCACCAAAGCCGCCATGGCGTCGTCGTACTCGTCTTCCAGCGCCTGCACGGCAGCCATCGACTGCCCGTCCCGTGCCACATTGCCGGGCAGCTTTTCCAGCCGCCGCTCAATGGCAGTCAGATAGCGCGGCAGCTGGCTGAGCTGGGCAAAGCCGGTCTTGGCCACAAAACCCGGGAACACGAGCAGGTCCAACTGCTGGCGGACGTCGTTCAGTGCACTGATCAGCGGCAGGCTCGAAGAGGACTTCAATGCCTTGTCTATGCGCAGTTTGGACGCCAGCACACGTTCGACGACGGCCGTCACCGAGAACACCGAGTCAAAAAGTTCAGCCCTGACGACCTCATACAACGCATCAAAGTCTTGCCTGTTCCATGGCAGCTCGGCCGGAGTGAGCTTGTCGATCGTGGCAAGCGTGCAGTCGGCAATGAGCTCCGTGACGCTACCGTGTGGGTTCTGGCTGAAAGTGAGCTTTTCCTTGTTGCTCAAGTGATCCAGCACGTACCTGTCGGGGGAGGGCACGCGCAGGGCGAGCAGCCGGATCACGCCACCGCGCATGGCCAGATCCTGGGCCGCCTGACGCTGGAACACGCGGACTCCCGCAGTTTTCCCCTCGTCGACCAGGGCCGGGTAGCCGGTGACGGTGTGTCCCGAGACCAGGCGCTTGACCTCCCGCGGCAGCGCGCCCACGGTCCAGTCGGTCAACCCGGAGCGTTCGGCTATGCCTGAGGTGGTCTCCGCCGCCACTGTGCCCGGCCCGGTGGTCCCGGGACGGGACTTGCCAGTTTTGGTGGAGCCCCCTGTCGCAAGCGGTATCCGCCCGGCCTGCGTCGTTTTCGGAGTTGCTCCGAGCGACTCGGCAATGGCTCGGCGGGTGGCACCGGCCAGCTTGGCCTGGAGATCGGAAAGGTCCTGGCCCTCATCCAATATGCGGCCATTCTTGTCCACGACGGAAAACGTCATGCGCAGGTGTGTGGGCACGGCGTCCCAATTCCAGGAGCCGGGCGGAATGATGTGCCCCTTGATCCGGCGCAGCGCCAATTCAAGCGACGGCTCCAGTGCGTCTACCGACGGGTTGAAGTCAGCGGCCAGTGCTGCGGCAGCCTGGCGAGCCACATCCGGTGCCGGGATGAAGTTTTTTCGCACTGCCTTAGGCAGCGATTTGATGAGCGCTGTGACCAGCTCGGCCCGCAGCCCCGGAATCTGCCACCTGAAAGGAGCTTCGTGCAGCTGGTTCAGGAACAACAGCGGCACTTGGACACTCACGCCGTCGGACGGGTTGGGGGCTGAACCTGGAGCCGTGGGGTGGAACTCGTAGGACAGCGGTAGCTCAAACTCGCCCTGCATCCAAATCTTCGGGAATGCGGCCTCGTCGAGTTCTGGTTCCTCGGCCATGACCACATGGGTGTCAAAGTCCAGCAGGGCCGGGTTCTGGTGCCGGGCGTCCTTCCACCACTTGTCAAAGTGCCGTTCGGAGACCACGTCGTGGCCGATGCGCTCATCGTAAAAATCAAAGAGCGTCTCGTCATCCACGCGCAGGTCGCGACGGCGCATGCGGGTTTCCATTTCCTCGACCTCGGCCAGCACGGCCTGGTTGCGGTGGAAGAACTTGTGGTTGGTGTGCCAGTCGCCCTCCACCAGGGCATGGCGGATGAACAGCTCGCGGCTGAGTTCCGGATCGATCCGTCCATAGTGGATGCGCCTGTCTGGCACGATCGGCACTCCGTACAGGGTCACCTTCTCATGCGCCATGACCGAGCCCATTTTCTTGGACCAGTGCGGCTCGCTGTACGTGCGCTTCACCAGATCCGGGGCAACCTGTTCGGCCCACAACGGGTCAAACTTGGCCGCCACCCGGGCCCAGAGCCGGGACGTCTCCACCAGTTCGGCGGCCATGACCCAATCGGGCGACTTCTTGAACAGGGCTGAGCCCGGGAACACCATGAATTTGGTTCCACGGGCGCCGGCGTATTCGCGCTTGCGCTGGTCGTAGAGTCCGATGTGGCTCAGCAGTCCGGTCAGCAGCGACATGTGGATCGCGTCGTGGTTGGTCACCGGGTCAATGTCCTTGCCGGAGACCTTGATGTCCAGCGACTTGCCCATCTGCTTCAGCTGGGCGAACAGATCCTGCCACTCACGCACACGCAAATAGTTGATGAACTCGGCCTTGCACAGACGCCGGAACGCACTGGAGGAAAGCTCAGCCTGCTTTTCCTTGATGTAGCGCCACAGGTTCAAAAAGCCGGTGAAGTCCGAGTTCTCGTCCTGGAACCGCTTGTGCTTTTCCGTGGCGAGCTGTTGCTTGTCCGTGGGGCGTTCGCGCGGGTCCTGGATGGTCAGCGCCGCGGCGAGCACCATGACTTCGGCTGCGACGCCGCGCTTGGCGGCCTCCACGATCATCCGGCCGAGCCTCGGGTCCACGGGCAATTGCGAGAGTTGGCGTCCGACGCCGGTGATCCCGCCTTGGGCATTTACGGCGCCCAGTTCGCGCAGCAGCGTCACGCCGTCGGTGATGGCCCGGGAATCCGGGGGCTGCACGAACGGGAACTTCTCCACGTCCTTGGGCCCCTTGGCCACGCCCATGGCCGTCATGGCCAAGATGACGGCCGCCAGGTTGGTACGCAGGATTTCCGGGTCGGTGAACTCGCTGCGGGCGTTGAAGTCCTCTTCGGAGTACAGGCGGATGCAAATGCCGTCCGAAACACGCCCGCAACGTCCCGAGCGCTGGTTCGCCGAGGCCTGTGACACCCGCTCAATGGGCAGCCGCTGGACCTTCGTCCTGTGCGAGTAGCGCGAGATTCGGGCCGTACCCGGGTCAATGACGTACTTGATGCCCGGCACTGTGAGGGATGTTTCGGCAACGTTCGTGGCTAACACAATGCGCCTTCGCGACGCCGGTGTGAACACGGCATGCTGCTCGGCCAGGGAGAGGCGGGCAAACAAGGGCAGGATCTCGGCATTGCGCAGCCGCGGGTTTGTTTTAACACGGCCGTGCAGTGCGTCGGCGGCGTCGCGGATTTCACGTTCTCCGGAGAAGAAGATCAGGATGTCCCCGGGCGCTTCCTTGGACAATTCGTCCACGGCGTCGCACACGGCGTCCAGCGGGTCTCTGTCCTCTTCGCTGTTGCCGCCGTCCCGTTGCCGGTCGGTGAAGCGACGGTCCGCAGCCGGGGCGTGTTCGTCGTCGTCCTCCTCTTCAGCTCCGGATGCGGGTCCTGAGAGCGGGCGGTAACGGATGTCCACGGGGAACGTGCGCCCGGAAACCTCAATGATGGGGGCGGGGCCGTCTGCGGAGGAGAAGTGCGTGGCGAAGCGCTCGGGGTCGATCGTGGCCGAGGTTATGATGACTTTCAGGTCTGGGCGCTTGGGCAGGATCTGCCGCAGGTAGCCGAGGATGAAGTCGATGTTCAGGGAGCGCTCGTGGGCCTCGTCGATGATGATGACGGAGTATTTGCGCAGCAGGCGGTCGCGCTGGATTTCCGCCAGCAGGATGCCGTCGGTCATGAGCTTGATCTTCGTCTGCGGGCCCACGTGGCCGGTGAAGCGGACCTGGAAGCCCACCTCTTCGCCGATCTTCACGTCGAGTTCGCTCGCGATGCGTTCGGCGACCGTGCGTGCGGCCAGACGGCGCGGCTGTGTGTGGCCGATCAAGCCTTTCTCGGCTAGGCCCAGTTCCACGCACATTTTCGGGATCTGGGTGGTTTTTCCGGAGCCTGTTTCGCCGGCAATGATGGTGACCTGGTTGGCGGCGATGGCGGCCATGAGGTCCTCGCGGCGCTCCGAGACGGGGAGCGTGGGCGGGTAGCTGATAGTGAAAGTCATGGTGCCTTACAGTTTATGCGCTTACCGTCTCCCCGTTGGCGGCTCGAGAGGTGCGTGGGCGTGCCTTCACCGCACATACGCAGGTTTTCTGCTCATGCGGAGGTTTCTTGCTACTTGTAAGCGGGCAAGGTGCGTTTATGCGGCAGGGGGCCGGTTGCCCCGGCGCACTGCTGCGCGAATGCCCAGCGCTGATCTGGCTGCCAGGACAAGAAGCACGACGCCGGTAAGTGCCAGTGCTGCTCCCACGACGACCGTGGCGATGCCCCAGCCATGAAGCGAGGACAACGCCGCCATGGCCCGCCCTGCGACGATGGCCGTGCCACCCAGATAACCCAAGAGGATTCCCGTGGTGATCCTGAGCAGGACTTGAATTGCAACCCTTCGCCAACGGCTGTCAAGGGCCGCCATCCCGGGGTTGGGCAGGGAAGGGTTGCGGGAAATACGTACAAAGGCCAGGAACGCCGATCCAGTCAGGAGCACGGCCACCACCAGCAGCGGTACTCCGTAGAACCATCCAGGGTACGGGGTGGCAGCGGATGATGCGTCTGCGCTCACCAATCGCAGCACGCGGTGCCGGCCAAGTTCGTCGGGGGACGAGGTCAAACCTGCAGCAACAATGAGGGCGGCGTACGCCAGCAATACGACGATGGGCAGGGCGAAAGACCAACGTGAGGCGAGCATCCGCGCCGTGGGAGCGCTCCCTGCGGGGCCGGCGCCTATGGTTGCCGGTTTTTGCGACGGTAGTCGATGGGAGCCCGGTGCCTTGGCGGCGGGGAGGGCCGAGAACAGCAGCAACCCGCCGCTGGCCGACAACCCTGCCGTGAGGGCAAGTGGCAGCCCCACTTGTCCTGTCAGGCCGATCGAAGCGCGGAGCAGGGTAAGGAACATGACAATGGCAAACACCAGGGCGGCCACCGCACGAATCTGGGCGGCGAGCATGGCCCTGTCTTCGGCATGTTTGGACGACGCCGCGGAAGCTGGTCCGGTGCCCAGAGCGCGTTGTGGCTTCCGGCGAGAAATCCAGGATGCGACGGCGGAAACGGCCATGGCGGCGAGGAGCAGCACAAGGGCCAGGGCAATCATGCGTGTCATGGAAAAGCCTTTCGGGTACTGCCCAAGTGTGGCAGGACGGTGCATTGACGGGTTAATTCACGCACGTACTTCAAGCATTAAAACGGTGGCTTTGGAATGGGCCAGATGTTTCTTGCGGTACGCACGCCGCGCCCAGGGTGGGACTTGAGAGCCAAGGCTCGTGACCGACGTCGTACTGGGACTGAAGACTGGAAAGATGGAGGAAGGACATTGGAAACCTTCGCGCTCGCAGGCCGGAAATTTCAGCTCTGGAAAGCGGTTGAGTCCAGTGCCCTCGAAGACCGGCCCCCTTACGACGCGGCGCATCGGGCTATTGACGTGGATCCTGCACATTTGCTGTGTGTGGTGGACGATCCTGACGGTGCCGTGGTGGCAACAATGCAGCTCACGAGCGACAACTCACGCACCGACGCAAACAGCTTCTACGAATGCCTCGGGTTTAGCCGCTCTCACGCCGGATTCAAGCTGCAACTGGGGTAGAGCTTGGCGCATGTGGATGCGGAAAATAGTTATCCACAATTTGGCTGCGGGGCCTGTTTTCCAGGTTGAATGTCCGTGGTGTTTCATAGAATGGGAGTATCAAAGGATGTTGGAGTAACCGTACAAAGTTTCTCTTTTGGTTACCGGGAACTCTCGCTGGATGGACAGGGAGGTGGGAGGCATGGCAGCACGGGAATGGTTCTTTACCAGCTCCAGTGATGCGTCCGGTGCCAACGGAGCGCCCCGAGGGGAGACTGCTGTGCAAGCGAACGGCGGTGCTGCTGTGGTTCCGTGTGAGTCTTTGTTGGTGGCGGGTGCCAGCGCACTGGAACAGTGCCAGAACTTTTTCAACCCAGTGGTCTTGGCGCAGCTTGATGCGGCCCTGGCGAGTGAACTTGCCCAACAAGCCCGGAACCAGGCGGAAGAATCCGCCGGTGCGGTGGAGCAGGCAATCCGAGAGGGGCGCAGCACCGCAGGATTGATCCATTTTGCCCGGAAGTCGTCTAGAGATAAGTCGGCCGCCACGAAGGCAGATGCACGGGCATCCCTTGCCGCAACCGTCGTCACGTCCTTGGGCGGAACTGTCGCGGAAAGTGGATTCGACCCTTCTGTGGTGGACCAGGTCAACGGCGCCGCCCCGATTGATGTGATCGAGCGCCTTGAACAAGTGAAAAACGCCATGTCGGCTGTGCAGGCGTACGCCCAAACAATGTTCGTCGCCCAGCAGCGTCTTTCCCAGGCCAGGCTGGGGGTGCCCAAGGAAAAGCTGGGCACCGGGGTTGCTGCACAAGTGGCGCTGGCTCGGCACGAATCCGCACACCGCGGACGGCAGCTGTGTGAACTTGCCGAAGTCCTGGTGCGGGAGATGCCCTGCAGCATGCACGCCTTCGCGACTGGAAAGATCAACGAGTACCGGGCGTCACTGGTAGCCAGGGAAACCGTGTTTCTGTCCTTGGCGGACCGTGCGCGCGTTGACCAGGTTGTCTGCGGCGACCCGGACGCCGCTGCGCTCCTGGGCAGCCGTGAATTGGCTGCGGCCAGTAGGAATACCGCCTATGGGCTTGATCCGGAGGCGTTCGTGAAGCGTCATGAAAAGGCGGTTGGCGACCGTTATGTCTCACTTCGTCCGGCGGCAGGCGGCATGACGTTTTTGACGGCATTGATCCCGCTGAAACAGGGGGTGCGGATTCTCGCCACACTGACGCGGGTTGCGGACAGCGCCAAAGCCTCGGGCGACCAGCGCGGGAAGGGCCAACTCATGGCCGATGCACTCATGCATCGACTCATCCAGCACGCCCCCTGTGATGAAGGGGCGGGAACGCTCAGCGGTCACCGAGGCATGCCAGTGGGAACCGGGAATGGAGCGGGGGCAGGGAATAGAGCGGGTGGAGAGCGCGCGGATGGATCGCGTGCGGGCGGTGGAGAGAGTAGCGGCGAAGCCTCAGACACCTCCAAGACTGCGGCCGCTGCAGCGGCCGCAGAAGGTCACCGAGAGCCGGTTCAGGATGGCCGCACCGGGGCTTCGCGGGAGCCGTGGTGCACCACGGTGAACGAGCCGGACATTGCCCTTGAGTTGGTCATGACCGACCGTTCCCTGTTCGGCAGCGAAAACGATCCGGCAGTGCTTGTGGGATATGAAGCCATCCCGGCGCCGTTGGCCCGCGAGATGATTCTTGGCGGCGGCGGCGGCAATGGCAGTGGGCATGGCAGCGCTGATTGTCGTGGAGACGCCAACAAATCTCGAGTATGGCTGAAAAGATTGTTCACTCATCCGGAGAGTAATTCGCTTCTGGCCATGGACTCGAGAGGAAGACTCTTCCCGGAGGGAATGAAGGAATTCCTTCGGGTACGGGACCAGCGCTGCCAAACTCCCTACTGCGACGCTCCCATCAGGGAGTATGACCACATCAAGGCCTATGCGGCGGGCGGACCCACGATGACTGACAATGGGCAAGGGCTGTGCACTGCCTGCAACCAGGCGAAGGAAGCTCCCGGCTGGTCTTCGCAACGGGACAGCCACCCCAGCACGGGCTTGCCGAGCACTGACGTGGGCACACCAACAGGTCATCGCTACATTTCCACCGCACCGCCCCTGCCTGGACACTCCGGCCGTAAACCCAGTCGCAGGGCCAACAGGCGGTGCTGAAGTGTAATTCATTCATGTGCAATTCTCGGCTATGCCAAGCGGACTGCCCGCATGACCTCGTCATGGACGGTGATGGAGGCGCCGTCGTGTCCCTTGTCCAGTCTGGGCCGGGATTCGGCAACTTCAACCCTCCACCGGGCGGGTTCCAGCTTGGCGGCGGCTTCACTGGCCGTGAAGAAGAGCTCTGGATTGTCGGGGCGGTGGGCTCCAGCCAGGGCGTCCGATGCCGAGTGCCCCACAATCAGCAGGGTGCCGTCGAGCGCAACAGCTGCCGCAAGGTGGTGGTACACGCGCTCGCGGTCGTTCCAGGGTAGGTGCATGAATTGGGCGTTGACGAGGTCAAAGGAAGATGCCTGGGGAGTCCACAGCAAAAGGTCATGGTGCTCCCAAGCAATGGAACCGGCCAGCGGCAGTGTAGCGGCATGGTCGCGGGCCCGACGCAGGGCAACACTCGAAATGTCGACGCCGGTCACCTGCCATCCCTGCTCAGCCAGCCACACGGAGTCGGCACCTTCTCCGCAGCCAACGTCAAGCGCGCTCTTTCGCGCAGCGGTGGAGGTTATGTTCAGCCTTGCGATCTCGGCCACCAGCTGCGGGTTGGGGTTCCCGCTCCATACGGAGCCCTTGCCGCCGTAGCGTTCATCCCAAAACTCTTCATCAAAAGCCCGTGTCATGAGTACAGGCTATACCGGCGCAATATTTCCATAGGGCTGCCACAGGCGGGGTCCGTTGCTGAATTTCAGCCCAGTACTCCATGATTTCCCGCAGTCCGAGCCTGGCCAATACCCGGGTGACTGCGTTTTGGCCTTAGTCTCACTCAAATAGAGTTCGGCACCTATCTTCGGGGTGCTGCCGGTGACCGGGCTGCTGCCGCAACGAATTTGGGTTGCCGTCACGCGGGCATATCCGGCAGGGCCTGGTGCGTGGCAACGGCGAGCCGGTTCCACACGTTGATGGCCGCAATGGCCATCAAGAGCATCGGCATTTCCTTCTCTTGGAAGTGTGCGATGGCGGCCTTCCAGACATCGTCCGGGACGCCGTCGGCACTGATCAGTGTGACGGCTTCGGTGAGGGCAATGGCAGCCTGTTCACGTTCGGTATACAGGGCGGTGGCTTCACGCCAGCCAGCCAAGACGTCCAACTTGCGCTGGTCGACGTTGGCAGCCCGCGCTTCCTTGGCGTGCATGTCAAGACAGTAGGCGCAGCCGTTGATTTGGGAGGCCCGAATCTTCACCAATGCCAGCAAGTCTTCCCCGAGGGGGCCGCCGTGGATGTACTTTTCCATGGCGAACATGGGCTGGTATGCGTGGGGGTCGACCTGTTGGATGTTCATGCGCTCGGTGGTCATGATGCTGCCTCTTCTATATTCCTGGCGAACCCTGTCGAATTTCCTGTGAAATGTTTCCCATAGGTTCCATTTCAGCTTCTCGCTCTTGGGATATTTGCGCAAGGTGTGGGCATTGAGGACTGCCGATCAGGTCACTGGTCCTTCGTGTGCTTGATCAGTTCCTTGTACCAGTAGTAGGAATCCTTGGGTGTGCGCTTTTGGGTTTCGTAATTCACATGTACCAGCCCGAAGCGTTGGGAGAAGCCTGCGGCCCACTCAAAGTTGTCCATGAGTGACCAGTGGAAGTAGCCGCGAACGTCCACGCCGGCATCCATGGCGGCCTTGAGTGCGCGGAGATGGGAATCGGTGTAGTCGACCCTGCGCTGGTCCCGCACCCGTCCGTCGTTGTCCGGGCCGTCATTGAAGGCGGCTCCGTTCTCAGTGATGTAGATAGGCGGAAGTTTGTCCCCGTAGCGTTCCTTGAAGCCCACGAGCAGTTCCGTGAACGCTTCGGGAACCACAGGCCAGTCAAAGTCCGTGCGCGGGTACCCAACAAGTTCCCGCAGTGAGAACGGCAGGGAGGCATCGAGTTCGTGGCCGTCGACGAGCGCGGCCTCCACGGAGGTAGGAGCGCCAACGAGCGTGGGATTGTAGGAATTGATCCCGTACCAGTCGAGGGGTGTGGAGATGGTGACCATGTCCGACTCCGGCACGGTCGGCAGGAAAGGTGCCAGCTCCGGGGGATAGGCTCCTGTAAGGATGGGGTCGGCGAAGATCCAGTTGGTGATGTTGTCGTATAGGCCTGCAGCTTGCAGGTCTTCCATGCTGTTGCTCGCCGGCCACGTCACGGCATGGTTGTTGGCGATGCCTATATTGGAGGCCCCACTGGAGCGCAGGGCCTGGACGCCGAGTCCGTGGGCGAGCAGCAGGTTGTGGGCCGCAGGAAGAGCATCAAAACCCAATTCAAGCCCTGGGGCGTGGATCCCTGCACCGTAACCAAGCATGGTGACGACGACTGGTTCGTTGATGGTGATCCAGCGCGGGATCCGGTCGGCAAAATGCTCGCCGACGATCCGCGCATACTGGCCAAAGCGCTCGGCAGTGTCCCGGTTCAGCCAGCCACCGGCCTGTTCCAGTTCCAGCGGGGTGTCCCAGTGGAACAACGTAGGGCTGGGGGCGATGCCAGCTTCGAGCAGGCCGTCAACGAGCCTGTCGTAGAAGCCGAGCCCTGCCGGGTTCACGGGCCCCGTGCCACCGGGTTGGATGCGCGGCCAAGCGAAACTGAAGCGGTAGGAATCAACGCCCAGCTCCTCCATGAGGTGGATGTCTTCCGGATAGCGGTGGTAGTGGTCGCAGGCGATGTCCCCCGTGTCCCCACCCAGCACCCGTCCGGGCTCGGCCACAAATGCATCCCAACTGGAGGGGCCCCTGCCATCCTCAGCAACGGCTCCTTCGATCTGGTAGGAGGCGGTGGAGACGCCCCATGCAAAGTCGGATGGAAAACGGGGGAATGCCGGCTTGTCCATGGAGGCCTTTCGTAGAAGCATCGCACACGGTTCATTGACTTCCTTGGCCACGAGCTTCACGGATGGGGTCACGGAAGTCAAGGGACGCCGTCGGTGCCTTAGTCTGCCGGACACCGGATTCTCGCCACTGAGGCGGGCGAGTCGCGAGTATTCGAACAAACCCTTACCCTGCGGCCTGACATCGAAGTCGTTGGCCTCGGCATGTCCGGAACCAGCTACTGCATCGCGTCGGCATCGGAACCGTGTACAAGGACCGGTTGCTGGACACCGGTCACTTCCTGCGAGCACCGGCGGGTGCGTGCTGTGCTCACGCAACGCGAAGCATGGCGGCCATGAGAAATCCCATACACCGGTCACGCTGCCCTAGCTGTTCGTGCCATCACGCGAGCCACTTGCGGAGGTCGCTGAAACGTAGTGGAGCAGGAACAAAAATGGTGCCCGGCCCAGCGAACTGATTCGCAAAGCCGGACACCATCACAATGTGCCCTCGATAGGATTCGAACCTACGACCTTCCGCTCCGGAGGCGGACGCTCTATCCCCTGAGCTACGAAGGCTAAGGCAACCGTGGTTGCCGAAGGGAACGAGAAAGAGCTTAGCAGGTGCGGGGCGCCGGATGTAAAACCGCCGCTCAACGAGCCCCGCAGGAGTTGAATAATTCAGCATGACCACCAGCATTTCTCGCCTGAGAGCCTTGAAGTAGCGGGTAACGTTGGTGCAATGGTGAGAACATGGGCATGAAAAAGCAGCAACAGGTGTGGCTTTTCGCTGCCGCCATCGTTCTGACCGCATTGACGCTGCGCGGCGCCGTGACGGTGGTGCCTCCGCTGATCTCAACCATCAATCAGGACCTGCCGCTCACGGCCACCACGATCGGCATCCTGGGCATGCTCCCGACGGCCGCGTTTGGTGTTTTTGGGTTCCTGACCCCCTACGTGCTGCGCCTCGCATCGCTGGAAAAACTCATCGTCGCCTCCATTTTGTTGGGCATTGTGGGACAAGTTGTCCGGGTGATGGTTCCCACCACGCCCCTGTTCCTGGTCTTTACCGTCGTGGCCTTCGGCGGACTCGGTGCCGGAAATGTGTTGCTTCCGCCGCTGGTTAAGAAGCATTTCCCCACCAAGATTGGCCTCATGACCGCCGTCTACGTCACGGCGATTTCGATCGGTACGGCGCTCCCGGCCCAGCTCTCCGTCCCTGTCGCGGACGCCACGAGCTGGCAATTTTCCCTTGCCTCCTGGGCGGGGCTTTCCACCGTTGCCTTGATTCCGTGGTTTGTGGCCCTGATTTCACCAAAAACATGGTTTTCATCAGGACCGCCGTCTCCCCCGCGAACGACGCCGGCTCCCACCACCGCAGGCGTCTCACCGACTGCGGCTGCCGTCGGGCAGGGCGATCCGGGGGCGCTGTCCATTCATTCATCGACGCCCGCAGCCCCTTTGCCTCCTGCCAAGATGAATTTGTGGCGCTCACCCACCGCTTGGGGGCTGACGTTGATGTTTGGCTGCACATCGCTGAACACCTATGCACTGTTCGCGTGGCTGCCGGAGATTCTCACCCAGGCGGGGCTGGACAGGGGACATGCCGGTTCCATGTTGGCGCTGTTTGGGGCGCTTGGCCTGCCCTTGAGCTTGTGTATTCCCTTGATTGCCGCGAAGATGCGCAACCCGTTCCCGGCCGTGCTGGTCATGTTGGGCTGCTTCGTTACCGGCTACCCTGGTTTGCTGCTCTCTCCGGCGAACGGCACGTGGCTTTGGGTGTCATTTACCGGGTTGGGACCCGGTACGTTCCCGTTGGCGCTGCTGCTGATCAACCACCGCACGCGCACCCATGTGGGGGCAGGGGCGCTCTCCGGATTTGGCCAGGGCATGGGCTACACGCTGGCTTGCACGGGGCCGCTGTTCTTTGGGTTGTTGCGCCAGTGGACGGGGTCGTGGACCGCGCCGTTCATGTTCTTGTTCGCCACACTGCTGCTGTTGGGTTTCGGTGCGTACATTATTTGCCGCCCGCGGATGCTTGAAGACGACTTCGCTCCCCGCCCCGTCGGCTCCTGAGCCCACGAAACGCGCACGCTCCACATTTTGGGCACAACTGGCGAGGATTGGGGGAGGGTGCGGCCTGAACCGTACACTTGGACATGTGACTCCTGAAGAACTTTCTGCCGCCATTACCGCCTGCCTAAAAGATGCCGTCGACGCCGGTGAACTCAGCGTCCCTGCCGAAGCCCTGCCGAAGGAAGTCCGGGTGGAGCGCCCCAAGAGCCGCGAACACGGGGATTGGGCCACCAACATTGCCCTGCAGCTGGCCAAGCCGGCAGGTGTCGCACCGCGCAAGATCGCCGAAGTTCTCAGCAACCGGCTGGCGGAAATCCCCGGCGTCACCAAGGTGGACATTGCCGGACCCGGTTTCTTGAACATCACTCTCGACGCAGCGGCAGCGGGGGAATTGGCCAAGGCGATCGTGGAGGCCGGTGCAGGCTACGGCCTCAACACGGCGATGGCCGGAACGAAGATCAACTTGGAATTCGTCTCCGCCAACCCCACCGGCCCCATCCACTTGGGCGGCACCCGCTGGGCGGCGGTAGGCGACTCCCTGGCCCGGATCTTCCAGGCTCAGGGCGCGGACGTCACCCGCGAGTACTACTTCAACGACCACGGCAACCAGATTGACAAGTTTGCCCGCTCCCTGCTCGCCAGCGCCAAGGGCGAGCCGGCCCCCGAAGACGGTTACGGCGGAGCATACATTGAGGACATCGCCGCCGAGGTTGTGGCAATGAACCCGGGCGTTCTCGAGAGTGCCGATCCCCAGGAAGAGTTCCGCGCTCAGGGCGTGGAACTGATGTTCGCCGCGATCCGTGCATCGCTGCATGAGTTCGGCGTCGACTTTGACGTCTACTTCCATGAAAACTCGCTGTTTGAAGACGGTGCCGTTGACAAGCTGCTCACACAGCTCAAGGGCTCTGGCAACATGTATCTGAAGGACGGCGCCTGGTGGTTGAACTCCACCGACTACGGCGATGACAAGGACCGCGTGGTCATTAAGAGTGACGGCAACGCAGCCTATATTGCCGGTGACATTGCCTACTTCAAGAACAAGCGCGACCGCGGTTTTGACCTGTGCATCTTCATGCTCGGCGCCGACCACCACGGCTACGTGGCCCGGCTCAAGGCCGCAGCGGCAGCCATGGGCGATGACGCCAACCGCGTCGAGGTGCTCATCGGTCAGATGGTGAACCTGGTCCAGGACGGCAAGCCCGTGCGCATGTCCAAGCGAGCCGGAACAGTCGTCACCATGGAGGACCTCGTGGAGGTGGTCGGCACGGACGCCGCCCGCTACTCGCTGGCTCGCTTCTCCTCTGACTCCAACATCGACATCGACTTGGACGTGCTGACGAAGAAGTCCAACGAGAACCCCGTGTTCTACGTCCAGTACGCTCATGCCCGTACTTGCGCCGTGGCCCGCAACGCAGCAGCCGCGGGTGTTGAGCGCACCGTCTTTGACGCCGCGGCACTGACCCATGCCACCGAGTCGGAGCTGCTGGCGGTGCTGGGACAGTACCCGGGCGTGCTCAGCCAGGCTGCCTCCTTCCGCGAACCGCACCGCGTGGCCCGCCATCTGGAAGTCATCGCCGGCGCCTACCACCGCTGGTACGACGCCTGCCGCGTCACACCCATGGGTGATGACGCCGTCACGGACACCAACCGCACGCGCCTCTGGCTCAACGACGCCGTGGGCCAGGTCCTGGCCAACGGGTTGTCCCTGCTGGGTGTCACAGCCCCGGAACGGATGTAAACATGACTGACACAACACAGCAAGTGGCCGGCGCGCAGCTGGCCCCTGCATGGCTGCCTGCCGCCGGCGACCCCAATGAGCTGGTCCCCGCCATGTGGGCGCACGACGTCGAACGCGGCGGACACGGTGAGCTCACCGTCAGCGGTGTGCCGGTCAGCGAGCTCAAGGCACAGTTCGGCACGCCCTTGTTCGTCATGAGCGAGGACGACTTCCGCGCTAGGGCACGGATGTTCAAGGACGCGTTCGACAATGCATTCGCAGATATTTGCGGCGGCGTGGACGTCTACTATGCGGGCAAGGCATTCCTTTGCACGGAGGTGGCCCGCTGGGTCGACTCCGAAGGGCTGCGCCTTGACACCTGCTCAGGCGGCGAGTTGGCAGTGGCCAAGCGGGCCGGGCTGTTGGGTGAAAACCTTGGGCTGCACGGCAACAACAAGTCCGACGCCGAGATCAACCGCGCACTGGAGATGAACTTGGGCCGCATTGTGGTGGACAGCCTGCACGAGCTCAAGCGCGTGGCTGCACTGGCGGCGGCCCGGAACGCCACGGCCAATGTGATGCTGCGCGTGACCCCCGGCGTGCACGCCCATACTCATGAGTCGATCGCCACGGCCCACGAAGACCAGAAGTTCGGGCTTTCGCTCATCTCCGAGGACCCGGATGCTCCCGGCATGGCTGCAGCGGAAGCTGCCTCCCAGCTGGCCGTGGAAGCGGAGAGCATTAACTTCCTTGGCTTCCACGCGCACATCGGCTCGCAGATCTTCGAAGCGGAAGGCTTTGGCATTGCCGCCCGCAAGCTGCTGGGCTTCACCCATGAAATCCAGACGAGGCACGGCATCACGCTGCCCGAGCTTGACCTCGGCGGCGGGTACGGGATCGCCTACACGGCCGTTGACACCCCGCGACCGGCGGCCGAAGTCGCTGCGGCGATGGCCGACGTCGTGCGTGAGACGTGTGCTGAGCTGGGCATGACGTGCCCGCGGATCTCCATTGAGCCCGGCCGCGCCATCGTTGGCAGCACCACGTTCACGCTGTATGAGACGGGCACACTGAAAACCGTGCAGGTCGAGGTTGGCGGCCAGCCGGATGTGACGGCACCGCGCCGTTATGTGTCGGTAGATGGCGGCATGAGCGACAACGCCCGCCCGGTGCTTTACGAAGCGGATTATTCGGCCGTAGTGGCCAACCGCGCCTCAGCCGCAGCTCCCGCATTGTCCCGAGTGGTGGGCAAACATTGCGAGAGTGGTGACATTGTTGTTAGAGATGTATATCTGCCCAACGATGTGACGGCCGGCGACCTGCTTGCGGTTCCCGGAACAGGCGCGTACTGCTGGGCACTGGCCAGCAACTACAACTATGTGCCCCGGCCGCCCGTGGTGGCACTAAAGAACGGAGCCGCGCGCTTGATAGTGCGCGGTGAAACAGAAGACGATTTGCTGGCACGCGATTTAGGGGCCTAGAGACCTTGACAGAGCGCAACACCGTGGACACCAACGTGTCCGCAAACATTAAAACCCTGAAAGTGGCGCTCCTTGGAGCCGGAAATGTGGGCTCGCAGGTTGCCCGCATTCTGCTCGAGGACGCCGACGCACTGGCTGCCCGTACGGGTGCCCGGCTTCAGCTGGTGGGCATTGCCGTGCGCAATGTCGACGCCCCGCGCGAAGTCAATGCACCGCGTGAGCTGTACACCACGGATGCCTCGGCACTGGTGCGCAGCGCTGACATTGTCATCGAGCTCATGGGCGGCATGGAGCCGGCGCGCACGCTGATCCTTGAAGCCATCGAGCACGGGGCCACTGTTGTCACGGGTAACAAGGCGCTATTGGCCGTTGACGGACCCACTTTGTACGAGAAGGCTGATGCCGCAGGCGTGCAGCTTTCCTACGAGGCCGCCGTGGCCGGGGCGATCCCGATCCTGCGCCCCATCACCGACAGCCTGGCCGGGGACAAGATCACCCGTGTCATGGGAATTGTCAACGGCACCACCAACTACATCCTCGACGCCATGGATTCCACCGGCGCCCAATTCGCCGATGCGCTGGCCGACGCCACCCGCCTGGGCTATGCCGAAGCTGACCCCACCGCGGATATCGAGGGGCATGACGCCGCAGCCAAGGGTGCCATCCTTGCCTCACTGGCGTTCCACACACGTTTTGCGCTGTCGGATGTGCACTGCCAAGGCATTACCGGCGTCACGGCCGAGGACATTGCCGCAGCCAAGGACGCTGGCTACGTCATCAAGCTGCTGGCCATCGCCGAAACGCTGCCGAACCCTGCTGCCGGCAAGACGGACGACGGCGCACCGGCCTTGGGCGTGAGCGTGCGGGTGCACCCGACGCTGCTGCCGCGCGAACACCCGCTGGCTGCCGTGCGTGGAGCGTACAACGCCGTGTTTGTGGAAGCCGAGTCCGCCGGGGAGCTTATGTTCTACGGCCGCGGTGCCGGGGGAACGCCCACCGCGTCGGCCGTCATGGGCGACGTTGTTTCCGCCGCCCGCCGTCTGGTGCTGGGCGGCCCGGGCCGCACGGATTCCAGCATTGAGGTACTGCCTGTGCTGCCCATCGAGGCAGTGGCCACACGGTACTACATTGGCATGGACGCCGCAGACCAACCGGGCGTGTTGTCGAAGATTTCCACACTGTTTGCCGAGCACGGCGTCTCCATCGAGACGATGCGGCAGACGGTGCACCGTGAGCGTGAGGAAACCGAGAATGCGGGGCCCGGTTCCGCCGAGCTGCGCATTGTCACGCACCGCGCCAGCGAAGCTGCCTTGGCAGCAACCGTTGAGGCCATCAAGGGTCTTGACGTTATTAATTCAGTGACGAGTGTCTTGAGGGTGGAGGGAGTCTAATGGCTCACCAGTGGCGCGGAGTGGTCCGCGAATATGCAGAGCGTTTGCCGGTAACGGCAGAAACCAAGATCATCACGCTGGGGGAGGGCGGTACACCTTTGGTGTACGCGCGGCACCTTTCCGAATTGACTGGCTCAAAGGTCTACTTGAAGGTCGAGGGCATGAACCCCACCGGCTCCTTCAAGGACCGCGGCATGACCATGGCCATGACGGCGGCAGTCGCCGCCGGTGCCAAGGCCGTGGTGTGCGCCTCGACCGGGAACACCTCTGCCTCGGCTGCAGCCTACGCCCAGGCCGCTGGCCTGACGTGCGCCGTGCTGGTGCCTGAAGGCAAGATCTCCATGGGCAAGCTCAGCCAGGCGGTGGCCCACGGCGCCACCCTCCTACAGGTTGACGGCAACTTTGACAACTGCCTGGACGTGGCACGCAAGCTGGCCGACTCCTACCCTGTGTTCCTTGTGAACTCGGTGAACCCGGCTCGCATCGAGGGCCAGAAGACCGGTGCTTTCGAGGTGGTCGACGCCCTGGGCGACGCACCTGATTACCATGTGCTGCCTGTCGGCAATGCCGGCAACATCAGCGCCTACTGGCGCGGGTACAAGGAATACTGCGCACCGTACGAGTCCGTGGAAAATGGCACTTTGGCCCCGGTTTCCACCCACACGCCCATCATGTGGGGCTTCCAGGCTGCAGGTGCGGCCCCGTTCGTGGCCGGGCACCCCATCACCGAACCGGACACCATTGCCACGGCCATCCGCATTGGCAACCCGGCCTCGTGGGATATGGCGATTGCGGCAAGGGACGAATCCGGCGGTCTTATCGAAGCTGTCACGGATGAGGAAATCCTCGCCGCGCACCGGTGGCTCTCCGCCAAGGAAGGCGTCTTTGTTGAGCCCGGCTCCGCAGCAGGCGTTGCCGGTCTGATCAAGAAGCACGCAGCCGGCGAAGTCCCCACCGGAAAGACCTTCGTCATCACCGTCACCGGCCATGGCTTGAAGGATCCCGACTGGGCCTTGAAGAACGCCGACGGCTCTTCCGTCACACCCACCTCCGTGCCCTTTGACGTGGTCACGGTTGCCAACGCACTGGGTCTGACGGACTAGCAGCGCACCATCATGACAGGGTCCACCATGACATCCCCGCTTTTGAAAACACCCCTTGCCGGGGTCACCGCCACAGTGCGCGTCCCCGGCACCAGCGCCAACCTTGGCCCGGGATTTGATTCCCTGGGCCTGGCGGTCTCGCTCTACGACACGTTGAGCATCACCACGTTGGACACGCTGGAACTGGAGTTCGACCTGAGTGGGGAAGGTGTGGCGGAGCTTCCCCGGGATGCCAGCCACCTGGTGGTGAAGACCCTTGACCTTGCCTTGGCACGACTGGGCTACATCCGTGGGGGATTGCGCGTTGCCGCCGTCAACGTGCTCCCACACGGCCGCGGCCTGGGCTCCTCGGCGTCAGCCATCGTCGCGGCCATCATGGCCGCCAACGCTTTGGTTGATACTGCAGACAGGCAGGATCTGGCCTGGGTCCTGCAACTCGCCTCCGAGCTGGAAGGCCATCCGGACAACGTGGCCCCGGCCATCTTTGGCGCGGTAGCCGTCTCATGGCAGGAAGGCGAGGGCTACGCCAGTGCCAAGGTCACGCCGTCGGACGTGGTTGTTCCGGTGGTGGCCATTCCCGATGTTGAATTGAAAACCGAACGTGCCCGCGGTATGCTCCCAGCCACGGTGCCACACGCAGATGCGGCCGCGAACTCAGGCCGTGCCGCACTGCTGATGCACGCTTTGACGGCGGATCCCTCCCTGCTGCTGGCCGGTACGCGCGACTATCTGCACCAGGACTACCGTGCAGCAGCCATGCCCGAAAGTGCGGCCCTGGTTGCCGGGCTGCGTGCTGAAGGCTTTGCCGCCTTCATTTCCGGTGCGGGGCCCACCGTTATGGTGCTGGCCAATGGCGGCGCTGAAGCAGACACGATTGTTCAGCGCATCACTGATCTGGATGCAAATGCACGGACAAATGCACAAGCAAACGTACAAAGAGGTGCAGAACACGGCGTGTCTTGGCGGGTTTTGCGGCTGCAACTGGACCTTGAAGGTGCTAAAGTAGAAGTGCATCCGTAGCTTGTAAACACTTTCCACTGACCCGCGCAGGCGTGGCCGTTGGATATGTTCAATGCTTATAGAACTCTTGATGCCGCTCTTGCGGTCCGTGCCATCTTGCTTGCACAGTGACTGCTGGATCAATGAAGGGCAGCCGCCGCATTGATCCTCGGATCATTCCCATGTGAGAAAAGATTCAAAGAGTGAATTACACCATTCCTTGCGCTCCTTCGGGTGGCATCAGGGAAGGGAACCTCAGATATTTCCCTTGGCCAGCCAGTGCGGCTGCACTTGGGGAGTCTGACACTAATCATCGCGGCCCCAATTATTGGGCCCGCCATCGAGGGGGAAGGATCCTTCGTGACCGAAACCGTAATTTCAGCCGCTGATTCCCAAGCAGCTGATGTGGACACCACAGCAAAGTCGGCACCTGCCAAATCAGCCGGCCTGGCCGGATTGAAATTGGCGCAGTTGCAGGTTCTGGCCGGCCAGCTGGGCATCACCGGCGGCTCCAGGATGCGCAAGGGTGACCTTGTTGACGCAATTTCCGCCCATCAGCGGGGCTCTTCCGTGGCAGACCGCCCGGCTCGCTCAGCGGCCAAGACCGCCGAGCCCGCTGCTGAGAAGCCTGCTGACAGCGATTCAGCTCCCGCCGCGCGCAGCAACTCCCGCAGGGGTGCAGCAAGTAAGACCGTAGCCGAGTCCGGCGATGCCACTTCGAACGCAGCTACCTCGAACGAGGTAAAGTCCAGTGACGGCGCAGCGACCACAGAAACCGGCACTGCCGGTGAACGCCCGGCTCGCGGCCGTGGCCGCAGCCGCCGCGCCGGCAGCAGCGACGGTGTCATCACCACCGGAGCAGGCACTGCTGCGCAGGAGTCCGGCACTGCTGCGCAGGAGTCCGGCACTCAAGCAGCCGCGCAGGATTCAACGGTTGTCATCGAGTCGAGCGACAACGCTTCCACCGGGGAGAACGACGGCGACAACCGCCGCCAGAGCCGCACCCGGAACCGTCGTGCTCAAGGCGGCGGGCGCCAGCAGGATGCTGCAACAGGTGGTGCTTCGAACAACGAATCTGCCCCGGCAGAGTCGAGCGAAGCTGCCCAGTCCTCCTCCGAGCCGTCCTCGTCCGAGCAGTCTTCAGCCGGGCAGTCTTCATCCGGTCAGGGTGCGGCAAACCAGGGCGACAACGCTGATGGCAACAACCAACGCAACCAGCGCAGCAACAACCAGCGCAACCAGCGTGGCAACGAGCGCAACAGCAATGACCGTTCAAACACTGACCGCTCTAATAACGACCGCTCGAACACGGATCGTTCAAACACGGATCGTTCAAACACTGACCGCTCAAACACTGATCGCTCAGGCAGCGACCGCAGCCACGACGATCGCAATGACGACGATGGTTCGCGCAACAACCGCAACCGCCGCAACCGTCGTGACCGCAGCGGAAACGAGTCGAATGACCGCAACGACCGCAGCACAAATACCAACCGCAACGATCGCACTGACCGTTTCAGGGACCGCAATGAACGCCGCCGCGGCCGCAGCCAGGGCCCGGACTTTGATGACACGGAGCTGACCGAGGACGACGTACTGTTGCCCGTGGCCGGCATCCTGGACATCTTGGAGAACTACGCGTTTGTACGCACCTCCGGCTACCTGCCTGGTTCCAACGATGTTTACGTTTCACTTGCCCAGGTGAAGAAGTACAACCTGCGCAAGGGCGACGCCGTCGTAGGTGCCATCCGTGCACCCCGCGAAGGCGAAGACCGCAGCCAGGCACAGAGCGCACGCCAGAAGTTCAACGCCCTTGTTCGCGTCACGAGCGTCAATGGCAAGAACCCGGATGACCTCAAAAACCGTATTGAGTTCGCCAAATTGGTGCCGCTCTACCCCTCGGAGCGCCTGCGTCTGGAAACCGACCCCAAGGTCATTGGCACCCGTGTCATCGACTTGGTGGCACCGATCGGCAAGGGCCAGCGCGGCTTGATCGTTTCCCCGCCCAAGGCTGGCAAGACGTTGATCCTGCAGGCGATTGCCAACGCAATCACGATCAACAACCCTGAGGTTCACCTCATGATGGTCCTTGTTGACGAACGCCCTGAAGAAGTCACCGACATGCAGCGCACCGTCAAGGGTGAGGTTATTGCCTCAACCTTCGACCGCCCCGCAGACGACCATACCCAGGTTGCTGAACTGTCCATTGAACGCGCCAAGCGTCTGGTGGAAATGGGCATGGACGTTGTTGTGCTGTTGGACTCCATGACCCGATTGGGCCGTGCCTACAACAACTCCGCACCGTCATCCGGACGTATTCTCTCCGGTGGTGTCGATTCGGCAGCCCTCTACCCGCCCAAGCGTTTCTTCGGTGCTGCACGCAACATCGAAAACGGCGGCTCGCTGACCATTTTGGCCACGGCACTGGTGGAAACCGGTTCCAAGGCTGATGAGGTCATCTTTGAGGAGTTCAAGGGCACCGGCAACATGGAGCTCCGCCTGTCCCGCCAGCTGGCGGACAAGCGCATCTTCCCGGCTGTTGACGTCAACGGCTCCGGCACCCGGCGCGAGGAAAACCTGCTTTCACCCGACGAGGTCAAGATCATGTGGCGCCTGCGCCGCGTCCTCTCCGGTCTGGAAATGCAGCAGTCCCTTGAGTTGCTCACCTCCAAGCTCCGGGAGACAGGCTCCAACGTCGAGTTCCTCATGCAAATCCAGAAGACCACTCTGGGGTCCAAGGCTGAGCACGACAAATAGCTGTTGACACTAATCCGCCTTCGTAGTGAGGGGGCCCGCCCGCTTCGCGGACGCCCGAAGCCGCTCCCGGCCCCCTCACTACTTGGCGGATTAGTGCGTTAACCCTCGGGCAGCCGCGGGAACTATGAAGTAATTAGACTTGACATACGTCGAGAGAGGTTTTGAAATGTTTGAATCCATCCACGGGCTCCTTGATGAGCACGCAGAATTGCAGATGCGCCTCAGCGAGCCGGAGGTGCATGCCGACCAAGGGTTGGCTCGCAAGCTTGGTCGCCGTTATGCGGAATTGAGCAACGTGGTGGAGGGCTACCATCAGGTGGAGTCGCTCGGCGACGACCTTGAAGCAGCCCGTGAAATGGCAACTGAAGACGCCGATTTTGCTGCCGAGGTGCCGGTGCTGGAAGAACAGTTGGCCGCCGCACAGGAAAAGTTGCGCCGTTTGTTGATCCCGCGAGATCCCGATGACGCCCGTGACGTGATCCTTGAGGTCAAGGCTGGTGAAGGCGGTGACGAGGCCGCGCTCTTTGCTGCAGACTTGGTGCGAATGTACACCCGCTATGCCGACTCGCGTGGTTGGAAAACTGAAGTCATCTCCGCCACGGAATCGGATTTGGGCGGCTACAAGGATATTTCCATTGCAGTGAAGGGCCGCTCCAACGATCCAGCCGAAGGTGTGTTTGCACGGCTGAAGTTTGAAGGCGGGGTGCACCGTGTGCAGCGCGTGCCGGCGACGGAGTCGCAGGGACGCATCCACACTTCGGCTGCCGGAGTACTGGTCCTGCCTGAAGTGGATGAGCCCGAAGAAGTGGAGATCAGCCAGAACGACCTCAAGATCGACGTTTACCGTTCCTCCGGTCCGGGTGGACAGTCTGTGAATACCACCGACTCCGCTGTGCGAATCACCCACCTTCCCACGGGCATCGTGGTGGCCATGCAGAACGAAAAGTCGCAGTTGCAGAACCGTGAAGCAGGCATGCGTGTGTTGCGTGCCCGCATCCTTGCTCACCAGCAGGCCATTGTGGACGCGGAGAACTCTGCCGTGCGCAAGTCACAGATCCGCACCATGGACCGTTCCGAACGGATCCGGACGTACAACTACCCAGAAAACAGGATTGCTGACCACCGCACCGGTTACAAGGCGTACAACCTTGATGCTGTGATGAACGGCGACCTTGAGCCCGTAGTGCAATCTGCCATTGAAATGGATGAACAGACACGTCTCGATGCGCTGGGTGACTGACATGCCGCTGGCTGATGCGGTGCGGGATGCCACAGCAGAACTTGCTGCTGCTGGAGTTCCATCACCAGCTGTGGATGCACAGCTTTTGGCCGCCCACCTGCTGGGCGTAAGCCGTGGCGAACTTGCTGCCATGTTATTTGGTACAGCTGTAGCACCAAATGGTTATGCGGACGTGGTGGCACGGCGTGCCTCTCGTGAACCGTTGCAGCACATCACTGGTGTGGCTTATTTCCGGCACCTTGAGCTGGCTGTGGGCAAGGGTGTTTTTGTACCCAGGCCGGAAACAGAGAGCGTGGTTCAGCTGGGAATTGACGTTTTAACACAGCTGCACCAGCAGCGGGGGGAAGGGGCGACGGTTGTGGCCGCCGATCTTGGCACAGGCTCCGGAGCCATCGCAGCAGCCATGGCCACGGAAGTTCCAAACTGCCGGGTTTATGCGGTGGAACTCAGCGAGGATGCCTACCCGTGGGCTGCCAAGAACCTTGCCGGCACCGGTGTGGTTCTTATCCAAGGGGACATGCGTGATGCCTTTTCAGAGTTGGATGGCACGGTCGACGTAGTGGTCTCAAACCCGCCGTACATTCCATCAGACGCCATTCCACGAGACGTGGAAGTGGCGCTGCATGATCCGCATATGGCGCTGTACGGCGGGGGAGCGGACGGCATGGAAATACCGAAGGCGGCCACTGCCACAGCCGCTAGGCTGCTGCGCCCGGGCGGATTCTTTGTCATGGAACACGCCGAAGTGCAGGCAGCACAAATGGCAGAACTCCTGCAAGGCACCGGACATTGGGAGACGATCCGCACTCATCGTGACCTCACCGGACGGGAACGGGCCACCAGCGGCATCCGGTGCTAGAAAAGTTGCACCTATATTTCTTAGCCAAGCCAAAAGCGTTCAACACCATGGGCGCAGTGATGAAAGAATGAACTCGTGAGTACCACGTCTTATAACTGCACCAATGAAGCCCAGCGCGTCGAGGGCTTGGCCGAGGCTAAAAAGGCCATTGACGCCAAGCAGCTTATCGTCATGCCAACCGACACTGTCTACGGCATTGCGGCCGATGCGTTCTCACCGCGGGCAGTTGCCACATTGCTGGCAGCCAAGGGCCGCGGCCGTAACATGCCGCCCCCCGTGCTGATCCCGCGCATCGGCACCATGGAAGGTCTGGCCACGGACATTCCAGATGACGCGCGAAAGCTTGCGGAAAAGTACTGGCCGGGCCCGCTGACCATCATTTTCCATTCCCAGCCGTCCCTGACCTGGGATCTCGGTGAGACGCAGGGGACTGTAGGACTGCGTGTTCCCGACGACCAGCTGGCCCTGGATCTGTTGACCCTGACCGGACCATTGGCGGTTTCCAGCGCCAACCGCACCGGGCAGCCGGCAGCACAAACTGCTTCAGGTGCCCGTGAACAACTGGCCGAATCCGTTGAAGTGTATCTGGAAGGCGGCTTTCGACCCCTGGAAGGCACCGAGCCGGAACCCTCCACTATTGTCGACGCCACAGGACTGCGTCTTCGCGTGGTGCGTGAAGGCGCCATCTCGCTGGCCGATATTCAGCGGATCGTACCCAGCGCCTTGGGCGCGGATATGGAACCCGAAATGTGGTCCCCGCCGAGCCTGGCAAAAGCCGAGCCTGCCCTTGACTTGGTCAAGGAAGAGCCGGCTGCGGAAGAACCTGCCGGCGCCGAGACTGCCGTTGACTTGGTGAAGCACGACGCCACCGAATAACCGGTTCGCCGAACAATTGGCTCGCCGAGTAACTGGAGCCGGTGTCGCATGCCGACCACGCCACTGGCGATGAGTCGCCGAAGGCAGGGCGGTTAGCTGCTGCTGCGTGCTTGTTCGAGGACAGTGCGCACTGCGGCGGCGGGCAACAGGCCTTCGGATTCGGCCCAGCCCGGAGCCTGGGCCTGGCCAAACCACATCAGTTCAACTCTGCGTATGGGTCCATGCAGCCTTTCCCCCAACAGCCGCGACACCAAATATCCGCCGCTTAAGACGGTGTGGCATAGCCACCCGGGGAGTTTGTGCGGGGTGTGTCCGCCGGCGGCAGCCAGCACCTCGGTGACCGACAGGCCCTCCCATGGTTGCAGGACGCATGCAGGCACCTCCGACGCATGCAGCCCTGCCTCCGCGACAAACCACGCGAGGGCGTTAATGGAACTAACGGGTGTGGCTGCGCTTCCTGGTGAGGCCACCGAAGCCAGCGGGGACCCGGCAATCTTGGCCAGGGCCAAGGTGGTGGGGCGGTTGGGCCCCTGCACCGAGGTGGCCCGGACGGTCAGCAAGCTGGGTGGGTTGGAATCAGCCCACAAGGAATCGGCGGCCAAAAGTTCAAGGACTTCCTCACCCAAGGCCTTGGAGCGGGAGTAGGGTGAAAATGGTGCCCGGTCGGAGCTTTCATCAATGACCCGGCGGTGTCCCTGCACTGAGGCACTGCTGAGGTGGACGACGCGCCGAACCCCGGCGCTGTGGGCTGTCCAAGCCACCACGGCTGGCAGCAGGGCATTGGCACCAGTCAAATCAGCCGACTCGGCCCCTCCGGGGGTGGCCAGACCAGCCGCATTGACAACGACGTCGGCACCCGAGAAGGCCTCCAAGAGACCGCCGCTTCCCCGGGCTGGGGATCCCGCCCTGGATTCTTCCAACAGTGCGTGTGCGCTCGAAGCCGTGCTGCGCAACCGCGGCGCCGCCAGGGGCAGAACCTCAATGCCGCGGCACCTGAGCTCGGCCACCACTGCGCTGCCCACAAATCCGGAGGCGCCCAGCACAACCCATAACCCGCGTGCCCGGTCGTCAGTTCCCATCAGTGGGTTCCTGCCTGCAGGGGCCGCGGCCAAGTGGGGGCATGGGCTCAAAGTCGGTGGCTGCCATGATGCGGCGGGACTCACGCCAGCCTGCCAGGAGCCGGCCAGTGCCCCGCAACGTTCGTTCCACACCCGCGAGCCGCAAAAGTTCCTTGGTCGCAGTCAACGCCGTGCCCAAGGCAAAACCTACGGCGTTGAACTTGCCGTGAATGCGCAGGTAGTGGACCAGCAGGCCACGGTTGCGCATGACGTAGTAGCGGCTGAGGTCTGAGGAGTCGTTGAGGTGCCGGATGCCCAAGTCAACGCTGCGCTGTGACCGGGCCTTGTGCAACACAAACTCATTCACGTAGCGAACAGGCCGCTGCAGTGAAACGAGCCAGCCGTAAGTGGTGTCGTCCCAGTTCAGGAAGAAACGCGGATCCGGCAATCCAACTGCACGGACGGCGTCCTCATGCAGCAACATGCCCTCAAAACAGCCCACATTCGTGGCAAATTCATTGGAATGGGCAAAAACATCCCCGCGCACCGGCATGGGGAAGCCAAGAAAAGTGCTGAACTTATTTTGCCAGTAGAACGGCTGGCCTGCTGCATCGTAACGTCGGCCAACGAGTGCGTCGTATTTGTCCATCCAGGGGCCAAAGGCGCCGATTGCCCCGGGAACGGCCGTGACGTCGTCGTCCATCAGCCACATCCATTGGGCGCCTTCCGCCAAGGCGCGTTCAACGCCGGAGCAGAAGCCTCCCGCACCACCGGAATTCTTCGCCAGCTCGTGCTCAATGACAGGGACGGGGACAGGGAGGGCGGCCAGCTGCTCCCGGGCGCGGCCAATCACGGCTGGGGTCGAGTCGGTGCTGGCATTGTTGACCACAATGACGCCGTCGGGGGCAGGGTCCAACGCGGCAACGGACTGCATGAGCTCGCGCAGGTAGCCGGCGCGGTTGTAAGTGGTGATGACGATGAAGAACCGCCCGCGCCGTTGCAAACTCAAAACTTCTGATCCTTCATGGGCCCAAACTTTGCCCCGCGCAGGCCCGCCCCGTAGGTGTCGGCCCACTTGGCCAGGCCCTTGACGTCTCCCTTTTTTAGGAAGTACAGGGGATAGCCGACGGCGTCTGCCACCAGGGAGCGCACGCGGCGGTGTTTGCGCGTGAGGTAGCCGCGGTTGCGGTAGTAGTAAAAACGCTTGAAGGGCGTCTCCGGAACGAGGACGTGCAGACGGTCGCCGAGCACTTCCTGCACTTCGGCCCAACCAGCCGGGTGGGTCAGGGCTACCGAGGTCACGGTGCCAAACTTAACCTTGGCCTCACGCAGGCGAAGCATGAAGTCTGTTTCGTCGCCGCGGATGAAAAGGCGGAGATCCGGCAGTCCCACCTTGAAGAAGACATCGCTGCGGATCAGTGCACCGTTAAAGAACTGCCCCACATTGTCAATGAAACCCAGCGGCTCCACCACACTGCGCTCATGCGTGAGGTGACCGCCAATGCGGAACGGGAAGGACAGCTTTTCGGGGGAGCCGGGGGCCACAATCAACGGCACCACAACATCGAGCTGGTGTTCCTTGGCGGCCTCCAACAGCGTGGCCAGGCAGGCGGGATCCTCGGGATGTGCGTCGTCGTCCATGATCCACACCCACTGCGCACCGGACGCGATGGCGTTCAAGATGGCCAACGAGAAGCCGCCGGCACCGCCCAAGTTGGCCAAAGAGCGCACGTAGCTCACGTCCAGCGGGGCTTCAGCGGCAATGGCCGCCACGGATTCCTGCCCGGAATCCACCAGGGCAACGGCGTGCGGGGCGTGGGTTTGCTGCGACAGAGCCCCCAACAAAGTGCGTACATCCTCGGGGCGGTCAAAGGTGACGGCAGCGACGGCTACGGTATCAGTCAAGGAGGTCCTCTCGGGAGCTGCCCACGGTATTGCCAGCAGTATTGTGGCATCCGGCACGGCTAAACAGCGGGTAATCCCGATAATAAGGATTACTATTCATGTGTAGCCCCCACTTTAGTACAGCCACCCCACAGCGGATTGTTGTGCCGTGGACACCGGAGCCTTAGCGGGCAATCACTTGGCAGAATACGGAAATACGAATTACGTTGAATACCATCAGCACGCCGCCAGAGCGAAAATTGTCAAGCACTTCTGGGGACAATGAGCGCAAACCTCGGCTATGGCTTTGGTCACAAGCGATTCTTGATTCACTGGCGTGGGTGGTGGCCCTGTCCCTGGCGGTGCTGCTGCGTTACGAGCTTGATGTCCATCTCATCAACTTCGCTGGGCTGGTCTTGCTACTGGTCGTGGCGATTGCCACCCAGTTGATTGCTGGCTGGTACATGGCCTTGTACCGGGGGCGCTACACGTTCGGCAGCATCCAGGAAGCACGCGTCCTGATTGCCGTGACGCTGGTGGTGGGCGTTGCGACGAGTATTTTCCTGTCCATTTTCATCAATGAGCTCCATGTTGCCCGCTCCGTTGCTGTCATAGCTTTTCCCTTTGCTGCCTTGACCATGGCGGCCATGCGCTACGCCAAGCGGCTCTACGTTGAGGGCAAGCCGATATTTGGTGAAGAAGCCCAAAAAACGTTGATCTACGGTGCCGGTTTCCTGGGAAATTCCCTGGTGACCCGCATGGTTCAGGACCCGGAGTCCCCGTATGTTCCCATGGGCTTGATCGACGACGACTACTCCAAGAAGCACCTCCGGCTCAGCTCCGTGGGCGTGCTGGGTGGCGGAGATGAACTCACCGACATCATCAAGCGCACCAAGTCCACCGTGCTGGTCCTGGCCATTGCCCACCTCAGCGCCAAGCGGATCCGCGAGATTTCAGACAGCGTTTCCGGCCTGGGCGTGAAGGTGCTGGTGCTGCCACCGCTGCAGGAAATGCTCAGCCCGGACAAAAACCGGGGCATAACGGGCGGCTTGACCGACTTCCGCGAAATTGACGTCGCGGACCTCATCGGCCGCACACCTGTGGAGACCCAAGTCGAGGAAATAGCGGGCTATGTGCGGGACAAGCGGGTGCTCGTCACAGGTGCCGGCGGCTCGATCGGATCCGAGCTGTGCCGCCAGTTGCACGGTTTCGACCCGGCTCAACTCATCATGCTTGACCGCGATGAATCCGGGCTTCAGCACACACAACTTTCCATCGTGGGCCACGGCCTGCTGGATGACGCGAACATTGTGCTGGCGGACATCAGGGATGCGCAGGCGCTGCACCAGGTCTTTGCCTCGCACCGCCCGGAAGTCGTTTTCCACGCCGCCGCCCTCAAACACGCACCGCTGCTGCAGATGTACCCCCAGGAAGGGTGGAAGACCAACGTGGTCGGCTCCCTGAACGTGCTGCAGGCCGCACGCAGCGTTGACGTAGAGACCTTTGTCAACGTCTCCACAGACAAGGCAGCCAGCCCCACCACTGCCCTGGGCCACTCCAAGCGGGCGGCTGAAAAACTGACGTCCTGGATGGCGGGGGAGACGGGCAGGCGCTACGTCTCAGTTCGCTTTGGCAATGTCATTGGCAGCCGCGGCTCCATGCTTCCGCTGTTCACCGACCAGATCAACCACGGCGGACCGGTCACTGTGACCCACCCCGACGTGACGCGTTTCTTCATGACCATTCCCGAAGCCTGCCAACTCGTCATCCAGGCCGGCGCCATTGGCCACGGCGGTGACGTCCTGATCCTGGACATGGGTGAGCCCGTGCGCATCATGGATGTTGCCGAGCGCATGATCGCCATGTCCGGCAAGGATATTGAGATTAAGATCACTGGCCTGCGCCCGTCCGAGAAGCTGCACGAACAGCTCACCGGCGAAGACGAAATCCAGGCCTCCGACGGCCATGCCAAAATTTCCCACACGCACGCCCGGCCACTGAGCCCGGCAGAGCTGAACCTGGACCTGTGGCTGCAACGGTGCCGCGATGAGGCCGGGCCCAATGCCCCTTCCATCGATGAATCCGACGGCGACGTCGCGGCAGGCGCCTGATGGAACTCTGGGCACAACTCACCGTAGGCGCTGTGGCGCTTGTCCTGGCCCTGTCACTGCCCCTGGTGGTGCGACCGTTGCTGGCCCGTGCCGGGGTTCTCGATGTCCCCAACGCACGGTCCTCCCACACCGTCCCCACCATCCGCGGCATGGGAATTACGACGGCGGTTGCCATCAGCGCTGCCGTGGCGGTAGCCATCTTTTTGCCCCAGTCGGGAACGGCACTGCATGGGGTTCTGACGCTGGTGGTGATTCTCGCCGTCGTACTTGCCGCTTCCACGATCGGCTGGCTGGAGGACATTCGCGGACTGTCGGTGAAGGTGCGGGCAGGTGTGCAGCTCCTGATCGGCGCGCTGGCGACGGCTTCAGTGGCCATCATTGACCCGGGCCAACAACAGTTGTGGCTGATTCCCGTAGGAGCGCTGGCTGTGGCAGCCTACGTCAATGTTGCCAACTTCATGGACGGCATCAATGGCATTTCAGGCACGCACGGACTGCTGGTCGGCGGCTTTTACGCCTATGCCGGGCTGATCACCGGGCATGCGTGGCTGGTTTACGCAGGAATTGCCATTGCGCTGGCCTTTGCCGGCTTCCTGCCGTGGAACTTGAGCCGCAACCGAGTGTTCCTGGGGGATGTGGGCAGTTATTTGCTGGGAGCTTCAATCTCCGTCACGGCCATGTCCGCGTTCTTGGTGGGAGTGCCGGTGGAGTACATCTTCTCACCCGTGCTGATTTACCTCACAGACACGTTTGTGACGTTCCTGCGCAGGCTCCTGGCTGGTGAGCGTTGGTACGTGGCCCACCGTCAGCACGTGTACCAGCGCTTGGTGATCGTGGGTCTGAGCCATGTGCAAGCCACGGCAGTGGTGTGTGTGGCGACCCTTGTGGTGAGCCTGCTGGGCATCGTTGCCGTCCAAGGTGGAGAGGTCATCCAGATAGTGGCCACGGCAGTGGGATTCGCCGTGGTACTAATCTATTTGCGCACTCCAACGCTGTTTCAAGGCTTTCTGCGCAAGCGGGGCCTGATGACTGGCGCGGGCGAATCCACTAGCGGAACTGCGCAGGAGCAGCAGAGCTAATGCAATGCTTCTTGGCTGAGCGTAAACATGAACTTCTATCTCGTGTAGAATTCCCTGTGGTGACGTTCACCTCCTCCGGCCTCAGCATGAGACCGGCCTCCTAAGATGACGGAGTTCCCATGAAGGACAAAAGCACCCACCCCGGTGCTGCGCCCGGCCATGTGGCCGCCGCGGGTCCCTCTGCCAGTCCCAGCTGGAACATCCTTAAAAAGTGTCTTCTGGTTGACGGCATTGCCGTTGTCATCTTGGCGGTGTTGGCATTCGTTTTCACGAATGCCGACGGTGTGCTCAGCGTATTGTTTGGTTCCCTGCTCGTCATGGCATTCTTCGGGCTGAGCTTGCTGGTTGGACATATTTTCAGCAAGCGAAAGCCACGTGCAGTCATCTCCATCTTTTTCATGACCTATTTTGTGAAAGTGGTGGGCTTTGCCGCCGTGCTTTTCGCGCTTGGCACACCGCCTTGGCTTAACAAGCCGTGGTTTCTGGCTGGTGCGGTGGTTTGTGTCCTTGTATGGCAGGGCACCGAAGTGGTCATTTTCAGCAAACAGCGTTTCCTGCTGTTTGACGATCCCGCCGAACCCAGTGACGGGAAGAAGCCGAAGGATACTTCCCCATGACGAACAAGTCGCCCGACGCCAACCAGCCCGATCATGTGGTGGTACCGCCCAAGGCCAATGCCGGAAAGCTGGACTACACATACATTATTGGCGGAATCCTGCTCTGGGGTTTGATAGGGTGGGGACTGGATAATTTGTTGCATTCTGGTTGGATTCTGTTCGCCTCCCTGCCCGTTGGGGCGGTTAGCGGGTATTTTCTGGCCCGGCACCATCAACGGCACAGTCGCCCTGATGATGCGGCGCAGTAATGATCTCCACCATCAGACTTTCTCACGGTGCTGACCATCTCTTGATGGGCCGCCACACTTGCCCTATGACCGAAACTGCAGAGAGGACAGCGCGTTGACCGCGTTTGCGCTTCCGATGGCCTCGAATGACGGTGGCTTCGTTCCACCGACGATTAGCGACACCCACCTCCCAGACATCTTCCCCTGGATGGCCGACTACGGCACTGGGTTTGGCAAGCAGATGGTCATGATCATCTTGTCGGTGATTTTGATCGTCTGGTTCTTCAAGGCCGCTATCCGAAATCCGAAACTGGTTCCAGGCCGGGTCCAGTTCTTTGCGGAAGGCTTCTATGCCTTCGCCCGCAACACCGTTGGCCGCGACATCATGGGTGAGAAGAATTTCCGCCCGTGGGTGCCGCTGCTGTTCTCGGTATTCCTGTTTGTGCTGTTGAACAACCTCTTTGGTGCTATTCCGTTCCTGCAGCTTCCCTCCTTCTCCCACGCAGGCAGCGCATATGCCATTGCCTTGATCATCTACTTCACGTGGATTTCAGTGGGCGTAAAGAAGTACGGCATCCGCTACTTCAAGCTGGCAGTAGTTCCAACGGGCGTGCCCGGCTGGATCCTTCCGCTGCTTGTGCCCTTGGAAATCATCTCCAACTTCATTGTTCGCCCGCTGACGCACTCCTTGCGTCTGATGGCAACAATGCTGGCCGGCCACATGATCGTGGCACTGGCAGGCAGTGGTGCCGCGTACTTGATCACGGAACAGGACAGCATTTTGCTCAACGCCACCGGCGTCGCAGTGATTGCCGGTTCCGTGGCCATGTACGGCTTGGAACTGTTGATCATGGTCCTGCAGGCATTTGTGTTCACGCTGCTGACCGCGATCTACATCCAGGGCAGCCTGGAAGCTGACGCGCACTAAACAGCTGTTCCCCGCAACACCCACAATTTTTCTCCACAAAAGAACCACCTCACAACCTGCCGGCACAACGCCGGTATCTTGAAAGGAACGAAATAATGCACGGCTCCCTTAATATGATTGGCTACGGCCTGGCAACAATCGGCTCGGCAATTGGCGTGGGCATGATCTTTGCTGCATACATCAACGGTGTGGCACGTCAGCCGGAAGCCCAGCGCATCCTGCAGCCCATCGCCCTGCTTGGCTTCGCCCTTGCAGAAGCACTGGCCATCCTGGCCCTGGTCTTCGCCTTCGTCGTCGGCGTCTAGTCCAAGGACTTTCTTGGCTCCGCCCTGCGGGGCTGAAATGTTCACGGACAAATATCAGATTAAGGATAAGTGAGAAATGATTACCGCAGAAGTAATCCTCGCTGCTAGTGAGGGTGCGAACCCGCTGATTCCCAACTGGTGGGAAATTCTAGTCACGGCTGTCGCTTTCGCTGTCCTGCTCTTTGTGGTGAAGAAATTCGTCGCACCAACCTTCGAGAAGTCATACACGGATCGTGTTGAAGCCATCGAGGGTGGGATCGAGAAGGCAGAAGAGGCTCAGGCCGAAGCTAATGCCCTCTTGGAGCAGTACAAGGCGCAACTGATGGACGCCCGCACGGAAGCCAATGGCATCCGCGAGGCCGCCCGTTCAGAAGGCGCAAACATCCTGGCCGACCTGAAGGCGAAGGCTGCAGAGGAATCTGCGCGCATCACCGCACAGGCGCAGGTTCAGATCGAAGCCGAGCGCGTAGCCGCAGTGAACTCCCTCCGCAACGAGGTTGGCACTTTGGCAACATCGCTGGCAAGCAAAATCGTGGGCGAAGCCCTCGACAACGATGCGCGTTCCAACCGCGTCGTTGACCGCTTCCTGGCAGATCTGGAAAACCAGGCGAACGCGGGTGTAACGAAGTAATGGCAGGTGTATCGAGCAAGTCATTGGAAGCGGCATTGGTGTCGTTGGAACCCAAGCTCGCAACAGCGACGACCGCATTGGCCCGGGACCTCTTTTCCATCTTGGAGCTTCTGGACAGCAACGCCGGGCTGCGCCGTGCTCTGACCGATCCCACTCGCGAGAGTGCGGCCAAGGCAGTCTTGGCGAGCCAGCTACTGACGGGAAAGGTCAGTGCGCAGGCACAGGCTATTTTCTTGGAGTTGGTTGCCGGGCGATGGGGCTCGGCACGTGACCTGGGCGATGCACTGGAAGTTTTGGCAGCAACATCGGCCATCGCAGTTGCTGAAGGTCAAGGTGGCGGCTCCGCCAACCTGGACAAGCTTGAAGAAGAACTCTTCGCGTTTATCCGGGTTGTTGGATCCAGCCACGATCTCCAGCGTGCTTTCGACGATCCACAGGCGTCGGCAGCAGCCAAGGGCGCTTTGGCGCAGAAGGTTGTTCCCGGAGCGAGTGAAGTCGGCGCACTGTTGGTCCGCCAAGCCGTTGCAGCCCCCCGTGGGCTCAAACCCACGGCCTTGGTGCAACGTTTCGTGGAGTTGGTTGCCAAACGCCAGCAGCGCTGGATTGCCTACGTCAGTGTCACTCGTGAACTGAGCGCAGAGCAACTCACCCGCCTGCAGGCCGGCCTGAACAATCTCTATGGTCGCGAATTGAAGATCAATGTCAGCATTGACCCGACATTAGTTGGCGGAATCAAGGTAGTTGTGGGAGACGAGGTTGTTGACGCAACCGCCGCCACCCGGCTGTCCGATCTTCGCCGCCGGTTGGCAGTGTAGGGAAACACTTAACGTTTCCTTACCCGCCAGTCCACAACAGACTGAATCAAACATTTCGGTTGCCGCACACACTTAGTGCGTACGGCACCACAACTTAGGAGAGCAGGGACTGCAGATGGCCGACTTGACCATCAATGCCGACGACGTCCGCAATGCCTTGAATGAGTTCGCAGCGTCCTATGAACCGGGCAACGCGGAGCGCGTCGAGGTTGGCCGCGTCACGGCGGCGAGTGACGGCATTGCCAAGGTGGAGGGTCTTCCCTCCGTCATGGCCAACGAACTTCTTCGTTTCGAAGATGGCACACTGGGCTTGGCCCAGAACCTGGACACTCGCGAGATCGGTGTGGTTGTCCTTGGCGACTTCGGCGGCATCGCTGAGGGCCAGCAGGTTCACCGCACAGGGGAGATCCTCTCCGTGCCGGTGGGCGACAACTTCCTTGGCCGTGTCGTTGACCCGCTGGGTCAGCCGATTGACGACCTGGGCGAGATCGAAGCCGAAGGCCGCCGTGCCCTGGAAACCCAGGCCCCGGGCGTCACCGAACGCAAGTCGGTTCACGAACCGCTGCAGACCGGTATGAAGGCCATCGACGCCATGATCCCGATCGGCCGCGGCCAGCGTCAGCTGATCATTGGTGACCGCCAAACGGGCAAGACCGCCCTGGCCGTGGATGCCATCATCAACCAGAAGGCCAACTGGGCTTCAGGGGATGTCAAAAAGCAGGTTCGTTGCGTGTACGTGGCAATCGGCCAGAAGGCATCCACCATTGCTGCCGTCCGCCAGACTTTGGCAGATCACGGCGCATTGGAATACACCACCATTGTGGCTTCCCCGGCGTCTGACCCGGCTGGCTTCAAGTACCTGGCTCCCTACGCAGGTTCGGCCATCGGCCAGCACTGGATGTACGGTGGCAAGCACGTTTTGATCGTGTTTGATGACCTGTCCAAGCAGGCTGAAGCATACCGTGCCGTTTCATTGCTGCTGCGCCGCCCGCCGGGCCGCGAGGCATACCCCGGTGACGTGTTCTACTTGCACTCGCGCCTGCTGGAACGTTGTGCGAAGCTCTCCGACGAACTCGGTGCTGGTTCAATGACTGGTCTGCCGATCATTGAAACCAAAGCCAATGACGTCTCAGCGTTCATTCCGACCAACGTCATCTCCATCACTGACGGCCAGATCTTCTTGCAGTCGGACCTCTTCAACGCCAACCAGCGCCCCGCCGTTGATGTCGGTGTCTCGGTTTCCCGTGTTGGTGGTGCTGCGCAGGTCAAGTCCATGAAGAAGGTTGCCGGTACCTTGAAGCTGGAATTGGCCCAGTACCGCGACATGCAGGCTTTTGCCATGTTTGCCTCGGACCTCGATGCCGCCTCCAAGCAGCAGCTGACCCGTGGTGCACGATTGATGGAACTGCTCAAGCAGGGACAGTACGCTCCTTTCCCGGTCGAGAACCAGGTTGTTTCAATCTGGATGGGCACCAACGGCTACCTGGACAACGTCCCGGTAGAAGACGTTCGCCGCTTTGAGACCGAGTTCCTTGAGCACTTGCGCATGCGCACGTCGGTTCTGACCACACTGGCTGAAACCAACAAGCTCGAAGACTCGACCGTGGAAGCGCTGAAGACCAACATTGTTGACTTCAAGCAGGGCTTCTTCGCGGAAGGCGATGACCGTTTGGTTGGCGCCGGACACGAAGAATTCGACGCGCTTGCCGCTGAAGATGTTGACCAGGAAAAGATCGTCAAGCAGAAACGCTGACACCATCCCTGAGACGGGTTGTTGGCCCGTAAAGGGCCAACAACCCGAACAAGGATAAGGAAAGGACAAACATGGGAGCCCAGATTCGGGTCTACCGCCAGAAGATCGCCTCGACCACGTCGATGCAAAAGATCTTCAAGGCGATGGAACTGATCGCTACGTCCCGTATTGGAAAGGCACGCCAGCGTGTCGCGGCATCCTTGCCGTACTCCAATGCGATCACCCGTGCCGTTTCTGCCGTCGCGTCTCAGTCCGAGGTCAACCACCCGCTGACAACCGAACCGGATAACATCCGTCGGGCTGCAGTATTGGTGATGACTTCCGACCGTGGTCTCGCCGGAGCCTACTCCGCCAGCGTTTTGAAGCAGGCAGAGCACCTTATTGAATTGCTGCACGGAGAAGGAAAAGACGTCACGACCTACTTGGTCGGCCGCAAGGCGCAGGCGTACTTTGATTTCCGCGGCCGCGATTACGCGAAGGTATGGACCGGTGGAACTGACGCGCCGGAATTTGAAACTGCACGTGAACTTCGGAAGACTTTGCTGGCGGATTTTGCAACCGACTTTGACGAGGGCGGCGTGGATGAAATCCACGTTGTATACACCCAGTTCAAGTCGATGGTTGTCCAGGAGCCTGCTGTCATTCGTCTGCTGCCGCTGGAAGTTGTTGAGGAAGAAGTTGAATCTTCATCCGATCTGCTTCCGCTGTATGACTTCGAGCCGAAGCCTGAGGACGTCCTGGACGCCCTGCTGCCGCGGTACATCGAAGCACGCATCTTTGCCGCTCTGTTGCAGGCCGCTGCTTCTGAGCTCGCTGCACGCCAGCGGGCCATGAAGTCGGCAGGGGACAACGCCAACGATTTGATCAAGAAGTACACGCGTCTTCGTAATAATGCCCGGCAGGCTGAAATTACGCAGGAGCTCTCCGAGATTGTTGCGGGCGCTGACGCTCTCAATGCCTCTTAGCAGCCCAATTCATACTTATTCAATGCCATCCACACAAGTGAAGTGAGAGAGATGACTGCCCAACTCAACGAGCAGGGAACCGCAGCGAAGGTCGGTGCCGTAGGTCGCATCGCGCGCGTTATCGGCCCGGTTGTCGACGTCGAATTCCCGGCTGACGGCCTTCCCGCCATGTACAATGCACTCACCACCGAGGTAACCCTCAACGGTGAGACCAAAACCATCACCTTCGAAACCAGCCAGCACCTCGGTGACGGCCTGGTCCGTGCCATCTCGCTGCAGGCAACCGACGGACTTGTCCGCGGCACTGCCGTGCAGGACCTCGGTGCACCCATCACCGTACCTGTGGGCGATGGCGTCAAGGGCCACATCTTCAACGTTCTGGGCCAGCCCCTCGACGTGACGGAAGCGGAACTGGACTACTCAGAGCGCTGGTCGATCCACCGCAAACCCCCGGCATTTGCCAGCCTTGAGGGCTCCACGGAGATGCTCGAGACCGGTATCAAGTCCATTGACTTGCTGACCCCCTACATCAAGGGTGGAAAGATCGGCCTGTTCGGTGGCGCCGGTGTGGGCAAGACGGTGCTGATTCAGGAAATGATCACCCGTGTGGCCCGCAACTTCGGTGGTACCTCGGTATTCGCCGGTGTTGGCGAGCGTACCCGTGAAGGTAACGACCTTTGGGTTGAAATGGAAGAGGCCGGTGTTCTCAAGGACACCGCACTAGTCTTCGGCCAGATGGATGAGCCGCCGGGAACGCGTCTGCGCGTTGCCTTGTCAGCTTTGACCATGGCAGAGTACTTCCGCGACGTGCAGAACCAGGACGTGTTGCTCTTCATCGACAACATCTTCCGTTTCACACAGGCCGGTTCCGAGGTTTCCACACTGTTGGGCCGTATGCCTTCAGCCGTGGGTTACCAGCCCAACCTCGCCGATGAGATGGGTCTCCTCCAGGAGCGCATCACCTCGACCAAGGGTCACTCGATCACCTCGATGCAGGCCGTCTATGTACCTGCTGATGACTACACCGACCCGGCCCCGGCAGCGACCTTCGCCCACTTGGATGCGACCACGGAACTTTCCCGTGAAATCGCTTCACGTGGCCTTTACCCGGCCATCGATCCGTTGACGTCCACCTCACGCATCCTCGACCCGCAGTACGTCGGTCAGGCGCACTACGACACCGCTGTGCGTGTGAAGCAGATCCTGCAGAAGAACAAGGAACTGCAGGACATCATCGCCATTCTCGGCATCGACGAACTTGCTGAAGAGGACAAGGTCGTTGTGTCGCGTGCTCGCCGCATCCAGCAGTTCCTGTCGCAGAATACCTACACGGCCAAGCAGTTCACCGGCCTCGACGGTTCAACGGTTTCCATCGCGGACACCATTGAGGGCTTCAATGCGATCTGCGACGGCGACGTGGACCACATTGCCGAGCAGGCGTTCTTCAACATTGGTGGCTTGGATGATGTTGAGCGCCAGTGGGCCAAGATCCAGGAATCGACGAAGTAAGCATGGCTAACCTCGAAGTTGAAATCGTAGCGGCGGACCATTTTGTTTGGTCCGGTGCAGCGACCCTTGTCAAGGGTTTCACCAGCGAGGGTGAGATCGGCATTCTGCCCGGTCACACCCCGTTGCTCGCGGTTTTGGCGCCGGGCTTGCTGGAGATTGCCCCCGTGGACGGATCCCGCTTCTTTGTTGAAGTGGACGGTGGCTTCTTCTCGGTTGACAGCAACCGCGTCGTGATCGTTGCTGACAATGCGCAGTTGAAGGACGGCGCAACGTCTGGCGCTGGGATTAGCTAGAAGTTATTTTGATGAACGATCTCAATGTGCCGTTCATCGTGCTTGCAGGTGCTTTCCTGCTGGTTGTTATTGCACTGTGCTTGTTCGGGGTGCGCCGCCTGATGTTGCGGCGCGCCCTGGGCACGGTGGATGCTTCCATTTCAACAGCGAACAACCGCTGGGCCATGGGGGTTTGTCGTTATCAGGAGTCTGACCTTGAATGGGTCAGGCTCCTTTCCTTAAGCCCCTTGCCCACGAAAACCATGCGGCGGAGCAAGATCGAGTTGGTGGGTCGACGCGAGCCGACGGAAGCTGAACGGGTCCGTGTTCCGCCCGGTGTGGTCATCGTGATGCTGACCTATGAGGGCCGTGACGTCCTCTTGGCCATGAAGTTTGGTGCCTATGCCGGGCTTTCCTCCTGGCTTGAGGCAGGCCCACCCATCGGCGTGGGCACTTGGCGTTGACACTCCCCGGTCAGCCCGGCTGACTCCCTGCCGGTTCCCTGCTGAGTCCCAGCGGGCAGCGTTATTATCACTGTGCCCGGGCCGCTTCGCGCCAAGGTTTCCTTCCAAGAGTGCGGCAACTGCGTGAACTGGATCCATGACCTGAACCTTCTCAACGGGCCGCTGCCCATCACGTTCGGACTGTTGGGCGCCGTGTCGCTCGCCTACCTGCTGGTGCGCCGCTCGCGGCGGTGGTGGCTGTTTGCCGCTGTCAGTGCCGTTGCGTCGCTGCTCATCAGCTACGCAGCGAGCTGGGCTGTCATCCACGTGCTGTTCTGGTGGCCGGAGGACCTGCCCTCCGCCGTCTTTCTGAACGTGGCGCTGATTCTGTGGGCGCTGTCATTGGGAGGCACGACGGCGCTGGCGGGATTGCGCCACCGCGGCGGCCCGGCCTCGGGCTCCAGGGCAGAGACGGGCCGGAGCAACAGGTCTCGCACAAGCAGGCGCCGCCGCCTCCTCGCCGTGCCAACCGCTGCCGCGATTTTGGCCGTGGCGGGGCTGCAGGTCAACGCCGCCTTCGGCGAGTTTCCCACGGTGGGCAGCCTGCTGGCCCCTCCATCGGCGGTTTCCACCGCCCCGCCTCCAGTTGAGCAGCTGGCGGCAGCCGAGCGCTTCATGATCACCCCGGTTTCGCAGCGATGGCATGCCCGTGCAGGCCAGCCGGAGAAGGGCACCGTGCTCTCAGTTCCCATTCCAGGGAAGAAGTCGGGCTTCAAGGCACGTGACGCAATTGTGTATTTGCCACCTGCCTACCATTCGGCCGCACGACCGGTACTTCCAGTTCTTGTTCTGGTCAGCGGTCAGCCTGGTTCGCCAGAGTCCTGGTTGCGTTCCACAGCACTGGTGGCCGACCTTAATGCCTACGCGGCAGCCCATCAGGGCCTGGCTCCGCTGGTGGTAATCCCCGACCCCAATGGCAGCGAACAGGGCAACACCATGTGTATGGATACAAGCCTGGGCCGCGCTGATACGTATATGGCCACGGATGTCCCGGCTTGGATTAAAACGAACCTGGATGCCGACACGAACCCTGCGCACTGGGCAGTGGGTGGCTTCTCCTTTGGCGGGACCTGCTCCCTGCAAATGGTCACACGCCACCCCGACACCTTCGAGACGTTCATGGCCATCTCCCCTGAGCGTGAACCTGCTCTGGCCAGCAAGCGTTCCGTGACGGTGGAACGTGCATTCCACGGCGATGCTGCTGCGTTCGATGCGCTGGTGCCACTGACGTTGCTGGCGCAGAAATCATACCCGCACATTCATGGCTGGTTTGCCTCTGGAAGCGGGGATGCAACGTATTCTGCCAACGTGAAAGTCCTGCAGCAAGCGGCTCGTAAAGCGGGCATGACGACGCAGAGCGTGGAGTTCCCGGGCGGGCACTCCTGGTCCGTGGCCAGTGCCGCAATGCCGCGGGGATTTAACTTTATGTTTCCCAGATTGGGCTTGCCATGACAATGGGCTCTGCCGTGTCAACCGAGGCAGCGAAGCCGTCCGCTGCTGCAACCTCGATGCGGGTGATTGGTGCCTGGCTGCGCCGTGCGCCATTTAGTGCCACCCTTATGGCGGCGAGCCTTGCTGTGCACATCGTGGCCAGCGGGCTTTTAGGGCGTCTGCCAAGGGACGCGGCCGGGCGGTGGGGATTCCAGTCCACGGACTTGCTGGACGGTCACTGGTGGAATGTGTTCACAACTGTGTTCATGAGCACCAACACCGCCTCCATGCTCCTCGGCGTGGCCGTGCTGGGAGCCGTTTTGGGTTTGGCAGAATCTACTGTCGGAACAATACGCACGGCCGTACTTTTCAGCGTAATCCAGGGTGGCGCCGTCGTACTTTATACAGTGGTGCTTGGCCTCGGAAACTGGGCGGGAGTCGACTGGCCCACCGGCATGGGGCAGGCCACCTTGTTGGGGCCCTTTGCCGCGTCCGCGGGGACATTGATGGCCGCCAGCCAGGCCATCAGCTTGCTGTGGCGCCGGCGTTTGCGCGTGTTGGTGCTTGCCGCCTCGATCATGCTGACCATGTATGTGGGCCACGCCCAGCACTTATTCATTTTGCTGGCCGCCGTTGTGGGCCTATTCCTTGGCCTCGCACTGATCAAGTCAGTGGGGCCCGGGATGACCGGGCGGTCCACAAGCAAGGAAGTGCGCACCATTCTGGCGATCGTGGTGGCCGTCTTTGCGGTGGGCCCGTTCGCTGCAGCAGTGGCACACGTGGCGGTGGGTCCGCTGGCCGTCATGCGGGCCTGGATCACGAACCAGGATCCGACCCTGGCACAATGGGAGGGCAGCTGCACGGCGAACGCTGCCGCCTGCCACACGATGGTCCACAACCTTGGCCTGATGGGTCCGGGCGGGCACCTGCTGGCGCTCATGCCGATGGTGTTGCTGCTGGTCTGCGCCGAGGGGCTGCGCCGGGGCAACAGGCTCGCGTTGTGGGCTGCGGTGTACATCCATGTGGTGATTGGCGTGGTCTCGGCATTTTATTTTCAAGTGTTTTCCGGGATCGGCCTGCCCTTGCGCCGCGGGCACCGTATCTTGAGCATCAACGAATCCGTGGGGGAGCTGTTACCCGTGGTGTTGGCGCCGTTGTTGATAGCCACACTGTTGGTGGTTTTCCGGCGGCACTTCAGAATTGACCCGGACCCGGTGCTGCGGCGCCGTTCACTCGTTTTCCTGCCGTTGCTGCTGGTGGCCTTTGTGGCGCTGTACGCCGTGGCGTGGCTGGCAGGCGGAAACGCACAAAATCCGCTGGGATGGGCTGAGCTGGTTGCGGGGATTCCCAGGATCGTACTGCCGTTTCCGTTTCCCTTCAGCTATGCTGCCAACGTCTATCCGCATGGCTTTGCTGCCGAACTGCTCTTTAGCTTCGGTGGGCCTGTCCTGTGGGCGCTCAGCGCGGCCAGCATTTTGGCCGTATTTCTCTCCCGCCGCCAGATCAGTGGGGCAGACCGTCGGGACAAGGCGCTGTCGCTGGTCCGGTTGGGCGGGGATTCCTTGTCATGGATGGCCGGCTGGGCCAACAACCAGTACTGGTTCAACGCGGCAGGCACGGCCGGGGTGGCGTACCAAATTCACAACGGCGTGGCTGTCACAGTGGGTGGACCGGTAGGTCTGCCAGAGGAGCAAGAGGCGGCCGTCAACGGATTCGTGGATTTCTGCACTGATGAATCGTTGACGCCCTGCTTCTATTCGGTGGGCGAGCAAACTGCCAGGTGCTTGGAACCGCATGGCTGGCGTCGCATTGCGGTGGCTGCTGAAACGCTGCTGGATGTGCAGACCATGGATTTCAAGGGTCGCAACTGGCAAAACGTGCGCACCGCAGTGAACAAGGCAAAAAAACTGGGTGTAACGGCACTCTGGTGCAGCTACGAGGAGTTGACCATCGGTCAGCGCACGCAGGTCAACGAAATTTCCGAAGACTGGGTTTCCGGACAGGCACTGCCGGAGCTCGGCTTTACCCTGGGAGGTCTGGCTGAGCTCAAAGATAACAACGTCCAGCTATGCCTGGCCATTGACGAGGACGGGCGCATCCATGCCGTGACAAGCTGGCTTCCGGTGTTTTCCAACGGTGAAGTGGTCAGCTGGACCCTCGATTTCATGCGCCGCAATTCGGGGGCGTTCAGCGGGGTGATGGAGTATCTCATTGCCCAGGCCGTCCTGCACTTTGCCGCCACGGTTGAGTGTATTTCACTCTCGGGTTCCCCACTGGCCGCAGGCGCCGAAGCGGAGGGCCCGTTGGGGAAGATGCTGGCGCTGTTGGCCCGGACCCTGGAACCGTTGTACGGTTTTTCTTCGCTGGCCAATTTTAAGCAGCGCTTCCAGCCCCGTCACAGCACCCTGTACATGGTGTATCAGGACCCGCTGTCGCTACCTGCCATGGGCCGCGCCATCGCCGAGGCCTACCTGCCCAACATTTCAGTCCACGCGCTGGCCAAACTGCTGCGCAAGTAGCGCAGACAACAGTCAAGGCAACAGGCCCCACGCACCAAGTGTGGGGGCCTGTTGGCAAAACTGCAGGCTTCTGTGCCTGCTTCTCCTTCAGCTGCTAGCTCAGCCAGACTCCGGAACGCATGACGCGCTGGAGGGCAAGGTCGGCGTCGACAATGAGGACGTCCGCCCGCAGGCCGCGACGCAGCGCACCGACCTCATCCGTCAGTCCAAGGACAGCGGCTGGGACCGCGGTGGCGGACTTCAAGGCGTCGGCGAACTTCACGCCGGCGGCCGTGGTGCGACGAAGCACGTCAAGCAACGTGGCCGTCCCGCCGGCAATTGATCCGGTGGCGTCGAGTGTGGCAACGCCGTTGGAGACCGTGACGGGGGAGGGCCCCAGCATGTACTGGCCATCTGCCAGACCCGCGGCAGCCATGGAGTCGGTGACCAGAACGATGTTCTCCGCCCCAACGAGCTCAAAAACGGTTTTCACCGTTTCCGGGTCAAGGTGGGTGTTGTCAGCCACAAGCTCGACGGCGGCGTGTCCGGCGCTGGCGATGCGAAGGCAAGCGGCTACGGGGCCGGGGGAACGGTGGTGCATCGGCGGCATGCCGTTGAACAGGTGCGTGACTGTGGGGCGGCCGGAAGTGCCGCCGAACCCGGTGGAATCCAGACCCTCCCGTGCTTGTTCCAAGGACTCTGCAGCGGTGACGGTGTCGCAGTTCGTGTGGCCCACCGAGGGGGTGATGCCGTGAGCGGTGAGCAGGTCGACCAGCTCCGCCGCGCCGGGCAGTTCGGGAGCATACGTCATGGTGGTGATGGTGCCGCGGCCTGCCTCGATGAGTGTGGACGTCAACTCGAGATCCGGTTCCAGCAGGAAGGCCGGGTTTTGCGCCCCGCACCGGGCGTGCGACAGGAACGGTCCCTCCAGGTGGATGCCTGCAACCAAGCCCTCGTCCGCCAACTCGGCGAAAACGTCTATGCCCTTGAGCAGGTCAGCTGGTGCGGCGGTCACCATGCTGGCAAGCAGCGTGGTGGTGCCTGCGCGGTGCAGGAAGTCAATGGCCGTGCGGGCTGAAGCCTCATCACCACTGGGGAAATCCCCGCCATTGCCGCCGTGGGTGTGGATGTCCACAAGTCCGGGCAGGATACGCTGACCGGCAGGAAGGGAGATGATATTGGCGGCATCGACATCGCCCTGCTCAAAACCAGGTTCATCAAAGTGGTCGGCACGTCCCGCATACACAATCCTGTCACCGTCAATAGCGAGCAGGCCGCCCTCGACCACGCCGTGGTCAGTGGCAATGGCGCCGTGGAGAAGGAACTTTGTGGACACGGGGGCGGGGCTTGGATCAGTCATGCAGCAAGTCTAGCCAAGAAGCATCCTCGGATGCTTGGCATGGCTGCCTAGAACAGTCGTGAGGCGCTGTCATCCACTCCGCGCATGGCGTCGTAGTCGAGAGTTTTGCACTCAATGCCGCGGTCTGCGGCAAGTGTCTTGGCCTGTGGCTTGATCTGCTGGGCGGCAAAAATACCGCGCACAGGTGCCAAGAGCGGGTCGCGGTTGAGTAACTCCAAGTACCGCGTGAGCTGTTCGACGCCGTCAATGTCGCCGCGGCGTTTGAGTTCAATGGCCACGGTGGCGCCAACTGCGTCGCGGGCCAGGATGTCAACGGGGCCAATGGCGGTGAAGTATTCGCGCCGGATCAAGGTGAAGCCCGAGCCCAGCAGTTCGATCTGGGCGGCCAGGAGGCGTTGGAGGTCGGCCTCGACGCCGTCCTTGATGAGGCCCGGATCGGTGCCAAGGTCATGGCTGGCATCGCTGATGCGTTCGTAGATGTTGATGATCAACTTGTCGTCCTGTTTGGTGGACTGCACCACCCATTGCTCCACCACCCCGTCCTCGAGCTCGGTGTCCGCGGCAGCCACAGTGCGCAGCGTGGCGGGTGGGCTCATCCAGTTCAACGGCTTGTAGGAGCCGCCGTCGGAGTGCACCAAAACTGAACCGTCGGCCTTGACCAGCAGCAGCCTGACGGCGAGGGGAAGATGGGCTTTGAGGCGTCCGACGTAGTCGACGGAGCACTTGGCTATCACTAAACGCACGCCCTCCACTCTAGCCGTTTGCGTTCTCGGCTGCGCCGCACCACCTGCGCGTGTGCGGCACAATAGAGGAATGCCCCGCTCCAACCGCCCACGCCGCAGCCATGGCTCTGCAGCCCGCAACTCCAAATGGACGCGGGGAACTGCACAGAACGACGACGACGATCTGAACCGGACGCGTATGGGCATCCCCACCACCGAGGCGGCTCCCGACGGTGTGTGGGCGGTGCGAAGCATCAGTGCCGGGAACGCCCAAAAGGTGTACAGCTGTCCGGGGTGCAACCATCAGGTCATGCCCGGCGTAGCGCACCTTGTGGTCTGGCAGGAGGACGCACTTTTCGGTAAAGAGGCTGGTTTGCGTGAGCGGCGGCACTGGCACACTAATTGTTGGCAGGGACGCCGCTATCGTTACAAATAGCTTGGCAGCCCAGACCCCCGGTAGTCTTGAAACCATGGTTTTTGATCCTTCCTCTCTTGACTACGTTGACGACGGCGCCCCGGTTGCCGTCCGTGCCGCGACCATCCTGCCTGCAGTGCGGGAGAACGTTGAGCTGCGGACCTCCGACGGCCTGACCCTGGTGGGGGAACTGGCCATGCCCGCCGACGGGGTGGTTCGGGCCACGTTGATCACGTTCCACCCATTGCCCACCCATGGCGGTTTCATGGACTCGCACGTGTACAAGAAGGCGTCCTACCGTCTGCCTGCCCTGGCCGGCATTGCCGTGCTGCGCTTCAACACCCGCGGCACCAGCTCTCCCCGTGGGACAAGCGAAGGCACCTTTGAAAATGGGGTGGGGGAGCGTCTGGACGTGGAAGCTGCAGTGCAGTTTGCCGTTGACCGTGGGATGCCCAACCGTTGGTTGCTGGGCTGGTCCTTCGGCACCGAACTGGTGCTGAAGTACGGTGCCATCGCTCCTGCTGCTGGCGCCATCGAAGGTGCCGTGCTGCTGTCCCCGCCCCTGCACAGTGCCCAGGATGCCGACTTGGACGCCTGGGCTGCCTATGGCAAGCCCCTGACGGTGCTTGTCCCGGAGTTCGACGACTACCTGCAGCCGGACGCCGCAAGAGCGCGCTTCTCCAGGATCCCGCAGGCCAAGTTGGTGGCCGTTGCCGGGGCAAAGCACCTGTGGGTAGGGGAGAAATACGCGGCTAGGGCGTTGGACGAAATTTCCACCACCGTGCTCGGTACACCTGTAGAACTGCCCACTGAATGGCGCGGCCCGGTGGCAACGCTGCCAGCCTAGTCGTGCTGGTCTAAACTGGCTGGCTCGGGCTGCACATCAGTTTTTGTCTTGGCGGGCTATGTACACTTCCTTGACCAGAAGCATGACGGCGGCTGCCGTGGGAATGGCGATCAGGGCACCCAGGACGCCCAAGAGGCTGCCGCCGGCAATTACTGAGATCACGGCGACGGCACCGGGCACGGCCACTGCCTTTTGCATGATGCGCGGCGAGATGAAGTACGCCTCAAACTGCAGGTAGGCAAAGTAACAGATGGCGTAGATGAGGGCAGTCTGCCATCCGGCCGTCAAGCTGACCGCGATGACCACAATGGCGGCGATCATGCCGCCGACCAGCGGAATAAAGGCCAGCAGTGCCACGACAAAGGCCAGCAGCACGCTGAACGGGACGCCCAAAATGGACATGAGAATGAAGGCAAAGGTGGCATTCAGCACTGCAACGCACACCTGCCCAATCACGTAGTTGCCCACGCCCCGGGTGATTTCCTCGCTGAGTTCCTCGACGCGAGCCCTGCGTGATCGAGGTGCCAGACGATAGCCCCACGCCTTGAGGGATGGGAGCGACGCCAGAAAGTACAGGCTCAGCACAAGGACAATCAGGGTGCCAAAAAGACCATTGGCAATGGTTGAGCCCACACCGAGCACGCCACCAAAGATTCCTCCAACTGCCTGCGCATCCTGGAAGAACTTGGCAACCTGTTCATTGACGGTATCAAGGACGTGGTACTGCCCATCCACCTGCTTGAACAAGTCCGAGTTCAGGAAGTCCTTGATCCAGATGGGGGCATTGGTCGCCAGTTGTGTGGTCTGGGAAATGATGGTGGGGATGAGCGTTGCAAAGAAGATTGCCACCACGGCCAACAAAGCCAGCAGCACCAGAACGATGCCCAGCGGGCGCGGAACTTTGCGCTTCTCCAGCCAACGTACCACGGGATCCAAACCGAGCGCGATGAACAGCGCCGTGACTATCCACAGCACCAATGACTGGGTGTTGGCCAGGATGTAGCTTAGAAACAAAGCAATGCCGACACCCACAGTGCCCATGAAGCCTAAATATATGGGGTGGCGGAACATGCTGGCAGCCGTTGCTGGCTCGGAGGCGCCCGGCAGTGTGCTGTCTACAGCTATCCCCGGTTCCTCGGGAATGTCAAAGCGGACGCGCGGCTGGGCTCCTGGAATGGGGTGGGCCAGCTTCTTGAGCGCCCATCCACGCCAGCCCTTGGGCTGGCGGCCGGCTGCGACATGGTCTGTGGCGGTGGCTGTTGTACCGGACGCGTCAGTGCTACGTGCCTTCGAGTCATGCGCTGCGGTATTTGCCGGCGTTGTCCCAGCCGTGTTTTCTGCACTGGAGACAGCGGAAGAACCGGCCTGGAATTCTGGGGAGCCAGGCTGGGCCTCGGGGTCACTGCCAGTTGCACTTTGTTCTGCTGGGGAACTCACGATTTTTTGCTTTCGGTTAAGGGAGGGCATCGGTCGTAGCCTTCAACTCTTAATAGTGAGTCGAGAGTATCAGCGAGGCACGGGCGACACTATGAGCCACGGTTGACTAAACGTGAGAAATGTCAAAGACGAATGACCTATTGATAACGGTTCGGTTACCCTTGAAACATCGACCACAGCAGTGTTCCGCCGATGTTAGGTAGTATCTTGCGTTTAAAAATTGCAATCGTTCTGGCTGTATTAGGCCTTTTGGTGTTGGGAACTGGCATTGGCCAGCGCACCATTTGGCTCCCGCCCGCCACGCTCACGGCCGCCGTTTCCCCTGACGTCAAGGCGGCGCCATTGACAGTTATTGGCTCCGATCTACTGAAGACCCGGGACGGTCGGTTCACACTGACGGTGAAGAACGATGGCCCCATCCAGCTGGCCGTGGCCCGCGCAGATGACATCACTGGATGGATTGCTGATGCCGCCTACACTCGCATTGGCGCGGCGGGTGACGACTTTAAGGCCCTGTCAGCCGAGAGTGTTGCAGGTGCTGAAACAGTGCCCAACCCAAGTGGTTCAGACATGTGGGTCAGCGAGGAAAAGGGTACCGGCGAGCTGACTTACACGTGGCAGGCCCCCGGCCACGGAGATTGGGAACTGCTTCTGTCTTCCGATGGCAAGGCTCCCGCTCCCACCAATATCTCCATCACTGTGGATAACAACGCTGGAACGCCTTGGGCTGTGCCGTTGATGGTTATCGGTTCGGCACTGCTGGCCTTGGCCGCCCTGTTGTTCTTCATGGCACCGCGGAAGTCCAAGGTTGCAGATGCGTCCGGTGGACGACGCGCCGCCGGACGGACCGCAACTGACCCTGCCACCGCTGATGCGAAGCCTGACTCCAAAGATGACTCCGGTGATGATGCAGGCCCACGTGGCGACGACACCCCCTCGAAAAATACCGCAGGCACTGCCTCGAGCCCTGCAAAGGACTCGGCTAAGGCCGCCGAAAAGAAGGACGGCAAGATGAAGTTCGCCGCCGTATCTGCACAATCACCCCGACAAGTACGAACTGTGAGGAATAGCGTGAAGGCCCGATGGGGTGCCGTCTTGGCCACCGCGCTGCTGGCCGGAGGCATGAGCCCGGCTGTCGCCGCCGATACAACCACTCCTGCCCCCACACCCAGCGCCAGTACAGCTGCCACAACCGGCGCAGCTGCCACAACCGACGCAGCAACGCCCAGCGCGATGGCTTCAGCTGCTCCGGCCACGGCCGGGTTCCCGAACCTGCTGGACAGTCAGGTGGAGCACATCGCTGCTGCAGTGGCTGCAGTGGTGGCTTCCGGGGACAACGCCAAGAACGCCAAGGAATTGGCGCCCCGAGTTGCAGGCATGGCGTTGAACGTCCGCACGGCAAACTATAAGATCCGTACCAAGGTGGAAAAGCAAGCCGCCGTTGAGCCGGTGTCTGCAACGAAGCTGTTGGCGCGGGTTGTCACCACCAACCGGACCTGGCCGCGTTCGGCCATGCTCGTCACACAGGGGAAAGACAATTCTCTGCCCCAGCTGCTGACTCTTGTTCAGGCCAGTCCGCGGGAAAACTACAAGCTGATCCACGCGACGCCGCTTTTGCCCGGTCAGACGTTCCCCACGGTGGACAAGGAAGGAACCGAGGCTGTGGCACTTGATTCCGCCACAGACCTGAAAATGAGCCCGAAAGCGGCGATTTCCGCACTGAGTGACCGGCTGACGAATACTGACAGCAAGTTCAAGGACTCCTTCAACGACAGCGTGTACATCAGCAGTGTCCTTGACCTGCAGAAAAAGGTTGTTGCTGATGCGAAGGACGCCATGAACGTGTTCAGCCACAAGGGAGACCTTGGCTCGGCGTTGGCCATGCGCACTGCCGACGGCGGCGCCATGGTTGTAGTAGGAAACGACTTCGCCATAGGTGCTACGAGCAAGAAAGCAGCCACATTGACAGTCGGTGCGGACGCTGCCGTGTTCACTGGAGGCACGGAAACCACCAAGGGGTTCACACTGCACTACGCAGAACCAGTGGTCATGTACGTCCCACCCACCGGCGGTCCTGCCAAGATCACGGTTCTCTCAGCCACCAGAAGTCTGGTTGGCGGGTCGTTCAAGTAACAGGCAGCTCCTTACCTGGCAGCTAGTGGGGGTCTTGGGGCTCAACGACTTAGTCCACATGATCCCCATCCCTCGCAGTCCCATTGTTTCGCCCGCGGCGAGAAGCCACAACGCCGCGGGCCGGCACAGTTAGAGTGAATTCATGAGTCAAAACAGCCCCCTGCCACCCAACGCATCGCCCGGGATCAACCTGCGCGGCGCCGTCGACCTTTCAGCTTTGAAAAACCGGGCCACCGCACCCCCTTCCAGTACTCCCTCCGGCGGTTCGCCCTATGCCGTGGACGTCAACGAGCAAAGTTTCCAAGAGTTTGTACAGCTCTCACAAAAGGTGCCTGTAGTTGTTGCATTGGGTTCTGGACGTTCGCAACAGTCGGCGCAGGTGAACGCGCTGCTGGAGAAGCTCATGAATGAAAATGGTGGAAAGATTGCACTGGGCCGCGTAGATGTGGATTCCAGCCCGCAGATCGCCCAGGCCTTCGGTGTCACTGCCGTCCCCACCGTCATCGCACTGATCAAGGGCCAGCCCGTCCCCATGTTTGAGGGCGATCTGCCCGAGGACCAGGTACGGGAATTTCTTGTGGAACTGCTGAAGGTCGCTGCCAGCAACGGCGTGACCGGAAATCTGGGAGGTGCACCGGAACCCGAGGCTGCTCCTGAACCGCCGCTGCCACCGCTGCACCAGGCGGCCCTGGACGCCATTGAGAGCGGCGATCTGGACCTGGCAAAGGCCAGCTATGAGAAGGCGCTGGCAGAAAAGCCGAACGACACCGACGCCAAGATCGGGCTGGCCCAAGTGAACCTCATGCGCCGCACGGCGCAGATCAATGTGGCCCAGGCAGAGGAGTTCCGGTCCCGCGCGGCCGCCGATCAGGACGACATTGACGCGGTTCTGGCCGTGGCAGACCTGGACGTCACCGGGGGCCATGTTGAGGATGCGCTTGCACGCTTGGTCAAGTACATCGGCACTCATTTTGGTCCTGAGCGCGACACTGCCAGGATTCGCCTACTTGAACTCTATGACGTGGTCGGTGTAGGCGACCCGCGTGTCTCGGCATCTCGCCAAGCACTGGCACGAGCCTTGTTTTAGGCGAACGCCACCGCAGCAATAAGCCCGGATACAAAAGCCCCATCCTTCCGTGAGACAAGCACGGCCTGGTTGGGGCTTTTGCGCCAAGTTCATCCTTTTGGATGTCCGGCTGTGGCACATCTGCTTGTTAGGGTTTGGCCATGGACAACATTTCAACGTGGCAACCTCCGGCGGCAGGGCTTCCGCCTGCCCTTTCCATCCGCGGTCTGACGAAGCGGTTCGGCCAGAAGCTTGCTGTGGACGGCATTGACCTTGACGTTCCAGCCGGCTCCTTTTACGGTTTGGTGGGCCCCAATGGGGCAGGCAAAACCACCTCCCTGTCCATGGCGAGCGGACTGCTGCGTCCGGATGCCGGGCAGGTCTGGGCCCACGGTGTGGACGTTTGGCAGCAGCCGCTGGAGGCCAAGCGGCTCATGGGTCTGCTGCCCGACGGCGTGCGCCTCTTTGACCGCCTGACGGGCGAACAACTTGTCAGCTACGCAGGGTTGCTGCGCGGCATGGACAAGGACACGGTGGCCAGCCGGGTCACGGACCTGCTGGTCGCCATGGACCTTGTCAAGGACGCCGGAACTCTTGTGGTGGACTACTCAGCCGGAATGACGAAGAAGATCGCACTGGCTGCGGCACTCATTCATGCACCCAGGCTGCTTGTCCTTGACGAGCCCTTCGAATCGGTCGATCCCGTCTCCGCGGCCAATATCCGCGACATCCTGGATGATTACGTCAAGTCCGGTGGCACCGTCATCGTCTCCAGCCACGTCATGGACCTTGTCCAGCGCATGTGCGACCACGTGGCCGTCATCTCCGCTGGTCGCGTGCTCGCAGCCGGCACCGTCGATGAGGTGCGTGGGGACAAAAGCTTGGAAGAGACGTTTGTTGAGCTGGTTGGTGGACGCAACCAGACGGGGGGCCTTTCATGGTTGCGCACCTCGTAAGGCTGAAACTGACGCTGCTGCGCAACTCCCTCAAGCGCAGCCCCTGGCAGTTGGTAGGCATCATTCTTGGCGGCCTGTACGGACTTGGCATGCTGGTCCTGCTCTTGGTGGGGCTGGCCGTGTTGGGCAGCGCTGAGCCGGAGTTCATTGGCACGGCGGTGGTCCTGGCCGGCGCCGCTGTAGTTCTGGGCTGGCTGGTGATACCGGTTGTGCTCAGCGGCCTGGACATGACTCTTGACCCGGCGCGCTTCACCACGTATGCCATCCCCATGAAGTCCATGCTGGCTGGGCTGCTGTTGGGCAGTTTCATTGGCATACCAGGGGCACTGACGCTCTTGGCATCGGTGGGCACTGCGGCATCGTGGTGGAGACATCCCCTGGCTGCCGTGGTGGCCGTGGTCTGTGGTGCCTTGGCTGCTGTGACATGCATAGTGGCGTCCCGTACCATCACGGCTGCAAGCGCCAGCCTGGCCTCGAACCGGCGCTTCAAGGACTTCAGCGGCATTATTGTGCTGGTTCCGCTGATGTTTCTGGGTCCCATCATGAACGGCATCAGCAACGGGGTGAGCGACTTCGGTGCCTATCTTCCGCAGTTGGCCAACAGCATTTCCTGGACACCACTGGGTGCAGTCTGGTCGGTTCCGGCAGACGTCGCCCAAGGTCACCACGGGCCCGCCGCGCTGAAGTTCCTCATCGCTTTGGCCACCATTACAGCCCTTGTCTGGGTGTGGAAGGCGTGCCTGGCCAGAGCGCTGGTCACACCCGCCGCTGCTGGTGGAGCGCGGCGTGGAAGAGGCAAGCTGGGATTCTTTGCCTGGTTCCCAGCCACGCCTTCCGGCGCCGTAGCCGCACGCTGCCTCACGTATTGGTTCAGGGATCCACGCTACAGTGCGGGCTTGCTGATGGCCCCGCTGCTGCCGCTGGTCCTTGTTTTTGCCGGCTCCCAATTTGACGGCGGGGCCGCCACCGGGATTGCACTGGGCTTTGGCTCCGCACTGGCGGCATCTTTGGTGGTCTGGTCCATCAGTGCCGACATCTCCTACGACAACACCGCCTTTGCCCTGCATGTTGCCACCGGTGTCAACGGCCTGGCCGACCGCACGGGCCGGGCTGTGGCAGCCGGGGTGCTGGCGCTGCCGCTGGGACTCCTCTACGCCGTCGTCGGTGCGATCTTTGCCAAAGACGCAGGCCAGCTACTGGGGACGGTGGGACTGGTCATCGGGGTGGTGGGTTCGGGGCTGGGGTTGGCCAGCGTGTTCTCGGCACGATTCACCATGAATGTGCCGCTGCCCGGGGACAGCCCCCTGAAGACGCGTCCGGGGAACGGGCTTGCCTCCGCCATGATCCAGTTCGCGGGATTTGCCGGCATGGGCCTGCTGGTGCTGCCGGAACTGGTTCTTGTCATTGTTGGCATGGTGACCGGGCAGGTGCTGTTCTCGTGGCTGGCACTGCTCGTGGGACTCATTTTGGGGGCGGTGTTCCTAGTGGTGGGCGTCCGGCAGGGTGCCGCACTTTACAACAGGCGGGCTCCGGAACTGCTGTTGTCGGTTTCGCTGGACCGTTAGCTGATGGCTGTCCGCACTGGATAAGGTGGAGGGCAGCAACTTTGCATGAATTTTTTACAATGCCACAGGCACGCTCGTGCCGCGAAAGGAAGCGTGTCATATGGAGGTCATCATCCTCCCCAGCAGCAAGGAAATTGGCGCCCTCGCCGCCGACTCCATCGAGTCGTTGGTGCGTGCCAAGCCCACAGCTGTCATCGGCCTGGCCACAGGGTCCTCTCCGCTGCCCATCTACGATGAGCTGGCACGCCGCCACGAGGAGGAAGGCCTGAGCTTCGCCGAGGTCAGCGGCTTTGCCCTGGATGAGTACGTGGGTCTGCCTGTGGGTCACTTTGAGTCCTACCGTGAAGTGATCCGGCGCGAGTTCACCAATCGCGTTGATGTGGTGGCGGAGAACGTACACGGTCCCGATGGTGCCAGTGAAGACGTGGCGGGCGCCTGCGAGACGTACGAGGCTGCCATTGCGGCCGCCGGCGGCATTGACCTGCAGATCCTCGGTGTCGGCACCAACGGGCACATCGGCTTCAACGAGCCCGGCTCATCCCTTGCCTCACGCACCCGCATCAAGACCCTGGCTGAACAGACACGTCAGGACAACGCACGGTTCTTTGACAGCATCTCCCAGGTCCCGCACCACGTGGTGACGCAGGGGCTGGGCACCATCATGGACGCCCGCCACCTGGTCCTGGTTGCGTTCGGGGCCGGCAAGGCCGACGCCGTGCGTGACTTCGTTGAGGGCCCCGTCTCCGCTGCGTGCCCAGCCTCCATCCTGCAGTTCCACCAACGTGCCACCGTCATTATTGACGAGGCTGCAGCCTCCAAGCTGGAAGGTGCAGCCACGTACCGCAACGCCTTCAACAACAAGCCGGCCTGGCAGGGCCTCTAAGCACAACAGCCTGGGCGCTCCCACGGCGCGAGGCGAGTGAGTTTCCTAACTCGCCTCCCGCCGTCGTTCCTCGCCTCGGTGAGTCGCGAGGCAGAAGACGCTAGAATAGAACCATGAGTTTGCCTCCAGACCCCTTCGAAAACCATCCCACGGGCAACCCCGGCACCGGCGGTGGATCGACCGCCGTGATTGAACGCCAGGAGATGCTCCAGGAAGTCGAGCCCGGCGACAGCGAGCGGTTCTCGCACTACGTCCGCAAGGAAAAGATCATGGAATCGGCCATGACCGGCGACCCCGTAGTGGCCCTGTGCGGCAAGGTGTGGACCCCTGGACGCGATCCGCACAAGTTCCCGGTCTGCCCCGACTGCAAGGCCATCTATGACGGCTTGAAGCCCGAGGGCGGCAAGGGCAAGGGCCCCAAGGAACCTAAAAAGTAGCCTTGGCACATTATTAATTTTGGCAGGCACGCCGGAACGGGCGTTGTCTTTGCTGTGCCCGGTTCCGGGTGCAAAGTGCAGGAAGAAGTGACAAGGATGGCGGGAAATTCGTGACGGAAACATTGTTTGGTGGCCCGTCGCTGCCTCCCGCCTACCCGGAGCGTGCTGCTTGGGGAACGGCGCAGAAACTACGTGCGTGGCAGACCCAAGCCATGGAAAAGTACTTCAGTGAAAATCCGAAGGACTTCATGGCCGTCGCCACCCCCGGTGCCGGCAAGACCACTTTTGCCCTGCACATCGCCACACAGCTCATTGCCCGTGGCACCATCAACAGGGTCACGATCGTCACCCCCACCGACCACCTGAAGCGGCAGTGGGCGGATGCGGCCGCCAAGGTGGGCATTGCCATCGACCCGAACTTCAAAAATGCGGACGGCCGCCATGGCAAGGGATTTACCGGAGTTGCTGTGACGTACGCCCAGGTTGCCAGCAAGCCGTTGCTGCACCGGGCGAAGACCGAGGCTGCACGCACGCTGGTCATCCTGGATGAAATTCACCATGGTGGAGATGCACTGTCATGGGGTGACGGGATCAGGGAAGCGTTTGACCCCGCTGCCCGTCGTCTTGCCCTGACGGGAACGCCCTTCCGCTCCGACACGGCGGCCATTCCCTTCGTGGAATATGCCGAGGACCGGGACGGGATCCGCCGTTCGAAGGCCGACTACACGTACGGCTATGGCGAGGCTTTGCGGGACCACGTGGTGCGCCCCGTCATGTTTATGGCCTACTCCGGCCAAATGCGTTGGCGCACCAGTGCCGGCGAGGAAATGGCCGCCAGACTGGGTGAGGCCGTGACGAAAGATGTCACCTCGCAGGCATGGCGCACAGCCCTGAACCCGGCAGGGGAGTGGATCCCCGCTGTGTTGGCCGCGGCCGACAAGCGTCTGACCGAGGTGCGCCGTGCTGTGCCCGACGCCGGGGCCATGGTCATTGCGACTGACCATGAGGACGCCCGCGCCTACGCAGCGGAGTTGAAGAAAATCACTGGCGAATCGCCCACCGTGATTTTGTCCGACGACTCCAAGGCTTCTGACAAGATTGACAAATTCTCCGCCGGTGACAAGCGCTGGATGGTGGCCGTGCGCATGGTCTCCGAAGGTGTTGACGTGCCGCGCCTGGCCGTTGGCGTCTACGCGACGTCCACTGCTACGCCGTTGTTCTTTGCCCAGGCGGTGGGGCGGTTCGTGCGTGCACGTAGAAGGGGAGAGACGGCGTCGATCTTCCTGCCATCGGTGCCCAACTTGATGGAACTGGCCAACCAGCTGGAGCTTGAAAGGGACCACGCTCTTGACCGCCCGGACAAGGATTCCGACGGCTTCATGGAAGAAGACGCCGAGATGGAGGAGGCCAACCGCGAGGAAAAGGCGTCCGACACCATGGAAAAGTTCAAATTTGAGGCACTGGAATCACAGGCCTCCTTTGACCGGGTGCTCTTCGACGGCGGCGAGTTCGGCACCGGCGGCGCCATCGGCAGCGACGATGAACTCGATTTCCTTGGCATCCCCGGTTTGCTTGACGCGGACCAAATGGGTGTGCTGCTGCGCCAGCATCAGGCCGACCAGCAAACCCGGAAGCGTAGGTCGTCCTCGCCCGTGGCAGAACCGGAGGCTGCACCGCTGGTGGACCATCGCATGCTCATGGACTTGCGTGGAGAGCTCGCGAAGAACGTCTCTGCATGGAGTGCGCGCTCAGGCATGCCCCACGGCATGGTGCACAGCGAACTGCGCCGAATTTGTGGCGGGCCAGCCGTGGCCCAGGCTAATGAATCCCAGCTCCAGACGCGCCTGAAGAAGCTCCAAGACTGGTTCATCGGCCGGAAATAGCGTTTTATTCTGCGCAGGATTCATCCCCCAACCATGCGCCACTGCATAACTGGCGCATGGTTGGCCCTTGAACTCAGCGCATAATAAAACTAGGACCCGGGTTACTTCACTTCCACACCGGCGTCTTCGAGTTCCTCGAGGGTTTCCTCGATCGCATCTTCATCAATTCCGGCAACGAAGTCGCGCAACACGGTGGTGTTGTAGCCGGCGTTGACGGCGTCCAGGGCCGTGGCGCGGACGCAGTGTTCGGTGGCGATGCCCACGATGACGAGGTCATCGATGTCGTTTTCGCGCAGCCAATCGTCCAGGCTGACGGGGGACTCGTTGTTCTCCGTTACAGATTCGTGGGCTTCACGCTCACCCACGGCAACTTCGTCTTCAGGGGCGAGCAATCCGTCGAAACCTGAGTAGCCGGCGTCGTACTTGCCCTTGCGGAAGTAGGCGTCAATGTCCTCGGTGTCCAAATTGCGGTGCAGTGCGGCGCCCTTGGAACCGGCGACGCAGTGCACAGGCCAGCTGGTGCGGAAGTCGGGCGTCTCCGAGAAGTGGCTGCCCGGCTCCACATGCCAGTCCTGGGTGGCTGCAACAAAGTCGAAGTCGGTGGTTTCGGCGAGCATCTCGCTGATTTCCGTGGCCAGTGCGGCGCCCCCGGCGACGGCGAGCGAGCCTCCTTCACAAAAGTCGTTCTGAACATCAACAATAATCAGGGCCTTGGCCATGAAAATCTCCTCTTGCTAAGCGGTGGGTGTGGGTTGTTCGTATTCTGTGGGGATGACGGGCTCCCCGCGCTGCAGGCGCCGGGCGGCCCCAGGCATCTCTGCCATGGAGGCAGTGTGGCGGGCCGCGGCGCGAACCACGCCCTCGGATCCGGTCCAGCCGGGCAGCAGTTCCCCGTCCTTGGCCAACTGTGAGAGCAGGGAGCGGTCATTGCCGTCTCCGGCGGGGCGGTGGCCGATCCCCACAACTTCCGCGGTGGCAATCCCTGCGCCGTTGAGGCGCCGCATCGCGTACTTGCGGCCGCCCATGCTGGCCTTGTTTTTTGCTGCCTTGGCAACGGAGACAAACTCTCCCTCGTCGCCCTCGCGGGAGACGAGCTTGTACACCATGGAGGCTGTGGGGGCCCCTGAACCTGTGACCAGCGACGTGCCCACGCCGTAGGAATCGACGGGGGCCGCAGCCAGGGCGGCGATGGCAAACTCGTCAAGGTCGCTTGTCACGGTGATGCGCGTATTCGTATTGCCCAGGGAATCAAGCAGGGCCCGGACGTCGCGCGCCTGGGCGAGCAGGTCACCGGAATCCAACCGGACGCCGCCTAAGTCCGGCCCGGCGATGGCGACGGCCTTGCGGACTGCTGCTTCGACGTCGTACGTGTCAACCAGCAGCGTGGTCCCGGCGCCCATGGAACCGAGCTGGGCACGGAAGGCGTCCTCCTCGGAGTCGTGCAACAAGGTGAAGGAGTGCGCTGCGGTGCCCTGGGTCAGCACGCCGTAACGCAATCCGCATTCGAGGTTGGAGGTGCTGTGAAAGCCGGCGATGACTGCGGCGCGGGAAGCCGCCACGGCCGACTCCTCATGCGTGCGTCGCGAGCCCATCTCAATGCAGGGGCGGGCGCCAGCGGCACCGATCATGCGGGAGGCGGCGGAGGCGATGGCGGAGTCGTGGTTCAGCACCGAAAGCACGTACGTCTCCAGGATGCAGGCCTCCGCAAACGTGGATTCAATGGTTAAAATGGGCGAATTGGGGAAATAAAGTTCGCCCTCTGCGTAACCGTAAATGTCGCCGGTGAACTTGAAATCGGCCAGCCACGTGAGCGTTTCGTCATTGACAACGTTGTGTGTAGCCAGGAAATTCAGCTCATCCGGGCCAAAGCGAAAGTGCTCCAAGCCTTCCAAGAACCGGCCCGTTCCGCCTACAACCCCGTAGCGGCGGCCGTCCGGAAGGCGGCGTGCGAAGGCCTCAAAAACGCTGCGGCGGTGCGCAGCTCCCGAGTGCAGGGCGGCCTGGAGCATTGTCAGCTCGTAGTGATCTGTAAACAATGATGTGCGGGGGTGGCCCCAGCTTGATGGCGTAGTCACGGAATTTACTTTAGTGCGGCAACACTAGAATGGACACATGAGTGTCAGCACAGCCCCGGAAACAGACCGGGAAGTCGTTACTCGCGAACTCATCTCCCCGGATATTCCGTGGGAATTGATCGTGTGGAATGACCCGGTTAATTTGATGAGCTATGTCAGTTACGTCTTCCAAAGCTACTTCGGGTATTCGGAGACCAAGGCAGCCAAATTGATGATGGAAGTCCATACCGTCGGCAGATCTGCCGTGGCTCATGGAACCAAGGAAAAGATGGAGGCGCACGTGGTGGCGATGCACGGCTTTGGCTTGTGGGCGACCGTGCAGAAGGGCAATGACCGTGGCTAAGGCCTTCTCCGCAGGGCGTCGCGGCATTACCGGTTTCCTCGAGGCCCCGGAGCGCGACCTCCTGCGCAAGCTATTCGTCGACATCATCACCATGCTGGAACCGGAAACACCGGCGTCCACCGATCCGCTAGCGGCCTTGATCGGTCTGGACATGGACGTGAGCGTCCCCACCGACCCTGCCCTGTTGCGGCTGCTGCCGGATGCCGTGAAGAACGACGCCGACTCCGCCCTTGAGTTCCGCCAGCTCACCGAACGCTCGCTGCGGGAAACCAAGATTGGTGCCCTGCGTGCTGCTTCCCTGGGGCTTGAAAGCGACAAACTGGTCCTTGATGCAGAAGCGGCAAAATTCTGGTCCATGGCGTTGAATGACGTCCGCCTGGTACTGGCCGAGCGGCTGGCCATCCGTGACGAAGCCGATGCCGAGCGGGTGCACCAGGTGCAGGACTGGGGTGAGGCAGACGACGTCGAAAGTTATCTGAGCCTGGTCTACAACTTTGTCTCGTGGCTGCAGGAAAGCCTGGTCCAAGCCATGTTGGCGGGACTGCAACGCCGCCCATGAATGTGTTCTTGGGCGCAATTGCGGCTGCACCGGGCGCGAAGGAACTAGTGTTGGAACGACCATGAGCACAACACCCGTAACAGTCCAAGGCCTGAAGGGCCGCACCGAAGGCCAGTCAAGCGACATGGCCGGGCGTGCCATTGGAATTTTCGATTCCGGTGTGGGTGGGTTGACCGTGGCACGGGCCGTCATTGACCAGCTGCCGAACGAGTCAATCCTCTATGTGGGCGACACGGCCAACGGCCCCTACGGTCCGCTACCCATTGCCGAAGTCAGGGCGAACGCCTTGGGTGTCATGGACGAACTGGTCGACTCCGGGGTAAAGCTACTCGTCATCGCCTGCAACTCCGCCTCCGCCGCGGTGCTGCGTGACGCCCGCGAAAGATACACGGCCCGCTACGGGATTCCCGTCATTGAAGTCATCCAACCTGCCGTTCGCCGTGCCGTGGCGGCCACCCGCACCGGGCACGTTGGCGTCATCGGCACCGTGGCCACCGTGGGTTCGCGTGCCTACGAAGATACTTTTGCCGCCGCCCCGAACCTGTCCATCACGTCCGTGGCCTGCCCGGACTTTGTCCGCTTCGTGGAATCCGGCATCACGGCCGGGCCCGAATTGCTGTCCACGGCTGAGGAGTACCTGGCCCCGCTAAAGGCTGCCGCAGTGGACACCCTGGTCCTGGGGTGCACGCACTATCCCTTGCTGACTGGCGTTATTTCCTATGTCATGGGGGATTCGGTGACGCTGGTTTCCAGCGCCGAAGAAACAGCGAAGGACGTCTATAGGGCTCTTGTCAGCCACGACTTGGAAAGGGTTGGCAGCGAAGCGCCCACACACCAGTTCCTTTCCACCGGGGACGCGGAGGGCTTTGGCATCCTGGCCCGGCGTTTTCTCGGTCCGGAAGTGCGGGCAGTGGAGCAGGTCAGTCACGTTTCGGCGCACTACCCCACCGGATCACTGGCTCGCATCACCCCCGACATGCTGGCCGCTGCCCGCGAAAGCAGCGGCGGGACCGGCTCACCCCGAGTCTCCAATTTTGTTTTGGGGGATTCGGTGGGCAGACTTGCTGTTCCGGGAAACGGCGCAGGGGAGCACACATGAAATTGACGATCGTTGGATGCAGCGGGTCCTTTCCCGGCCCGACGTCGCCCGCGTCCTGCTACCTTTTGACAGCGCACGACGGCGTGCGGCCCTGGCGGGTGCTCATTGACTTGGGCAGCGGTGCCCTGGGAGCGGTACAAAAATACATGGACTTGGAAGACATCGACGCGATTTTCCTGAGCCACCTGCACCCGGACCACTGCATGGATTTGTGCGGCCTGCACGTGGCGGTCAAGTGGGGACCGGACGGCTGGGACAGGGGGCGGATCCCCGTGTGGGGCCCGGCTGCAACGGCGGACAGGCTGGCCACCGCCTACGGCCTTGAGCTGGATCCTGGCATGCACGAAGAATTTGACTTCAAGCTGTGGCAGGAACGCGAGCCCGTCGAGGTGGGCCCGTTCAAGGTCATACCGTACACAGTGAACCACCCTGTTCCGGAGGCCTATGCACTGCGCGTGGAAGCCACTGAATACGACGGCACCGGACTGGACCGCACCTCCGTGCTCGCCTACTCCGGGGACACCGACAGCTGCCAGGGATTGGAAGACGCTGCTCGGAATGCCGACTTCTTCCTGTGCGAAGCAGCCTTTGAAGAAGGCCGCGACGACCACATCAAGGACGTGCACCTGACAGGCAAGCGTGCCGGTGAGGCGGCCACGCGTGCCAACGTCAAGCGCCTGCTGCTGACCCACATTCCGGTCTGGACGGACGCCAATACGGTGGTGGCCGAAGCACGGGAGACGTATTCAGGAGAGGTCGCCGCTGCCGTGGCAGGCGTGCACTACATCATTTAGCGCGGTGGCGGCAGCGGTGGTGGCGGGCCTGCAAAGATCCTCCGAAAGGAGCATCGTTTTACCAGTGCACCACGGATAGGCTCGAAGACAGGCAAGGGCGGCAAGCGCCGTCGTACTTGATCTGTAAAGGACAGCCACTATGACTGACATGCCACGCTACAACCCCGCCCCCGACCCATACCGGCAGCCGGCTGCGTCCGTAGTGGCGCCGACGCCCCCACCCATCATGAACACGATTTTTTACATGCTTCTGGCTGCAGCGGCACTGCAGGTCATCGCCGGTATCTTCGGCATCATGCATACCAGTTCCAGTGATTTCCGCGCGCAGACCACCGAACAGTTGAAGAGCCAAAATGCCACCGGAATCACCCCTGAGATGATCGATGTTTCGGTGGTCATTGTGATCGGTACGATTGCCGTCATGAGCGTGCTGGCCGTCATTGGCTACGTCGTTATTGGGCTGTTCATCCGCAAAGGCATGGGCTGGGCCCGTATTCTCGGTGCGATTCTTGCCGTGGTGTGGCTGATTCAGCTCACCGGGCTGACGATGCCCGGCGGGATCGCCACCATCTTGCAGATCTTGCTCGGGTTGACAGCCATGGCGCTGTGCTTCATGCAGCCGGCAGCCGGATTTTTCACGGCGAGGAAGAACTTTCGCCTGGCGAACAAGGTCCGCTAGCGCCCCCGGGCTCCCCAAACTCGCTGCGCTCGCCCGGGGCCCCTCGCCCAGTAGCGCCTCCCGGGCTCCCCAAACTCGCTGCGCTCGCCCGGGGCCCCTCGCCCAGTAGGCTTGAGCCATGACTTCACGTGAATCTGAAACCTTGCGCGCCGACGGCCGCACCAATGATCAACTCCGCGACATCACCATAACCCGTGGCTGGTCCAAACAAGCCGAAGGTTCGGCACTCATCGAGTTCGGCAACACCCGTGTGCTGTGCACGGCATCCCTGACGCCCGGAGTCCCGCGCTGGCTCAAGGGCGAAGGAACCGGTTGGGTCACGGCCGAATATGCCATGCTGCCGCGCGCCACGAACACCCGCAACTCCCGCGAATCCGTCAAGGGCAAAATTGGCGGGCGCACCCATGAGATTTCGCGCCTGATTGGCCGCTCGCTGCGCTCCATCATCGACACCAAGGCACTGGGGGAAATCACGATCGTCCTTGACTGCGACGTCCTTCAGGCCGACGGCGGCACGCGCACGGCAGCGATCACGGGAGCCTATGTGGCCCTCGCCGACGCCATCGCGTACGCGAAGGAGAACAAGCTGATTGCCAAGAACGCCCAGCCGCTCATCGACACGGTCTCGGCCATCTCGGTGGGCATCATCGACGGCGTGCCCATGCTCGACTTGCCTTATGTTGAAGACGTGCGTGCCGAGACGGACATGAACGTCGTTGTCACCGGCTCCGGCAAGTTCGTTGAGGTCCAAGGCACTGCCGAAGGCGCCCCCTTTGACCGCGAGGAACTCAACCAGCTGCTCGACCTGGCACTCATCGGCACCACGGAGTTGGCCCAGATCCAGCGCGACACCCTCGCCGGCTGATGACGGTGCCCAAACTCATTCTGGCCACCCACAACCAGGGCAAGCTGCGGGAACTGCGCGAACTGCTGCGCGGGCAGGTACCTGGTCTTGACGTGGACACCGACGTGCTCGACGCCGGTGCCATCCAAGCTCCGGACGTTGCCGAAACGGGGGTCACCTTTGCCGAAAACGCTCTGTTGAAGGCCCGCGCCGTAGCAGAGTTCAGCGGCGTCCTGGCTGTGGCCGACGACTCCGGGTTGGCCGTTGACGTGCTGGGCGGGGCGCCCGGGATCTTCTCGGCACGCTGGGCTGGACAGCATGGTGACGATACTGCCAATCTGCAGTTGTTGCTGGCGCAACTGGCCGACATTGGTCCGGAACACCGCGGTGCCCGTTTCGTGTGCGCCGCAGCTTTGGCGAGCCCTGATGGTTCCGTGGGGGTTGTTGAGGAGGGAACCTTGGAAGGGACGCTGCTGACTGTTCCGCGGGGAGACGGAGGCTTCGGTTACGATCCCGTTCTGGCGCCGCTGGGTATGGACGTTTCCTGCGCCGAGCTCAGCAGTGCGGAAAAGAACGCCATCAGCCACCGGGGGAAGGCGTTCCGGGCGCTGCTTCCGCACCTGGTGAAGGCGCTGTCCTAGACCTAGTAACCCGGCCAGACTGGGTACGCAACGAAAGCGACCCCGGGCACACTGCCCGGGGTCGCTTTTTTTGCGATGAATGCTTAGGCCTTCGGTGATTTTTTGCTGCGTTTGACAACGGCCTTGATGAATTCAATGCCGATGGGAATGACAGAGAGGGCGACGATGCCGATGAAGATGATGTCCAGGTTGTGTTGGACCCAGGGCACTTTATTGCCGAGCACATAGCCAAGTAGCGTGACGCCGCCAGCCCACAGGACTGCTCCAATGGCGTTGAACAGAATGAATCTGCGCATGTCCATCTTGGCGACGCCCACAATGACCGGGACAAAGGTGCGCACAATCGGCACGAAGCGGGCCAGAATCAAGGCCTTGCCGCCGTGCTTTTCGAAGAAGGCGTGGGCGCTGTCCACGTGCTGTTTCTTGAACAGCTTCGATTCCGGCTTGTTGAAAATGGCGGGACCGGCTTTTTCGCCGATGTAGTAGCCCAGCTGATTGCCAATGAAGGCGCAGACAATGAGCATGCCCATGAGCAGCCAGATATTGACCGGCATTTTTCCTGTGCTGACCAGCAGGCCAGCTGTAAAAAGCAGTGAGTCCCCTGGCAGGAAGAAGCCCACCAAGAGGCCTGTTTCGGCAAAAATGATAGCGCAGGCGATGATGACCACCCAGAAACCCAGCGCAGAGTTGTCCAGGATGTTCATGGGATCGAGCCAGTCGGGCAGGAGGCCAAGGGAGGGAACGGCGCCGTGCCCGGCAAATGCGGGCAGGGCGGATTCGCTCAGAGCAGTAAGTATCACGCTCCAAGATTACTTTACTTCCCGGTGCTGTCCCTCCACCTATAGGTGGAGGGACAGGGGGTTGACACCTGCCGATGCGGTTGTATGGTTAATTACATGACTAATGAACCCATGAGGTTGCAGTTGGACTTCATAGCTGGTGGAAGGAGGAATGTCCGCCGTGTTTGATGACAGCAAGCCGATCTTTGTGCAGATCGCCCAAATGGTTGAAAACGACATTGTGGACGGCGTCCTCGCTGAGGAAGCGCAGGTGCCCTCCACCAACGAGTTTGCAGCCTTTCACCGGATCAATCCCGCCACGGCAGCCAAAGGCGTCAACCTCCTTGTCGACGACGGAATCCTTTACAAGAAACGAGGAATTGGCATGTTTGTTGCCACCGGAGCCCGGGCCGTCCTTGTGGGCCGGCGCCGAGAAGACTTCTATGAACAATTCGTGCGGCCGCTGGCCCGCGAAGCCCGAAAGTTGGGTATCGAGCGCAGTCAGCTCGCAGCAATGCTGACGCGCGAAGCCGACGACGGCCTTGCTGATGCAGGCACGGGAACCAAGAAAGGAGCGTCATGAACACGCCAATAGTCCAAGTAGAAGACCTTTGCAGAAGCTACCGCGACGTCAAGGCGCTTGATCGCGTCAACCTGACCCTTGAGCAGGACAAAATCTATGGTCTGCTGGGCCGCAACGGCGCTGGCAAGACCACCCTCATGTCCATGCTCACAGCGCAGGGATTTCCCAGTTCCGGCTCGGTGCTCGTGTTCGGCGAGGCTCCTTATGAGAATGAGAGGGTATTGCGCCGGATCTGCTTTATCCGCGAATCGCAAAAGTACCCTGACGACTTCAAACCAATGCACGCCTTCAAGTCTGCGGCCCTGTTCTATAAGAACTGGGACAACGACCTGGCGCTGAGTCTGGCCCAAGATTTTCAACTTCCCATGAAACGCCGCATCAAGAAGCTATCCCGCGGCCAGCTTTCGGCCGTGGGCGTCATCATCGGTCTGGCCTCCAGGGCTGAACTGACGTTCTTTGACGAGCCCTACCTGGGCCTTGATGCCGTGGCCCGACAGTTGTTCTACGACCGTCTGCTGGCCGACTATTCGGAGTTTCCCCGAACCATTGTGCTGTCCTCCCACCTGATCGATGAAGTGGCAAACCTGCTTGAACACGTCATCATCATCGACAACGGCCGGATCATTGTCGACGACGACGCCGAAAACATCCGCGGTCAAGCCATCAACGTGGCAGGCACCGCCGCCAGAGTCGAGGCCTTCACGGCAGGGCGGACAATCCTGCACCGCGAACAGCTCGGAGCGCTGCAGTCCGTCACCCTTGACGGAGCGTTGAGCACGGCAGAACGCCGTGAGGCGCAGGAGTTGGGTCTAGAAATAGGCTCGGTCTCGCTGCAGCAGTATGTCATTAGAAAAACGCTCGACGCCGGGCTGTCGCCGGGCGGTACCCACCAGGGCACACAGGGAGCGGACAGCAAAAACCGGACAGGAGTGGCACGATGAACCGCGCAGTGGCAGTTGCCAGGATGCAACTCATCAACAAATGGACTTTTTTGGGCATACCCGCCGTCATTATTGGCGGCTCGTTCCTGTTCAGCCTCGTGATCTTTGCGCTGATCCCCAGCTCGGTGGGTGTGAAGTACTCCGGAGCTGGTCAGGCGGTCATGTGGTATTTCTTTGGCCTTGGCATCCAGTCCCTGACCCTGTCCTTCCCGTTCTCCCAGGGACTGAGCGTGAGCCGAAGGAACTTCTTCCTAGGCACCGTGGGACTGTTCACGGTGCTGGCCTCGGCAATCTCGGCGCTGTACGTTGTCTCTGGCATCGTTGAGAAGGCCACCAACGGATGGGGCCTGCAAGGGCGCATGTTCGCCATCTCCTGGGTGGCGGACCGGTCCTGGTTCGTCCAGTGGTTCTTCTACTTTGTGCTCATGATGTTTCTGTTCCTGCTCGGATTCTGGGCAGCCACCGTCTACAAGCGCTGGCAGGCCACGGGGGTCCTCGTCATGAGCCTGTCGTTCGCCGTGCTGGTGGTCGCAGCCATTGCGCTGATCACGTGGCAGGGCTGGTGGCCAGCTGTCGGGGCGTGGCTGATCACGCTGACCCCGTTGTCACTAGGCACCTTGGCTTTCGCGTTCGTGCTCATCCTGGGCATCGCGGCGTTCACCACGCTGCGCCGTGCGACCCCCTAGATGGCGGGCTGGCTGGCAGCTTGTCATGGCGGGGGAGTAACCTTGCAGGGTGGCTCTGGACTTTACTGCAATCGATTTCGAAACCGCCAACGGATTTAGGGGCTCCCCCTGCTCCGTGGGTTTGACGAAGGTACGCGGCGGGGTGGTGGTCGATGAGGGTTACTGGCTGATGCGCCCACCCGAGGGACACGACCACTTTGACTCGCGCAACATCACCATCCACGGCATCACGCCCGATGATGTCAGCACGGCGCCGCGCTTCAAGGACGTCTTCCCGGAGGTGCACAACTTCATTGGCGCCGATGCGCTCGTCGCACACAACGCAGCCTTTGACATTGGAGTGATCCGCTCCGCCGCGGAAGTCTCGCACATGCCTTCACCATCCTTTGACTATGCGTGCACTGTGATTCTTTCCCGCCGGAACTATGCACTGCCCTCCTACTCGCTGCCGTTTGTGGCCGAGGCAGCCGGGGTGCCCCTGCTCAACCACCACGACGCCACCGAGGATGCCCGCGCGTGCGCCGGCATCATGGTGGACATTGCCGCCAAGCACGGCTCGGGAAGCGTGCAGGAGGTCTTTGGCTCGATGAAACTGGCCATGCCGCACGTGGACGCCTACGACCCCTCCCGGGACGGGCTGTCCAAGGCCACCCGCTCGGCGCTGGATAAAATGGCGGAGCTGAAGGCTGGGATTGCCGCCGGAACAGCCCGCGGGGGCCGCTCCAGCTGGTCCACCGAAGGTCCCAACCCCGTGCCGAACCCGCTTGCAGACGCCTCGCACCCCTTGTACGGGCAGACGGTGGTGTTCACCGGCGATCTCGGCCTGGGTAGGCCCGAAGCCAAGGTCCGGGCGGCAGGCCACGGTGCGCAGTGCGCCAGCAGCGTCACCCTGAAAACCACGGTGCTGGTAGTGGGCAGCGGCTTCACGGCAAGCGACCTGCGCAGCGGCAGGCTCACCTCCAAGGCGCACAGGGTGTTGGAACTCCAGCGCCGCGGGCAGGGCATTGAGGTGCTCTCTGAAGGTGAATTCATGCAGATGGTCGGGTAGCAGCCCGTTCCCGTCATGCTGTGCAACAATCCTTCAGCCCGGACGCTGGGGCGTCCTACTGTGGGTTTATGAGCCAGCAAACCCGCCCCGCCGTCAGCTTCGCCTCAGCCGCGGATATCAGCCAGCTTCCGGATGTGGTCCAGGCTCCCCAACTCGGCAGGCTCCAGCGGATATTCGCTTTCCCCAACCCGGTGAACGAACATGCCGCCAGGTTTACCGCCGGCATTGTGGTGGCCCTGGCGTTGGGGGCCGTGGTGGCGCGGCTTGACTGGTTGGTGGCTGTCATTGCCGCGGGTTTTGTGCTCCGAGTGTCCTTTGGGCCGCGTATTTCCCCAGCCGCACTGCTGTCTGTGAACGTGTTGGCTCCGCTCCTGGGTGAACCCAAGCTCGTTCCCGGACCGCCGAAGCGTTTTGCCCAGGGCATCGGGGCTGTGTTGTCGATCGCAGCGTTCTGCCTGCTCATGGCCGGGTTTTCGCTGGCGGGCTGGACGTTGATCCTGACGCTCGTGGTGGCCGCCTCGCTGGAAGCGTTCATCGGCCTGTGCGTCGGCTGCGTCATTTTCGGCCTACTGCAGCGCCGCGGCCTCATCCCGGCCAGCGCCTGTGAGGAATGCGCCAACTTCAGCCTGCGAAAGCGCTGAGCCTGCTCACCCGCGCTTGTTTGCTTGAGCTATTCCCCCGTGGTGAGCTTGATAAATTCGGCTCCGAGGTGGTGGATGAGATGCGGGGCCTCGGACAATGCCAACCACGACGGCGGCAGAGCAGCTTCTCCGTGCAGCGCACCAAGGATGTTCCCGGCGATGGCGCCGGTGGAGTCGGAGTCCCCACTGTGGTTGACGGCCAAACGCACTGCGGCCAGGAAGTGCTGCACCGGGGAAACACCCTGTCCGCCGGTGACCAGTACGCAATAAAGGGCTACGGCGAGGGCTTCCTCCGCCACCCAGCCCAGCCCCAACGCCTCGGTGAGGGAATCACCGGACAGGGGATCGCCGTCGTGCGTGGAAAGAGTGAGCGCCGCCTCCAACCTGGCTAGCAGGTCGACATCGGCGGAGCGCTCGGCGGCGGCACGGTCGCGGGCGGATTCGGCGGCGGCCCGCAGTGGCAGGCCCGCAATGACGAGTTGATGGATGAGCCAGCTGAACGCGCCGGAACTCTGCCGGGCGGACGGGTGGCCGTGGGTCAAGGACGCGGCGTTGGAACTCATCTTGTAGACGGTTTCGGCGTCTATGTTGGGCAGTAGGCCGTAAGGGGCTGAGCGCATGACGGTCCCACAGCCCTTGGAATCGGGGTTCACGGGGCGGGCTGTGGTGCCCATCTCGCCCGTGGACAAACCGGTGAGGCAGGCGTTGCCGGGGTGGCGCTGGTGGTGGAGCACGCTTTGGGTATCGATCCAGCGCGGTGCCTGCTCGGGAGCGTGCCCGGCGGCCTGGACACCCTGGGTTTTGAGCCAGCGCAGGTAGGCCAGCCACTGGCATGCATTGAGGTCTGCACCCACGCCGTCCTTGGCCCATTCCAGCACGTCAAGGAGGCCGTCGAGGGTGTACAGCGTCATTTGCGTGTCATCGGAAAAGTGGACCGGGTCCGGGGACTGGCTCAGGTCGAACAGCAGCGACGGGCCATACTTGGCATTGATTTGTTCCAACGAGTCAAATTCCACGAGGTAGCCGAAGGAATCACCCAGTGCCCCGCCCATGAGGGTGCCTTGGACGCGGCTGGGAAAGCTGGCAGGCGAAGATGCGCGGGTCGGCGCTGCGTTGTTCATGCCTCCAATTTACCGTCCAGGGGAGGTGGTGGGATGCGCAGTAGACTCATGTTTGGACAATCAGCACCCACGAACGAGGAGATCCATGCGCGAGCCTGCTTGGAGAAGAGCCGGCAAGACCCCGGACTACCGTTTTTCGCTGGCAAATGAGCGGACATTTCTGGCATGGGTGCGCACGGCGCTGGCCCTGCTTGCCGGCGCTGTGGCCATCGACCAGCTTGCACCGGAGATCGCACCAACGGTGGTTCGCATCATCTTGTGCATGGTGCTGGCCATCATTGGTGCGGTGCTGGCCATTGTCAGCTACCGGCGCTGGGCGCACCAGGAACAGGCCATGCGCAATGATGCAGAACTTCCGCACTCCTGGCTGCTTTTGGGCATGACGGTGGTGGTGTCCGTTGCGGCCATCATCTTCGCCGTCCTAATTTTGGTCCGTCCTTAACTTGGGTTCCCCAGCGTGAGTTTAGAAGGCGCAGGCGCGGGTACGCCGCCGCCGGCCAGGGATCCCGGGCTGCAGCCTGAGCGTACGGCACTGTCTTGGCGGCGAACGATCATGAGTGCCGTCATTGCCGACCTGTTGATCTGGCGCGGCTGGGCCGTGTCGCTGACACGCGAAGGGTCGGCCGCCGTCTCCGGGCTGTTTACCCCCGGCCACTCCGCCCATATCATCGGACTGGGCGCGTGCGCAGTGGTGGCCAGCCTCATGACGATAGTCCTGGTTGTGTGTGCCGCCAGCCGGATCCGCATGCTTCATGCCGGCGTAGGCGTGCTGGAGGCTGAAGAGCATATTGCCCCACCGGCTCTTATGTTACGTACAGCATCGGCCGCTATAGTTGCTCTGGCTGCGGCCGCCGTCGTGGCATTGGTGCTGGGGTTTTAAGCCTCTGCCGTGCCCTTGAGCCGCATCCACGGCAGCTATTTTTGATTTCCACGAAAAGGATCTTCACACCATGACTACATCCGGAACGGCAGTGGCGAGTGCCACAGCCACGGCCACGGCCACAACCACGGAGCAGGCCTACCCGCTGAGCACCCGAGTTGCCATTGAAGGGTTGGGCAGCTTTTTCATCGTCTTTGCCGGGCTCGGCATGGCGCTCTTCAGCTCCGGAGGGGCCGGCACCACGGTGGGCTTCGCCTACGGACTTGCCATGGTTGCCGCGATCATCTCCTTCGGGCACATCTCCAACGGCTACTTCAACCCGGCATTCTCGCTGGGCATGGCCGTGGCAGGAAAGCTGAAGTTCTCCGCCATGGCTCTGTACATCGTGGCCCAGACGGTGGGCGCCCTGCTCGCCTCGGTCGTGTGGCTGGCTTTGATGAAGGTCATGCCCGCCGGCGCCACCCCGGAAACACCCAAATTGTTCGGTGCACTGGCCAACGGCTTTGACGCGCATTCACCGTCGCAGGTGCCCATGGTGGGCGTGCTGATCGTGGAAATTGTTGCGGTTGCAGCCCTGACCGCCATGATCCTGGGTGTCTCCTCCGCACGCAACAAGACGACCCTGGGTCCCATCGCCATCGGCCTGGCCTTCGCCGTGGCCGTGAGCATCACGATGCCGTTGAGCAATGGTTCCCTGAACCCGTCCCGTGCCACCTCCGTCGTGTTCCTGGCCGACTCCTGGGCCCTTGGCCAGCTGTGGCTGTTCTGGCTGGCCCCGCTCTTTGGTGCCGCCCTGGCCGCTGCCATCTTCCGCTCCTTCGCCCCCACGAAGGTTCCTACAGTTTCCGTGCCGGTTGGGTTTGCCACCCTGACGGACGACGCCGAAGCTGCCGCCACCGACGATGGTGTCATCGCCCCGGCTCAGGCTGCGACCCCGGTCCCGGCGGCCGCACCGGAGGCGGCACGCGACGCCCAGGCATTCTTCGACGCCCCGAAGAAGTAGCCCCGCAGCCCTCAAGCAGCTTGGACAGCCTGCTCTGCAGCCCGCACAAGGTACCTGAAAACTTGTTTCGTTTTCTGGCTCCCGGTGCGGGCTGCTGGCATTCAAAGCTACTGTTGGAGGATGTTGATCCTTTCCCTCCTTCTGCTTGCCGTCTGCTCTTTAGGGATTGCTGCTGCGAACCACGCCTGTGCCAGTGGCAGGATCAAGATGAACCCATGGTTGGGCATTCGCACGAGTAAAACCATGGTGAATGAGGTCACCTGGCAGGCAGGGCACCGCGCAGCAGTGCAACCGATGTGGGTCAGTGGCATCGCCGCAGCAGCCATCTCCTTGGCTGGGCTACTGTTCCTCGATTCACCTGCCACGCAAACCGTCATGGCGCTCATGGCCTGCGCCCTGTTACTGGTCGCCGTGATTTATGGGGCTAAGGTGGCCAATGTTGCCGCCGCGCAGGCGCTCGTGGTGGAAAAACCCCGTCGCTAGAATCCCCGCACACCGGCACTGCAACGAGGGTTCAATCCTCGAATGTCGGTGGCCTCCGCTAGCGTAAGAAGCATGAAGCTTCTCCACACCTCAGACTGGCACTTGGGCAGGTCTTTCCATGGCGTCGGCACGCTGGCCGCGCAACAGCGTTTCGCCAACCAACTGCTGGACACCGTAACAGCGGAAAACGTCGATGTTGTCCTTGTCTCCGGCGATGTCTATGACCGCGCACTGCCCGGCGTGGACGTGGTGAACCTTTTCGATGACATCCTCGCCCGGCTCAGTGTAGCGGGCGTGCAGGTGGTTGTGACCAGCGGCAATCACGACTCGGCTACGCGCTTGGGCTTTGGCGGTCGGCTGCTAGAACGTGCTGGAGTGCATTTGCGCACCCGGCTGTCTGATCTGGACACGCCCGTGCCGCTGCCGCTGCAAGCCGGCAGCGGCAAAGACGATGGCGCGCAGGTGGCCATCTACGGCATCCCCTTCCTTGAACCCCGGCTGGTAGCCGATGAACTGGGTGTGGAAAATGGCACCCACTTCAGCGTCACGGAAGCGGCCGTGAACCGCATCGGCGCAGATCTTGACACCCGGGCCCCGGGGACGGCTTCGGTGGTACTGGCCCACACGTTTGCCAGTGGTGGCCTCACCTCCGCCAGTGAACGTGAACTGTCTGTTGGGGGAGTCGGGGCGGTGCCGTTGGATCTCTTTGACCGCTTTACGTACACGGCGCTGGGACATCTGCACGGCCCGCAGACTTTGAGCGAAAAGGTGAGGTATTCAGGTTCCCCTCTCCCGTATTCGTTTTCCGAAGCCAGCCACACCAAGGGTGCGTGGTTGCTGGAAATCACCCCTGACGGCTTGGGTGAAGTGAAGAAGGTGGTGTGGGAGCCGGAGCGGGCATTGAGCGTTTTGAGCGGCAAACTTGATGACCTTCTCACCGCTGAAAAGTGGGCCTTCGCGCAGGATCACTACTGCCAAATCACGCTCACCGACAACGACCGCCCGGAACTGGCCATGGAGCGTCTGCGTACTCGTTTCCCCAATACCCTCGTGTTGATGTTCGCGCCAGAGATCGAGCGGGAGGCGCAGGGACAAAGCTACGGTGCCCGAATCGCCAAGGCCGCCAACGAGCTGGAACTGTGCTGCGGCTTCCTCGACCATGTGCGCCACCGCGGCGCGAACGACGCCGAACAACAAGTGTTGCGCGAGGCCCTGGCCCGTGTGCGGGAACAGGAGAGCGCACTGTGAGGATCCACCGGTTGGAAATACAGGCCTTTGGCCCCTTTGCCGGACGAGAAGTGGTTGACTTTGACCAGTTGGGAGCCCAAGGGCTGTTTCTCCTTAACGGTTCAACGGGTGCTGGCAAGACCAGTGTGCTGGACGCCATTGCGTACGCCCTCTACGGCAGGGTGCCCGGCGCTCGGCAGGGCGCCCAGGCACAATTGCGCAGCCACCATGCAGCCGAGGGGGTGGGACCCGAAGTGGTGTGTGAATTCAGTGCCGGCGGGCGGCGCTTGGAAGTGCGGCGCAACCCGGAATGGATGCGCCCACTTAAGCGTGGAACCGGGACCACCAAGGAGCAGGCGAGCACCCATCTGCGTGAAAAGACCGATGGTGAATGGGTGGTGAAGTCCACCCGCAACGACGAGGCCGCCGCTGAGATTCAAGCGCTGCTGGGGATGAACATGGCCCAGTTCACCAAGGTTGTGTTGCTGGCGCAGGGAGACTTTGCCGCCTTCCTTCGAGCAAGCGCCGAGGAGCGCCAAGTGCTGCTGCAAAAGCTCTTTGGCACTGACATTTACAAGGACCTCGAAGTTCGCCTGGCCACTGACTCCAAAGCTGCCCAAGCCGAAGTTGCGGTAGGGCTGAGCCAGTTGGCGGCAACCGAACAGCTGGCCCGCAGCCAGAGTGCAGCAGTGCTCGCTGGAGAGAACGCCCGGGAAACTGAAGCCCAAGCTGATGCGCCAACTGACGAGGAAACGGTTGACAGCGCGCAACTGCGCGGCTTGGAGCTGTTCGCGTGGCTCACCGGCCAACTGGCCCCGGCCATTGAACGCAGCAGCCAGTGGGCGCAGAAAGCCCAAAAAAGCTCCGATGATTTGGCCCAAGCCCTTCAGGACGCGCAAACGCGGCGCAGCCGGCACATGGCCTTGGCATCGGCGGTTGCTGAAAAGGGCAGGTTGGCAGGCCTTGCCGGGCAAGCCCTGCAATGGCACCACCAGCAAGAGCGGCACCATGGCGCACAGGTGTTGGCGCCCGTGCTGGCCGCAGCGGCCAAGGCTGTCAAGGTGGAGGAACTGGCGCACGCCAGCGCTGCAACTGCCGCAGCGGACTTTGACGCCCACGAGCTTGCCTCGGCCATGCTGGGCACACCGTCAGCTAAAGCCAGAGAGCAAGCCCTTGAACGCCTAGTCCGCGACTTGACGAGCACGATTGCCGCAGTTGATGCCGCGCTGCCCGAAGAAACCAGGCACAGCCAAAAGTGTGCTGCACTCACGAAGAATGACAAGGATCTCGTGCAGGTTCGCAAGTTGCAGGAAAAGCAGTCGAGCGCCGTTGCCGCTTCCGGCACACGGCTGGCCGAGGTGCAGGCAAGGCAGGAAGAAATCCACCAAGCGGGCCACAATGTGGAGCACGCTGCCCAAGGCGCTGCGCAGGCCGTCCAGCGCGTCACTGCCATTGTGGAATTCCAGCTCCAGAACACTGCGGTCACAGAACTGACGGCCGCTTATGAGCTGGCCCGTGAAAAGGCCTTGAACGCCAAGGAGGGCTGGCTTGAGGCGTTCAACCGCAGACTCAGCCAGGCCGCGGGGGAACTGGCCGCCACCCTGGTGGAGGGGGAACCATGCCAGGTGTGCGGAAGCACCGTGCACCCGGCGCCCTCTCCACTAGCCGGTGCCGGTGCCGACCTTCTCAAGGCGGAGAAAGCCGCCAAGCAAGGTTTTGACACCAGCGAAGGACTGGCTGGCACGGCCCGCACCCAGCTCGCCGAAGCCAGGAACACCCTCGCGGTCCTTGCCGAACGCGGTGGTTCCGATGAGTTGGCAGAGGCACAGGACGCCGTCGTGCTGAAGAAGTTGGCGCATAAGAACGCCACCGCGGCCATTGCGGAGCTGAGCGCCCTGAATGCGGAGGCCACAGAGTTGCAAAAGCGCATCCAAGACGCTCAGCAGGACGTCGTGGCAGCCGCCGGCGAGGCAGCGTCGCTGCGCACCGGCCAAGCGGTGCTGGCGCAAGAAATCGCGGCGTTGGAAGAGCATCTCACGCAGGCCCGCGACGGGTACCAGTCCTTGGCGCTGCGCCGTGGTGCACTGACCCGCGCCCAGGAACTCGGTGAGGCACTGCTGCGAGCGGTACGCCACCGCACCACGGTGCAGGCTGCCGCGGAAGAGGCCGCCGTTGCGGAGGAACAGGCGCTTGCAGACTCCGTGTTTGAGGATGTGGAGGCGGGGCAGGAGGCTATTCTGACTCCCGCTGCGGCGGCAAGCCTGGAGAAGGACATCAAGGACCATGCGCGTGCGGTTGATGTCAATGCGGACAGGCTGGCCGCTGCGGACGTCGCCGCCGCGCAAAAGGAAGTGGAAGCGAACATTGCAGCACCCACGGAAACCGACCTCGAGGTGTTGGCAGGGGAGGCGAAGCTTGCCCAGACCCAGGCCCGGGCAGCGTCCTTGAAGCTGGGGATGACACGGTCGGCAGCGGACCAGGTCGCCGCCACTGAAACTGCGTTTCTTGCGCTGGAGGCGGCTGTTGCCCCGCTGCGGGAGAGGGCCCAGCTGGTGGAGGGGCTCGCAGCTGCCGTTCGCGGGCTGGGGGACAACAAATTGAAGATGACGCTGAGCAGCTATGTTCTTGCCGCACGTCTTGAACAAGTGGCAGAGGCAGCATCCGTGCGTTTGGCCACCATGAGCGATGCCCGCTACACGCTGCGCCACAGCGACGCGAAATCCGGTAACAAGAAGTCGGGGCTCGGCTTGGAAGTGGTCGATGAGTGGACAGGCATCAGCCGGGACACGGCAACGTTGTCTGGTGGGGAATCGTTCATGGCGTCATTGGCACTGGCACTGGGACTCTCGGATGTGGTGCAGTACGAATCCGGCGGGCTGGACATTGAGACATTGTTTGTTGACGAAGGCTTTGGCAGCCTTGATGAACAATCGCTGGAGCAGGTCATGGAGGCCTTGGAAGGCTTGCGCGACGGCGGAAGGGTGGTGGGGCTGGTCAGTCACGTTGCCGAGATGAAACAGCGAATTCCCATGCATCTGCACGTTCACAAGGGCCGCAACGGTTCCACCTTGGAGCTGACCATGGCGGGGGCGGCAGGGTCGTAGACGGTAGACTGGGCGGGTCTTTGCCTGGCCGTGTGCCGGCGGGTGAAATCGGCGTGTGAAAACCGCGCGGCCCCAAGCAAGAAACTTTAGAAAGACAGTTGAGTCCCTCGACCTCCCCGCAAGCACCAGTGTCCGCCGCCCCTGCCGTCAAGGGGGGCCGCTACTCTGTGCTGCCACAATTGGCTGGCAACGGCTACATTCCCTTGGGTCTCTTTGCCCGGGTTCCACTGGCCATGCTGACCATCGGTGTGCTGACCATGGTCACTTTTGTCAGCAACTCCTACGCCATCGGCGGTTTTGCGGCCGGTTCCATTGGACTGGGTGCGGCAGTGGGTGCGCCGGTGGTGGGCTACTTGGCCGACCGTTTGGGGCAGAAGCGGGTGCTGCTGGTAGCCGCCGTGGTAAATGCGCTGCTGGTGGGGACCGTGGTGTTCCTCGCCTATACATTGCTCCCGGAAAACGGGGCCAGGGTCACCGACGGGGCAACAGTGGTGGTGTTGATCACGGCGCTGCTGGCCGGAGGCAGCTCCCCTCAGGTTGGCCCACTGTCCCGGGTGCGCTGGATGGCGTTGAGCAAAAAGCTCCCCGCGAAGGAACAGGGGCCCATGGTGGATACCGCGCTGTCCCTGGAAGGCACCGCCGATGAAGTGACGTTCGTACTGGGGCCAGCGCTTGTCGGCCTGCTCGCATCGCTTGTGGCGCCGTGGCTGCCGCTGGTTCTCGCCGCCGCCATGACCGCTATCCTTGTGACACTTTTTGCCCTGCACCCGACGTCGGAGCTGGTCAATGCAAAGTCGGCCATTGGCAGCATCGTGGGCAACGCCGGCTACGTGTCCAAGGAACGGCCCAATTGGCTTCTTGTGGCAGTGCCAGTGGCGGGAATGGTGTGCATGGGGACGTTCTTCGGCTCCGCCCAAACAGCGTTGACGGCCTTTACGGGCGTGCATGGTTCAGTGGACCAGGCCGGGCTGATGTACGCCATCATGGGCGCAAGCTCAGCGGTGACTGCCCTCTCGGTTGCCTACTGGCCGGCGACTTTTAGCAACGCGTGGCGGTGGGTGCTGACGGGAGGTCTGATGGCGGCCGGGAGCCTGGCGTTCTTGGCCCCTTCCACCCTCGGCCAGATGGTGTGGGTGCTGCTGTTGGTCGGGCTCCCGGTGGGGCCCGCCATGGTGACGATTTTCAGCGTTGGCAGCGTCGTTGCGCCACCGCAGTGGATGGGCACGGTGATGACAGTGCTCGCGAGCGGCATCGTTGGGGGTACGGCTTTGGGCTCTGCCTTGTCCGGCGCGCTGGCGCAAAGCTCCGGCTACCATGCGGCGTTCATCGTGCCGATTGCGGCCACAACAGCCTTATTCTTATTGGGCATTGTTGCTGCAGTGGTCCTGCGGCGCCAGCTCGCAAGGGTCCACTAGTAGAGCGTCGCTTCTAATTTCCTTCTGAATGCTCGGGGTAAAGGTGGCGCAGCTTGATGCGGGCGTCTGCGGTCGTGAACTGCCAGTTGACCTGCCGCTGGTCTGTGTTCGTTGCTTCCTGCC
>NZ_JAFMPX010000070.1 GCF_017353415.1 Arthrobacter sp. E3
ACTGTCTTTTTGGGGAGGCCGTGGTGGTAGTGGTTGCGGCGTGGTGTTTGTTGGGGGTCGAGGGGGTAGGGGGCGGTGTAGTGGGGTGTGCCGTTGATGAGGGTGGCGTGCCAGGTGCTGTTGTGGAGCAGGGTGTGGTGGCGGGCGCAGAGTAGGGCGGCGTTGTTGATGTTTGTTTCGCCGCCTTGTTGCCAGGGGGTGATGTGGTGGGCTTCGGTCCAGGGGGCTATGGCGGTGCAGTCCGGGAACGAGCAGCCGAGGTCGCGGGCGAAGAGTATTTTGCGTTGGGCTGGGGTGAAGAGTCGTTGGGTGCGGCCGACGTTGAGGATTTGGGCTCCTTCCCCCATGGTCATGGTGGTGATCTCTGGGTCGCAGAGGGCTTGGTTGAAGAGGTGTAAGGACATGGGCCCGTTGTAGGTGGTGAAGTTGGTGCCGGTACCGTCGCTGCGGTCTAGTTCGGCTTGGGTGGTGGTGAGGATCAATTGTGTTTTCAGCCCGCCATTGAGGGGCAGTCGGCCGGTGCGTGCTGCCAGAGCGACGCAGTCCAGTAGGCCGTCGAGGAGTTTTTGGGCCCGGGTGCGGTCATCCTTCACGACCGGGTCGGTACTGTCCGGATCGGTGGGGTCCAGTCCTTCGATGATTTCTCCGTTTCCGGGGAAGGGAATCCGCACCCCGTCCACCAGGTGCACACCCCAATCCTGGTCCCCGCTGCCCTGGTCCCCGTTGCCCTGGTCTTCGTGTGGGGGTTCGTCCGCGTGTGGATTCTCCCCGTCTCTGCTTGGCACCGAAGTCTGGGCAGGTTCTGGCGCTGGTGGTGTGGTGGTTTCCCAGATATCGAAGTCAGTGTTTTGGCCGCGGGGTTCCCAACCATTCGAGATGGCAGCAGGGGTGGGGAACCAGAACCATTGATCGCCTTCAAAGACCGGCGGGACAGCATCGGCCGGGGCATTGGGCGGGCAAGGCGGGATCTCCCACACTTCCAAGCGCCGACGCCATCCCTGACCGGCTCGAAACCCGTTGAGGCCAGGAACCACAGAGTGCTGCACCGAACCTCCGCGAGGTGAACCCAGCCTGCTGGCCCCTTGCACATCCTGGCAGGAAAGAGACGCCGCAGCATGGTCCCGCCCCACCTCAGCGGCCTTGTCACTACCCGAATTGCCGAGATTCCCGGGACTACCGGGGATGCCGGGACTACCGGGGCTGTCGGGATTGCCGGGGGTGTTGGGGTTGGGGGTGGTGGTGAAGAGCCCGAATATTCCTTGGAGCTGATCACACAGGCCGCCGCGCCCGACACCATCACGTCCAGCACCATCATCACAAGCACTATCTTGGCCGCCGCCCGGGTCTTTAACTTGGCCGCCGCCTGGGCCTTTGTCCTGGCCCCGGTCTTGGCCGCTGTGTGGGTCTTTGTCCTGGCCCCCGCCCGGGTCTTTGTCCTGGCTGCCGATGCCTGAACACCCTTGGCCTTCAGCGCCATACATCCCGCTCACGTTGGACTCACTCGCGTTGGGGGTGCTGGCGCTGTGTCTGCCCGTGTCTTGCCCGTCGGCAGTGCTGGCGTGCCGCTGCCGATCAGCAGTTCCAACCGTTCCAACAGTTCCAACCGTTCCAGCAGTTCCAGTTGTTCTAGTTGTTTGGGCTGGGTCCTCGGGCTCTGTGGTGTTGATGGTGTTGATGTTTTTGTGTTTGTTGGGGTTGGTCGCGGTGCCAATGGCGACCATGAGTTGTTCGTGTTGAGCGATAGTCATGTGCCCCTCGAAATGAATGAGCCCACGGCGTGGTTTACGGAAGAACAATCCTTGTTTAGCGAGCAAGTCCCCATGACTGGGTTTGTGCCCGTCAGGATCAAGATGGCTAATGATCCGGTTCCCCAGCTGACGGGTGAAGTCTGGGCTTTCCTCCCGCCCCGTCTCCACCAACGCCTCCTCGACTTCCTCAGGGATCTCCGGGCTGATCTGCCCGTGGCTGGCCAACCGCTGGGCTTCATCGATGAACCCTGCCAGCAGCAACCCCATTTCCTGGGACACCTCGCCCGTGAAGAACGCTTGTGCCAAAACCGTTTGAGCCACCGGGGCGGCATCCGCGCTCAACACGTCCCGGACCGGTAACACTGCCTGGGCCAGGCGCAGCCGGCGATGCGCTTCACCAGCACTGACTCTCAGTGACTGCACCAGCATGTCCACAGGACTACGAACCCCGGAACTGGCGTAGCGCCCTGCTTCCACTCGATGGGCCAGCTCACCGGCAATCTGCACCGCTAAAGCCTGCCCGAAACGGAGTAATCCTTCCAAGTCCCGGGCCCACTGCACACACTCAGCATCATCCAACACCCCCACATCCATCCCCAACGGAACCCCGGAAAAGCCCTGAACACCTACCAACCCGACCGGCCCGGCAGCATCTCCTGACCCTGTCGACTCAGCCCGTGTTGTAGGGCCTCCTGGCCCTGTACGGCCCGCCTGCCCTGTGGGTTCAGCTGGTTCTTCTGGCGTTGCCGTCCCTGTCGGGGAGGAAGCCGTACTTGTCGGGGAGGAAGCGCTCGGGGCTGAACTACCAGGGGTGCAAGTGCTGGCGTTGCTCAAGGCGTGGGCGAGATTCAAGAGCTGGTGTACGTGTCCACCAACCCGCAAATTCTTTGAAGAAGAGCCCGGATATTCCGGCACCCTCGCCGTTGCTTCCATAAACATATTCTATAAGAAGGCACTGACATCCAACCCTACCGAACACCGAATGTGCACAACCAAACACCCAACCCCACCCTGTGCAGGAAACAACACACCAACACGC
>NZ_JAFMPX010000071.1 GCF_017353415.1 Arthrobacter sp. E3
CCAGAGCTCTTGACTTAGCGATTTAGTTTTTGTTGGTCGGTTTCTTGTTTTTGATGGTGTAGCGCAGGATCAGCTCGGTGCCTGGGTAGCGGGTTTGGGTGGTCGTGAGGTGTTCGCAGAGCTCGCTGATGGCTTTGGTGGCCCGTGCTGTCGGGAGTGGATTCAGCCGGATGGTCAGGTATCCGTCGGTGGTGGTGTCGATGTCACCGCTTGCGCTCAGCACTGACCTGATCAGGGTGTGTGCTTCGTCGGCGGCGCGGGCGTAGCCGGTATTCGTGCGGATTTCCCTGGCGAGGGTCATCATGGTGTTGTAGGCGGCCATCCGGATCCCGTGCGTGATCAGTTTGACTTGGGTATCAAGGACTTGCTGGCCCGGGTTGAGGTCACCCAGCGGCAGCCTGGCAGGTATTGCCCGGTGGGCTGCCTCGGCCGCATCGAGGGTAGCTTCGGCGGTGAAGAGGGGTGCGTTGAGGGCGTTGTGCATGGCATTGGTGACGGTAATGTCCCCGGCACCGTGGGCCGGTGTTCTTAGTGCCAGCATCGCCGCATCAGTCTCGGCTAGGACGTGATGGTAGTGGGCGCGGGCGGTCAGGACGTGTTTGTAGGCCTCTCGTTTTGCCGGGTTCGGCACGGATCGTTCCGGGTTATCGTCGGTACTGCCGTAAGTGTCGTGGGAGTCAAGGTCGAAGTGCATGCGGGCGTAGCGGAAGTAGTTTTCCTGCCGCCAGCGTGATCCCATCCGGTGGATCACCTCACCAGCACCCATCTGATGGTTCGTGGTGAGGATGTGGATTTGGCGGGTGGCCCCTGCCCGGGCGGGAACGATCCGGCTGATCTGGCGCATCCGGAACACCTCGCCAGTGGCCGCGGTAGTGGCCAGCGGTAGATCCAGGATCGTGTCGGCTGCCAGCCAGGTGCGCGTTTCATCGTGCTCGTCAGGGTGGGTGGCCTCGGTGAATTGGTCCTCGGGGATGTCGCCGGTTTTGCCTTTGCGCCACGTCAGCACGTCAAAGCCGGCGGCTTCCATGTGCGCGAAGAGGGCTGGTGACCAGCCTCCCCGGTCAAAGCCCACCAACACGCGCCGATCGTCGCCAATAATGTTTCGCAGGGTGGGTAGTAGGGTGCGGAGTTCTTTGGTCAGGGCGGTGCCGGGTTCTGCCATGACGACGAATACCGGGGCGCCGTGGGAGTCCGAGACCCAGGTTTCCTCTGTGGCCGGGGTCGGGAACTTCAACCTCGTGGAGTGGACCTTCGCGATCTTCTTACTTCCCTGGTAGGCGCGCACATGCCCATCCACATACAAAACAGCCAACAGCCCACCATCCTCAGCGTCCCCGGTACTGGTGTTGGGGTTGAGGTGGTGTTTGGCCAGGGCTGTCAGGAACTCCTCGGCCGTGCCGCTCTCTGCCAGAAGGGACGTCTTGCGGCGGATGGTTTTCACTTCCGGGGCCCGGTCCAACCCCAACACCCGTCCCAGGTCGGTGGGGTTGATCCGGGTGGCGCCTTCCGCCCTGGATTCCCCGAGCAAGGCGCGCAGGACAGCATCCTGGAGGATCGTTTCGAGCCCGTAAAACCCATCGGGCAACGCGCCAAACACTGTCGTGGCGCACTCCAGCAGCCCGGTGCGTTCCAGGGCGGGCAACGCCAGAAACAACCCGACTAGGGGGACTTTACCGGCCGGGGCAAATACCGGGGCCGCACACACGAGTTGGCCCGCCCGGGCAGCGGCCCGTTCGGTACCGCGGTCTGCCGGGGCTGGCAATACCGGCAGGGTGGTGGTTTCTTCCTGCCACAGCTCCGGCTGCACGAGCGCTGGTGCCGACACGGTTTTTTCAGGTGCGGGAACCGTTGCAGTCACCGTCTCGGCGCGTGCAGTGGAGCGCTCCTTGACCATAGTCAAGGCCCGGCGAACACTAAATTCCGAGACCCCCACCGCGTCACCGACGGCCTGCAGGCTCATTCCCGATTCCCGCAGAACAACAATCTCGGCGATCAGTGACTCACTCAACCGCGAAGGGCCCTTCGGACCGCGCTGACCTAACGTCAGGCCAGTAACTCCCTGGCGAGCAAGTTGTTTGCGCCACCGATACAACGTCATCACACCAACGTTGAACACTGCGGCGATTTCCTCCGCGACAGCAGCCTTGAGCTCCAACAAGCTCACCACAGCGAAACGACGGGTCACTACGTCCCCGGGCCCCCATACGTAGGCAAGTTCACCATGAATGAAAACCTTACCGCCCTCCTCGTTCTCCAATAAAGAAACGGCGGCACCAAGGTGGCTAACAGCGATAGGAGCCATGGGCAAGGGCGGTTGAGCAGTCATCAAAACCATCATCCCATCCCTTCGGCACTACTACTTTCCTATCATAAACTATATCGTATTTCGGGTGAGATTAAAAGGGTTTCACCAAAGAAAACACCGAGAATACGGGAAAGTTTTTTCCTCAAGCAACAGCTACGTCAGGAGGCCTGA
>NZ_JAFMPX010000072.1 GCF_017353415.1 Arthrobacter sp. E3
CTGACACGAAAGTAGGTTAGTCAGGCTGCGGTGTCGGTTGCGTTTTGTGTCGGGGTGAGTGTGACGTTGTAGCCGAGTTCGTGGAGTCGTTTGATGGCGTTGTTTTTGGCCTTGATGGGGTTTTGCTGGATGAAGAATTTTTCACCCACGTCGTCGTAGATGACGCCGTTGGTGAACATCTGCCAGATGGCGGCAAGGATGGCGTGTTCGGTGGCGACGATCGCTTTCATGCGTCCGCGCCTGGCTGCGATGTGCCGGTAGCGGGCCCCCAGGTAGGTGCCCTTGGGGTGGCGGGCAATGTTCAGGGCCGCCTGTCCCAGTGCGCCCTTGAGGTAGGAATCGCCGTGCCGGGTGTGGGTGGACTTGACCCTCCCGGCGGACTCGTTCGCCCCGGGGCTTACGCCCGCCCACGAGGCGAGCCGGCCCGGCGTTTCAAAGGTTGCCATGTCCGCCCCGGTCTCGGCGATCACGACATCCGCAACCAGGGTTGAGACTCCGGGGATGGTTTCCAAGAGGGCCCGTTCGGTGCGAAAGGGAAGCATCGCCTCCTCGATCCGGGCGGTGAGCGAGTCAATGGATGCGGTGAGGGAATCGTAGCGGTCCAGGTGCATCCGCACGAGGAAGGCGTGGTGTTCCTCGAACCTGCCGGTGAGGGCCTCGACCAGCTCCGGGATCTTTTTCTTCATGACCCCCCTGGCCAGTGAGGCGAGTTTTTGCGGGTCGCGTTCCCCGTGGACGAGGGCCTCGAGCATGGCCCGGGCCGAGACTCCCATAAGGTCCGTGACGGTGGCGGAGAGCTTGATCCCGGAGCTTTCCAGGAACTTCTCCAGCCGTTGCACCTCCCGGGACCGGTCCTGGGTGGCTATCGTGCGGGCCCGGGTCAAATCCCGCAGGCGGCGCACCGGTTCCGCCGGCACGAACGAGGCCCGCAGGAGCCCGTGGGCTCCTAATTGCGCCAGCCATGCTGAGTCGGAGACGTCCGTCTTCCGCCCCGGAATGTTCCGTGCCGCCTGACACGAAAGTAGGTTAGTCAGGCTGCGGTGTCGGTTGCGTTTGGTGTCGGGGTGAGTGTGACGTTGTAGCCGAGTTCGTGGAGTCGTTTGATGGCGTTGTTTTTGGCCTTGATGGGGTTTTGCTGGATGAAGAATTTTTCACCCACGTCGTCGTAGATGACGCCGTTGGTGAACATCTGCCAGATGGCGGCAAGGATGGCGTGTTCGGTGGCGACGATCGCCTTCATGCGTCCGCGCCTGGCTGCGATGTGCCGGTAGCGGGCCCCCAGGTAGGTGCCCTTGGGGTGGCGGGCAATGTTCAGGGCCGCCTGTCCCAGTGCGCCCTTGAGGTAGGAATCGCCGTGCCGGGTGTGGGTGGACTTGACCCTCCCGGCGGACTCGTTCGCCCCGGGGCTTACGCCCGCCCACGAGGCGAGCCGGCCCGGCGTTTCAAAGGTTGCCATGTCCGCCCCGGTCTCGGCGATCACGACATCCGCAACCAGGGTTGAGACTCCGGGGATGGTTTCCAAGAGGGCCCGTTCGGTGCGAAAGGGAAGCATCGCCTCCTCGATCCGGGCGGTGAGCGAGTCAATGGATGCGGTGAGGGAATCGTAGCGGTCCAGGTGCATCCGCACGAGGAAGGCGTGGTGTTCCTCGAACCTGCCGGTGAGGGCCTCGACCAGCTCCGGGATCTTTTTCTTCATGACCCCTCTGGCCAGTGAGGCGAGTTTTTGCGGGTCGCGTTCCCCGTGGACGAGGGCCTCGAGCATGGCCCGGGCCGAGACTCCCATAAGGTCCGTGACGGTGGCGGAGAGCTTGATCCCGGAGCTTTCCAGGAACTTCTCCAGTCGCTGGCCTTCCCGGGACCGGTCCTGGGTGGCTATCGTGCGGGCCCGGGTCAAATCCCGCAGGCGGCGCACCGGTTCCGCCGGCACGAACGAGGCCCGCAGGAGCCCGTGGGCTCCTAATTGCGCCAGCCATGCTGAGTCGGAGACGTCCGTCTTCCGCCCCGGAATGTTCCGTGCCGCCTTGGCGTTGACCAGCATCACCGGCAGGGCGTCCTCGAACAGGTAGTAGAAGGGGCGCCAGTAGTCACTGGTTGCTTCCATGACCACCGTCGTCACTCCTGCATCAAGGAGCATCTCCCGCAGGGCAAGGATCGCGTTCGTCGTCGCACCCCAGGTGGTGACGGTCGTGACGAACGAGTTCTTCCGTTTCCCGGGTGCACGGATGGCGACCTTGGCATCCCGCTTGGAGATGTCAATCCCTGCGGCCCGTTCATGAATGAGTTCCAT
>NZ_JAFMPX010000073.1 GCF_017353415.1 Arthrobacter sp. E3
GCTATTTTGGTGCATCGTGCGCAGGCTCCTGATATTGGTGTGGGTGGGCATATTTCCACTTATGCTGGTGCGTCGACGTTGTACGAGGTTGGTTTTAATCATTTCTTCCGGGGTAAGGATCATCCCGGGGGTGGGGACCAGATTTTCTTCCAGGGTCATGCTTCTCCTGGGATGTATGCGCGTGCGTTCTTGGAAGGTCGCCTCTCGGAGGAAGACTTGGATGGTTTCCGTCAGGAAAAGTCCAAGGAGGGTCATGCGCTGTCGTCGTATCCGCACCCGCGTTTGATGCCGGAGTTCTGGGAATTCCCGACCGTGTCGATGGGTATCGGCCCGATGCACGCGATTTACCAGGCCCAGTCAAACCGGTATTTGCATAACCGTGGCATTAAGGACACCTCTGATCAGCAGGTCTGGGCGTTCCTTGGTGATGGTGAAATGGACGAGCCGGAATCGCGTGGTTTGTTGCAGCTCGCGGCGAACGACAAGCTCGATAACCTGAATTTTGTTATTAACTGCAACCTCCAGCGTTTGGATGGGCCGGTGCGTGGCAACGGCAAGATCGTTCAGGAACTCGAAGCGTTCTTCCGCGGTGCCGGGTGGAACGTGATCAAGGTGTTGTGGGGTCGTGAGTGGGATGACCTGCTCGCGAGGGACACGGATCATTCGCTGGTGAAGGTCATGAATGACACCCTGGATGGGGATTACCAGACGTACAAGGCTGAATCCGGTGGGTTCATTCGTGAGCACTTCTTCGGGCAGACCCCGCAGACCAAGGAACTCGCCGCGCATCTTGATGATGAGCAGATCTGGAACCTCAAGCGTGGCGGGCACGATTACCACAAGGTTTACGCCGCGTATAAGGCTGCGAGTGAGTTCAAGGGCAAGCCGACAGTGATCCTGGCCCACACGGTCAAGGGCTACGGCCTGGGCACGCACTTCGAGGCACGTAACGCCACGCACCAGATGAAGAAGTTGACCTTGCAGGACTTGAAGGACTTCCGCACGCACCTGCGCCTGCCGATCTCTGATGAGGTTCTGGAAGCGGACCCGTACCGTCCCCCGTACTACCACCCAGGTGCTGACTCCCCGGAGATCCAGTACATGATGGAACGCCGTGCGGCGTTGGGCGGGTTCGTTCCTGAACGCCGTTCCAAGCACACCGAGTTGGAACTACCCGGGGATAAAACCTATGAAGTCGCCAACCGCGGCTCGGGTAAGCAACACGCGGCCACGACCATGGCGTTCGTGCGCCTACTCAAGGACTTGATGCGGGATAAGGGCATCGGTCAGCGGATCGTGCCGATCATCCCGGACGAGGCACGGACCTTCGGCATTGACGCGTTCTTCCCGACCGCGAAGATCTACAACCCCAACGGGCAGAACTACCTCTCCGTGGACCGTGACCTGATCCTGGCCTACAAGGAATCCGTGTCCGGGCAGATCGTGCACGCCGGCATTAACGAAGCCGGTTCCGTGGCAGCGTTCACCGCTGCCGGGACCGCGTACGCCACGCACGGGGAACCGTTGATCCCGATCTACGTGTTCTACTCCATGTTCGGCTTCCAACGCACCGGAGACCAGTTCTGGGCTGCCGGGGACCAGATGACCCGCGGGTTCATCATCGGCGCGACCGCAGGACGGACCACCCTCACCGGTGAAGGCCTGCAACACGCTGACGGGCACTCACCGATCCTGGCCTCCACCAACGACGCCGTGATCACCTACGACCCGGCCTACGGCTACGAGATCGGTGCGATCATCCACGCCGGTCTGGAGCGCATGTACGGGAAGAACTCTACCGATCCCAACGTCATGTACTACATCACCGTGTACAACGAGCCGATCATTCAACCCAAAGCACCCGAGAACATCGATATCGAGGGCATCAACAAGGGCATCTACCTCCTCAACAAGAGCGAGCACACCGGCCCACGCACCCAACTCCTCGCTTCCGGCGTGTCCGTTCCCTGGGCCCTGGAAGCACAACGAATCCTTGCCGATGAATGGGGTGTAGCCGCTGACGTGTGGTCCGTGACCTCATGGACCGAACTCCGACGCGACGGACTCGCCGCGGAAGAAGAAGCGTTCCTCCACCCCGAAAACCCCGTCCGCACCCCGTACATCACCCAAAAAATGGCTGATGCACAAGGACCGGTCATCGCCGTCACCGACTACATGAAAGC
>NZ_JAFMPX010000074.1 GCF_017353415.1 Arthrobacter sp. E3
CTTGAATTCTAGGGGTCGTTGCAACACCTGGTGTTTAGTTGGTTATCAGTAGATCATGAAGTTGCTCGGCTGGTGTATTCCAGTTGAGCGTTTTGCGTGGGCGTGCGTTGAGTTCCTGGGCGACGTGTTCGAGGTCTTCGGGTCCGTAGGCGGACAGGTCGGTTCCTTTGGGGAAGTACTGGCGCAGCAGGCCGTTGGTGTTTTCATTGGAGCCGCGTTGCCAGGGGCTGTGCGGATCGCAGAAGTAGACATCCATGTCGGTGGCGACGCTGAAGGCTTTGTGCTTGGCCATTTCCATGCCTTGGTCCCACGTCAGGGAACCGCGCAGGTGGGCTGGCAGGGTGGACATGGTTTTGATCAGTCCGTCGCGCACTGTTTCAGCGGTGTGGTCCCCGGGCAGATGCACGAGCATGACGTAGCGTGTGGTGCGCTCGACCAGGGTCGCGATGGCGGATTGGTTGTGGGCGCCGGTGATCAGGTCCCCCTCCCAGTGGCCTGGCACGGCACGGTCTTCGACCTCAGGTGGGCGTTCGGAGATGTTGATCATCGGGTCCCTGAAACGGCTGGTGCGTTCTTCCGGGTTCTTGTGTTTTTTGCGGCGGGTCCGCCCGGTCCGCAATGCCGTTTGAACCTCGCGTTTGAGGCCGCCGCGGGCTTGGATGAAGAGGGATTGGTAGATCGTTTCGTGGCTCACACGCATCTGCTCGTCATGGGGGAATTCCTTGATCAGCACTTTGGAGATCTGTTCCGGGGACCAGCGTGTGAGTAGTTTCTCTTTCACGTACTCGCGCAGCGGACCGTCAGTGGCCAGTTTACTGGGCTTGGGCCGGGCTCGTGCCGTGGTGGCTTTTCGGTGGGCCCCATAGGGCTGGTAGCCCAGCACCAGGTGGCTGTTACGGGCAACCTCGCGACTGATCGATCCGGCGGAGCGGCCCAGTGCGCGGGCAATGGCCCGCAGGGACGTGTCCCGGGCCAGCAGGTCCGCGATCCTCTCCCGCTCGGGAAGCGAGAGATAGCGGGCGCTGACGGGCTGTTCCAGGGCCTCCAACGCCACCACGACGGGTTCAGGCGCCTGTGCAGGCCCGGCCACCGCAACTGGTCCTGCTGGCGGCGGGACTTCCCCGGCGGTGGGTGCCAATGGTTCGTTACAAGCGGTAATCACCCCCCGGTTATACGGCATTTCCGCCCTCTTGGTCTCATCGGGACCGGCGCTGGCCACCTTGCGTTGCATCTCCCACCGATAGGCGCTTCGTGGGTTTGCGCCGGCGGCCGCGACGGCCTCCTTGCGACTGTTGCCTGCCTCGCGCAACCGAAGGTATTCAGCACGTGTGCCACCACCGGCACGGATGGACTTGATCCCGACGTGGCGGGCCCAATTGGCGCACTGGGACAGGGGCACCCCGGTCTCCCTGGCAGCGACACTGATGCTGCCCACACGGACGAGAACGGCGAGGAACTCTTCCTTTTGCGCCGGCGTGGCCCGCCCCGTTTTCCCCGAGGCCGCATTGGGCTTTCGGGTGACCGCGCCGACCTCGTAGGCCCAATGGAAACACGTTTGGACGTTGATGCCCAACACCTTCGCCGCGGCGCTCACGCTCCCTGCCCGGTCCAGGACGACGAAGAACTCGTCCCGCTGGGACTGGCTGTATTTCTGGCCGCGTTCCTTGGTGGAAGAGCCGGTCCAGGAACGGCACGTGACCGGGTTGAACCCGAGTTCCCGAGCCGCTGCCGGGATGCTTCCCAACCGCTCGAACGCGGCGAAGAACCTGGCCCGATCAGCTGCCGAGTAACGCCGGTACGCGCGCTTACCCAGCGGTTGGGCAGCCAAATCAGCGCCTATCCCCAATGGTGATTTTTCCGTTAAGAAAGCATCATTAATTGACGGTGAATCCATGGGTGGAGCAACTCCCGTTTTCAAGGGGTGTTGCAACGACCGCTAGAACTCGCC
>NZ_JAFMPX010000075.1 GCF_017353415.1 Arthrobacter sp. E3
CTAGGTGTGTGGGTCAGTAGCGTTTTGATGGGCGGGCTGGTGCCGGCGGGAATTTGGGCTGGAGTTGAGCATTTTGGTGCTGCGGCCGGCCGGGAGCGATGAAAAGGGGGTGGGTGCCCTGCGAGGATTCTGTCCCGGGCGTGGTGGGGCCTGAGCCGAGGGGGCGAACCCCTCGCTGCTTTCCTGCTATGCGGCCGGTTGTGCCCGGTAGCTGCGGAGTTTCATGAGGTTGTGGCAGGCAGCGAGCAGTTTCCACTCCTGCTGGGCCTTCTCCAGCCCGCGCAGCAACAAGTGCTTGCCTTGCCGGGTGTGGATCTGTCCGAAGACCGGTTCCACGATCGCCTTGCGCCTGGCATAGGCCTTCTTCCCGGCCTTGGTTTTCAGTTTCCGTCCCATCCGCCCCACCACGGTCGTGTTGGCCGGGATCCGGCCCCGCGGGGATTCAGGAATCGGGGCAGAGTGCTTCATGCGCCCGGTGGAAATGAAGAACTCCGTGCCATGCTCGGCCTCCAGTGCCCGGGCGTGGTCGAGGTTCGCTTTCGAGCAGTACCCGGTATCCGCCAGCCACTGCGCGGGCATCTGTCCCAGGTTCTGGAACGTTTGATCGACCATCGGTACCAGCTGCCCGTAGTCATTGCTTGCCTGGTTCAGCTCCGCGGCGACAATGACCTGCCGGTACCCGTCAACGACGGCTTGGCCGTTGTAGTTGTAGGAAAATGAGCCATCGGCGCGCTTCATGATCCGTGCGTCCGGATCCGTGAAGTTCCGTTGCGCCGTGGGCTTGGGCACCGCAGTTTCCGCGGCCTTGTTCCCGGCAGCGGTGATGTCATCATCATCGTCCCCGCGCTTGGTAGCCTTCTCCTTGGCCTCGGTGCGTGCCCTCTCCCTGGCTTCTTCCTCAAGGCTGGCGCGGGCGGCGGCCAAAGCCTTCGCCCGGCCTTGGCGTTTGGCCAGTTCCACCGGCAGCTCATCCCCGCGCTTGCCGGGCCCGAACTTCGCGTCTTCATTGGCATCGACGGTCTTGACCTCTTCCATCAGATCACTGATTTCCTGGGCCAAAACCTTCTGCTTCTCCGTCAACCGGGCGTAAGACATCGCCTTGTGCTTGGAAGCGTTCGCCCGCACCTTTGTCCCGTCCAGGGCGACCTTGCCCAGCTTCACCATCCCCGCGGCCTGGCACAGTTCCAGTGCCTGCAAAAAGATATTCGCGAACGCGGCCAGATGGCGGTCACGAAAGCGTGCGATGGAGCGGAAGTCCGGGGCCTGCTGCGCCGACAACCACCTAAAGGAGACCATGTCGGTGCAGGCCCGTTCAATCGCACGGGAGGAACGAACCCCGGTGCAGTACCCGTACAAAAGGACCCGCAACATCAACCGCGGATCATACGGAGGCTGGCCCTTCGCCTTCGCATACGACTTGTAGAAGAAGGTCAGATCGAGTTCGTTCTCCACCAACTCGGCAATGAACCGGGCCAAGTGTCCCTCCGGCAGCCACTCCTCCAGCGACGGCGGCACCAACATCACCGCATCAGGCTCAAAATCCTTGAACCTCTTCCGCACCCCACCATTGGCATCCACCCGGCCATCATCCAGAGCCTCGACCCGCTCGATCAGCCCGGCATCAAAAAGACCATCCTGCGGGAGGGAAGAAGAAGGAATATCCATACCCCAATTCTCCCAGCACCAGCACGGAATCCCTGTTAATCCACCGGCGTTTTAACCCCTTTTTAGGCCACTACCTGATCCCTGCCGTTCCCGACTACTGACCCATGCACCTAG
>NZ_JAFMPX010000076.1 GCF_017353415.1 Arthrobacter sp. E3
ACTGGAACTACACCCTCGCCCCGCACGCCACTGCGTAACAATCCCACGCTGATGGATCAGCGTCCTTAACACAGTCCTGGCCGGACATAAACCAAAATTACAAGTTATTACATCGCGAACCCTTAGCACCGCTTGAGAAATAATACAGTCCACAGACGCTAGCCATGTCGTGGCCCGTCACGGGTATCGGCATGTCATCAATATCGGCGCGACCAGTGCGAACCAACAATGGCTCATGGATATCAGCGAGCACCGCGGGCTACTCAAGAGACGATGGTGCCAGCGGGTCACTTCCAGCGCAGTAGGGCGACGCGGTCGTGTGAGTGAGGCCCCAAAATTACCTGGTTCATCGCCCCGCAGGTTTCACGCAGAACCAGGACCAAGGTGCCGCTCATTGCCATTATGTGCCTAAATCCGAGACAAGCTGCACCACCTGCCGTTCGCTGTGTGATCCACTGAGTAGACGTTGGACCACACATACATGTCTTAGTCCCGAAGCAGAAGACTTCCCTGCGTAACACCGCATCTGCGGCGATAGACACCAGCGGGTGATCGATGCCCGGTCCCAGGAATCGAGGGACCTCTTCAACAACGCGGCTGCAGTGTATAACGTGAAAACAGGGTCCGCCTGGGCCTGAGTTACACCATCAGTGCTGCTTGCCGTCAACAGTTAAACTCGAAATCCCCCTGTTGCCAGGAGGTTTTCGTTGAAATGTACCCGAGGTGGGACTCGAACCCACACACCTTTCGATACTGCATTTTGAGTGCAGCGCGTCTACCATTCCGCCACTCGGGCTCCCGCAACCGCTCTCAAGGAGAACCGTTGCGAAGATCACGCCTCCAATTCTGAATCACTCCCGAACCAGTGCGCGCAACCACTCTACATGGAGATAGGCTGTTTTGTGGAACCGAGCCTGTCCAGGGGCTAAGTATTTGCCATTTGTGGTGTAACTCACCCCTTCTTAGGAGTTTTTGTGTCAGAACAGCCGGATTCAACCACCGCCAAGCCCGCCCGCAGGGTCATCGTTGCCGAAGACGAGACCTTGATCCGCCTGGACATCATGGAAATCCTGCGCGGTGAGGGATACGACGTCGTCGGCGAGGCTGACAACGGCGAGAAGGCCGTGGAGCTCGCCAAGGAACTCCGGCCTGACTTAGTCCTCATGGACGTCAAAATGCCCGTCATGGACGGCATTACCGCCGCTGAGCACATCGTCAAGGCCCGCATTGCCCCCGTCGTGCTGCTGACCGCGTTCAGCCAGAAGGAACTCGTCGAGCGTGCCCGCGACGCCGGCGCCATGGCCTACGTGGTCAAGCCCTTCACCCCGGCCGACCTCATGCCCGCTTTGGAAATCGCCCTCTCCCGCCACGAGGAAATCAAGGCCCTCGAGGAGGAAGTCTCCGACCTCCAGGAACAGTTCGCCACCCGCAAGCTCGTAGAGCGCGCCAAGAGCCTGTTGACCACCAAGATGGGCCTCACCGAGCCCGAGGCCTTCCGCTGGATCCAGAAGACCTCCATGGACCGCCGCCTGAGCATGCGCGAAGTCGCCGAGACCATCATTAACCAGGTCAACTAGTAGTACTTTGTTAGGTTGGGGGTGGCCGTTGGCAGGCGGGACAGCGGTCGAGCATGCCGATGATGATTTCCTGGAGGGCTTTTAGGACGCCGTAAAGACTGTGTCCACCGCTTGAACTTTTG
>NZ_JAFMPX010000077.1 GCF_017353415.1 Arthrobacter sp. E3
AGGCCGAAAGTCCCGGCCTCCCTGCCGTTTCATCCATACATATATTCTATAAGAAGCCACTGACATCCACCCCCAAAAGAACCCCCAATGTGGATACCACCACCCACCACCCCACCCTGTGCAGGAAATAAAAAACGCAGAAAACGAGAAACCATTGCCCACCGTCAAACCCTCATGAAGAGACAGGCTGCCCGCTGGCTAGCACCAGGGCAAGTCAAAAAATCATGTCGGGCCAAATTTCGAATCGGGAAGCAACACCCTGCATGGAACAGGCCAGCCCTCAGTCGACTGTCAAGTCGATTCAGTTCGAGGATCCATGGGCGGGGCTGAGCATGCGTGACTGGAGGAGTGAAACTCCAGGTCCATCCAGGTTCTGCAAATACGGAACGCGCCCGGCCATCGCCATGACCAAGGAAAGCGTGGATCCCGTCACCAGTAGACCCGTACCTGCAGTGAAAGGTCCATCATCAGCCCTTAGCTGCAGCCCTAAGGCACGCGTACGGCTGGGAACCGCGAAGTTACGCTTCGCGTAGAAATCGGCGACAGCGGTGAGAGCCTCAATGTCGGGTGTATGGGCAATCTGGAGGGGGTGGCGGATATCTTGCGAGTGCACGATCACCTCACCCAGAAATGCCGCCGTATCGGAGGACGGCGCAATGCTGCTATTAATGACAGCACAGAATAGGTTCAGGGTCTCATACGGGTTGGCACCCCGGTGCTCGTCCAATCGGCGCTGGTTATGCACATTAGGGCGAAAACGGGCGCCGAGCATGCTGCGCAGCCACATCCATTGATTCAGGCTCGCCGCAGCAGTGAGATGTGCAACGACTTGCTCCACATCCCACCGCCCGCAAAGGGTGTCGTGCCGCCACTGCTTTGGAGTTAGGCGTTTCAGGTCCTCTGCGAGCAAACCACGTTCGGCATGGGTCAGAGCCCACAGGTGGCCATCTGAAGATTTCGCCATGCACTCTGCTTCCGCTGTTCCGGTGGTGGATTCCAAACCTTTTGTGTCCTCTAGGTACACCGGACGCTCAGCTGTGCTTGTGTCAGCTACCTCAACTGAGGGACCGCTGGCTGGAGACTCGGCCATGCGTTAAAAACGTGGTGGCAGGTTTTAGTGAGACGGCTTCTTGTAAGTACCGTGCGTGGCGATAAGCCCCATCACGATGGTTACCAAAAGTATGCATGTAATTACTATCAGTAATCCCCACATATCCATGGTGTGTCAACTCCTTAGTAGGATGCTGGAAGCATTTCTTTGTCTCTCCCATCATCCTCCTGATGCTGGAAAGCCGCCAGAGCCCGAAAATCTTCCGCAAGGTGAACATTTGTCCGTGTCCTGCGATGGGAACCATGGGCAAGGGGTGAATGGTTTCCTTTACTCATCACCAAGATAATCTTCTTGATACGCGCCGCCATTTACGTTGCCACCTCCGCGCTGGCGTTACTTGTCACGTCCTGGATCCTGCCTGACTTCCATCTGCAGTGGTCTGGCTTTTTCGTCGCCGTCCTAGTTTTCGCTATCGCACAGTCCATTTTGGCACCGTTCGTTGCCAAAATGGCTAGGTGCTCGGGTCAGTAGTCTTTTAGGGGTTTTGGCCGTGGGCCACCGGATTTCTGATTTTAGGACCAGCGTCCGGCCGGTTCCTGATCCGTGGAGTGCTTGACAGTCCTTTTCATGGCCTCGA
>NZ_JAFMPX010000078.1 GCF_017353415.1 Arthrobacter sp. E3
CGGGATTGACCGGGCCACCGTGAGTTTTCAAAACGCCGATCAACGCTAAATGTTACCGATGTCTTGAGGCAGCGAGTGTCACCGATGTCCTGATACAGAAGTGTCACCGCTGCCTTGAGACATCACAGTATGAAATTGTCCCCGCGTTCATCCTCAACGTCATCGTGGCCGTGGTTGTCTCCAAGATGACCTACAAGCCGAACCCGGTGATTGAAGAGGAATTCACTGCCATGCTCGCCGAGTCCAGCGACAACAAGCCTGCCGCCATGGCAATGGAGTAGCCGCAACGCTGCTGCAGGCCAACCCGCCAAGTTGGCTACTGATGGCCCCGCCCCGACGTCGTGTGTTCATACGACGGCGGGGCGGGGCCATTCTTTGCGCCTATTTACGTGACAGCACGTCTGAGGTGTTGAGGATGACGAACTCGTGCTCTTCGGTCAGCACGTTGAGGTAGCCGGAGTCGACGCTGAGGACGTAGCCAATGAGAGTCCCGTGGGTGGTTTGAATCTGTTCCTGCGGCACCCATGGCGTCTGGATGAACGCGGCGACGAGCAGGATCGCCACGGCAGCCACCACGCCCACGCTGGCCATCGCCACCGAGAGCATGCGCCGCAGCCAGTGTTTTGTGGAAAGCCGGTGCGTCAGGGCAAACAGCACGAAAACTGCAGCCGATGCCACCGGCAGCCACCAGATCTTAAAGCTGACGGTCAGTGCGATCAGGGTGACCAAACCCAAGGTGGTGGCCAGCAGCACCGTTGCCCGGTGCCCGAGCGAAGACCACAAGAATGTGGCGATGAGGAGCGGAAGAACCACCACCAGCAAAATTTGCACCAGCACGTGCCCGGCCATGAGGGACCCGAAGACAAGGGCCAGTGCGTCGCTGGGACTGAGCGTGGTGCTGACCGCGAACGCCGTATTCCAGTCATACCCGGACACGGCAAAGATCCGCAGAATCAGAAAGACGAACCCCACAGCGGTCGCGGGCGCCAGATCTCCGGCTGAGAAGCGCTCCGCCTTCTCGGAGGGACCCACTTCAGCGCTCGACTCGCTGGCGGCGCCCTCGGAGTTGCCCTCGGTGCTGCTTTCGGAGGCGTTGTCGGCGGTCACCGGCTGCAAACCTTGCCAGCGAGGAGGGTTTGGGACACGGCAATGTGCTCGATCTGCGTCGGCTCGATCTCCAGCGGATTCTCCTCGAGCAGCACCAGATCGGCATACTTGCCTGACTCAATGGAGCCGGTGATGTTGTCCGCGCGGCACTGCCAGGCGGCATCAATGGTGACGGCGCGAAGTGCCGCCTCCACCCCTATGCGCTCATCGACATTGAGAACTTCTCCGCCCTCGGCCATGATCCGGGTGACGGCATCTTGGACGTAGCGCAATGGCTCCAGCGGAGTGACGTTCCAGTCGCTGTGCAGGGAGATCTTCAGACCGGCGCGCAGTGCGGAAGCGCACGGATCGTAGAAGTCTGAGCGTTCGGGCCCTAGTAGTACTTTGTTAGGTCTTGTGCGGGGGCCTTTTAATTTTGTGTGGGATCTGTTAATTTTGTTGTGTTATGTCGCAGGACATCGGTGACACTTCTGTATCAACACATCGGTGACAGTTCTGC
>NZ_JAFMPX010000079.1 GCF_017353415.1 Arthrobacter sp. E3
TGTGATGTCTCAAGGCAGCGGTGACACTTCTGTATCAGGACATCGGTGACACTCGCTGCCTCAAGACATCGGTAACATTTAGCGTTGATCGGCGTTTTGAAAACTCACGGTGGCCCGGTCAATCCCGAGATACTTCGTTCCGGGTGCAGGTCGCGGGAAGTCGGCAATCAACTCGCCTTCCATGGTTGAGATGAGGATATTCTCTGGGTACCAATCCACGTTCAGGATCCGGGAGCTCATGCGTTTGGTGACGAAGAACGTGGTTTCGCCCAGCTTCAAGGTCCCGTTGGTATACACCTTCATTTTCCGGTGCCCGCATTCACCCGGATCTTTGACACTTCCGCGGATCTTCTCGCCGGTGTCGGCTGTGGCTATCGGAGCCTTGAGGGTCTCGATCGCACCCTCGGCCTTCATCTCCTGATCCATCTGCCGGGCGTATGCGGTGACGATCTCAGCAGCCGGATTGGCTTCAACCACTTCGTCCACGACCGGCAGCCCGATCCGTGTCAGGGCCTCACTGTTGGGCCGGGGCGCTTCGGCCACCACGGTGGCATCCCACGCTTGCTGGGGTGTCATCCGGCCGGGCAGCCCCTGGTGCGGGCGCTGGGTGTTGTAGATCGTATCGAAGCGGTCCACGTATTCCTGGAGCTGCTCGAGGTTGTTGGCGAAGGGTTGCTTGTCCAACCATTTGAACAAAGTCTGGTGAAAACGTTCGTTCTTCCCCTGGGTGGTGGGCCGGCCCGGTTTGCCCGTAATGGCCTCCACGCCCAGGGAAGTGACGAAGGCGACCAGCTGGCCAATCCAGCCCCGGCGCGAGGGATTCAAGGCCGAACCGTTGTCGGTTAGGAGTCTTTGTGGGACTCCGTGGGCATCGATGCCCTTGCGCATCACCGCCAGTGCATCCTCGCTGTTTTCGCTGCGGGCCACATGGGTGGCGACGGCCAGACGTGAGTGGTCATCCTGCAGCTGGAAGATCACACACTTGCGCCCACCGGTGAGCACATACTCGGTCGCGTCCAACTGCCAACAAGCGTTTGGTGCCGGGTAGACGAATCTGCGGTAGGCCGAGCGTGGACGCTTGCTCGGTGCGTCACGGGCTACGTTCTTTTCGCGGAAGATCCGGGCCAGTGAGGCGATGGCCGGGGTCTGGAATCCCAAGGCGTTCATCTTGTCATGCACGCTGATCGGACCGTGGTCCAATCCGGAGGATTCCAAGGCAGAACGCACGGCCAGGGCTTGGGTCTTCAGGTCCTCGGTGATTTGGGTGGGCGAGGTTTTCGGGCGGCGTGAGCGTGGCTCCAGCACTGCGGCTTGTCCTTCATCACGCACGATGGCCCGCAACTTATAGAACGTTTTGCGACTGATCTGGTGTTCGGTACAAAAGGAAGTCACTGCTCCCCGTGGGGCGTCATCTGGCCATTGGGATATTGCTAGTCGGATCCGTGGATCAATGGGTTGGTTTCTCTTCACCCATCAATCCGACCCGAACCCCACGACCACTGCCAATCGACGGAAACCATTAATAACGGGCAGAA
>NZ_JAFMPX010000007.1 GCF_017353415.1 Arthrobacter sp. E3
CAGCCAAATCAGCGCCTATCCCCAATGGTGATTTTTCCGTTAAGAAAGCATCATTAATTGACGGTGAATCCATGGGTGGAGCAACTCCCGTTTTCAAGGGGTGTTGCAACGACCGCTAGAACTCGCCAAGCCCTTGAGATTGAAGGTCAAGTCCTTGCCGGCTTCGACGGTGCCGGATTGTGCCGTCAGGGTCGGAACAGACTCAACCGGTGCGTCCGGCAGGACGCCGCCAATGTTGACTTCCGCACCACCGCCGAAGCTGTTGCCAGCGATCGAGTTCAGGCCCACCAGCTTCACGTAACGGCCAACCTTGCCTCCTTCAATGGTCACCACCTGGGGACGGGCAATGTCTGCGAAGGAGCCTGATCCAACCTTGGTGCCAAAGTCGGTGGGGCTGTCGGAGACAAAAATCTCGTAGTCCTTGATTTTGCCGTTGGTGTTGGACTGGCGCTGGGTGTATTCGAAGCCCGTCACGGAGTAGCTCTTGGACAGGTCAAAGACAACTGAGTGCGGGAACTCCTCTGTGCCACCTTTCCACTTGGTGTGCCAGAAGGAGTCCACTTTGCCATCGAGCAGAGCAGCGGCAGGACCGTTCGGTGCGGTTTCGCCAGTTAGTTCCTGGGACGAGACCGAGGCGATGGAGATATCGCTCTGCGTGATCTTGTTCGGCAGTGGAACCACACTTGACTCCACATTCAAGGAGGTGGTGGCCGTGCGCTCACCCTGCGTGGCAGTGAGTGCATTCTTGCCCGAGTAGGTGCTTGGGTACACCGGCATCTGCAACGTCACCTTGCCCTCGGCATCGGGAAGGACCGTGCCAACCTTGTTGCCGCCCAGGGTGAGGGTCACGTATTCGCCGGGTACGAAGCCGGTCAAGGTGGTCAAGGCGCGGTATCCGGCGCGGACGGTGGAGGTGGTTGTTTCCAACGTGGGGGTTTGGGATGAATCCCAAACGTAGGGAAGCTCAGGGTCAGCGGTGCCGGGCGCAACAACCACGGTGAACTTTGCCGTTGTCCCATTAGTTGCCGTCAAGGTGCCTGTGTAGGTTCCTGTTGTGGCGTAGCTGTGTGTTCCCTGCAACTGGTACAGGCTGCCGGAGGACATGTGGTTGCGTGCCGTGTTGGCAACGAAAGTTGCGGCGGTGGTGGCTGTCCCATCACCCCAGTTGATGCTTGCACCCAGATTGCCCACGATGCTCGAGGCGCTCACGCCGTCGGCGTCGTCAACCGTGTCAACGGCAATGGAGGAGCCGTCGGCCGATGCCTTCGTGCCAGGCGCTGCCAGCTGTCCAACATTGAGGTTCAGAGCCTTGCCGGGGGAGACAGCCACGGGCAGGCCCGCCAGAGCGGAGTTCCACTTGGCTTCGTTGCCGTCATAGAAATTGGTGTCATTGGCCAGCATGCGCGGACCCATCGCAGCCATGCGTACCTTGAAGTCGCCAATATTTCGCTGCGCCTGAGGAGTCCAGCCGATTTCGGCGAAGGAAATCACGCGCGGGAAAATCATGAACTCGGCTTGTTTGCCGCCACGGATGGTCTCCGACCACTGGGGGGCCTCCACACCAAGGATGGCGGAGTCGGGAAGGTTGACCCCGCCGTCCTGAACCACGGCTGCCGGATTCCAGTCGTAGTACTTGGAGAAGTCGCCCATGCCGGCCCACGTCAGGCCGATCGGCGTCTTGGAGTTGTACTTCATGTCAAGGTAGGCCGTGGAGCCGTTGGAAACCATGAGTTTGGCACCCAAGTCTTTGATGGCCTTCAGTGTGTCTGTGGTGCCGCCAACCCAATACTGGATGCCGTCATCTTCTTCGAGGCCACCAATGGCGACCTCGTTCCAACCGATCGGCTTCTTGCCCAAGTCGTGGATGACTTTCACCGTCTTGGTGATGAACTCGACATAGTTGTCGTGGCCCGTCACATGGGATTCATCGCCGCCAATATGGATGTACTCGCTGGGTGTCATGTCCGCGATCTGACCGAAAACGTGCTCAAGGAACGTCCACGTCTGCGGTGCTTTGACATCCAAGGTGGACGTTCCTACATTGCCGGTACCGTCCGCGGGAACTACGCCCCATTCATCAACGCTCGGCTTGGTGCCAGCAGTGTTCAGCTGGGGAATGGAGTGCAGGATGGCCGAGGTGTGCCCCGGAACGTCGATCTCCGGGATGACCTCAATGTGGCGTTCGGCGGCATAGGCCACCAAGTCCTTGTATTCGTCCTGGGTATAGAAGCCCGTGTAGCCGAGGTGGTCCATATAGGTGCGGTTGAACTGAGTCATGGCCGACTTGCCACCGACCTCAGTCAGAAGGTTGTAGTCAATGTCATCGCCGGTTTTTTTGCCGTCGTTGGTGATCTGGATGCGCCAGCCCTGATCGTCGGCAAGGTGCATGTGCAAAGTGGAGATCTTGTAGGCCGCCAGGGAATCGATAATGGCCTTGACCTCGGCGGGGGTCTTGAAGTCGCGGGCTACGTCAAGCATCATGCCCCGCTTGTCAAAACGCGGAGCATCGGAGATTTCCACGGCTGGAGCAGACCAGTTGGCGTTGACCTTGGTTTTTGATTCAATGAACGCCGGGAAAAGTTGGCGCAGGGTCTGGATGCCGTTGAAGATACCGTCGTCGGTCGCCGCGGTGACCTTGGCGCCCGTGAGTGCGTCGACGCTCAGCGTGTAGGCCTCTTCCTGAAGCTGAGCCCCCAAATTGGGGATTTTGCCAGGGGTTTGCAGCAACACGATGTCGTCCGCGTCGCCCGTTTCACCATCCACCACGGGCAGCTCTAGGCCGGTGGAGGTACGGAAAACATCGGCCAGGAAGTTGGCGCTCGTCGTGGCTTCGGCCGTGTTGGCAACGATGCGCGAGCCTGCCCCGAGAATGAAGGGTGCCTCATCCGGGGTTTCCATGTTGACCGGCAGCGGGATCAAGTTGATGGGCTCGGCAGCAGGGGTTGGTGTGGTGGCTTCTTCGCCGTCCCACACTTCGAATTCCCACAGGGAGATGCCATATTTTTTGCCGTCGATCGGCGTGCGGTCGATACCCTGCATGCGAACGTACTGGTAGGCGCTGCCAGCAACGCTGGCGTTGAGTTTCTGCACGTCGCGCGTGTTGCAGGTGGGTGCGATCTCGCCTGTGGCGTCGACGAAGTCCGTTCCGTTGGTTGAGACCTGCAGCTTGTACTTGGCGGCGCACGCCTTTTCCCAGACGATGGCTACATGGTCAATGACGGTCGGCGCAGCCAACTTGACGGTGATGTGGGCATTGTCAGCCGTGTTAGAGGACCAGCGGGACTGCTGGGCGTTGGGCTTGGTGGCATCCGTGTCGCCGTCAATGACAAGGGCGGGACCCCACTGGCCTGCGACTTCCTGTCCGGAGGAGCTCACCGTTGCGCCGGCTGAGGCCAGCGCAACGTTTTGGCCGGCAGCAGCCGGGACGCCCCAAACTTCCATTTCAAACAGTGAGATGCCCCATTTGGTGCCAGCAATGGGCGTCCTGTTCACGCCCTGCATGCGCACATACTGGTATTTACTGCCAGCCAAAGCCGCAGCGATGGTCTGGGTGTCGGGGGTTTCCGGAGCGCAGTTGGCACGGGAAATAACGTCCGTGGCATCCACAAAGGAAACCCCGTCTGTTGAGACCTGCAGCTTGTACTGGGCGGCACAGGCGGCCTCCCATTTGATGACGATCTTGTCGATGACCGCCGGCTTGGCCAGCTTTACTGTCAGCTGTGCATCGTCGGCATGATCCGAGGACCACCGGGTGGTTCCGTCGCCATCGATGGCAAGGTCGGTGCCGTTGGAGCCAGGGGTCTCGTCACCGGATGAGGTGACAGTAGCGCCGGCAGAGGCAAGGGCAAGATTTACTGGGGCGGGATCGCCCGGAGCAGCCACGGCGGGCGGCGCAGCCATGGTGAGTAGCATGGCTGGCGTCACCACCGCCATCGCTAGAGTTTTCTTCCACATGGAACGCACGTATTCATCCTTTGTTGACGCGAGAGACACAAATCACACAAGGTGATGTTATCCATACCAGCGGTGGATGAACAGGCGGACGCGGGCTATTAAGTGACAGGCGCAGGTCGGGGAGCGGAAGTCGAGGGCACAGTCAGTTGTGAGCACCTGGACTATGGATGAAAATATGTCAGTAGAGGATCGTCATTTCGCTGATCAGAACCACGGAATCTAGGTGAATATTGACGAAAAGCGCGCCGCTCACCGCGAAAAGCGGAGCGCAGCGCGCCTACTGACTTTCCGCCCGATGGGGTCTGAAAAGTAGGTAAATATTTCTTACAAGGTTACGTTGGCAGCGTCGAATTCGAGCCGCGGGAGGCGTGCGCGATCGATAACATCGCTGGGGCGCCCAAGGTTCACCACCATGAAGGATTTGCTGGCGGAGTCAACATTGAAATCACCGTCGAGACCTGCAGCATCGAAGCCGGTCATAGGACCGGCTGCCAGTCCTGCGGCACGGGCGGCCATGATGAAATATCCCGCTTGCAGGTGTGCGTTGTTCACGGCCATGAGCTTGCGGGCGTCGGGATTTGACTCAAAAGTCGGCACCATTGCGGACATGTGCGGTGCCGTGGTGGGGATCAGTTCATGCCATTGGGTGGTGTAGCTCAACACGGCAACCATGGGTGCCGCCAAGGTTTTGGCCCGGTTGCCGTCATTCATGTGCACGGCCAGGCGTTCCCGAGCTTCCGGCGAGCGGACCCACGTGATGCGCATCGGCTGGATGTTCATGGCAGTCGGGCCCATCCGGGTCAGCGCATAGACGGCTTGCAAGGTTTCTTCGGCAATCTCCCCATCCGCCCAGTTGTTTGCCGTGCGGGCGTCGAGGAACAAGGCCGCCGCAGCTTCCTTGTCAACAACGAGTTCATGGTGAAGGTCCGGTTCGGTGGCAACGTCAAGGCTCATGTGATCAGCTTTCTCTAACTCCAGTGAACGTTCTTCCTTTTTTACAGCGCTGGCAAGGTCCGAAATGTTTCCAAATTGGCCGTGAAGTGGAACACGTAGGCGTTGCTGTGCCATGATGCGGGCAGTGGCCAACGCAAAGGAGCGGCAGTTTTATGACGACATGGACCATTCGCGATTTTCATGCACACGACGTTGAGGGCATTCTTCAGCTGTGGCAGGCGCTGCGCGAAGACGGTGTGGAACCGGTCTATGACCTTTCCGAAGTGCTGGCATCTTGTGAAAAGGACCATGCCGTGGTGGCGGTTCATGGCGAGGAAATTGTCGGCGCCGCCGTAGGGCGTGCCGCGCACGACCAAGGCTGGATCGTTTTTCTGGCCACCCGCCCCTCCTTCCGCGGCCGCGGGATAGGCACGTTGCTGCTGGCCGCCGTCGAACGCCGCATGGCCAGCCACGGACTGAACAAGCTTTCCGCACTCATGCCGGAGACGGAAACCCGCGTTGAAGCCTTCAGCAACCGTGGCTTCGTGGTGAAAAAGAACCTTCGCTACTTTGAACGGCACATCCCCGTCCAGCGCGCGGAACGCGGTGCGCTTGAGGACCTTGGCGGTCGAATCCTGCCACGGGACCTCTGGGACCGCGTCGCAGGAATGAGCGCTGAAAAGGAACTGCTGGAGCGCCGTTTGGTCCTCCCTCTGGCCAAGTCGGAACTGGCTGAGGAATTTGGTGTAGTGCCGCCGCGCGCCGTCGTCCTGTTTGGTCCTCCCGGCACGGGCAAGACCACCTTTGCCAAGGCCATCGCTTCCCGGCTGGAGTGGCCGTTCGTGGAGGTGTTCCCGTCGAGGCTGGCAGGGGATCCCGGTGGACTCGCCGGCGCCCTGCGTCAAACCTTCCTGGACATCGCCGAGCTGGAACACGCTGTGGTCTTTATCGATGAGGTGGAGGAGATCGCCTCGCAGCGTTCGGGGGAGCCGCCCTCTCCCATGCAGGGCGTCACCAATGAGCTGCTCAAGATCATCCCGGCCTTCCGCGACCAGCCCGGAAGAATCCTGGTCTGTGCCACGAACTTCATCCGGTCTCTGGATTCCGCTTTTCTGCGCCACGGCCGCTTCGACTATGTCATCCCGATCGGGCTGCCCGACGAGCAGGCCCGCGCTGCCATGTGGCAGCGGTTCATTCCAGCCACAGTCGCCGGGCAAATCGACATTCAAATGCTCGTGGAGGCCAGTGCCGGCTTCTCGCCGGCCGACATTGAGTTTGCTGCCCGCAGCGCCTCCCAGCGCGCCTTGGAGAAGGCCGTGTACGACGACGATCAGCTCACCACACGCAGTGGTCCGGAGACGGCCGACTACCTGGAAACCGTAGCGGAGACGAGGGCCACGGTCAGCGACGCCGTGGCGGCGGAATTCCTTGAGGACATTGCGGCATTGGCCAGGACGTAGCCAAGTGCCTATGCGCGCTTAGAGCCAGCCCTTCTTCTTGAAGATCACATACATGACAAGGCCAACCAGGAACATCAATGTCAGGGCGAAGGGGTATCCGTACGCCCAGTGGAGTTCAGGCATGATGTCAAAGTTCATGCCGTAAATGGAACCCACAAAAGACGGGGCGAAGATGATGGCTGCCCAGGAGGAGATCTTCTTTACTTGTTCGTTCTCGGCGGCAGCGGCCTCGTTTTGCCGGTTCGTGGTCAATGTGCCGTCAACTGTCAGCGCATTTTGCAGCAGCTGGCGGAAGGAGTCTGCCTTGGCCGTGACAGTTTCAACATGGTCTTCCACGTCCCGCAAGCGCCGCTCCAGCTCGACGTTCGCGCGGAATTTTTCAAAGCCGGCTTTGAGCTGTTGCAATATCTCCTGCAAGGGATGGATGGCCCGCTGGAACTGGATGACTTCGCGGGAGAGCTGGTAAATACGCAGTGAGACATTGGGCTCTCCTGCGAAAAGTTGATCCTCGATCTCGTCAATGTCGTTTTCCAGACCATTGATCACTGGCTGATAGTCGTCGACCACCTGGTCCATGATGGCGTAAAGCACCGCTTCCGGGCCCAGAGCCAGCAACTCGGGGTCAGCTTCCAGACGTGTCCGGGTTGAGCCCAGACCGGGGGTCTCTGCGTGAGGGATGGTGACGACAAAGTCCGGACCGGTGAAAACGTGTAGTTCGCCAAATTCCACCGTCTCACTCTCATCGTCGTAGCGGGCCGGGCGCAGCACAGTGAAGAGGACGTCGTCGTAACGTTCCAGCTTGGGCCGCTGATGGGCCTTGATGGCATCTTCCACGGCTAACTCGTGGAGAGAAAACTCGGTTGCGAGCGAGCGCATTTCTTCAGCGTCCGGCCGGAACATGCCTATCCACGCCATGCCGTGGCAGGAATCCATCACCTCATAGGTTTGATCGAGGCTGTCGGGATTGGCGAAGCGTTTGCCGTCTACATAGACGGCATTATCAATGATGGTCACCTGCCTATTATGGGCGAGGGAGGTAGGGCAATGCGTGCAGGGTCAGCCGATTGGTCCCGTGTGCCCCGGAATATGTTTGAAGACAAGGGTGGTTTCGGTGTGACCTACGACGGGGTCAGTGGTCAGGTTGTCCAGCACCCAGTCACGCAATGCATCGGTGTCGCGGACGGCAATGTGGAGCAGGTAGTCCACCGAACCGGAGGTGTGGAACGTGGAAAGCACCTCGGGCAACAGCGGCACCCGGGACGTGAAGGCATCGATCTGGTCCCTGTCGTGGGCGCGCAGCCGCACAGCGATGAGGGCCTGCACGGCGCGGCCGATCGAGGTGAGGTTCAGTTTTGCCTCAAAGCCTTCAATCGTTCCGCGTTCCATGAGAGCACGGGTACGCATCAGCGCCGTTGACGGTGCGATCCCGACGGCGTCGGCGAGGTCCCGGTTCGTGATGCGGGCATCAGCTAGCAGTGTGTCGATGATCTGGCGGTCGACGGCGTCCAGCACCTCGGTTGACAGGTTACCTTGTGCTTGCTCGCGTCGAACGTTCTTCGCCGGTGTTGCCATGAGGCCCTCCAAGAGTCCTGAATTTCGTCATAATACTGCCAACTGCTGTGTGCGTTCGTTCGCAATTCTAGCAAATTACCGAATATTTGATCTGTAGGAGCTTAGAGTTCGCGGAGGAATGCCTGCACCACGTCTGCAGCCGGAGCTGCCTGGGCGGATTTCCAGCCGGTGCCGGCCCATAGGTTGAGGGACTGTGGATCTGCGGCTGCCGCGGCAGCTGCCCGCAGCGGCGCCGTGAGGAAGTGTACTTCCGGATACGCTTCGGGGGCCGCCTGAGTAAAGGTGCGGACGAAGTCGTTCTCCAATGCGCGGGCGAGCTTTCCCGTAAAGGCCCTTGTCAGGGTTGTGCGGGTATAGGCGGGATCGGCCAGTGCGTCCTTGTGCAGCGACCTGGCCCCACTCTCATGGGTGCGGATCAAGGCTGTGCCGATGGCCACCGCCTGCGCGCCGGCAGCAAGAGCGGCCTTCGCGTTTGCTGCATCGCTGACACCGCCGGCGGCAACCAGCGGCAATTCCACAGCTGCACTCACCGCCGCAATCAGCTGTGGAAGTGTGCGGTTCTTGGCCGGATCGCTGGAATCTCCAGCTGCGGGGACGGGCAAAAAGGCTGCCGTATGGCCGCCGGCGTTGGTGTGCTGAACCACCAGGGCATCAACTCCGGTCTCAGCTGCGGCCAGTGCCTCGGGAACGCTTGTCACCGATGCGAGGACACGGGTGCCTGCCTTGTGCAGCTGGTCAACAACACTGGCCGGGGCCAAGCCAAAGGTAAAGCTGACCACTGGAACCGGATCCGCCAGCAGCAGAGCAATTTTCTCCGCCCAAAAGTCCTGCACAGGCGGATCCTCGGCAGAAGGCAGTTCCTGCGGCAGCTCCGCGCCGTACCGGGCAGCCGTTGCCAGTAGTGCGGTGCGATACGCATCCAACAAAGCGTCCTGCTCACGCGCTCGCAACTCCGCGGCAGGACGGGGGACAAACAAGTTGACGCCAAAGTCCAGGCCGCTGGCACGCAGAGGCGCAATGTGTGCGCGCAACTGTTCTGCGGTTTTGTACCCTCCGGCGGCAATAGCAAAAGCTCCGGCGCCTTGGACTGCCAAGGTGAGCTCCGGTGTCGTCGTTCCACCCGCCATGGGGGCTGCTATTAAGGGTGTGCTGAACATGCCACTAGTCTAGAGGCGTGGACAAAGACCCTCTTAACGTATCGACACGCCAGGCCCGCTTTGTGGGCTTGGACATTGGCGGCTCCAAAACCCGTGGAATCGTCTGGACCGGCGGCGCCGTCACCTCCGACCACAGCGTGGGAAGCACCAATGTCCAAAACGTAAGTGTGGAAACGGCTCGTGAAAACATGGCGGAGCTTTTTGCCCAGCTGGAGGCCGCCGGTGCCACTGAAGTCTTTGCTGGCGCGGGCGGTATTGACACGGACGACGACGCAGCGGCACTTCGCAGCCTCATCGCACCTTTTGTTCCTGGTGCCCAGGTGAGCGTGGTCCATGACACCCGCTTGCTGCTTGCGGCATCGGGGGCCAGCGAGGGCGTGGCCGTCATCGCGGGGACCGGTTCGGCTGCCTGGGGCGTCAACGCTGAAGGGAAACAAGCCAGGGCCGGCGGCTGGGGCTACCTGCTCGGCGATGAAGGCAGTGGCTACTGGCTGGGCCGGGAAGCAGTGCGCCACAGCCTGCGGCGGATGGACGCGGGGCAGCCTGCCGATGAACTCACGGCAGCCCTGTTGGAATACTGCGGACTTGCTCACCCAGGAGAGCTCATTCGTCATTTCCACCAAGACACCACTCGGCGTTACTGGGCTGCCACGTCTCCGGTGGTCTTTGCCGCGGCAGCGCAAGGGCATGCGGGAGCGCGTGCCATGGTGGTGCAGGCTGCCGCAGACTTGGCTGGCATGGCGGCCAAGGTCGCTAGCCAGCTTGATATCCCGGGCCCCATCGTGCTGGGCAGTGGCATGGGCAGCAATGTCCCCGCCTTGCAGGAAGCGTTTAAGCTCCAGCTGGCCGCATTGGGGCTCAATGATGTACACATCTTGCAACAGGACCCCATTTTTGGCATCCCGCTTCTAGTCGGCGCGCAGCAGCCTGCTACCTGAGCCACTTGTCCGGAACTTCAGCTGCCCGGCGGTGGGGGAGCGGTGCTGCTGCGGATCACCAGAGTGGGTGCCACGAGGTCGGGGGCAATTGCCTCTTCCGGGTGTGCAATCTGGGATACGAGGCGATGCACGGCACGGCGGCCCGTGTCTTCGAAAGACTGGCGGATGGTGGTCAGTGGTGGATTTGAGAATGCGGCCAGATCGATGTCATCGATGCCCACGACCGAGACGTCCTCGGGGATGCGCCGTCCCAGTTCAGTCAGTGCACGCAGCACACCAAAGGCCATCTCATCACTTGCCACCAAAATGGCGGTGACCTCTGGCATACGCGCCAGAATAAGACCATTGCGGTAGCCGGATTCCGGGCTCCAATCACCGTGAAGTTCCGGAGGCACTTCCCTCCCCGCTTCCTTCAAGGTTCGGCGCCAGCTGTTCAGGCGGCTGGCCGCATCGGACCAATCTGCGGGCCCAGCCACATGCCACACTGTCTTGTGGCCCAAGTCCAGCAGATGCCTGGTCGCCAAAACCGCGGCAATATCCTGGTCAACACCCACCATGCGCTCGCCCATGCTGGAGGAGCCGTCGGTGTTGACGGTGGGGATCCGTGCTGTGATGTGTCGAACCTGCTCGGCGGCGTCTTGCAGCGGAGCGGCGATGATAATGCCGTCCACGCCTTGATGCACCAGCCGGCTGACGGCGTCGGTCAGTGCAGTGGCGCTAAGGCTTGAGGTGACTGAGTTCACAGTGTAACCGGCTTCGCGTGCGCCCAACTCAATGCCGAGCGCAAGCGAGGACCGCGAATAATTGTTGGTTGCCAGCGTCAATACGCCGAGGGTCCGGGACTTCCCGGTGACCAGGGCGCGGGCGGTGTTGTTGCGCCGGTAGCCGAGCTCTTCAATGACAGCCATGACGCGACGCCGGGTACTGTCTTGAACGTTGGGATGGTCGTTGAGCACCCGTGAAACTGTTTGTGCTGAGACTCCGGCTGCTGCGGCAACATCGCGCATAGCTGGCCCACGGGTGAACTGCTCGGTACTCATTGCTCTCCTTGGGATATGGGGTACGCTTGCCTGTTTAGGCACCGCTTCTTTTGGGCGAACCCAGCTGCAAGAAGGTTTGTTTACTTGTAACATACCGTGAATCCCCTATTGTTACCTACATCCTCGTTCGTTTAACCGAGGGTGTTCGCCTAAGATTGTTATCCATAACAGTTTTCTCTTTCTTCCTTTGGAACATTAGTGTAGGAGTCTAGTTGTCACAGTTCACGACCTTGTCAGGGGCAGCCCCTGGTGCATCAGTACTGGCTGCATCAATGGATGCCGAGGCCGCGACTTCCGCACTGAGCTATGCAGATCGAAAGCTTTACAACAACGGTGAGCCGCACCGCATCATTGCCGGTGCCGTCCACTACTTCCGTATCCACCCCGAGCAGTGGCAGGACAGGATTGACAGGCTTGTGGCCATGGGTGTGAATACCCTGGACACCTACATTGCCTGGAACTTCCACCAGCCTTATGAAGACGCTGCCCCGGACTTCAACGGTTGGCGGGACATCGCCCGCTTCATCAGCATGGCTGGCGATGCAGACCTGGACGTCATTGTCAGGCCTGGCCCCTACATCTGTGCTGAATGGGACAATGCCGGATTCCCGTCCTGGGCCATCTCCAATCCTGACATGGTGCTGCGTTCCTCGGACCCATTGTTCACGGATGTGGTGGAGAAGTGGTTCGATACGTTGCTGCCAGTCATTGAGCCGCTACAGGCCTGCCATGGCGGCCCCGTGATTGCGGTCCAGATTGAAAATGAGTACGGCAGCTATGGCGACGACAAGGAATACCTGCGCTGGAATCGCCAGGCCCTGTTGGACCGGAGCATCACTGAAATGCTGTTCACGGCCGACGGCGGCACGGACTACTTCCTCGACGGCGGCGCCCTGCCAGACACGTGGGCAACGGCGACCCTGGGCTCGCGCGGGGACGATGCGGACGCCGTCTGGGAGCGACGGCGTCCGGGCGAGCCGTTCTTCAACGTTGAGTTTTGGAACGGCTGGTTTGATCACTGGAGCGAGGACCACCACACACGAAGTGCGGCCGATGCATCTGCAGAAGCCACGAAAATCCTTGACCTTGGTGGCTCCATCTGCCTGTACATGGCCCATGGCGGGACGAATTTTGGGCTGTCTTCGGGGGCCAACCATGACGGCTCCATCCAGCCGACCGTCACAAGCTACGACTCCGACGCTCCGATCGCCGAGGACGGCCGCCTGACGGAGAAGTTTCACGCCATGCGTGAGGCGTTCCACACTGCATCCGGACGGGAGCTGGCGCCCATCCCCGCCCACTTGGAGCATCCGGCACCTGTCGTCCCTGCCTGTACCGTGGCCTTGCACCCCGGCACGGCCCTGCTGGACTTTGCCCGAGCCGTGGAACCAGTACGCAGTGTCAAACCGATGTCCTTTGAGAAGCTGGGGCTGGACCGCGGCCTCGTCCATTACACTGCCCAGGCGGTGCTGCCCATGGGTGAAGGGACCATAAAGATCCGCGGCCTGCACGACAGGGCCTACATTTGGGCGGACAACGTCTACGCCGGCGTGCTCACCGACGCCAACTGCCAGGAAGGCTTGAAAGTCAACGGCGCCGGCGAGCTTGCCGTGCTCGAGATCCTTGTGGAAAACCAGGGTCGCATCAACTACGGCCCGAATTTTGGTCAAGGCAAGGGCATCCTCGACGGCGTCCTGATCAACCAGCGCTACGTCTTCCATTGGGAACAGCGCCCGATCAACTTGGAAAGGCCGCTCACCGAACTGCTGCAAGTGGGGGTGGTGCCCGGCGGTACGCAGAATCCTGACAGCGCCAATTCCACAGCACCGGCCTCGGAGACTCGCAGGGCGGGCTGGTTCCGTGGTGAACTGCGCCTCGAGCAAGCCGCCGATACCCATCTTGCCCTGCCTGGCTTTGGAAAAGGACTGGTGTGGGTCAATGACTTCCTGCTTGGACGCTTCTGGGAGATCGGACCACAGGTGACCCTGTACGTTCCCGGACCGCTGTTGCAACCTGGCAGCAACAAGATCACAGTGCTTGAGCTTGAGCACGGTGGTACACATGCCCAGTTCCACGAAGAACCTAATCTGGGCCTTACCGGGGTAACGTATGTTGAGGATTTGGGCTAACCGGAAACAAGTTTGAGGAGCAGGCAGTGGCGCATCGGAAACTCATGGCCGCACTGGGTGTGGCTGCGATGTTGCTGGGCACAACCACTGCCTGTACCCCCGAACCCATTGTGAACATCCCCAGTGCGTCGCAGGGGCCAAGCGCGCCTGCCCTGAAGATCGGCACGCCCGTAGTGCCCGACGGTGTCAATCCGCAAGAAGGTGAGCTGCTGGCACACGTCTATGCCGCGGCCTTGAAAGCAGCCGGCGTTGCGGCAACTGTCGTACCCACTCCTGTGATGCCCAGCCAACTCGTCACCAGCCTTGAATCCGGCAGCATAGACCTGCTCCCGGTATACTCCCGACTTGCCCTGGCCGGCGTCGACCCTGCAGCAGGTGCCGTTGTTGGTTCGGCTGCTGACTCAGTCAGTGCGCTCAAAGCAGCGCTGCCCACCGGCATCAGCCAGTTGGATGCGGCGAAGGCCGAAGACCGCAGTGCCGTGGTGGTGACCGCCGTGACGGCAGAAAAATATCAGCTCAAGAGCCTCAGCGACATCGGCCAGGTGTGCGACAAACTGGTCATGAGCGGCACGAAGGCGTTCATGACAAAACCCAATGGACTGCCCGGACTCGGCAGTGATTACAATTGCGTGCCCAAAAAATATCTGCCGCTGCAGCCCACCGCCAACTACAGCGCTGACAGCATCCTTTGGGCGCTGTTGCGCGATGACGCACAGATGATCAGCATGCACACTTCTTCTCCCACCATCGCAGACAATTCATTGGTGGTGCTTGATGATCCAAAGCAGTTGTTTCTGAGCCAGAATATTGTCCCTCTCGTGGCCACCGGGAAGGTGCCGGCCACTGCGCAAAGTGGTGTGAACAAGGTTAGTGCCGCACTGGGCATGGATGAACTGGGCAACTTGAACCGGCTGGCCCTTGACGGACACTATGACGCGGTAACGGATGCTGCCGACGCGTGGCTGTTGCAACAAGGGCTGATAAAGGCCCGTTCCTAGCCATTGCGCTGCGTGCGCCTGGCCGTTGCGTAACCAAACATCGGCCGCGGTGTGCCATATTGGGTAAATGGCAGAATTCACCCAGTCCACCAAGCTCCACAATGTCCTCTACGACATCCGCGGTCCGCTGCTGCAGCGGGCGCAGCAGATGGAGTCCGAGGGCCACCGGATCATGAAACTTAATATCGGCAATCCGGCCCCGTTCGGCTTTGAAGCCCCGGACGCGATCCTGGTAGACATGATCCGCCACCTTCCGCACGCCCAGGGCTACACAGACTCGCGTGGTATTTTCTCCGCGCGGACGGCCGTGGTGCAGTACTACCAGACGCGCGGCATCCAGAACATCCACGTCGATGATGTTTATTTGGGCAACGGCGTCAGCGAACTTATTACGCTTTCCCTCATGGCGCTGCTGAACAACGGCGATGAAGTCCTGATTCCAACCCCCGATTACCCGCTGTGGACTGCCTCAGTGAGCTTGGCTGGCGGGCGTCCCGTGCACTACCTCTGCGATGAAGACAATGAGTGGTGGCCGGACCTTGAAGACCTTGCCGCGAAGATCACCCCCAAGACCAAGGGCCTGGTGATCATCAACCCCAACAACCCCACCGGTGCCGTGTACCCGAAACACATTGTTCAGGGCATGGTCGACTTGGCCAGGAAACACGATCTGGTGGTGTTCTCGGATGAGATCTACGAGAAAATCCTGTACGACGACGCCGAACACATCAACACCGCCACCATCACCGGCGACGACGTGCTGTGCATGACGTTCAGCGGATTGTCGAAGGCGTACAGAATTTGTGGATACCGCTCCGGTTGGTTGGCGATCTCAGGACCGAAAGCGTCGGCTGCCAATTACCTTGAAGGCATCAATCTGCTGGCCAGCATGCGCTTGTGCGCCAACGCCCCTGGGCAGCACGCCATCCAAACTGCCTTGGGCGGGCATCAGAGCATTCAGGACCTGATCCTGCCGGGAGGGCGGCTGCGCGACCAGCGCGATCTGGCCTACCGCATGCTCAATGACATTCCTGGGGTCAGCACCAACCAGGCCAAGGGGGCGCTGTACCTGTTCCCGAAGCTTGACCCGGAAGCGTATCCCATCAAGAGTGATGAGAAGTTCGCGCTGGACTTGCTGGAATCACAAAAAATTCTGATTTCACACGGCACCGCCTTCAACTGGGTTCGTCCTGACCACTTCCGCCTTGTCACCTTGCCAAACCTTCTCGACTTGGAAGAAGCCATTGGCCGCATTGCAGAGTTCCTGAGCACGTACAAACCCTAGCGAAAGGCTCCACCATGTCACTGCCCGTCGGCTTTAGCGACCACCCTTCCGAACTGCTGCGGGTTGGGCCGGGATTCGTCCTGGCAGGGCAGCCCACGAATGTGGCTCCCGGGTTCTCGGGAAAGAAGTCCGACGGTGCAGAGACTTTGGCTGCACGGGCACCTGTGCTTGCGCAGTTACAGGAGCAGCTGTTTGCCGAAAGCCGCTTCGGTGGCACAAAGTCCGTCCTGCTGATTCTGCAGGCCATGGACACCGCCGGAAAGGGCGGAATCGTGGGGCATGTGGTGGGTTCAGTGGATCCCCAAGGCGTGAAGCTGACAACGTTCAAGGCACCCACCGATGAGGAAAAAGCGCACGATTTCCTCTGGAGAGTGCGGCCAGCTGCGCCGGAACCGGGCATGTTCGGTGTTTTTGACCGCTCCCACTACGAGGATGTGCTGATCCACCGTGTCCACGCATGGGCGGATGAAACTGAACTGCAGCGTCGCTACAACGCCATCAATGACTTTGAAGCGGAATTGGTTGCTGCTGGCACCACCATCGTGAAAATCATGCTCAACCTCAGCCCGGAAGAGCAGCTGGAACGGTTGACCGCACGCTTGCAGGATCCCACCAAATACTGGAAGTACAGCCCCACAGACTTGGACGAACGGAAGTTCTGGCCGGAGTACATGGACGCGTACCAGCGGGTCTTTGAGCGGACCAGCACTGAGCACGCTCCCTGGTATGTGGTCCCGGCAGACAAGAAATGGTATGCCCGCATGGCTGTGCAGGAAATTCTCATCAAGGCATTGGGAGCGTTGAACCTGCAATGGCCGGCAGGGGACTTTGACCTCGCCGCGGAACGTGTCCGCCTGAAGCACGCCTAACCCAGAGCCTGCACGCCGTGGTCCGCGTCAGGCCATGCCCGCTTGAAGTCATAACGGTGGGAGCTCAGGATTCACTGGTGGTGCGGGCCGCGTCCAGCCGGGCCTTGGCACCCTCCAGCCACTCCTCGCACCGCTTTGCCAAAGCTTCCCCTCGCTCCCACAGGGCTAGAGAATCCTCAAGGCTTGAGCTGCCGGCCTCCAGCTTGTTGACGACTTCCATCAGCTGCTCGCGAGCCTGCTCGTAGCTCAGCGCGGCCACTCCCGCCGAGGTGCTGTCTGCTGCCGAGCTGTTCTCTGCCGTGCTGTTCGAGGCGGGAGTTGGTGCGTCTTTTGAGGGGCTCATGCGTTTTCCTTTTTTGAGGTGTTCGAGGTGGCTGGCGCGGGGCCGGCGAAGGTTTGCTGCGCTCCGGTTGCGGCAAAGTCGCCTCCAGCTACGCGGATTTTCAAAGGTGTGCCGACGGTGACCTGGGTGGGGTCGCGGACAATGCGCTTGTCGTCCAGTTGGACAACGGCGTAGCCGCGGTCCAGGGTCTTTTGCGGCGACAGGGCACGAACTTGGGCGCGCAGATGGGCCAGGCGGTCACCATGGCGCCCCACTTGGGTGCGTACGGCGGTCAGGGCCCGGGCACGGAACGCGGTGACGTCGTCGAACTTGGTGGACAGCATGATGTGTGGATTCGACAGCACCGGGCGTGAGCGCAGGTAAGCGAGGCGCTCGGATTCACGGCTCAGCAGGTCTTGGATGCGCCGGTTGAGCTGCTGACGAGCTGCATCCACGCGCCGTAGTTCGTCCCCAACATCGGGAACAATGCGCTTGGCGGCGTCGGTGGGTGTGGATGCCCTTAGATCTGCCACCTCGTCCAGCAGAGGGCGGTCGGCCTCGTGGCCGATGGCGCTCACCACGGGTGTTTGGGCGGCGGCAACGGCACGAACCAAGGACTCGTGGCTGAACGCCAGCAGATCTTCCAATGATCCACCTCCGCGGGCAATGACAATGACGTCAACGCGGGGGTCAGCATCGAGTTCGGCCAGTGCTGCGGTCACCGCGGCAACGGCATTGACTCCCTGCACGGCGACCTCGCGGATCTCAAACTCCACGGCCGGCCAGCGCAGGGAAGCATTGCGTACAACATCCTTCATGGCATCTGAATTACGGCCCGTGATGAGGCCAATTCTGTGGGGTAGCAATGGCAATGGCTTCTTGCGTCGGGCGTCAAAGAGACCCTCAGCAGCCAGTGCCTGACGCAGTTTTTCAATGCGGGCCAGCAAATCACCCAATCCCACGGGTCTGATGTCCTGGCCTTGCATGGAGAGTCGGCCCGTTTTGAGCCAAAAGTCGGGCTTGAGCTGGGCCACGACGCGCGAACCGCGTTCCAAGGGCGCTTCCAGCCGGCCCAGCACCGAACCCCATAGAGTCACACTGAGCGAAACTTCGGCGTCAACATCCCGCAATGTCAGATAGCTCACATTGGCGCGTTTGTTGAGTTCAATGACCTGCGCTTCCACCCACGCCGGTGGGGCCTTTTCAATGTGTGCTTTGAGCTTTTGACTGAGTAGTTGCAGGGGCCAGGGGTTGTCTGGGGAGGTCTCTGCCGCTGTTGCTGCTGTCGTTGCATTGATTTTGCGTTCAGGGGTTTCCGCCATGGATGCAGTTCGCCGCCCTTCACTAAAAGTGTCTTGCCGGGCCACCTGATGCGGCCTTTGCATCAACTCTAGCTTTCACCGCTGACACGCGAGGGAGCTATCCACAGGCATGCACTAAAGTTGAAATTTACTATCGGATGTACTTGTGCTTTTTAGGGACGGCGAATGCGCACTGCAAGTTCAGCAATTCTTGTCATAGTGGCGTTGGTAGTGGCTGCCATTGCAGGTCCGTCCCTGTGGCTGCAACGCAATGTTGTGGACCAGGAAGGCTTTGTGGCGCTTGCCGGCCCGTTGGGCGGCGACAAGGTGTTCCAACAAAGCCTCACTTCGCTGCTGTCCAGCAAAGCCGCGGCATCACTGAACCTGCCGCCACTGTTGAATACGCTGGCCGTGGAAATCATCACTTCCGCAGCGCAAAACATTTACAGCGATCCCGGATACCCGCAGGCATGGTCGGAAACTCTTCAGCGCAGCCACGCACTGACGTTTGCGGCAGCCGGAAAATCAGAAGTTGTCGGGGACCTGCAACTGGATCTTGCCCCCTTGGTTGACTTGGTTGCGGCCAAGGTTACTGCGGATGTGGGTGCCACCGTGCCTACCCCCAAGGACGTGGTGGTCAGCATGGAACAGCCGGAGATCGCACGCGTCCTGCCGTTGGCTGCCACGCTGGGAGGCTGGTCGGGCTGGATGGTGTTCATCGCCGTCGACCTTCTGGCGCTGGGAGTGATCGTGGCCAGGCGCCGTGCACTGACCGTTATTGCCGGCGGCGTGGGACTGGGAATCATGGCGTTGCTGTGGCTGCTGGTCTCCGGCGCGGTGCAGGGCTACCTCTCCGCACTGGTCCTGGGCCCGGAGGCAGCCACCCAAATTGGCGCCCAGGTGGCGGAGCTTGCAAGGGAGAGCTGGCAAGGGGGAATAACGCTCACGTTTGTTCTGGCTGGTGTGGTGGCGGCAGTCGGTGTCGTATCTCTCGTGGTGGGTCGCAGGCGTACAACGTAGGATGGTGGGCATGAGCACCACTGCCGTTTCCGTTCCCATGCCCACTGTTCCGCGCCGCCGCCGCACGCCGGAAGACATTGCCGCCGCTGCTCCAGTGACGGGTGAAAAGCACGTACTGCTGGCTGCGCCCCGCGGTTACTGTGCTGGGGTGGACAGGGCCGTCATCGCTGTTGAGAAGGCGCTTGATCATTACGGCGCACCCGTGTACGTCCGCAAACAGATTGTGCACAATGTGCATGTGGTGTCCTCCCTTGAGGCACGTGGAGCCATCTTCGTGGAAGAAAACGATGAAGTGCCGGAAGGTGCGCTGGTGGTCTTTTCCGCGCACGGCGTCTCCCCGGCCGTAGTCAAGTCGGCTGAAGACCGAGGCCTACGCACCATCGATGCGACCTGCCCCCTTGTGACCAAGGTACATAAGGAAGCCGTCCGTTTTGCCAAGGAAAAAAACCACATCCTGCTGATCGGCCACGAAGGCCACGAGGAAGTGGAAGGAACCTACGGAGAAGCTCCGGAGAGCATCACGATCGTCAACAATCCGGAAGAGGCCCGCACTGTCCACGTTGAGGATCCCGAACACCTGATCTGGCTTTCCCAGACCACGCTGTCGGTCGACGAGACGATGGAGATTGTTGAAATCCTGCGTGAGCGGTTCCCCAAGCTGAAAAACCCTCCCAGCGACGACATTTGCTACGCCACCACAAACCGCCAGTCGGCCATCAAGGAGATCGCCCCGCAGGCAGACCTGGTGATCGTGGTTGGATCCTCCAACTCCTCCAACTCCGTCCGGCTGGTGGAGGTTGCTTTGGAGTACGGAGCCAAGGCCTCGCACCGCGTGGACTTTGCCAACGAAATTGACGAGACCTGGTTCGAGGGTGTGGCTACTGTGGGCGTCACCAGCGGTGCCTCGGTCCCTGAAATTCTGGTTCAGGACGTGCTGCACTTGCTCGCCGAATACGGCTACGGATCAGTGGAAGAAGTGGTCACGGCCCAGGAAGACATCCTGTTCTCCCTGCCCAAGGAACTGCGCGCAACGTTGAAGGCAGCTGGCGACCCCGACTACAAGGGCGTCCGGAGCGCCAACCTGATGTGATCAACCGGCGGCCCCCAGCCGGCCGGGCGCTTCGAACTCCGGTGCGGAAAGTCCCCGCGGTGCCACCTCCACAGGTGCGGGGGAGTCAAGGGTTTTGGGGTCCATGGTGTTGAGCTTGCGGGCAGTGGGCAGAACTCTGGCCTCCAGCGTTCCCACAAGCTTGTTGTAGCGTTCGACGCTCGTTTTCAACGACACGCCAACGGCGGAGACTGCTTCACCCATGGTGCCCAAACGCGAGTACAACTGGGCCGAAAGCTCAAAAAGTTCCTTGGCGCTTTCAGTCAGCACGTCCTGTCGCCACGTGAAGGCGACAGACTTCAAGATGGCCAGCAGCGAGATGGGTGAGGCCAGGACGACGTTTCTTGCCATGGCGTAATCCAACAGTTCGGGGTCGGCCATGAGGGCTGCAGACAAAATGGACTCCACGGGGACAAAACAAATCACCAGTTCGGGGGAGTTCTTTGCCGAAGTCCAGTACTGCTTGCTGCCCAGCGCATCAATGTGGGATTTGACGGCCTTTGCATGGCGGGTCAAATGTTGGCGGGCTTCGACGCTGTCTTCCGGGCCGGCGTCGTGCGCGTTGAGGAAGGCACTCAACGGTACTTTGGCGTCCAAGACCAGCTCTTTGCCACCGGGCAGCCTGACCACCATGTCGGGGCGGTGCACGCCGTCGTCGGTTGCGGTATGGACCTGCTCCTGGAAATCAACGTGCGACAGCAATCCGGCAGCTTCCACCACGCGACGCAATTGCACCTCACCCCACTTGCCGCGGGCACTCGTGGAGCGCAGGGCGGACGCGAGGGAGGATGTGGTGGCCAGCAGTTTGGCGTCGGCGTCCTTAGCCTCGCGAAGTTGCTCGGCCAGCTGGCCGTACTGCTCGACGCGGTCGCGTTCAAGAAGCGAGACTTGACGCTGGACGGCGTTGAGTTTCTCCGCCACAGGTCCCAGGGCTTGGAGCACGGAAGCGTCTGAGCCCTGCTGTGCCGTCAGTGCGTGGTTTTGAGTGGACAACAGCCGGCGCTCAGCGTCGGCAGCGGCAAAACGCGCGTTCAGGTCTGCCGCACGGCTGTGGGCCGCGTCAGCTTCCCCCTCAGCGCCGCGCAATCTGGCCAACAACAGCCGGGCAACCAAGGCAGCGCCCAGAAGCACCCCTGCCAACAACATCAAAATCGCTACAAGCCAGCCAATTCCATTCATGGAACCACTTTCGCACGGGGCACTGACATTCCGCGTTTCACGGCGTTTCGCCAAGTGCTGCGCGGCCGTGCAAGGCTGGCAAAGCGGCGCAATAGGCACAAAAGCGGGCCCTAACTGTAGAATCACATACCGTGGCTCTTACTATTGGCATCGTCGGACTGCCCAACGTCGGCAAATCAACCCTTTTCAACGCTTTGACGCGCAATAACGTGCTCGCTGCGAACTACCCGTTCGCCACGATCGAGCCGAACATCGGCGTCGTCAACCTCCCGGACCCCCGCCTGGCACAGCTTGCCGGCATCTTCGGCTCCCAACGCCTGCTCCCGGCCGTGGTGTCCTTCGTGGACATCGCCGGGATTGTGAAGGGCGCCTCGGAAGGTGAGGGCCTGGGCAACAAGTTCCTGGCCAACATCCGCGAAGCCGAGGCCATCGCCCAGGTCATCCGTGTCTTTGACGACCCGGACGTGATCCACGTGGACGGGAAGGTTGATCCGCGCTCCGATATGGAGACCATTAATACCGAGCTGATCCTGGCTGACATGCAGACCGTCGAAAAGGCCGTCCCGCGTCTTGAAAAAGCAGTGAAGCTCAAGCAGCGCGAAGCTGCAGAGCTCAACGCCGTCAAGGCTGCCCTGGCCGTCCTCGAACGCGGCGACACCATTTTTTCCTCCGTCAAGAGCGACAAGCTGGAGATGGAATACCTGAAGGAACTGAGCCTGTTGACGGCCAAGCCGTTCATTTACGTCTTCAACGTTGACGACGCCGTGCTGGGCAACCCGGAGCGCAAGGAAGAACTGCGCGCACTGGTGGCACCGGCCGACGCCATCTTCCTGGATGCCAAGCTTGAGGCCGACCTCGTTGAACTGGACGAACAAGAAGCACGCGAGATGCTAGAGATGAGCGGCCAGGAGGAATCCGGACTCGACCAGCTGGCACGCGTGGGCTTCCACACCCTGGGCCTGCAGACATATCTGACGGCCGGGCCGAAGGAATCACGCGCCTGGACCATCCGCCAAGGCGACACCGCACCGCAGGCAGCCGGCGTCATCCACACCGACTTCCAGCGTGGCTTCATTAAGGCCGAAGTGGTCCACTTTGATGACCTGATGGAGGCAGGCTCCATGCACGAGGCCAAGGCCCGCGGCAAGGTGCGCATCGAAGGCAAGGAATACATTATGCACGACGGCGACGTGGTGGAGTTCCGCTTTAACGTCTGACACTCAACGGTCTGAACTCGTAACGCGGCGGCAGAGAACCCTGCGCGTTTCACCCCCTACCGGCCGCTGGATCTTTCCGCTGATCTATTGGATGGTTGACTACAAGATCAATCTCAGATTCGTCCGGCACTTATGAAGGAGCTTCCAACCATGACTTTTAATGTCTATCTTTCCGGTGAGATTCACACCGACTGGCGCGACGAGATCCAGCGCGGCGCACAGGCTGCCGGGCTGGACGTGGAATTTACGGCGCCGGTGACCGACCACCCCGCAAGCGACGCCGCAGGCGACCATCTCGGCGCGACCTCCAGCCAGTTCTGGCGTGATCACCAGTCCGCCAAGGTCAACTCCATTCGTACGCGCACCTTGATTGAACAGAGTGATTTGGTGGTGGTGCGCTTTGGGGACAAGTACAAACAGTGGAACGCCGCCTTCGATGCTGGCTACTGCGCCGCGCTGGGCAAGCCATACGTAACGTTGCATGACGAAGATATTGTCCATCCGCTCAAGGAGGTCGACGCCGAGGCTCAGGCTTGGTGCACGACCACCGAGCAGGTGGTGCAGACACTGCAATACGTGCTCAAGGCATAAGTTCCAACTTCGCTGAAACTTTTACCGTTGGCCGCTAAGAACACGTGTTCTTAGCGGCCATGTACTTTTTTGCCACCGGTTGTTCCATCGAAATGATGCTTCAACGGAATACAGCCTGCGTAGCTAGTACCGCAATGTCCTTAGAATAGGGGCCAAGGCACCGCGGACATCTTGCCGCTCGGCGCCGGAAACCGCCCTGCCAAGCGCAACTGGGAGCAACGCGCGGCGAGCGATGCGATCTCGCCGGCAGTGAGCAAGTCCCCCAGTTCTCGGCCCAGCCCACCGTGAAGGCCTTCGCTGACACGGTCTACGCCGTCGAGTTCCTCAGCGGTCAGATCCTCTCCCAGCCATCCCCACAGCACCGTGCGCAGCTTGTGGTCACGATGAAAGGTGAGCCCGTGGTCCACACCGTGTCGGCTTCCGTCGGCCATCGCAAGTATGTGGTCGCCTTTGCGGTCGGCATTGTTGATGATGATGTCGAACACCGCCATGCGTCGCAGCGCCGGCGAGTCCTCGTGAACGAGCGCGATCATCCGACCGGTCTCATCGCGTCCCTCGAGAATCTGTTTCCAGCCCGTCTCCGGCACAAGGTCCGTTGCGACCAGGTCCACGGCGTTTTGGGCGGGGTCTTGCTCCTGCCAGAGCTGCACCATTCCTTCGCCCAGCGGACCATCGCGCAGCCAGGTGTGCGGCACGACGTGCCCGCCAAAGACCTGCGAGAGAAGATACGCGGCCATCTCCCGATGAGCCAGACATCCTTCGGGAAAATCCCACAGCGGACTTTCGCCTGCTATCGGCTTATAGACCACCACCACGTCGCCGATCCTGCCCAGGAAAGTGGCGTTTGAAGCCGTCGTGATGCGGCCGGTGAGAGTCAGCTCAGAGGTCGCTAGGTCTGGCGCGGACATCAGATCTCGGGAGGGGGACAAATGTGCCCGTCGGCGTCCATGGGGAAACCGCAGAGTGGGCACGTCGGACGCCCAGCGCCCACGATCTCGCGGGTGCGCATGGCGAATGCGCGGGCGGTGCCGACCGGTATTCGCACCAGCAGCATTTCTGGCTCGTTGGCGCTGTCTTCTACGAGCCATTCGTCGTTGTCATCAGCGTCGACAATGGTGATGGGGTGGGCCTCAATGACGACCTGGGCCGTGGTTGGGTCCCACCCCAAGCTCATGGCCCCGGTGCGAAACTGCTCCAGAACGGCGTCGAGCTGGTCATTGTCGACAAGTTCAATGGGAGTACTTGTCGGAACGCTGAAGGGGTTGCCTTCAACGGTGATGAGTTGGTCAAGAATTTCGTCGATCTTGTCCGCAAGCAGAGCAGCCTGCTGTTTCTCAAGGGCAACACTCACCACCTGCGCTCCTGCGCGCACCTGTAGGTAGAAGGTTCGCGCCCCCGGAAGGCCGATGGTGCCAACGACAGCCCGATCAGGCCAGTCAAACTCGTGGATACGTGTAGGCATATCTGTATTCTAGGCACATTTGGTTCACGGCGCTTTTTGCCCTGCACCGCCGCCCACCGGCGCATCACCAGCGACGATGCCGTTCGACAGCCACGACAGATCGCCCGCGGTGGTGTTGGTCGCGTGGACGGTCGGACGACTAACGCCATAGTGCACGATCGATACAGAGGCAGGACCAATGTTGATGCGCTGGAACAAGTCAAGGTGCATGCCGAGCGCGTCGGCGAGGATTGACTTGATGATGTCACCGTGGCTCACAGCCACCCACACAGCCCCTGGCCCGTACTCGGCGTGGAAGGCTGCATCGTGGCGTCGAATTGCTGCCACGGACCGAGCCTGCATCCCGGCCATTGATTCACCACCGGGAAATACGACGGCGGACGGTTGCGACTGCACCATCGGCCACAAATCCTCGCTCGCGAGATCACGCAGTGCGCGGCCCTGCCACTGGCCGTAATCGCACTCGATGAGATCCGGATCGACCGTCGTGCTCGGAGTGCCAGCCTGGCGATCGAGGATGAGCTGGGCGGTCTGCTGACAACGCTCAAGAGGGCTCGACACCACCCCGACCAGGGGCACAGCAGCGAGACGGACTCCGGTCAGGACCGCTTGGTCGCGCCCGACCTGGTCTAGATCGATGCCTTCCGCCCGGCCGGCCAGCAGCCCAGTGGCATTGGCTGTGGTGCGGCCGTGCCGCACGAGAATAACTGTCGCCATCCACCTAGCCTAGTCACTTCCCTCGATGGGGGTGTGGACGGCATCGGTTGGCTGGGTGACCAGGCAGACATAGTACTGGCGGAACCCTTCATGCACGCCGACGCACTCCAAGATGCCCAGACGTACTCGGTACGCATAGACAAGCTCACGTGATGCACGGGACGACCGAAGGGTGGTCCCGTGCTGGAACGTGATGAAGTTCCGGTTTTACGTCCAGGGCTGTTGATCCTCAGGTGATGCACTGGTCGTATCATCCTGACATTCGGAAGCACAAGCACGGCTGGCTGACGCATCGCCAACCCGTGTCACCGGGAAACGTGCTCGAAGTGCTGAAGGCGTTCGGGGCAATCAACGCAGTTTCATGATTGAGGACCGGTGGCGGATCTGTTGAATGTTGACCGACGCAGGTCTCCATGAACTCCAGATCGTTGACGACCACTGACCCGAGCGGCCAGCTCTCACTCATTCATCCGGTGAGACTCTCACGGAGAGTGCCTGCACACAAGAGATCGACACTAGAACTTGTCGCCGGTATTTATGACCGTCCAGCGTTTGTGCACGTGCTCTCCGCCAGCACCGACAAGTGTGAGTGTGTAGTCAACACTGTCCCTGGAACATCCGAAATCGCCTGGGTAGGGGAAGTCGTCCTGGGTGCCGGCCAGCGGAAGCTGCATGAATCGTGAGTCTGCTGCATCGCTGTTGCCAACAACGAACCACACTTCAACGGCCCCGGTGGTCGCCCACGATACTTTCACCCCGGGCGCTGTGGGGGCAAAGCTAGGACCACCCGTCGAGCATCCGGACTCTTCTGCCGGGGCGGAGAAAGAGCTGAAACTCGGGGTGAGTGCCTGCGGAGCATCGCCAGGTGGTGAAGAAGGAAGTGGTGGGGGATTGGCCAACGGGGCTGAACTTGCCAATGGGGCATCACTGGGTGACGAGATTGGGCCTGGTGTGGGACGTGTGGAGAGGCCCGGAGCCGAGACGGGGTCGGACGTGCCACGGGTCATGAGGATCATAAGCAACACCACGACGGCGACAAGCAAGGCACCGGCGATGGCTGTGATGGCGACGAGCCGACGGCGTGATGATGGCGCGGTCTCAACGCTTGGCGTTCCGAAGTTCCGACTGGGTATTTCGTCGCTCATGGGGGAGCCTTTCGCCAGAAAGTTCGCCATCGAGGGGCACCTCGAATCCATACAGTGTAATCGAGCGGAACTCACGAGTCATCAGGCTGCACAGAGATTCTTCAAGGGGCCGTTCACGGCGTCACTGCGCAGAGTGAACATGTACCGTCCAACGCTGCAGCGTCAAGAGCCTGGGAACGGCGTGGTCTGTGCGTCCGGATAGAGCCTCGACCTATCGCCAGTTGAAGGATTAGCCTGAGTACATGGTGCAACGCCAGGTGAGGAGCAAGCATGAGCAAGCATGAGGGTATTCCTGTTCCGCCCGTGGCGATGGTCGCAGCTGGGGTGGTACAGCGATTCACGCCCAAGGGCAAGAAATGCCGGCGGCTCCGCCGGGCGGCTTCGGTGATCCTGATGGCTGCTTCCGGCACGCTTCTATTCTCCACTTTCGCCTCCTTTACCCGGCATGGCACCACCGTGGATCCCACAGTCCCGGCGAGCGCCTCTACCCTTGTCACTGGCGGCACCAATGCGATCACACGCAACCCCATGTATGCGGCGATGGCCGGGATGCTGCTGGCCCATGCGGTCAGTAGGGGATCCTGGCAGGCGCTGCTGCCCGTGGCCGGATTTGTAGTGGTGGCGGACCGCCTTCAGATTGTCCGTGAAGAGCATGCCCTGCGCAGCCTGTTCGGGGAGGCATACCTCCAATACTGTGCCCGCACGCCCCGGTGGATTGGACGGCGTACCTTGGACTGCTTCAAGGGGCGCTGAATGCCAAGGGGACGCCGCCCGGTGACTGCTACCCGGCACGCTCGTCTGGCCGTAGGGCGCGCAGCACGCAGAACTCGTTGCCGTCGGGATCGCCGTCGTCGACGATCTGCCAGTCAAGCGCCACAGCCTAAAAATGCGCGATCTGTGCAGCCCTACCGAGTCGAAGGAGAATACCTCAACGCGTAGGCTCCCGCGACCATTGTCTACTGGTGCCACAGCCCTGTGTAAAGTGCTGCGGTACTCTTGCAAGCATTATTGATATCAGGGCCGGGCCAACGGCACCATCCGGGAACGGACAGTAGTGGTAATCGTCGCCTCCGAGAACGTCGCTCATCTCACCGAACTGGAGGCGCCGGTGACCCAACGGACTGACCACTTAGTGGTTCCAAGACCTCGGACCGGCCGTAGACCGATCGGTTTCTCATGGTGCCACCGGCCCCGGTGGCGGACCCGCCGGGGGGATCTGGCGCACCGCCGTCGTGCCCGATGCTGCGCCGTCTTATTCACCTGCTGGAGAACATCTTGTGGAGGCCACGACGCTGTTGGATCGCCCTGATGGGCTTTCGGAAGAGCCTGCCCTCCGCCGTGACCTTCAGCGCCTCTACCAAGTCCGCATTCGGAACTGCGAGGTTGTGGTTCACCACGTTGTGCCTCATGCTCTCCCTACCCAGCAACCGCCGCTTGAGATAATCCGCCCCCAGTGGACGGGCTGCAGGACGCTGATAACAAGAGACCTCAGGTGCACAGGTTCAAACCAAGGCGCACTCTACTCCGGCGACGTCGCTGCCCGGGACGTGGCAGATTAACTGGCCCGTTAGCGCGGGAATTTAACCCGGACTGGAGGAAGCCGAGGCAGCAGGGGAAAAGCTCTTTAACTCGGCGCAGGGGGAATCAATTCATTCGATTAACCAAGACGATGGCGTTCCAGCAGCGCCACGAAGACGGTGATGGCTTAGGCGGCGCACAGCACCGAATCAGGACCGCGTCGGCGAGTCCCCTGAAGCCCGCAGGTGCCAGCAAACCATCGTTCAAATACAGGAGTTCGGCATGCTGCAGCGGCCCTGGTTCATGCTGGGTACGGCAGTAGATGGTGTGGCCGCGATGAATCCCGTGAAGGCCCCAGCGTGCCGTCAGAAACGTTGCCATCGGATCGGTCGCGATCTTAGCGTTGGTCGCAGCATTCGCACTCGGGAGCATGATCATATGCGAAGCGGCGTCGGGTCGACCGTGCCGCTTCTGAGGTAGGCGACTTTGCCATCGCGCTTCTAAAGCTTCATTGAAGCTCACTGGTAGTTCAGCCCAAAGACGACTCGCGCAATGAGCACCGGGAAGAAATGTGATGTCTCGAGACTACGAAAGACAACCCTTCGCGGTGGCCGCGTTCATCACTAGAGTAGAGACGGACGTTGACTTAGGGAAAGTTGCCGAGCCAAGAAATGCTGGGACCGCCAAGAAAAACTCCTGGACATCTGAAACCCGATGAGCCCCACCCTTGTACCCCCATCGATCACGCCAGGGGAACATCCTGCGGGCATTTAAGGCGCCACCATGGCTGGGTCGACTCGCCAATGCAGAAAAGTCACATCACTCAACTGTTGTTGCAGAATGGCGGTGCTTTCAGGCGATGGTGCGTGTGTGGCGAAGGCACGGGGAGTCAGGGTGAAAAACTCCTCATGTTACTGCGCCCACTTTTCTTCAACATCATGCCCGCCCCTGAACGCAACTAGTTGTTGATTTGCGCGTAGTGGCGGAAAGATGCTGCGGGATCTGCGCTGGATCCCTGGCGCATAGGCAGATTGCGAGCGGCCGGGGCTTTGGGGAACTCATCGTAGAAGGTTTCCAGTGTCATGTATTGATTGCCGTCCTGATAGTGCTCGGCTTCCTCCTCACGCGTAGCTGCGTAAATTACGGCACGTGGCGCCGCATAGTAGAGCGCACCCAGGCACATGGGACAAGGATGGGCGGTGATGTAGATGTCGAATTCGCCGAGGTCGCTCAGGCCCTGCTCGGCTGCGAGGCGCAGCGCTTGGATTTCGGCGTGCGCAGTGACGTCTCCGGTCTGTGCCACCTGGTTGGTCGCTTCGATGACCACTTTTCCGTGACGCACCAACAGGCAGGCGAACGGCTTGCCCCCGGCGTCGACGTTCTCGCGTGCCAGATCGACGGAGCGCTGCACAAACTGATCTTCGGAAGTTGCTTGGGTGTCCATGGCTAACACCCTATAGCCTCCGTATGCGACGTGGAACTGGTGCGAACGCAAAAACCTGATTTGACAGTGGTGGGAGAAGTTCGGCGGCGATGTCAATAAAGCTGGAGGCCCAGAATGCAGGATGATGGTGGCAAACGTCCCTGCACGCAGAGCCCGGACCAACGCGCTAACCTAGGGGATAGGCAGCCGGACAGGAGCGAGCATGCGGACTAAGCATGAGGGCGTGCACGAGGCCCCTCAGCGACCAGTGGTTTCCGTGGTCATCCCGGTTAAGGATGACAGTGTCATGCTGGAGCGATGCCTCGCGGCGCTTGCCGCGCAAACCAGATTGGCCGACGAGGTCATTGTGGTGGACAACGGTTCATCGGACGACTCGGTGCAGACAGCGGAAGCGGCTGCGGCAACGGTTATTGGATGCCTTGAACCCGGCATACCGGCGGCGAGTTCACGCGGTTATGACTTTGCTGCCGGCGATTTTATCTTCCGTCTTGATGCCGATTGCGTTCCTCCAGCGTCTTGGATCGAGAACAGTTTGAAGTCCTTTCAAGATCACCCCGACGTCGCAGCATTGACGGGTCCGGCCCGGTTCATTGATGGTCCTGCGATACTCAGGGCTCCGCTGGCAGCAGTCTACCTTTTCACATATACCGTTGCGACTGCGCCGGCGTTGGGTCATCGCCCCCTGTTCGGGTCCAACCTGGCGATGCGCCGTGAAGTCTGGGAATCCGTGCGGAAATCAGTGCATCGTGACGACCCGGAACTCCACGACGACCTCGATCTGTCGTTCCACATCGGCGAGCGTCATCGAGTCCGTTACGTCAAGACCGAGGCGATGGGCATGTCGATGCGCCCGTTCCGAAGCGCTAGTTCGTTCCGACAGCGGACCTACAGGGGCTTTCGCACCGTCGCGGTCCATTGGCCCCGAGATTTCCCTCCCCACAGGTGGTCTCGGATGCTAGTGCTCGGCTACCAAAGCCTCGCAGCGTCCATGCGGGCCAACCGATGAACAGCCACGACCCCCGCGCCAGGGCCACGCAGCCCACCCCACCGTGCAGTGGGCATCTCATTGGTCCCACTGCATCTCCGGCGCTGCACGTGATGAGCTGGAATATCCGACGTCGGGTCCGTCATCTTATTCCTCGACCGGTGGACCGATGGGATCAACGTGCACCCGCAGTGGAGGCTCTTTTGCGCGCGGAAAAACCGACACTGTTGGGAGTGCAGGAGGCGCTCGCGGACCAAGCAGAGTTCGTCGCCCGAGCATTGGGGGGAGACTATCGATGGGTGGGGAGGGGCCGGGGTCCCGGCGGCGGGGAAAGCTGTCCACTGTTCTACGACGCCGAAAGGCTTGAGATGCTCGATTGGCAACAGGCAGCGCTGTCCGACCATCCGACCAGCCCGGGGTCCACGTCGTGGGGGAATGTCATCCCCCGCATTATGGTTTCGGCAACTTTTGTGGATCGTGCCACCGCCCGACATTTCATGGCAGTCAACACCCATTTCGATCACTTGTCCGCGCGGTCGCGCCTGCGCTCCGCGCAAGCTGTAGGCCGCCTCGTTTCCACCGGAAATTTGCCCGCTGTGGTCACCGGTGACCTGAACGCTGGAGTGAAAAGTGCGCCTCTGCGTGTGCTGCTCGAAGATGGCAGGCTCGCAGAGACTTGGGACGTGTCACGGGCTCATGAGAGCGAGGAGTGGGGCACCTTTCCGAACTACAAAAGACCCCTCCGCAATGGCAAACGCCTTGACTGGATTCTGGCCTCACCGGCTTTTCGCGTCGATAGAGCCGCCATCAATGCCCAGCTCCATGCCGGGCGCTGGGCATCGGATCACCTGCCCGTTCAAGCGGTAATGGTTCTGCGCGAGGCCGGGGGCAGCGAATGATCGAGAACTTCCTGCGTCCTTTGCGGGGAACCGTCGACGTGGGAGCAGATGTGCTTCGTGGTTTGGGAGTGCTCAGCGTTGTTCTCGCAGCGATATTCTTCGACGCCACCGACGCTGGGATCGTCGCATTCGCGCTGCCGGGGCTCTTCTTTCCACGCTTTATTGGGATGAAGGCATGGGCGGACTTGGTGTTCGGCGGCACGTTGCTGGTTGCGGCCTGGAGCAACGTCCTCGATCTCTATACAAGGATCGGGTGGTGGGATTTGGCGGAGCATTTTGTATGCACCGGCATTGTTGCGGCAGGGGTTTACCTCCTCCTGGCTCAGGTTGGGATTATCTCTGCCCCGGAGACGGCGCGATTGGCTTCCACAGCCAGCCTAATCCTCACCACGACTATTGGGCTTGCTTTGTGTGCCCTTTGGGAGATGGTCGAATGGATCGGCGGCACCTACATCAGTGATGCGATCTACACCGCCTACGACGACACCATCGGCGATATGGCGGTGGGTGGATTCGGAGCGTTGTGTGCCGGTTTCGCAATCGTCTTTCTACCGCTGCTGCGAACGTTGCAGTCCAACCCCTCCGAAGTCCCCAGATCGTCCAAGTAACACCGGATCCATCGATGCGTTTGGTTCAGCATGAACCACTGTGGGCCGGCCAGCACGCAATGAACGTAGTCTGGCACGTGGAGCCGGGATGACCTTCCCTACCCTGCTGCGACTCCCACAGACACTGCACGAGGCACCGAGGAATTCAGTGGCAAGCCGCTCATCGGTGTGGCTAACGCAGCCGCATCCTCCAACACGTTGTCTTACACCGAATCCAGCTTGGATTAATACTTGCAACAGCTGCTCCGGATGCAAAAGTGGTCAAAACGATAAACACCTGCGCCCGCAAAGTTTTCGTCAACCATCCGAGCTCGAGCCCGGCACTATGTTCGTCTCAGGCGACGATGCAGCAGCGAAAGGCCAGGCTGCCGGTCTCCTGTGCGATCTGGGCTGGAACGGTTATTCCATCGTGGGCTTGGGCTGAAGCTCCACATCGAAGGGGCCGGAGCAGGCAGAACTCGGTGCCTTCCGGGTCTGCCATCACCACCCGCATGAAATCGGCGCCTCGGCCAATGTCAACGCGGCTGGACGCCAGGACCTCCAAGTGGGAAACCAGCAGCTTGGTCCTTCCGACGCCACAGCCATCATCACAGTCCAGAGTGCTGCGGTACTCTTGCAAGCAGGATTGATTCCAGGGACGGGCCAACGGCACTTTCATCCCGAAGCCCATATTGACGTAAAGACCTGGAGGTGGAATGCGGCGCGGACGCATATCCAAAGTACTGGCGGCGGCCGCAGTCTTGGCACTAAGCCTGGCGGCGTGCACGGGAACAACCCCCGACCCCATCGCAACCACACAAACTACGACGGCGGCCGTCGGTGGCAATGTCACCGTCCTGGAAAGCGCCCCGTTCAGTTCATTCAACGCCACGAGTGTCACCGGCAGCACCCTGATAAACACCCGGATCGGGGCAGCCACCCACTCAGGGTTTTATTCCGTGGACGATGAACTAAAAATCTCCAGTAACGAAAAGTTCGGCAAGATTGAAAAGGTCAAGGACAACCCGCTGACCATCAAGTACACCATTGCCAGTGGTGTCCAATGGTCTGATGGGGCTCCAGTGACCGCCGATGACCTGTTCTTGCAGTGGGCGGCAGCCTCGGGCTACTTTGATGACGCCACGTTGGGCGCGTCCTTTGCTGTAACTAAGGGCACGGCATATTTTCATGCAGCGGGGGACAACAAGGGCCTGAAGCAAACCGGCCTTCCTGTCATCGGCGACAACAGAATGTCATTGACCTTGACGTACTCCACCGCGTTTTCTGATTGGCAGACAGCGCTCGGATCCACGGTGGACGTGCCGGCGCACATCGTTGCCCTTCGTTCAGGCTTCCAAGATGCCGCCGCGCTGACAGAAATTTTGCAAGGCATGCCCCATGGCGACCCCGCCTTCCCCATCTCAGCCAACCCAACCCTGCGCAAGGTGGCTGATTTTTGGAACACGGGCTTCGACGTCCGCGGCATGCCCGACCCTTCACTCGCATTGTCCAACGGTCCGTTCCTGGTCAAGAACATCACAGCAGGGCAGGATCTGGTCCTCACTAAGAATCCTGACTACACCTGGGGCCAGGTGCCCAAACTCGACTCGCTCACCGTGCATTACGAGGCAGATTCGGACAAACAAGTGGCTGCATTGAAAGCCGGGACCGCCGATGTCATCAGTCCGGAACTTACAGCAGAGCGATTTGACGCGCTGGCGGAGATGAAGTCACAGGGCGTGCAAATCCAGCAGGGACAAGGCTTGGGCTTTGACCAAGTGGTGCTGAACTTCAAGGGCGTTCTTTCACCGCCGGATCTTCGCAGCGCGTTCCTGTCCACCATTCCGCGACAGGCCATTGTTGACCAAGTCGCCAAGCCTATGGATCCGAATGCCGAAGTGTTGAATTCCTTTGTGTTCCGCCCAGCTCAAGTGCCGTACAAGGAAGCTGTACAGAGCAACGGAACATCGGCTTTCCGCACCGGCGCACTGGAGACCGCTGCTGCTGACAAGGCCAGGAAACTGCTCGACGGCGCAAAGCCCACCGTGCGGATCTTGTACAACAAGGATGATCCAGACCGAGTCAAGGAGTATTCGCTGATCACAGCCGCAGCGACTGAGGCTGGTTTCTCCGTCACCGACGCCGGGCGGAGCGCAAGTGAATGGATCGGTGCGCTCAAGGAGGGTGCCTTTGATGTGGCCATCTATGGCTGGACCAGCAACCCCACCGGTTCTGCCCAGATCCCACAGGTCTTCCGGACCGGAGCCGTCTCCAACTTCAATAACTTTTCCAATACGGTAGTGGACCAACTCACGGAACAACTTGCCGTGAACCCCGACGAGGCCAAGCAGAATGCTCTGAAGCTACAGATTGACCAGCTTGCCGTGGACGCTGGCTATGGACTGCCGCTCTTTCAGCGCAGCACGCTGAGTGCTTCGGGCAAACATGTTGCTGGGGTTCAGCGTTCGGCGTTGAACCTTGGCCCGTGGCAAAGCGTCGCTCAATGGTCGTCTGTGAAGTAGCCCTCGCAAGTTGGCCTCGGCGAACAGGATGCTTGTCCCCTTCTTTGACGGCGGCGGGTGAGTTTCGTCACGCAAGCCGCCTAGCGCCGTCGTACGTTTTAGGCGAAAAACCGCCGCTGCAGAACACCCGGATGAACCGGATGTGCCTTGGGCGGCAAAAAATGTGCCCTTTATGGGATAAAGTGGGGAGGCCGTATTTGTCCAAGCGACTAGAATGGTGTTATCTGCCGATTCTTCACGGCCAAACAACAATGTGACTTTCTGCTTTGCCCTTCCGGGCCTGCAGCCGGGCCCAACTGAAACGAGTCTTCATCCATGAGCGATCTTTCTCTCAACACCGCCTCGCGCAATGACCTGCGCAACGTAGCCATCGTGGCGCACGTTGACCATGGCAAGACCACCCTGGTCGATGCCATGCTCAAGCAGACGCACTCATTTGCCGAACACGGCAATGTTGCTGAACGCGTCATGGACTCCGGGGACTTGGAGCGCGAAAAGGGCATCACCATCTTGGCCAAGAACACCACGGTGGCCTACAACGGCCCGTCAGCCGACGGCCAGATCATGACAATCAACGTCATCGACACCCCCGGCCACGCCGACTTCGGCGGCGAGGTGGAGCGCGGCCTGTCCATGGTTGACGGCGTTGTTCTGCTGGTAGACGCATCCGAGGGCCCGCTGCCGCAGACCCGCTTCGTGCTGCGCAAGGCACTTGCCGCCAAGCTCCCCGTCATCCTTCTGGTCAACAAGACCGACCGCCCCGATGCCCGCATCGACGAGGTTGTTGCCGAATCCATGGACCTGCTCCTGGGTCTGGCTTCCGACATGGCTGACGAAGTTCCTGATCTGGACCTCGACGCCGTCCTGAACGTTCCGGTTGTCTACGCATCCGGCAAACTGGGCCGCGCCTCCCTGACGCAGCCCGAAAATGGTTCCGCACCGGACAGCGAGGACCTGGAGCCGCTGTTCAAGACCATCATCGAGCACATCCCCGCTCCTAAGTACAACCCCGAGGGTGTCCTGCAGGCCCACGTCACCAACCTTGACGCATCCCCCTTCCTGGGCCGCTTGGCTTTGCTGCGTATCTTCAACGGCACCCTGCACAAGGGCCAGACAGTTGCCTGGGCCCGTGCCGATGGCACCATCAAACCGGTTAAGATCACCGAACTGCTGGCCACCCAGGCACTGACCCGTGTTCCGGCCGAATCAGCCGGCCCCGGCGAAATCGTTGCTGTTGCAGGCATCGAAGACATCACCATTGGTGAGACTCTGACCGACATCGACAACCCGCAGCCGCTGCCGCTGATCACCGTTGACCCGCCGGCCATCTCCATGACCATCGGTATCAACACGTCTCCGCTTGCTGGCCGCGTCAAGGGCGCCAAGGTCACAGCACGCCAGGTCAAGGACCGCCTCGACCGCGAGCTCGTCGGTAACGTTTCCCTGAAGGTTCTCCCGACCGAGCGTCCCGATGCTTGGGAAGTTCAGGGCCGTGGCGAATTGGCTCTGTCCATCCTGGTGGAGCAGATGCGTCGCGAAGGGTTCGAGTTGACTGTTGGCAAGCCGCAGGTTGTGACCAAGCAGGTCGACGGCAAGACCCACGAGCCGATGGAACACATGACCATCGATGTACCCGAGGAGTACTTGGGCGGCGTTACCCAGCTCATGGCATCCCGCAAGGGCCGCATGGTCAACATGGCCAACCACGGCACCGGCTGGTGCCGTATGGAATTCATCGTGCCAGCTCGTGGCCTGATCGGTTTCCGCACCCGCTTCATGACCGACACCCGCGGTGCCGGCATTGCAGCTTCCATCGCCGAAGGCTACGAGCCCTGGGCCGGTCCCATCGAATACCGCACCAACGGTTCGATCGTGGCTGACCGCTCTGGCGTCGTCACCCCGTTCGCCATGATCAAACTCCAAGAGCGCATGAACTTCTTCGTGCAGCCCACTTCCGAGGTCTACGAAGGCATGATCGTCGGCGAGAACTCCCGCTCCGATGACATGGACGTGAACATCACGAAGGAAAAGCAGCTCACCAACATGCGTGCAGCTTCCTCGGACACCTTCGAGAACATGACCCCGCCGCGCAACCTGACCCTTGAAGAGTCCTTGGAATTCGCTCGTGAAGACGAGTGCGTTGAGGTTACGCCGGAGTCGATCCGCATCCGCAAGCTGATCCTCAACGCCGGGGACCGCGCCAAGGCATTCCGTGCCCGCGCCAAGGTCTAATCGGTAACTTAATAAGGTGCTCCCATGCGCCTCGAATAGCCTGTTCCTGCATCTGCAGGGACAGGCTATTCGTTTGGGTGGCGGCATACTGCAGCTAATGCGGGTGCGCCACCGACCGGTGTGTTCGTACTGCAGCTGATGCGGGTGTCGGGCGTGATGACCCGCAGGAGCGCTCATATGAATGTGTTCGACGCGCTCAACTCGCACTATTTCAGCAGATGGGGCTCGTGTCGAGTATTTGGTGCGGCTTTCATGCCCGGCGTGTGTTCGAACTGCAGGTAATGCGGGTGCGCCACCGACCGGTGTGTTCGAACTGCAGCTAATGCGGGTGTCGGGCGGGATGACCCGCAGGAGCGCTCATATGAGTGGGGTCTGGCTGGCGGCACCCGCAGGTGCTGCCATACGCAGAGCCAGCCCGCAGTATTTCCCGTACCCGGCTTTCGCACACGGTGACGAAGGTGGACCGCTGTACTTAAGGTTTCGAATCGGTAAAGAAACCCCGACAAAGTGCTCTGGAGTGCTGTTCGGTAATCTTTCGAGCTAGCCTAGGGGGGTATGAGTTGAAACACAGTGAGGGTCAACGGTGACCCGGACTTTCTCAGTACGGCTGTCGTTTCGGCTCGAATCAATTACTCACTCAAGGAGACGAAATGCGTTTTTCACGCACTTCCAAAGCATTGGGCGTGGCGGCAGTACTGGCCATGGCTCTCACCGCATGTGGTGGCTCGGGCGACGGCGGCGGCAATGCCGGCGGCGACACCAGCAAGGTCATATCGGCCAACAGCACCGAACCGCAGAACGGCCTGCTCCCCGCCAACACCAACGAAGTTGGTGGCGGACGAGTCATGGACCTGATCTTCACCGGTCTGGTCAGCTATGACGTCAAGGGTGCGATCCAGAATGAACTGGCCGAGTCCATCAAGACTGAGGACTCCCAGAACTACACCATTAAGCTCAAATCCGGTGAGACGTTCAGTGATGGTTCACCCATCACGGCTCAGAACTTCGTGGATGCTTGGAACTTCGGTGCAGCCGCCAAGAACACGCAGCTGAACAGCTACTTCTTCGAATCGATCAAGGGCTACGACAAGGTCAGCGCCGCGGACTCCACCTTGGACAAGATGGAAGGCCTGAAGGTCGTTGACGACCAGACCTTCACGGTGGAGCTGGCCGCACCCGAATCCGACTTCCCGCTGCGCCTTGGCTACACAGCCTTCTACCCGCTGCCCGAGTCCGCCTACAAGGATCCGGCAGCCTTCGGCCAGGATCCGATCGGCAACGGCCCGTACAAGCTGGACACCGGCGGCTGGCAGCACAATGTGGCTGTCAAGCTGGTTGTCAACGACAAGTACAACGGACCGCGCAAGGCCAAAAATGGTGGCGTGACGTTCAAGCTCTATAACAGCACGGACGCTGCCTACACGGATGTGCAGTCGGACAACCTGGACGTGTTGGATCAGGTTCCCCCGAGCGGCCTGCAGAACTTCAAGACGGACTTCAAGGACCGTTTCGTCAACCAGCCCTACGCTGGCAACGCCACCATGACGATCCCGAGCTACCTGCCTGAGTTCAAGGGTGAAGCCGGTCAGATGCGTCGCCAGGCAATCTCCATGGCGATCGACCGCCAGCAGATCATCGACAAGATCTTCTACGGCAACAAGAAGGTCGCTGCTGAGTTCACCTCTCCAGTGCTGGATGGCTACGACGCCAACCTGCCCGGCAGCGACGTCCTGAAGTTCGACGCAGCCAAGGCCAAGGCAATGTGGGAAAAGGCTGACGCGATCAGCCCGTGGCCCGCTGGCAAGGTCTTCACCATCACCTCAAACATTGATGGTGCCGGCAACAAGGAATACATCACGGCCATGGCCAACCAGATCGCCACGAACCTGGGCATCAAGGCTGAGCTGAACCCGATCGCAACGTTCAAGGAAATGCGCGACCTGGTCAACAAGAAGAAGCTCACCGGCGCCTCACGTGCCGGTTGGCAGGCCGACTACCCGTCGCTGTACAACTTCCTCGGGCCGCTCTACGGCACCGGTGCAGGATCCAACGACGGCGACTACTCCAACCCCGCCTTCGACGCCAAGTTGAAGGAAGGCCTATCGGCCAAGACGGTTGAAGCCGGTAACAAGATCTTCAATGATTCACAGGAAATCCTGCTCAAGGACCTGCCGGTTGTGCCCCTGTGGTACCAGGCAGTCCAGGGCGTGTGGAGCAACAACGTCAACACCGTCCAGTTCGGCTGGAACGGCGTTCCGCTGTACTACGACATCACGGCCAAGTAGCATCTGCATCTCAGTGGCATAAGAAAGGGGGAACCGGGCTTGAACAGCCGGGTTCCCCCTTTTTTCACCAGACTTCACATAGTCTTACAACAACTAAATGGTACTCATCGTGCAAGATGGCGTGGACGATCCCACCGGCATCTGGCACAGACAACTATTGAACAGGTAACTTCATGAATGATTTGTGCTTGCGGATGAAGGGCGTGGTGGTGCTGTAATGGTCATGTTCACGCTCCGGCGCTTCCTGCAGCTGATTCCCGTTTTCTTCGGGGCCACCCTGCTGGTTTATTTCCTCGTTTTCGCCACACCTGGCGACCCCATTGCAGCTCTGTCCGGTGGCAAGCCGATGGCCCCGGCCGTCGAAGCCGCCCTCCGGGCCCAATACAACCTGGACCAGCCCTTCTGGATCCAATACGGGCTATATCTGAAAAACCTCGTGACACTGAACCTCGGTCAAACCTTCTCCGGGCAGGAAGTAGCGGCCGTGATCGGCCGGGCATACCCCGTCACGGCACGGCTTGCCATCATGGCCCTGGCCTTCGAAGCGATCTTCGGAGTGTTCTTCGGCGTTATTGCGGGCCTGCGCAAGGGCAAGCTGTTTGACAGCACCGTCCTGGTGGCATCCCTGATCGTCATTGCAGTCCCCACCTTCGTCCTGGGCTTTGTTTTGCAGCTTGTGGTCGGCGTTCAGCTTGGCTGGGCCAAGCCGACAGTCAGTGGCGCGGCACCTTGGAACGAACTCATCCTTCCGGCGCTGGTGCTGGGGCTGGTATCCCTGGCCTACGTCATCAGGCTCACCCGAGCCTCCATCAGCGAGAACATGAACGCAGACTATGTCCGCACCGCAACGGCCAAGGGGCTGAGCCGCCGCCGGGTGGTGGTGGTGCACATTCTGCGAAACTCCCTGATTCCCGTGGTGACCTTCCTCGGTGCCGACCTGGGTGCCCTCATGGGCGGGGCCATCGTCACGGAAGGCATCTTCAACGTCCCAGGAGTCGGCAACCTGCTGTATAAGGCCATCTTGAACGGGGAGACACCCACCGTTGTGGCGGTGGTTGGCATCCTGGTGATTGTATTTGTGATTGCCAACCTCGTCGTTGACCTCTTGTACGCCTGGCTCGACCCAAGGATTCGCTATGTCTGAGAACCTGACACCCGATAAAGACCTGTCCCCGGCGGCTACCCCGCCAGCGCGGCAAGGCAAAGTCTCCAGCCGCGTCATTGAGCACTATGTGGCACCGTTGGAGGAAACGCCCTTGTCCGCCGTCGACAGTGTCGACGTAACCGCGGCTCCATTGAGCCTGTGGGCGGAAGCCTGGCGCAATCTGCGCAAGCAGCCGTTGTTCATCATTTCCACACTGCTGATCCTGCTTGTGCTGGTGGTGGCCATCTTCCCGCAGTTGTTTGCCAACGTGGATCCCACCAGTTGCGATCTGGGCAACTCGGCCGAAGGCGCACGTTCAGGGCACCCGCTTGGCTTTACGCTGCAGGGCTGCGACGTCTACTCACGCGTGATCTACGGCACCCGAGCTTCCCTCATGGTGGGCCTGTTCACGACCATTGGCGTGTTGATCATCGGTGGCGTCATGGGCGCCCTGGCCGGATACTACGGCGGCTGGATTGACGTGATCCTGGCCCGCTTGGGTGACGTGTTCTTCGCCCTGCCGCTGATCCTCGGCTCGATTGTCATGATGCAGCTTCCCGCATTCCGCGAGAACCGCAGCGTGTGGACGGTGGTCCTAGTACTGGTGATCTTTGGTTGGCCGCAAATTGCCCGCATCACCCGAGGTGCCGTCATTGAAAACCGCAACGCGGACTTTGTGACGGCATCCAAGGCGCTGGGGCTGTCCCGTTTCAAAGCCCTGGTGCGCCACGTAGTGCCGAACTCGCTGGCACCCATCATTGTGGTGGCCAGCATCTCGCTCGGAACGTTCATCGTTGCCGAGGCCACCTTGTCCTTCCTGGGCATCGGGCTGCCATTCTCCGTCATGTCCTGGGGAAATGACATTGCCTCAGCCCAGCCTCAGGTGCGCAACAACCCAGCTGTGCTGCTGTGGCCCGCCGTGGCCCTGTCCATTACGGTTTTGAGCTTCATCATGCTGGGTGACGCCCTGCGAGATGCGCTTGATCCCAAGGCAAGGAAGCGGTGACACCATGTCAAACTACGAAAAGGACATGAGCGTGAACAACCCCGCGAAGAAGACTGATGAAACCCCCTTGCTTGAAATCAGGGACCTGGCCATCACCTTCGAAACCGCAAATGGACCGGTCAATGCAGTGCGCAGTGCGCACCTGACCATCATGCCCGGAGAGACAGTTGCCATTGTGGGCGAGTCAGGGTCAGGCAAATCAACGACTGCACTGGCTGCCATCGGCCTGCTCCCCTCCAATGGGCGTGTCAGCGGCGGGCAGATCTTCTTTGATGGCGAGGACATTGCCCACGCCGGTGAGAAGCGAATGGTTGAACTCCGTGGGAACTCGATCGGTATGGTGCCGCAAGACCCGATGTCCAACCTGAACCCGGTGTGGAAAATCGGCTTCCAGGTCAAGGAAACGCTCAAGGCCAACGGACTTGCAGGATCAAACCACAAGGAACGCGTTGCTGAGGTGCTCACCAACGCTGGCCTGCCTGATGCCGCACTGCGTGCCAAGCAGTACCCGCACGAGTTCTCCGGCGGCATGCGTCAGCGAGCGCTGATCGCGATCGGACTGGCCTGCAGTCCGCGGCTGCTGATTGCCGATGAGCCCACATCCGCACTGGATGTGACAGTGCAGCGACAGATTCTTGACCACTTGGACACCATGACCACCGAGCTGGGCACAGCCGTGCTGCTGATCACCCACGACCTCGGCCTGGCCGCGGAGCGGGCCGAGAAGCTTGTGGTCATGTACAAGGGCCAGGTGGTCGAGTCGGGTGCAGCGTTGGAGATCCTGCGCAACCCTCAGCACCCGTACACGCAGCGCCTGATCAACGCCGCTCCTTCACTGTCCTCCCGCCGTTTGCAGTCGCAGAAGGTAAAGGATGCCTTGGCAGGGGCTGTGGCGGAACTGGACGAGCCGGTGGAAGCCGGGTACACACCGTCGCCTGTCCCTGCTAAATCGGGTCTGCCGTCACTGCGGAAGGATGCGGAGCCGGGACGCGCACAGGCCGGGGACACCATTCTTGAGATTAAGAACCTCACCAAGGTGTTCAAACTGCGCGGTGCGCTGGGCAAGACCACGGACTTCAAAGCCGTGGACGATGTCAACATCACGGTCCCGCGCGGGACCACCATGGCGATTGTGGGGGAGTCCGGTTCGGGCAAGTCCACGGTGGCGCAGATGACCCTGAGCCTGCTGGCACCCACCGAGGGCAGCATCCTCTTTGACGGGGTGGAGGTGAATACGCTCAAAGGGAAGGCGCTTTTTGACTTCCGCCGCCGCGTGCAGCCGATCTTCCAGGACCCTTATGGCTCCCTGGACCCGATGTTCAACATCTACCGGACCATTGAGGAGCCGTTGAAGATCCACAAGATCGGCAACGCCAAGTCCCGGGAGAAGAAGGTGCGTGAACTGCTGGATCAGGTCTCGATGCCTGCTGCCACCATGAGCCGTTTCCCGAACGAGCTCTCCGGTGGCCAGCGTCAGCGCATAGCCGTCGCCCGCGCTTTGGCGTTGAATCCGGACGTCATTATTTGTGACGAGGCCGTTTCAGCCCTTGACGTGCTGGTGCAGGCGCAGGTGCTGAATCTGCTCAACGAGCTGCAGGAAGAGTTGGGACTGACCTACCTTTTCATTACGCACGACCTTGCTGTGGTTCGCCAGATCGCAGACCATGTCACCGTGATGCAGAGCGGCCGGGTGGTTGAGGCCTCCTCCACCGATGAGGTCTTCAACAACCCGCAGCAGCGCTACACGCAGGATCTGCTCAGCGCCATCCCAGGGGCAACCTTGCTGGTCTAACAGTTCTGCTGGCCCGGCACCTTGCTGGGACAGCGAAACATTGCGGCAACAGCAGCCGGCACATCCACTTCACGTGGGCGTGCCGGCTGCTTTTTGTCGGCCCATTGGGCAGGGAACTTGCTGTTGGGGCTCCCCGGGTGCGTGCAGGTAGATTAGGACGCATGGAAACACCCGCTTTACTGCCAGGGGCCGGCCCCGATGCCACGATCCTCTTTGTGCATGCACACCCCGACGACGAAACCATCGTCACAGGGGCCAGCATGGCTGCGTCCGCCGCCGCCGGAGCGAGGGTTGTGCTGCTGACTTGCACGCGCGGCGAACTGGGCGAGGTCATTCCGGCCGAGCTGGCACACCTCGAAGTTAAAGCAGGGAACACCGCTGACGGTTCCACCTTGGCGGCAGAGCGGGAACGCGAGCTGGCTGCCGCTTTGGCTGCGCTGGGCATCCACGAGCATCTCTGGCTGGGCCAAGGCCTTGCTGCGCCTAGCGATGGTCCTGTGGTCTTCCGGGACTCAGGCATGCAATGGGGTCCGGCCGGGCGCGCCATGGCCGCCTCTAGGGTGCTGCCCGGCTCCCTCTCGCGGGCACCGCTGGCGGAAACGGCTGAACTCATGGCCGCAGCCATCAGAGAGCTGCGGCCCACCATTGTCATCACGTACGCGGCCGACGGCGGTTATGGGCACCCGGACCACGTGCGGACCCATGAACTCACCATGGCAGCCCTGCGGCTGGCTGCCGCACCCACCCCCACGTCCGCGGCGTGGCGGGTATCAAGCGTTTACACGATTGTCAGCGACCGGCCGGAGCGTCCCCTTGAAACGGGCGTGACGCGGCTGGCTGTGGCAGGGGATCTGGCCGCGAAGACTGCAGCCATGGCCGCCCACAAGACCCAAATCACGGTTGATGGGGACCGCTATGCATTATCAGACAATGTGTGGAAGGACATCTCCGCTGTGGAGGAGTTTGTTGCTGTGGATCCGGCTGGTATTTACCCTCCGGCGGAACCTGGCGGGAGCGGTGCGTCGTGACGGCGCCGACGCAGCACTCTGGTGACTCTGCGCAGGATCTTCCGGGGCAGAAGCCAGGCACCCAGCTGCCCAGACCGCGCCGGTGGGCCGTGTTGGCCGCCGCGGCAGGAGCCGGCATTGGCAGCGGGCTTTTGGGTACCTCGCTGCACGGCCATGCGTGGTACCCAGGTGCTGGAGACTCGGTGGTTCCCTACGGTGCTGCACTGGCGCTGTTATTGCTTGCGGCGGTGAGCCTCTTCGTCGGCCTGTGGAGCCGGAGCTCGTGGGTTGTGGTGGCCTGTGGTGCGGCGGCCTACCTCACAGCTGGGGCCCTGTCATTGCAGCTGGGCTCCTTTGGCATGATCACCAACAACGTTCAAGGCAGTGTTTGGTTGTACGGCATAGCGGTTGTCACGCCACTGGTGGCTTGGCTTGTCTGGGCCCTGTTGCGGAGCAAAAAGTAGCCGACTCCGTCGCTTCGGGCAGAGCGTTGGGGCTACTGCCGCACTTGCCTGGCTCGCCGTGCAGGAGGCGGGGGAACAGCCTTGGCCAGCTGGACGTCGTCGTACTGGATGGTGACATAACCAGTACGGGTGGCGAGGGTGGCGCTGATGCCGTCACGCTCGGTGAGTTCGCCCAAGGCGTCCGTCAGCCCGCCGTCGATCCTGTACCGGATAACCATGCGGGTGCCCAACGGAAGGCTGGCCAGGCGTTCAAGTGCACTGTTCACACCTTCATACTAAGTCTCGTTGAGATGCGGGCGCGGCGGTGGTGGGGGATAATGGGGGAACCGGTTCTCTTTGTGCCGGTATAAGTCTTTCGAGAAAGGTTGGGGACGTGACGTACGTAATTGCGCAGCCGTGCGTGGATGTCAAGGACAAGGCATGTGTTGAAGAATGCCCTGTTGACTGTATCTACGAGGGTGAACGCTCGCTCTACATCCACCCCGACGAATGTGTTGACTGTGGTGCCTGTGAACCTGTGTGCCCGGTGGAAGCCATCTACTACGAAGATGACACCCCTGATGAATGGGCTGAGTACTACAAGGCGAATGTGGAGTTCTTTGACGTGCTCGGTTCCCCCGGTGGAGCGGCAAAGATCGGAAATACCCACACTGATCACCCCTTGATTGCTGCCCTTCCGCCGCAGAACCAGGGCTGATTCGAACCCTATGACGCCCCCACACTCTTCCGGCAAGCCCTTCGGCCTGCAGCTGCCCGACTATCCGTGGGATGCGCTTGCACCTTATTTGGCCAAGGCAGCCCAACACCGCGACGGCGTGGTGAACCTGTCCATTGGCACTCCCGTGGACCCCACTCCGGCCCTGATTCAGGACGCGCTGAAGGCGGCTGCGGATGCGCCTGGCTATCCCACCACGCACGGAACGCCCGAGCTGCGCCAGGCGATTGTGGATTGGTTTGCGCGCCGCCGCAACGTAGCCGGGCTGGACCCCCGGGACGTCATGCCCACAGTCGGGTCCAAGGAGCTGGTGGCCTGGCTGCCGCTACTGCTGGGTCTGGGTGAAGGTGATGTTGTGGTGCGGCCAGCCGTTGCCTATCCCACTTACGACATGGGTGCCGTGTTTGCCGGGGCTAAGAGCGTTGCCGCCGATTCGCTGGACGAGCTCGACGCCGAAACCCGCGCCCGCGTGCGCCTCGTCTGGGTGAATTCCCCGGGCAATCCGACCGGGATTGTGCGTGGCGTTGCGGAGTTGAAGACTTTGGTGGAGCAGGCCCGCGCCTTGGGTGCCGTGGTGGCCTCCGATGAATGCTACGGGGAGCTTGGCTGGGGCGCCTGGGATCCAGAAAATGGTGGGGAAGCCGTTCCCAGCGTGCTGGACCCACGCGTCTGCGGGAACTCCCACGAGGGCTTGCTGGCCGTCTATTCGCTGAGCAAGCAATCGAACCTGGCCGGCTACCGGGCGGCCTTTGTGGCGGGGGACGGCGCCATCATGGCGAACATTGTCAATAGCCGCAAACATGCTGGCATGATCGTGCCGTACCCGGTGCAGGAGGCCATGCGCGCGGCTCTTGCCGACGACGCACACGTGAAAGCTCAAAAGGAGCTGTACCGCAGGCGCCGTGCACAGCTGGTGGGTGCCCTTGAAGCGTTTGGCCTGACGATCCACCACTCCGAAGCTGGACTGTATTTGTGGTGCACGGCTGGAGAGGACACCTGGACCACCATCGGCCGGCTGGCCGAGCTTGGCATAGTGGCCGGCCCCGGAACGTTCTACGGGGAAGCCGGCAACGGTTTTGTCCGCGTGGCCTTGACGGGAACCGATGAGCGCATTGCCGCCGCGGCTGCGCGGCTCGGCGCAGATTCGTAGTGTTTTGGCTCTTGGGGCCACGTTTTCCGGTACAGGATTAGTGCCGAAGGCCCTTAAAGCGGTAGTTTCGTAGATAGCCGTCTAAGCCACCGGGCGCTTAGTGTGCTGAGTTTTTTCTTGGATTTCAACTCAACCGGCGCAGGTGTCCTCCGGGGCGTAAAACTTGCAGTGAACTAACCAAAGCCTCTCGCAGGCTACCTCATGAAGGGGACTCCATGACTGATTCCACGAGCGCATTCCTGCGCTACGACGGCGGAGAGCTTGAACTGCCGCGACTTGATGCAGTAGAAGGCAACGCCGGGTATGACGTTTCCAAGCTCCTGAAGGAAACCGGTGCGGTCACCTACGACCCCGGCTTTGTCAATACGGCTGCCACGTCCTCCGCCATCACGTACATAGACGGTGATGCGGGCATCCTGCGCTATCGCGGCTATCCCATTGAGGAACTGGCTGAACACTCCAGTTTCCTTGAAGTGTCCTACCTGCTGATCTACGGCAATCTGCCCACAGCGGCGGAACTAGATGCTTTTGACCAGCGCATCCGCCGCCACACGATGCTGCACGAAGACCTCAAGGGCTTCTTTGCCGGCTTCCCCCGTGACGCGCACCCCATGCCGGTGCTGTCCTCGGCAATCTCCGCGCTGTCCACGTTCTACCAGGACTCCCTCGACCCGTTCGACGATGAGCAGGTGGAAATGGCCACCTTCCGCCTCATGGCCAAGCTGCCCGTCATTGCCGCCTACGCGCATAAGAAGTCCACCGGCCAGCCCATGCTGTACCCGGATAACTCCATGGACCTGGTGTCCAATTTCCTGCGCCTGAGCTTCGGTGTTCCGACCGAGCACTACGAGATGGACCCGGTGGTGGTCAAGGCACTGGACCTGCTGTTGATCCTGCACGCAGACCATGAGCAGAACTGCTCCACCTCCACCGTCCGCTTGGTGGGTTCGGCCAACGCCAACATGTTTGCCTCGGTCTCCGCTGGCATCAACGCACTCTTCGGCCCGCTGCACGGCGGTGCCAACGAAGCAGTGCTGAATATGCTCCGCCAGATCCAGGACAGCGGCGAGCCTGTTGAAAAGTTCGTGGAGCGGGTGAAGAACAAGGAAGACGGCGTGAAGCTGATGGGCTTCGGGCACCGCGTCTACAAGAACTACGACCCCCGCGCCAAGATCGTGAAGGCAACGGCCCACGAAATCTTGGAAAAGCTCGGCGGCAACGACGAACTTTTGGACATCGCCATGCGCCTGGAAGAAGTAGCACTGACGGATGAATACTTCGTCTCCCGCAAGCTCTACCCCAACGTGGACTTCTACACCGGCCTGATCTACAAGGCCATGGGCTTCCCCGAAAAGATGTTCACCGTCCTGTTCGCCATTGGGCGCCTGCCTGGTTGGATTGCCCAGTGGCGCGAGATGATGAAGGACCCGCAGACGAAGATCGGCCGCCCGCGCCAGCTCTACACAGGCGAACCCGAGCGGATGTACCCCTCGAGGTAATCCCCACGCCCTCTCACCCCTTCACAAGTTCGGGGTGGGGCCCTCGGGCGCGGGGGCCCAGGTATTGTGGCGGGGGGGGGGGGGGGGGGGGGGGGGGGCCCCCCCCCCCCCCCACCCCCCACTTCTTTAATCCGCAGACTTCTTTGCCCCGAGATGTTCGTCCACGGCAAGTATTTGCTCGATCATCCACCGCCCGCCCGTCCTGGACATCACGATGTGCAATGCCTGCTGCTGTTCCGTCTCCTGCTGGTGAACCACGTTCCCGGAAGCGTCCAGCTCCGCAAACGGGCTTGTGGAAACGGTGGCCTGCACGATCTTTTGAGAAGCACCGGCGCTTGTTTGCACAATCCCAGCTTCCACAATCCCAGCTTGCACAATGCTCGTTTCGAGCCCGGCAAAGCTGTGACCGCGTTCCAGCAGGCTCGCCATGACGGCAGTGTCGGCTTCCCAGGCCGGGGAGCCGGGTACAGTGACTTTCTCCAACAAGGCACTATCCGCCGTGGACAGCGCGTATGAGCGCAACCAGGCCAGTGCCGGCAGAGCTTCGAGAGCTGCCTCCTGCACCAGGCCATTTTGAATCTTCGCTGGTAAAGCCGCCACCCATGCAGTCTCACGAGAGTCCGCCCCGCCAGGGGCAAACGTGGATGAGTGCTGGTCCTGGCCCGGCGGAGCCAGTGCACTCCAACCTCCGCCCTGAACAACATGGACCACTAAGACAAACAAACAAAGCACCACCACGGCAGCAGCGGTGAGCATTGCCACACGTCTGCGAGGTCGAACGCCTACCCGAAGGCCGTCACCGCGGCCCGCATCTAATCCATGGCCGTGCAAGCGGCGTCGTGGCGTTGCTACCTCACTCCCCCATAGCTGGCTCATTCGCTTCCCCTCACGCTCGAGCCGACCTTCGTGCAGAGGCAGCCAGCGTGTCAGTGGTAGACGCGCCCACCACCGTCTACGCCCCCGTGGCACACGGGCGGTGCGAGCCCGTCCGGCGACGCCATTTCCCCGCATGACACCATGCCTGCGCATGGCACCGTGTCCTTGCACGGCGCCTGCCCCATGTGCCGCACCCACACGCCTGCCACGCCGCTCTTTGGCGTCCTTCCGGGTCAGCAGTTCAGGCAGGACGCTCGGATGTACGGCATGGCCCAGAGCCACAGGCAGGGCAGTGGCACTGCGAAAGACAGCCTGGGCGAACGCAGCAGCCGTCGGGCGCAGGGCCGGGTCGTCGTTCAGCCCTGCTTCCAAGGCAGCCACCAACTCGTGGGGAACGTCCTGAACGAGTGTTCCCAACGGCAGCCTGTCCCGAGTGCGTGGCGCAGCCCGCCCAGTCAAGGCGTACCAGCCCACGGACGCCAGTGCGTACACGTCCGCGGCTGCATCCCGGGCACTGTCATGGCTGCAGGAAAAGCCTGGTGTTCCTGCCACCGATTCCGCACCCTGGCCCAGAATCCGGCCAAAACCGAAGTCAGAAAGAAGTGGTTTGCCGGCTGAACTGAGCAATACATTTCCTGGGGACACATCTCCATGCACAGCACCCCGGGCATGCAAGAACGCCAGCACCTGACCCATGGGAGTCAGGACCGTCACGGCCTCCCCCACTTCCAAGGTGCCCCGGGCACGAACCACTTGCTCCAGTGAGCCTCCGCCCGCATGATCCATGAGAAGCACTTGTGAGCCCAAGGAATCTAGTACAACACCGTGAACCGGGATGAGGTGGTCGTGCCGGAACTGTGCCAGAACTCTCCACTCATGTGTGATCTGGCTATCATTATGACGGCGTGAAGCCTCGTTTGTGTCCGCCCTCACTCCCCCGCCCACGGTGAGGATTTTAGCGGCAAGGCAGGCTCCGCCGTCGTCCGGGGCAAGGAGCCAGACACTCCCATTGGCCCCCTTCCCCAAGCAGCGCACGGGCCCGTAACCGGCCACCTGCGGCGGGTGTTCGGTAGTTGCGGCGGCTCCAACCTTGTCCATGTACCAGTTGTAGTCCGCTTTTCGATTTCCTGCGTCAAGTTATCCACAGGCTTGAGATGAAATGTGAATTGTGATTTAGGTGTGGTTGCAATTTCCTCTAAAGTGACCTGTATGAATCTTGAGTTCTGCGAAGTTGGATTTGCCCCTCATTTCATCGATTACAACGATGCATGGGAGCAACAACGCCAGGTCCACGCCGATGTGGTTGCCGGCGAATCAACTCACACTGCCCTCTTGCTGGAACATGCGGCCGTTTACACGGCGGGAAAACGCACCGAAGATCACGAACGCCCCTTTGACGGCACACCGGTGATTAACGTTGACCGCGGTGGCAAGCTCACCTGGCACGGCCCCGGCCAGCTGGTCATGTACCCCATCGTGCGCCTGGCCGATGCCCACAGCATCCGCGCCTACGTCCATGCCCTGGAGGACATCATCATTGAGGTGCTGGAGCACTATGGTGTTGCCGGCGTTCGCGTGGATGGCCGAGCGGGCATTTGGTTGCTAGCCGACGGCAACGGCGGGGATCGCAAAATTGCCGCCATCGGCATCAGGGTCCATGAGGGCGTCACCATGCACGGCATTGCCATCAATGCCAACAACAGCCTCGCTCCGTATGCACAGATCATTGCCTGTGGCATTCAGGACGCGGGAATCACCACCCTGCAGGCCGAAACCGGCAAGGACATTTCCCCACAAGACCTCGTGCCGCTCGTCAAAGACGCCACCGCGCGTTTCCTTGCCCCGCTGATCGCCGAGACCCAGCCTGAACAGGCATCAACCACTGGTTCCGTGAAAGCGGCCCAGTCAGAAGGAGCACTGCTGTGACGTTGGCACCTGAAGGACGCAAGCTGTTGCGCATCGAGCAGCGCAATGCGGCCGTCCCCGTGGAACGCAAGCCCGAATGGATGAAGGCGAAGGTCTCCATGGGGCCCGAGTACATCGCTATGAAGAACCTGGTCAAGGGCCAGGGCCTGCACACCGTCTGCGAAGAAGCAGGCTGTCCGAACATTTTCGAATGCTGGGAAGACCGTGAGGCCACATTCCTCATTGGCGGTTCCGAGTGCACCCGTCGCTGCGACTTCTGCCAGATCGACACCGGCAAGCCCTCACCCATCGACATGTTCGAGCCCACCAAGGTTGCCAAGTCCGTTGTTAAGATGAACTTGCGCTACGCCACCGTCACGGGCGTTGCCCGCGACGACCTCGAAGATGAGGGCGTCTGGCTCTACGCCGAGACGGTGCGAAAGATCCACGAGTTGAATCCGAATACAGGCGTGGAACTGTTGATCCCCGACTTCTCCGGAAAGCCCGAACACATTACGGCCATCTGTGAGTCCAAACCCGAAGTGTTCGCCCACAATGTGGAGACTGTCCCCCGCATCTTCAAGCGGATCCGTCCGGCGTTCCGCTACGACCGTTCCCTCGATGTCATCACCCAGGGACGCAACCAGGGCATGGTCACCAAGTCCAACCTGATCTTGGGCATGGGTGAAACCCGTGACGAAATCTCCCAAGCCCTGGTTGACCTGCATGAGGCCGGTACGGACTTGATCACGATCACCCAGTACCTGCGCCCCTCCGAACGCCACCTCCCCGTGGACCGCTGGGTCAAGCCGCAGGAATTCGTGGAGCTCTCACAAGAGGCCGAGGAAATTGGTTTCCTCGGCGTCATGAGCGGTCCGCTCGTTCGGTCTTCCTACCGTGCCGGACGCTTGTGGGCCACGGCCATGCGCAAAAAGGGCCTGGACATTCCTGAGCACTTGGCCCACATTGCCGAGGGGATCGAAGATTCAGGCACCACGCGTCAGGAAGCGGCTTCGCTCATCGCCGCGCGGTAGCGGACCGGTCGGTAAGTTCGCACGTAACATTCCCGTCAAACACCCGCTAGAATTGAATTACTATGGCCAAAACCACTGACTCCGCACACAACAACGCTGACGAACCCAAGCGTTCCCTCTTTTCCCGCAGCCCCAAGGCGGAGAAGCCCAAAAAGACAAAGAAGCCCAGCCGCATCAAACAAATGGTGGACATCTTCAAGATGACCCGCCGCCACGACCCCATGGTCACGTGGCTGATGCTCGGTGCCTTCTTCGGGCTGATCGCCCTGTCACTTTTGGTGACGCTGCTGCTGTTCCCGGGCAACTGGCCCACTGGCCTGCTCATGGGCATTCCCCTGGGTCTGCTGGGTGCACTGTTGATCATGTCGCGCCGCGCCGAGCGTGCAGCCTATTCACAGATCGAGGGCAAGGCCGGCGCCGCCGGTGCTGCCTTGGGTTCATTGAAGAAGGGCTGGATCTTCAACGAGCAGCCTGCCTCGGTTAACCCGCGCACGCAGGATGTGGTTTTCCGCGTCATCGGCAGGCCAGGCATTGTGCTGGTCACCGAAGGCCCCTCGAACCGCGTGAAGGGTCTGGTCGATGCGGAACGCCGACGCATGAACCGGATTCTTCCCAACGTCAAGATCACGGTAATCGAGACCGGCAAAGCTGAAGGCCAAGTGCCGATCGCCAAGCTGACCAAGAAGTTGGGCAAGCTCAAAAATGAGCTGACAAAGGGTGAAGTTGGAGCTGTCAACAAGCGCATCTCCTCCATGGGCAACAAGCTGCCCATCCCCAAGGGCGTCGACCCCTATAAGGCGCGCCCTGACCGCAAGGCAGCACGCGGACGTTGAGCACACATGCAAAGGAGCCCGGCAGGATGACCTGCCGGGCTCCTTTGTGTCCTCAACTGCAAGAGATCAGCAGGGCTGCGGAATGACCGTCACGTTCTTTCAAGAGCGTGAAACGAGACGTCGTACCCGAGTCGTTTGAGCTCTGCAATGATCTCCCTCTTATGCTCCTGGCCTTTGGTCTCGACCGTGACACCGATCTGCACGTCGGTAGCCGCCAGCCCGGTGGTTGTGCGGTCGTGCTCCACACTCACCACGTTGCATTCGGTTCGGGCCAGTGCCGTAAGGAACTTCACGAGCGATCCAGGCCGGTCAAGTACGCGCACTATCATCTCCATGTATCGCCCGGCCGCCACGAGTCCATGCTGTAGCACCCGATTAAGCAGCAATGTGTCCACGTTCCCGCCGGATAAGACGACAACGATGGGCCCTTCCAATCCTTTAGCTCCGGCGAGCAGGGCAGCAACTCCAACGGCACCTGCAGGTTCCACCACCAGCTTCGCCCGCTCGCTCAGGAGCAGCATCGCTTCATCGATCTGCTCCTCCGTCACTGTCCGAATCTCGGCTACGTGCTGCCGCACAATGTCCAGCGTCAACTGGCTGGGCTCAGGCACCGCGATCCCGTCGGCAATGGTCACCACCCGGGCCAGACGCACCGGCACACCCTTTTCCAGCGACGCCGGGAATGCTGCCGCCCCCTCAGCTTGCACCCCGACCACTCGGGCACTGGAACCGGTGAGGTGGACGGCTGCAGCCACCCCGGCCAGCAGTCCCCCGCCTCCAGTGGGGACAATGATCGTGGCAACATCTGGAACTTGTTCCAGGACCTCAAGTCCTAAAGTTGCCTGGCCGGTGACAATGTCAACGTGATCGAACGGTGGAATGAAAACACGCCCACTTTTGGCAGCCTCGGCCTGCGCCAATTCGATGGACTCCGCCAGGTCTTCCCCGGCCAAGCGCACCTCGGCACCGTATCCTCGGGTAGCGGTCACTTTTGGAAGTGCAGCCCCGGTCGGCATGAAGACGACGCAGTCAATCCCTAACTCGCGTGCGGCTACGGCTACACCTTGAGCATGGTTGCCAGCGCTGGCCGCTATCACTCCTTGCTTGCGCTCCCCCTCACTCAGCGCCGAGAGCCGTGTGAAGGCACCACGCAGCTTGAACGAACCAGCACGTTGCAAATTCTCACATTTGAGAAACACCGGCACTCCAGCCAGGGCGCTGAGCGACGTACTGGTCTCGATAGGCGTACAAGACGTCACACCCTTGAGCAACTCCCTGGCCCGCTCGATCTCAGAGAGACGAATTGGCATTAATTCGTCGTTGACCGCGCCTGCTTCACACATGATGAGACTCCTCTACCTAAATTTGCTGTTCTCCCGAGAAAATCGTGATCACATCGTTCAAGCATGACCTTCCTCACCATAAACATATACCGCACTTGCGGCCAACACCCGGGTGCTTTGCGCGATGGGCGGAGGGCAGAATTGGAGTCAGGAACCACCTGCAAGGAGGCAGTTGACCATGAAGCACACACATCTAGGCCGCAATGGACCGAGGAGATCATCGGACGCTGGATTGCCAAGGGTGGCGGGCGGCGCGAGGACACCGTGCTGGCTTCCAAAGTTTACGGTTGGATGGAGCATGCCCCGAATCGCTCCGGGCTCTCCGCTTTGAACGTCCGCTGCTCCCTGGACGCCAGCCTGCAGCGGCTGCAGACCGACCACATCGATTTGTACCAGTTCCACCACGTTGACCGTGGCACACCATGGGATGAGATCTGGCAGGCAGTAGACGTCGCCGTCCAGCAAGGCAAGATCATCTACTCGGGCAGCTCGAACTTCGCCGGGTGGCACATTGCCGCCGCGCAGGAGGCCGCCGCGCGCCGGCCCGTCACGGGCTTGGTCAGTGAGCAGTCCATCTACAACCTGTTCCAGCGCAGCGTTGAGCGCGAGGTCATCCCTGCCGCTGAGTACTATGGCCTGGGGCTGCTGCCGTGGTCACCTTTGCATGGCGGCCTGCTCGGCGGCGTCCTGATGAACGGGCACGACGGCGTACGCAGGTTGGAGGGCCGCGCCGCCAAAGCGCTGAAAGGGTGCCGGGACAGCGTTGCCGCTTTTGAAAAGTTTGCTGCCAAGCGCGGCGAGGATCCGGCTGAGATCGCCCTCGCCTGGCTGCTGCACCAACCTGCCGTAACAGCGCCCATCATCGGGCCGAGGACTTCCAAACAACTCGTGGCAGCACTGCGGGCAGTGGATGTTTCCTTGAACCGTGAGGCGCTGGCCCGGCTCAACCAAATCTTCCCCGGCCCCAAAACCGCACCGGAAGACTACGCCTGGTAGGAAATTCGCCGTTCCGACAGCGGGCCCGTGGGGGCAGGTAACCCCCTTATCCAAAAAGAAAGAAGAGACTCGATGCCTTCGTTCCTGCCCTCAGGGCCGTAGGCGTTGCGTGTCCCATCCGGACCCGGTCCGGACATAGCGAAGGCGTTGGTGCTCGCGGCTGGGATCGCCTTGCCAGAATTCGACTGAATTTGCTTCAATGGTCCACACCGCCCAATGCGGTGAGACAACATTTTCGTTGGACTCAACCTCCGCTTTGGCACGCGCAATCTCCTCAATTCGGGTGGCGGGATCAGAAATGACAGAACTCTGCTGACCTGCCAAAGCGAAGACTCGGGTATGCGGGTGGCGTGCGAGGAAGTCTGCGGCTGACTCTGACGTGGAAGCCCGTTGCGCAATCCCACGTACTCGAACCGCGCGGGCTAGTGGACTCCAAAAGAACGTGAGGGCGCAGTTCGGATTGTGTCCCAGTTGGCGGCCCTTAGCCGATTCGTCGCTTGTCGAGATCTTGAAACCGCAGTCCTCTGTTACGTCTTTGATGATCAATACGCGGGCATCGGGCAGACCATCCCTATCTACGGTCGAGAGCGTGGCAGCGTGGGGTTCCGGCACTCCAGCAACAACTGCCTGCCGCAACCAATCTAGAAATAGCTCCTGGGGTGTCTGCGGTACTGAAGCTGAATCGAAGTCCGGGGCCTGTCCAACGATCGAAGGAATTGCTCGAAGTTCATCACGAAGTGTCTGCATCGACCTATTGTCCAACAGGAATGACAGCCGCGGAAGGCGCGCACCCGACACCAGCGATGGGCGAGACCGACTATAAGGTCTTGTGGAGCCAACAGGGGCGGAAACTGCGACCCTAGCGGCGGACCAGGATGGTCTTCATGGCCTTATCGTGCAGTCCCCGGTGGTCCGCGTCAACAATGATGGCCGGGATGACTAGGCACACCAGCAGAGCGCGAACCACACCTGCAAGCAGGCCGGGAGCTCCGCCGTCGACCCTGGTGACATGGATGCCCATGATCCTGTGGCCCACGCTGTAGCCCAGAGTGCCCACAAGGACCATCTGTTCGGCCGCGAAAATGGCGAGAATGGCGTTGGGATTGCTGTTGAAGAAGGCGACCGCAATGAGATAGGACAAGCCCCAGTCGATGCACAGGGCAAGGATGCGCCTTCCGGCACGGGCCATGGAACCGGGCCCGGATTCCGGCCGGCCTAAACGCTCGCCGGGGAATTTCGATATATTAGAAGTGTCCGGCCCACTGAGCCATGAACCTATGTCTTTACGATCTACCACTCCCCCAGCCTACCGGCGCAGGCTGGAAGCCGGGCATCGGACACCGTTTCCGGCACGTGTAACGTGCTGGAAACATTTCAGACACGGTAGAGAAATAGCGTCGATCTACTCTTATGAGAAGTTGCATTGCCCACGGCCGGGTACAGTCGGCCAAAGCCCCCAGCACCAAGGAGCAAGATGTTCAAGAACGCGGAAGAAGTCCTGCAGTTCATCAAAGACGAAGATGTGAAGTTCGTCGATATTCGATTCACCGACCTTCCCGGCGTCCAGCAGCACTTCAACGTGCCTGCCAAGACAGTGGACCTTGACTTCTTCGTCAACGGTCAGCTCTTCGATGGCTCCTCCATCCGTGGTTTCCAGGGCATCGCCGAATCCGACATGCAGCTGATCCCGGACCCCAAGACCGCCTTCGTTGACACGTTCCGCAAGGAAAAGACGCTGGCGCTGAACTTCTCCATCGTGAACCCGCGCACCGGCGACCCGTACCACCGCGACCCGCGTGGCGTGGCCGAAAAGGCCGAGGCCTACCTGGCTTCCACCGGCATTGCCGACACCGCATTCTTTGGTGCCGAGGCCGAGTTCTTCGTCTTCGACAACGTGCAATATGAATCCTCGGCCAAGGGATCCTTCTACAAGATCGACTCCGAAGAGGCCTACTGGAACACCGGCCGCAAGGAAGAGGGCGGCAACCTCGGTTACAAGACCCCCGAAAAGGGCGGCTACTTCCCCGTGGCCCCGATTGACCACCAAGCTGACCTGCGTGACGCCATGTGCCTTGAAATGGATGCCGCAGGCTTGGAAGTTGAGCGCTCCCACCACGAGGTTGGCGCTGCCGGCCAGGCTGAAATCAACTACAAGTTCAACACCCTGGTCCATGCAGCCGATGATATGCAGAAGTTCAAGTACGTCATTAAGAACACAGCGTGGGCGTGGGGCAAGTCCGTCACGTTCATGCCCAAGCCGGTCTTCGGAGACAATGGTTCGGGAATGCACTGCCACCAGTCCCTGTGGACCAGTGGCGAGCCGCTGTTCTACGACGAGAAGGGCTACGCAGGCCTCTCCGACATGGCCCGCTGGTACATTGGCGGCCTGCTGAAGCACTCCTCGGCTGTGCTGGCGTTTACCAACCCCACCGTCAACTCCTACCGCCGTCTGGTCAAGGGCTTCGAAGCACCCGTGAACATGGTGTACTCGCAGGGAAACCGCTCTGCCGGCATCCGCATTCCGATCACCGGCTCGAACCCGAAGGCCAAGCGCTTGGAATTCCGCGCCCCGGATCCGTCCTCCAACCCGTACCTGGCCTTCGCCGCCCAGCTGATGGCCGGCTTGGACGGTATCCGCAACCGCATTGAGCCCCCCGCCCCCATCGACAAGGACCTGTACGAGCTTCCCCCGGAGGAAGCCAAGGACATCCCGAAGGCGCCCGAGTCACTCGAAGAGGCCCTGATCGCCTTGGAGGACGATAATGAGTTCCTGCAAGCCGGCGGAGTGTTCACCCAGGATCTGATCGACACCTGGGTCGACTACAAGCGCGAATACGAGATCAAGCCGCTGCAGCTACGCCCGAACCCGTACGAATTCGAGCTCTACTACGGCTGCTAGACACCGCATGAGGAAGGGCCGGAACGTTTACGTTCCGGCCCTTCCTCATGCCACGCTGTGAACTACTTGGATGTGACGTTCCGCCGCACCCAACCAATCGCAGCTGTGGCAACGAACAAAACAATTGCGACAACGGCCAGCCAGACAAGGCCTTTGACCACAAAGCCCAAGACGGCCAAGACGACCCAGATAACAAGTAAGGCAACTATTAATCCCATCATGCCGAAAAATATACATGCACAACGGGGAAACTCCAAGACCTGCTAAACGACCGCGTTAAACGACTCAGGGGCCGGAACAATTTGTTCCGGCCCCTGAGTGGTGCCAAACAGCTCTTAGTGCCTACTTGTCAAAAACATCCTTGGCAGCGTCCTTGACGTGCTCTCCGGCCTGCTTGGCTTTCGCCGAGGCCTGGTCGGCAGCACCTTCTGCTTGAAGCTTGGTGTTGTCTGTTGCATCGCCAGCAGCTTCCTTGGCTTTGCCCTTGAGTTCTTCTGCCTTGTTGCTGATCTTATCTCCGAGTCCCATGGGACCTCCTTCAATATGAATCCAACTGGTTGCATTGTCGAAGATACTGAACGAACCTGAGAATAACCTGAACGTGCGTTGACCCACTGGCCACATTGCCAGAACAGTGAAGACTGCCTCGCATTTCAACCGTTATGGGCAATCGTCTCCGCATCGAAGGCGCGGTAGAGGATCCGTTGCGAGCCGGATCGACCGCCCAGATGCTGGCCGCGGTCCACAAATTTGGCCATCAAATACGCGGCCAGACCCGCGGGGTTGCGTTCATTGACGCTCAGCACAAGGCCTGTGGCGGACAGCCCGGACGCTCGAACCAGCTCTTGCGCCAGTTCGACGGCAGCCACCGCGGCCCCCGAGCCATACCCTCGTCCTTGGCGGTTTTTGTCAATGAGGAAGCCACGCAGGAGCACTGCACCACCAGCGTTCGGCCAGCCAGCCTCCAGGGCGGCACCCAGGTGGAGCACCCCCAAACCAACCACTGTTCCGCCGTCGAACGCGTTCTCCGCAACGCCGGTGGAGGGAGGTGCTGCAGTCACGATGGCAAAGGGGTGCCGAGCAGTATCCTCCAGCGCTGTTGCGAGCATGGCGGCAGGCTCCCCCACAAAGTCGTCCTGGCCAGGCGCTAGCGACAACCCTGCCACTGCCACCACCAGCCGTTGAAGTTCGTCCTCGCCAACGGACTTCAACGGCACCAGATGAACATTGCCGTTCGAAAACGAAGTGCTCAAAAGATGGACCATTCTGTCTTGGCAGTGAACTGGTCCAGGGCTGCAATGCCGGCCATGGAGTTCCCATTGGGTCCCAGCGCCGGTCCCCATACGGTTACCGAGCAAATACCGGGGACGATCGCCACAATGCCTCCGCCCACACCGCCCTTGCAGGGAACACCCACCCGGTAGGCAAACTCCCCCGCTGCGTCGTAGGTGCCGCACGTCAGCATCACCGCGTTGACGCGCTTGCTTTGGTTCGGACTCAGGAACGGTGTGCCGCCTGATGAAACACCATGGCGGGCCAGAAACAGTGAGGCCTGGGCAAGGTCCTCACACGACATTTCAAGGGCGCACTGCTTGAAGTAGTTCGACAGCACATCCTCCACCGGATTCTCCAGATTGCCATAACTGGCCAGCAGATGCGCCATGGAGGCGTTACGGTGCCCGTGGTCCGCCTCGGAAGCGGCAACCACGTCATCCACGTCGACTTCGGGATTCCCGGACTCGCTGCGCAACAGTCCGCGCACCGAAGCTGCCGCGTCCCCCGTCAAGGTCAGCAGCCTGTCGGTCACCACCAACGCACCCGCATTGATAAAAGGGTTACGGGGAATGCCCAGGTCCGCCTCCAGCTGGATCATTGAGTTGAAAGGGGTGCCTGAGGGTTCACGAAAAACTCTCTTCCAGATGGAGTCATAGTCGTATGACATCACCAAGGCAAGCGAAAAGATCTTCGAAATACTTTGAATCGAGAATGGTGTGAGCCAGTCCCCCGCCCCATACACGGAACCATCGGCCATTGCCACGCAGATGCCGAACTTGTCCGGGGAAACTTCACCCAGGCTGGGAATGTAGGAGGCCACCTCGCCGTGCCGGCCCAGCAGGCCAATGTCTTCCACTATCTCGTCCAGGATCCCCTGTATGTCCATCGCGCGCTCCAAAACTGTTGTGCCGGCGTCGTACTCAAAAGCTGTACCAACAAAAAAACCGTACTAAAAAATTCATCTGAAAAAATGTGTGTCAAAAAAGGCAGGGGCCAGCCGTCGTGCCGGCCCCTGCCAAAAACGCTACAGAACCTTGGCCAGGAACTCCTGCAACCGCGGCTGCTGCGCATTGGAGAAGATGGCATCCGGGGTGCCTTCCTCGCAAATGTATCCCGCATCCATGAAGATGACACGATCTGCCACTTCACGGGCAAATCCCATCTCGTGGGTCACCACCACCATGGTCATGCCCTCGGCGGCCAGGTCGCGGATGACCTGGAGCACCTCGCCCACCATCTCCGGGTCAAGGGCGCTGGTGGCCTCGTCGAAGAGCATGATGCCGGGGTTCATGGCCAACGCACGGGCAATGGCCACACGCTGCTTCTGCCCGCCGGAGAGCGAACCGGGACGGGCATCGGCCTTCTCAACGAGATCCACACGCTTGAGCAGTTCCATGCCCTTGGCCCGGGCGGCGGCCTTGTCCAGCTTCTTCAGCTCCACTGGCGCCAGCATGATGTTTTGCAGCACCGTCATGTGCGGGAACAGGTTGAAGTGCTGGAACACCATGCCAATGTTCTGGCGTACGGCATTCAGGTCAACCTTGGGGTCCGTCAGGTCAAAACCGTTGACCGCCACCGTCCCCCCGCTGATGTCCTCCAGCTTGTTCAGGCAGCGCAGGAACGTTGACTTGCCCGAACCCGAGGGGCCAATAACGCACACCACCTCGCCCTCGGCAATGTCAACATCCAGCCCCTTGAGCACTTCATTGGCACCAAAGGACTTCTTCAGGCCCTTGACACTGATTTTTGCGTTGCTTTCGCTCATTTGTTGAACTTCCTGTCCACGAGGTTGGAAAGCTGGGTCAAGGCGGTGATGACAATAAAGTACAACGCCGCCACAATCAGCAGGGTCTCACCAGTGCGGAAGTTCGTAGCGTAGATCTGCTGGCCCTGGTAGGTCAGCTCCGCAAATCCGATGACGGCCAGCAAAGAGGTATCCTTCAAGGTGATGACGAACTGGTTGATGAACGACGGCGTCATGATCTTGATCGCCTGTGGCACCACCACCCGGCGCATGGAGGTGACGTAACCCAAGCCCAGACTGCGGCTGGCTTCCAACTGGCCGGCGTCGACAGACTGGATGCCGCCGCGGACAATTTCGGTCATGTACGCACCGGCGTTCAAGCTCAACGTGATGACACCGGCCGCGAGCACGCTCAGGGGCTGTCCCGTCATCTGGGGCAGGCCAAAGTAGAAGAAGAACGCCTGCACCAGCAGCGGCGTGCCGCGGAAGATCGCCACATAGGTGGTGGCGATGCCACGCAGAATCCTGCTTTCGGCCACCTTGAAGAACCCAAAGACGACGCCGAGCACCAGCGCGATGGCCAGTGACAGCACCGTGGCGACCATGGTTAGCCACAGGCCCTTCATGAGGGCCGGGAAACTGTCCTTGACGAGCTGGAAGAAGCCGCCCTGCTCCTGCACCTCGGACTTGGCCAGGTACTTGTCAAGGATCTTCTGGTACTCGCCGTTGGCCTTCAAATTGGCCAGGCCCGCATCAAAAGCCTTCAACAGATCCTGGTTTTGGCCCTTGTTCACGGCAAAACCGTAGGAACTACCCTGTTCCTTCGCGGTGACGATCTTCAGCCCGTTGTTTTGGCTGACACCGTAGGCGAGCACAGGGTAGTCGTCGAACACGGCCACGGAATTGCCAGCCTTGACGTCGTCGTACATAGTGGCGGAGTCGGCAAGCGCCTTGACCGTGAAGCCATACTCGTCCTTGATGGAGTTGGCGAAGGTCTCGCCCTCACTACCCCGCTTGGCGACGACGGTTTTGCCTTTGAGGTCCTTGTAGGTTTTGATGTCCTCGTTGTCCTTGGCAACGGCCATCTGCACGCCGGAGTCAAAGTAGGGTTCGGAGAAGTCAAAGACCTTCTTGCGTTCGTCCGTGATGGACATGCCGGCGATCACGCCGGCCACCTGGTTTGATTGCACCGCCTGCAAGGCCGCGTCAAAACCCAGGGACTTGATGTCAACCTGGAAGCCCTGCTCCGTGGCGATGGCCCGCAACAGGTCCATGTCAATGCCGACGAGTTCGCCGCTGCCGTCGCGGAATTCAAACGGAGCGAACGTGGTGTCCGTGGCGATGGCGAACGTCTTGCCCTTGACATCTGTGGGGGCGGTGGGGACTGCCAGCGCGGACGCTCCGCCGATCCCGAAGAACATGATGGCGACCGTGAAAAAGGCGGCGAGGGCGGCAAACGTGCCGCCTCTGCGCCGCCACATGGGTGGGCGTCTTAGCATAAAGTTTCCCTTGTTATGGAGTTTCGTGCCACGAGGGGCGTTTTAAGTACTCCTCGACGTTACAGGTTTTGCTTCCACCATGCGATAGGCGCCACATATCCCGACACTACGAATTGGCAAGCGTGTCATCGAGCCAATCAAGTACACGCTGGTTGAGCAATGACCGATTCGCCATCTCGCAATGCCCTCGTCGCTGCCCCCAGCGGGTCCGGTCCAGCCGATGTCAGCAGGGCCGGGCAGCGAATGTCGGCAACCTGGTCTTTCAGCGTGAACTGGGCTGACGCCTGAATGAATGCCCGCAGTCTGCGACGCCGCCCGGGGGTGCCAGATAGCCTCCAAGGGTCCAGCCGCTGAGCACGATCTTCTTCGGGTCGACGATCTCCACGCTCATGGCATAGTCATCGATTGCAAAGATCACCACCTCCCAATCCGGGCGCACTGGCACCCCCGCTTGTACAACATCTCACCTTGGCCGGGACCGTCGAGCATGAGCACGCGATAGCCGCGCTCCAGCGCAGCCACCATGGAAGCTCCGTACCCTCATGGGAGGTGCTGATCGGCTGTACGGGCACCACCGACAGTTCCATGGCGCGGGCGCTGGCCCGATGCCCGGCGGCCACCTCATCTGCCACGGCGACGATGTCCACCATGTCCGCCCCACCCGCCGGGATGTACGCCACCGGCCACTGGCCGAACCCGTCATGGAACTCGTCTTCTTGTGCTATTGGAACTTCTTCCTGAGTGGCTCTTGACGTTACATTTGGCGCTCTGCACTATCCATAGCCACTTGCCCCTCCGTTTTCACCCTTCGAAATTGCGTCTCTAGTAACGTGGAGGTGTTCCGGAATGATGTCCGCTGTGTGGCGGCCCGAAGAAAGCAGCCAATGGACAAGCCCAATGTGATCCTTATTTGTGCCGATGAATGGCGCGGCGACGCGCTGGGTGCGGAAGGTCATCCGTATGTGCAGACACCGCATCTGGACGAGATGGCCGGCAAGGGCGCCCGCTTCCGCCACGCTTATTCAGCCACACCCACGTGTGTCCCCGCCCGCGTGGCCTTGTTTACCGGCCAATCCCAGGAACGCCACGGTCGGGTTGGCTACCAGGAAGGCGTGAACTTCAACGACGTCCATCCCGTCACGCTGCAGGGCGAGTTCCGCAAGGCCGGCTACCAAACCCAGACCATCGGCAAACTGCATGTCTATCCTGAACGCAGCCGGGTGGGCTTTGACGATGTCATCCTGCACGACGGCTTCCTGCACTTCGCCCGCAAGGAGCACAAACGAGACTTCAAGTTCTTTGACGACTATGTCCCGTGGCTGCGCCGCCAACCGGGCGTCACCGCCGACGAGGAGTACTTTGACCACGGTGCAGGCTGCAATTCGACTGTGGCCAGGCCATGGGACAAGGCAGAAAGGCTACATCCCACCTCGTGGACAGGGAGCCAGGCCGTCGAGTGGCTGTACCGCCGTGACCCCACCCGCCCGTTCTTCCTGTATCTGTCCTTCCACCGCCCGCATCCGCCGTACGATCCGCCCGCCTGGGCAATGGACATGTACGTTGACCTGCCCGCCTTCAAGCGTCGCTTGGGCGATTGGGAACACCACTATGAGTCCGTGCGCACCGACGGCAACCACCAGCTGGCCTTCGGCAAGCTTTCGGAGGCGGTCACACACCGGGCCCGCGCCGGATACTACGGCCTCATGACCCAGATTGATTTCCAACTCATGCGCCTCGTTGAGGCCCTGAACGAGTTTGGGCTTGCGGACAATACGGTGTTGGCGTTCACCTCGGACCACGGCGAAATGCTCGGTGACCACGACTTCTACCGCAAGTCCGTCGGCTATGAGGGCTCTGCCCGTGTGCCCTTGATTGTATGCCCGGCACCCAACGACGAAGCCGCCCTGCGTGGGGCCGTGGTGGATGAAGTGGTGGAACTGCGCGACGTCATGCCGACTTTGCTGGACTTGGCAGGGGTCCCCGTGCCCGAGTCCTGTGATGGAAAGTCGCTGGCCAGATTTGTGCGCTCAGCTGCAGGGGAATCACCCGAGCCGTGGAGGGAGTGGCTGCATGGCGAGCACGTCTACTTCGGCCAGTCACTGCAATGGGTGACCGACGGCCACACAAAATACCTGTGGGCTTCGGCATGGGGAACCGAGGAACTGTTCAACCTCGACGACGACCCGGAGGAAATGCACAACCTTGCCCCGCTGCCGGAGCACACAGAGCTTTTGGCCCTGTGGAAAGGCCGTCTCATCGCTGACCTCACGGATCGCGAGGAAGGCTTCGTGCACGACGGCGAACTGGTCACCGGGGTGCCGGTGACCACCATCCTCGCGCATGCCCGGGCCCGTATGGCCGGCTAACCATAGAACAAGTGCTCAAAGACACCGCGGGCGCGGCGGGTCAGGCTCAGGTAGTCCTCTTCAAAAGTGGCTGCCTGGCCTGGTTCGTAGCCACACCAACGCGCGACTGCTTCCAGGTCATGCCGGGCAGACGGCAGCACGTCGGAGTTCTTCCCCGTCCACATGACGATGGCGTTGCGGATTTTTCCTGCCAACCGCCAAGCTGACTCAAGGATTTCCGCATCGGCAGCCTCCACCAGGCCTATGGAGACAGCCGCATGCAAGGCGGGAAGGGTTTGCGTGGTCTGCAGCTCCGGATGGGCATGGGCGTGCTGCAGCTGCCACAGTTGGACCAGCCATTCAACATCGCTGAGTCCGCCCCGGCCCAGCTTCACATGACGGGATGGATCGGCACCGCGAGGCAGCCGCTCACCCTCCATGCGGGCCTTGATGCGCTTGATCTCACGCTGGTCCGTTTCGGAAATATTCTTCGGATAACGGATGGGGTCGGCCATTTCCACAAAGTCCTCAGCCAGGCTGTCTGAGCCGGCCAGGGGCCTGGCACGCAACAGCGCCTGCGCTTCCCAGGGCGATGACCAGCGGGCGTAGTATTCCCGGTAGGCTTCCAGCGAGCGAACCAAAGGTCCCTGGCGCCCTTCAGGGCGCAGATCAGCATCGACACTGAGCACCCGTTCAGCTTGGATGGCCGGGCGAACCGGGGACGTCAGCAACGACACCAGTTTTTGCGCAATGGCCTTGGCTTGTTTCCCCGCCTCGTCCATCAGGTCTTCCGGCAGGCCATCCACCGGACGGTGCACGAACAAGACATCCGCGTCCGAGCCATAGCCGATTTCCCGCCCGCCTTGGCGCCCCATGGCCACCACCAGCATCTTCGTCAAGGCAGGGCCACCAGCTTGAACCTCAGCTTCAGCGACCATCAGGCTGCCCAGGATGGCGGCCCGGTCCGTGTCGCTGAGCGCCTCGGCAACCTGGTCTTGACCCAGCAGACCGCACGAGTCGGCAATGGCCACCCGCAGGATTTCGCGCTGCCGCAGGAGCCTGATCAACCGGATGGACTCGAGGGTTTCCCCATGGCGCACAAACGTTTGCTGAATCTCCGCCCACTGGCTTGCGAAACTCTGTGGCACCAGTTCCTTGGAATTTCCCAGCCACGCCGTGGCCTCCGGGGACACCTCCAGCAGGTCACTGACCAACCGCGAACTTGAGAGAAGGTGGCACAGCCGCTCGGCAGCCGCCTGGTGATCGCGCAGCATGCCCAGGTACCAGTGTGAAGTCCCCAACGCGTCGCTGACCCGGCGGAACGCGAGCAGTCCGGCGTCGGCATCCACGCCGTCGGCCAGCCAGCCGAGCAAAACCGGCAGCAACTGCCGCTGCAGTGCTGCGCGGCGGCTGACCCCTGCCGTCAAGGCCTCGAGGTGACGAACGGCTCCCTCCGTGTCCCGGTACCCGAGCGCCGCCAAGCGTGCCCTTGCAGCATCGGTGGTCAAGGCTGCGTCCTCTGCACTGAGGTTCGCCACGTTGGCCAGAATGGGGCGGTAGAAGATCTGTTTGTGCAATGAATTGACGGAACGCTTCACTTTGGCCCAATCCGCCAAGAGCGACTCCGCACTGGGCCTTTTCACGCTGAGCGGACCGGCCAATGCCCGGGCCAGCGCCCGAAGCTGATCGGGAGCGGTGGGCATGGTGTGGGTGCGGCGCATCTGCACGAGCTGGATTCTGTGCTCCAACACTCTCAGGTACGTGTAGTGCTCACGCAGCAGCGCGGCGTCGGTGCGGCCCACGTACCCGGCCTTCACCAACGCGTCAATGGCGGCCGTCGTGGAGCGCACACGCAGACTCGTGTCAGTCTTGCCATGGACAAGCTGCAACAGCTGGACAGTGAATTCCACATCCCGCAGCCCTCCCCTGCCAAGCTTGATCTGGCGGGCCGATTCGGCATCTGGGATGTGGGCCGTGACCCGCCGCCGCATGGCCTGGACAGCTGCCACGAAGCCGTCCCGCTCCGAAGAGGACCAAATCAGTGGTGCGACGGCCCGCTCGAACTCATCGCCCAATTCTTTGTCCCCCGCCATGGCCCGTGCCTTGAGAAGTGCCTGGAACTCCCAGCTTTGTGCCCAGCGGTGGTAATAGGCCAGGTAGGACTCCAACGTCCGTACCATCTGCCCGTCCTTGCCTTCCGGGCGCAGGTTCGCGTCAACCTCCCACAGGCCCGGCTCGCGTTCGGCCGCATAGATGGTGCGCGAGATGGCTCCGGCCAATGCGTTGCCAATACGTGCCACCTGTGACTCATCCATGCCTTCCGCTGGTCTCGCATTCGAACCCGGGCCCGCACCCGGGCCGTCGGCACCCTCAGTGGAGGGTGCGCCGTCGTGCCTGAGGGCGACAACGTACATGACGTCCACATCGGAAATATAGTTCAGCTCCCGCGCCCCGCACTTGCCCATGCCGATGACGGCCAGGCGCACGGCGGCCACGTTCTCCACACCTGCCGCAGCACCCACTTCGGTGCGGGCCACAGCCAGGGCGGCTTCCACGGCGGCGGCGGCAAGATCCGCCAATTCGGCCCCTACCATGGGCATGGCCGCCTGCGGTGAAGCTGCGCCGAGGTCCCGCAACGCCAGCTCACACAGGTGGCGGCGGTACTTGGTCCGCAAGGCGATGCGCGCCTCGGTTCCGCAGAGTGCCGCAACCGGCTGATCCGACTCCGGGTCCGCACCCACCGCGCGCAGAAGCGACTCCCGCAGCACCTCGCCATCGAGAGGAACCGGCTCGGGCGACGCCACGGCGTCGAGCACGTCAAGGTGTTCAGGGTGGCGCATCAAAAAATCCGCCAGCGCCTCCGAGGCACCCAAGAGCCTGAACAGCGCCTCATTGGGGACCTGCTTACCCGTGTCCGGATCAAGGACCCTCAACCGGTCAGCGCATGTGGGCACGGCGCTGAGCAGCCGCACTAGCGATTGCAGCGCCAGGTCGGGGTTGTCAGCTACGGACAAGGCATCAAGCAGCCAGGCCTGGTCCAGCCCCGCCAGTTCGGAAAACCCCAGGAACCTCTCGCAGGTTTCCAGGTCGGAGAAGCCGCGGGAGATGAGGGTGCGGGTCAGCGAGCTCATGGCAGGTCCTAGAGCACTCCCAGGTAGCGGTTGATTTCATAGGGCGTGACTTGGAGGCGGTATTCCTGCCATTCCTCACGCTTGTTGCGCAGGAAGTTCTCAAAGACCTGCTCACCGAGAATTTGCGCCATTAGTTCAGATTCCTCCATCTGGCGCACGGCGTCGTGCAGGCTGGACGGCAGCGGGTCGTGCCCCAGTGCTCGGCGTTCAGCGCTGGTCAGGGCGCTGATGTCCTCTACAGCCGCTTCTGGAAGCTCGTACCCTTCCTCGATCCCCTTCAAACCGGCCCCCAGCAGCACGGAATAGGCGAGGTAGGGGTTGGCGCCGGAGTCAATGCCCCGGTATTCAAGCCGGGCAGCCTGGCCCTTGCCCGGTTTGTACAGTGGCACGCGCATCAGTGCCGAACGGTTGTTGTGTCCCCACGACACATAACTGGGTGCTTCCCCGCCACCCCACAGTCGCTTGTAGGAATTCACAAACTGGTTGGTAACAGCCGTGAATTCCGGTGCATGGCGGAGGATTCCGGCCATGAACTGCCGGGCCGTCTTGGAAAGCTGGTATTCGGCCCCCGGCTCATGGAAGGCGTTGCTGTCGCCTTCAAACAAGGAGAAGTGGGTGTGCATGCCTGAACCAGGATGATCGGAGAATGGCTTGGGCATGAACGTGGCGTACGTGTCCTGCTGGATGGCCACCTCCCGGATCACCGTGCGGAACGTCATGATGTTATCCGCCGTCTGCAGGGCATCGGCGTAGCGCAGGTCGATCTCGTTCTGGCCCGGACCGCCCTCGTGGTGGCTGAACTCCACGGAGATCCCAACATTTTCAAGCATCGTCACCGCAGTGCGGCGGAAATCCTGCGCCACACCACCGGGCACGTGATCAAAGTAGCCGGCATGGTCAACGGGCACTGGGATGCCGTCCGGCCCCGGCTGGTCCGACTTCAGCAGGTAGAACTCAATCTCCGGGTGGGTGTAGCAGGTGAAGCCCATGTCCGCGGCCTTCTCCAGCGTGCGCTTGAGAACGTTGCGCGGGTCAGCGGTGGAGGGCTCGCCGTCGGGCGTGAGAATGTCGCAAAACATGCGCGATGTCTGATCCGTGGCCCCGCGCCACGGCAGGATCTGAAACGTTGAAGGGTCCGGCATGGCCAGCATGTCCGATTCGAAAACCCTGGCCAGGCCTTCAATGGAGGAACCATCAAAGCCCAGGCCCTCCTCAAAAGCGCCTTCAACTTCAGCCGGGGCCAACGCCACCGACTTCAAGCTGCCCACGACGTCGGTGAACCAGAGCCGCACAAACCGCACGTCACGCTCTTCAATGGTGCGCAACACAAATTCTTGCTGACGGTTCATTCTCGCTGCCTCTTCTCTTTGCCGCCCGGCCCCCTGCCGCCGCATACCGGACAAGCGGTGGGCAAGATTGCGAACAGGAATATTTCCTACTGTGAATACTCTACTCAACCCGGTGCCCGGTGCATTGCCCGCTTCGCACCCGGACTCGTAATAGGCTGGAGGGCATGTCACCGACGAGCACCCCTGATTCCCCCCTGTCCAAAGCAACGGCAGTTCCCGATGCAGCGGCAGAGCCTGCTGAACTGGCAGCCCCTTACGGCGCCGGCGCTGCTACTGCCAAGGCTGCGGGAATTCCTGCCACGGCGGCCAGGATCCGCACGCACCACCTGCACGCGGCGAAGCAGGCTGGCGAGAAGTTTGCCATGCTCACCGCATACGACCAGTACACGGCGCAGATCTTCGACGAAGCCGGCATTGAGGTGCTGTTGGTGGGCGACTCGGCCTCCAACAACGTCTTGGGCAATGAAACCTCGCTGCCCATCACGCTCGATGAAATGATCATCTTTTGCCGCGCCGTCACAGCTGGCGCCAAGCGGGCCCTCGTAGTTGCTGATCTGCCCTTTGGCAGCTATGAAGCATCCACGGAGCAGGCCGTCGCTTCCTGTGTGCGTCTCATGAAGGAGGGCCTGGTGCACGCCGTGAAAATGGAGGGCGGCGCCTACTACGCCCCCACCGTGCGCGCGCTGACCCAAGCCGGCATCCCCGTCATGGCCCACATCGGCTTCACACCGCAAAGCGAGCACATGCTGGGCGGCTACCGGGTGCAGGGCCGCGGCGACATGGCCCAGGCAATGATTGATGACGCCGTGGCGTTGGCTGATGCCGGCGCGTTTTGTGTGTTGATGGAAATGGTTCCGGCCACGACTGCCGCTGCCGTGGAGGCCGCTATTGACGTGCCCACGGTGGGTATTGGGGCAGGGAATTCCACCACGGGCCAGGTGTTGGTGTGGCAGGACATGGCAGGGCTGCGGACCGGAAAGATGGCCAAGTTCGTCAAGCAGTACGCACAACTGCGCACTGTTCTTGCTGACGCCGCGAAGGAGTACGGCCAGGAAGTGCGCAGCGGCGTGTTCCCCGGCCCCGAGCACACTTTCTAGCCCGTCCGGCCTGCCAGGTACGCTTGGTTAGGCGTCATCTTCTTCGTCGAAAGCATCGGCGACTTCATTGCGTTCACGCACCTTCGCCAGGGCCGCTTCGGCCTCTTCGCGGCTGTCGTACGGGCCAATGAGGGACTTCCATCCTGACTGGGCGTTCTTTTCCACTTCGTGCGTTTCCACGTTGTACCAATACTGTGCCATGGTGCTCTCCATCTCTGCGCAGGGTTCCTTGTTCGCCTGTTGACATCCTAGGCCGACCGGCCGGTCCGCGCCCGGTACACCACAAGCGCCGACTAAAACTTATAGGATGGTTTCATGTCTTCCACAGCACTTACGGCACCCATCGGCACGCTTGTTCCCGGCACCATCAGCCCGCAGCTATTCGTTCCACACTCAATTGCCCGCCCCGAATATGTGGGCAAGGCAGGCCCAGCCCCTTTCAAGGGGTCCGAGGTGAAGGACGCCGAGACGTTGGAGAAGATCCGCATTTCCTCCAAAATTGCGGCCCAGGCCATCGTGGAAGTGGGAAAGAACATCGTTCCCGGTGTCACCACGGATGCGCTGGACCGGATTGGTCACGAGTTCCTATTGGACCACCAAGCCTACCCGTCCACACTGGGCTACCGGGGCTTCCCCAAGTCCCTGTGCTCCTCGCTGAATGAAGTAATCTGCCACGGCATCCCCGACTCCACCGTCGTTCAGGACGGGGACATCATCAACATTGACATCACCGCGTTTAAGAACGGCGTGCATGGCGACACGAACTGGACGTTCACCGTCGGCGACGTCGACGAGGAATCGCGGCTGCTGGTGGAGCGCACCCAGGAGTCCTTGAACCGGGCCATCCGCGCCGTCGCGCCGGGGCGTGAAATCAACGTCATCGGGCGCACGATTGCCTCCTACGCCAAGCGCTTCGGCTACGGCGTGGTGCGGGACTTCACCGGCCACGGCGTCGGCGAAGCGTTCCACACGGGCCTTATCATTCCGCACTATGACGCAGCCCCGGCCTACAACACCGTGTTGGAAGAGGGCATGGTGTTCACCATTGAGCCCATGCTTACACTTGGCACCATCGAGTGGGACATGTGGGCCGATGACTGGACGGTTGTCACCCGCGACCGCAAGCGCACCGCACAGTTTGAGCACACCATGGTGGTCACTGCCAGTGGCGCAGAAGTCCTGACACTTCCGTAACACTTCCCTGTTCTTCCACAACCATCCCTCTACCACTGGAGCACTCATGTCAAAGAAGCACCCTTTCAGCGGAAACGTCATTGGCATCGACATCGGCGGCACCGGCATCAAGGGCGGAATAGTCGAGATCAGCAGCGGTGAGATGCTCGGCAGTCGTTTTCGCATCGACACCCCCAGCCCTTCGTCTCCTCAAGCCGTGGCGAGGGTGGTCAAGGAGATTGTGGACGAGCTGATGACGCGCCCGGAGGCACCCGGCAAGGACTCCCCCATCGGTATTACGTTCCCGGCGATCATCTCCCACGGCGTGGCACTCTCGGCTGCCAACATTGACAAGTCATGGATTGACGCCGACGTGGACGCGATCATCACGAAGGAACTTGGCCGCGACGTTCAAGTCATGAATGACGCCGACGCCGCAGGATTGGCTGAAGCCCGCTACGGTGCCGGCAAGGGTGTCAACGGCACCGTCCTGGTCATCACGCTGGGCACGGGCATCGGTTCAGCTTTCATCCACGACGGCAAGCTCGTTCCGAACGCCGAGTTGGGCCACTTGGAGATCGACGGTTTCGACGCCGAAAGCAGGGCCTCCGCCAGCGCCCGTCAACGCGATGGGTTGGACTGGGACGAATACGCAGTGCGATTGCAACGCTACTTCTCGCACGTGGAGTTCCTGTTCTCACCGGAACTGTTCATCATTGGCGGCGGTATTTCCAAGCGCAGCGAAGACTACCTGCCCAAGCTGAACCTGCGCACCAAGATCATCACGGCGCAGCTAAAGAACAATGCAGGCATTGTGGGCGGCGCGCTTCAAGCAGCGGTGCACTTCAAACTTACGAAATAGCGTCCACAGCCGGCTGTGCAGCACTCCCGCTGCGCAGCCGGGCGATGGACGCTTCAAAGTCTTCCAACGACTCAAACCCCTGATACACACTGGCAAAGCGCAAGTACGCCACCACATCGAGGCGGCGAAGTGGCTCGAGGATGGCCAAGCCCACCTCATTGGCCTCGATTTCAGCAGCGCCGCTGGCCCGAATGCTCTCTTCGACTTCCTGAGCCAGCTTGGCCAGGTCGTCGTCGGTCACGGGACGGCCCTGACAGGCCTTCCGCACACCGCTGATGATCTTGCTGCGGCTGAACGGCTCGGCAACTCCGGAGCGCTTGCTGACTGAGAGGCTGGCCGTCTCCATGGTGCTGAAGCGGCGGCCGCAGTCTGTGCACTGCCGGCGGCGTCGAATGGACGAGCCGTCGTCGGACAGACGGGAGTCAACTACACGGGAGTCGGGATTGCGACAAAACGGGCAATACATTCAGATGCTCCCTTCGGGTCGTAGTTTTCCCAGTCTAGGCTGGGAAAACAGCAAATAACAATTGTGTAATTATGCGTGCGCGGCGGGTCGCCGTCAGGGGAAGCGCACCGCCACGGCGTCTCCGTGGGCCGGCAGCCCCTCAGCCTTGGCCAACGTCATCACGTGCCCGGCAACTTGCTCCAACGCTTCCTTGTTGTAGTTGACGAGCTGTACTGCGCGCAGGAACGTCGTCACATTCAACCCGGAGGAGAAAGCCGCGGTTCCGCTGGTGGGCAGCACATGGTTTGACCCGGCGCAGTAGTCGCCCAGGCTCACCGGGCTGTAGTCCCCCACGAAGATGGCCCCGGCGTTGGTGATCCGCGCAGCCACGGCTGCGGCGTTTTCAGTGACGACTTCCAAGTGTTCGGCGGCGTAGGCATTGCATACGGCCACCCCCTGATCCACGTCATCTACCAGAACAATGCCGGATTGCGGGCCATTCAACGCCGTTGTCACCCGCTCCCGGTGGGTGGTCAGCGCCGCCTGGCGCACCACTTCACGTTCGACGGCGTCAGCCAGTTGCACAGATGTGCTCACCAGGACGGAGCCAGCGTTGGGATCATGTTCAGCCTGGCTGATCAAATCTGCTGCAACATAGACAGGATTGGCAGTCTCATCGGCCAGCACGGCAATTTCGGTGGCGCCGGCTTCTGAGTCAATGCCAACCACACCCTTGACGAGGCGCTTGGCGGTGGCCACGAAAATATTGCCAGGGCCGGTGACCACGTCAACGGGCTCAATGGCCTCCCCGGCACCGTTGGCGCTGCTGCCGGCAGCCACGCCGTAGGCGAACGCCGCAATGGCCTGGGCCCCGCCCATGGCATAGACCTCCTCAACGCCCAAGAGGGCCGCTGCTGCAAGAACAGTGAGATCGGGCAGCCCGCCACAGTCTTTTTGCGGCGGTGAAGCCAAGGCAACGGACTGGACGCCGGCAGCCAAGGCCGGGACAACGTTCATGATGACCGATGATGGGTACGCAGCCAAGCCGCCGGGCACGTACAGGCCCACTCGGCGCACGGGGATCCAGTGCGAGGAAACCACGGCCCCGTCTGCGACCTGGAAATCGACATTGGCAGGCTTTTGGGCCTGGGCGAAGGCTTTGGCCCGGGCAATCGATTCTTCCAAAGCGGCGCGAACCTGCGGGTCAAGAGAGTCAAGGGCATGGGCGAGTGCCACGGCCGGGACCCGTGGATGGTCCTGGGCGACGCCGTCGAACTTCAACGCCAGCTCTGCCAAGGCGGCATGGCCACGCCCGCGCACGTCGGCGATGATGCCTTGGACGGCTGCTTCGGCCGTGGTGACGGTGGACTGCGCCGTGCGGGGCACAGCGTTCTTCAACTCTGCCAGGCTCAAGGTGCGCCCGCGCAAATCCGTGCGGCGCAGGGCAACAACGGCACTCTGCGCAGCTACATCGTTTTCCGGGCTGGATACTGTGGATTCAAGGTTGCTCACAACAGTTGAGTTTACCTGCTGCTGCCCACGCCGGTGTCTACGGGCGTTCCTCTACGCGTGCCGGGATGAAGCTGTAGGCGTACATGGTGCGCAGGAATACAATCAGCACGCTCACCAGTGGCCACAACAACAGCACCGAGCCGGACCGCAGCGAGAACACCATGCTGGGGTTGGGCAGCGGCGACGGTGGATTTCCAAAGAGGTCGCCCGCAAAGACGCCCATGCGCCAGGCAATGACGGAACCCACCAAGCCGCACAACGCCAGAAGCAGGACAAACGCGCCCGTTGACACCGCCGCACCGTCGCCCTTTTGACGTCGGGTGCGCTCGGCACGAAGCGCTGCGAGGGCAGTCACCACCCCTGCAAGTATCAGTATCAGTGCCAGCGTGGCATCACGCGGAAACCAGGTGGCATAGTCCTTGCCGTCACCATAGAAGGCACCGGTGGGGGCTGCGAGCCACCACACGATCCCGCCTATTGCACCAGCGATGGCCGAACCGCCCAAGCCGCGGCGCCACATGGCACCGCTCCGGATTTGGTCGGTAGAAGGGTTGGGAGCGCTGTGCTCAGCCATCAGCCCTCCAGACAGGTGGGGCCCAGCAGGACCTTCAGGTCGCCGAAGAGCGCCGGGGTGGGGTTGACCCGGTGGTGCAGCGGCAGCTTCATGACCTTCACGGCGCGGTTTCCGGCGAGATACATCTTGACCTCCGTGTTGCCGCGGTGGTCACCAAGGATATCCTTCAACGCCCCCAGCACCTGCTCATTGGCCTTGTGTTCCGGCATGGAGATCACCAGCGGCCCGGCAAGGCCTTCACTCAGGTCGGGGACGGAGAGTTCCATGGCGTTCAGGGTGATGGCACCGTCGTCGCGCTTTTGCAGCCTTCCCTTGATCACCACGATCAAGTCCTCTGCCAGGACTGTAGCGATGGGCCCATAGACCTGCCCGAAGAACATGACTTCGATCGAGCCGCCCAGGTCTTCAACCTCACAGCGGGCATAGGGGTTGCCGCTGCTCTTGGCGATGCGGCGTTGGAGGTTGGTGATCATGCCGGAGATGCTGAAGATGTGCCCGTCTGAGGGGCCGTCGTCGGCGAGCACCTGGGTGATGGACATGTCGGCGTTTTGGCTCAGGATGCCTTCAAGGCCCTGCAGCGGGTGGTCTGAGACGTAGAGCCCGAGCATGTCCCGCTCGAACGCCAGCTTGTCCTTTTTTTCCCATTCGGGCAGGTCGGGAATCTCCGTGGCCAGCGCCGATTCAGGCTCTGCGTCACCAAGGCCGGCGAAGAGGTCAAACTGGCCCACTGCCTCGTTGCGCTTGATGGTGATGACCGAGTCGACGGCTTCTTCATGGATCATGGCCAAGGCCCGCCTAGGATGGCCCAGGGAGTCGAAGGCACCGGCCTTGATCAAGGATTCGATGGTGCGCTTGTTGCACACCACGGCCGGGACCTTCATGAGGAAGTCGGGGAAGTTCTCAAAGTTGCCCGCACCCGTCCTGGCTTCCACCAAGGCGTTGACCACGTTGGCGCCCACGTTGCGGATGGCGCCCATGCCGAAGCGGATGTCATGGCCGATCGGGGTGAAGTTCAACGCCGATTCATTGACGTCGGGGGCCAGCACCGTGATGCCCATGTGGCGACACTCGTTGAGGTACAGGGCCAGCTTGTCCTTGTCGTCGCCAACGCTTGTCAGCAGGGCCGCCATGTATTCGGCAGGATAGTGCGCCTTCAGGTAAGCGGTCCAGTAACTGATGACTCCGTATGCAGCCGAGTGCGCCTTGTTGAAGGCGTAGTCGGAGAACGGCAGCAAAATAGCCCAGAGTGTTTGGACTGCGGCATCGGAATAGCCGTTGTCCAGCATGCCCTGGTGGAAGCCGGCATACTGTTTATCCAGCTCCGACTTCTTCTTTTTGCCCATGGCACGGCGCAAAATATCGGCCCGGCCCAGCGAGTATCCCGCCAGCTTCTGGGCGATGGACATCACCTGCTCCTGGTACACGATCAGGCCATAGGTACCGCCCAGGATGTCCGCGAGGGGCTCTTCCAGTTCCGGGTGGATGGGGGTGATGGGCTGCAGGCCGTTCTTGCGCAGCGCATAGTTCGTATGCGAGTCCGCACCCATGGGACCTGGCCGGTACAACGCCAGGACGGCGGAAATATCTTCAAAGTTATCGGGGCGCATCAGCTTAAGCAGGGAGCGCATGGGGCCGCCGTCGAGCTGGAAGACACCCAGCGTGTCCCCACGCGCCATCAGCTCATAGGAGGGTGCGTCGTCGAGCTCCAAGCGCTCAAGGTCAAGGTCGAAGCCCTTGTTGGCCTTGATATTTTCCAGTGCGTCGGTGATGATCGTGAGGTTTCGCAACCCCAGGAAGTCCATTTTGATCAGGCCGAGGCCTTCGCTGGTGGGGTAGTCGAACTGGGTGATGACCTGCCCGTCCTGGAAGCGGCGCATGATCGGGATGACATCGATGATGGGATCCGAGCTCATGATCACACCGGCTGCGTGCACACCCCACTGGCGCTTCAGCCCCTCCAGTCCCTTGGACAGCTCAAAGACCTTCGCCGCCTCGGGGTCGGTGTTCATCAGGTTGCGGAAGTCAGCTGCTTCGCTGTAACGCTTGGCCTCCGGGTTTTCAATGTCATTGAGGAGAATATCCTTGGCCATGACGGCCGGCGGCAGCGCCTTGGTCAGCATTTCACCCATGCTGAAGGGGTGCCCCAGGACGCGGGAGGCATCCTTGAGCGCCTGTTTCGTCTTGATGCTGCCGTACGTCACGATCATGGCAACACGCTCGTCACCGTACTTTTCCGTCACATACTTGATGACCTCATGGCGGCGACGATCATCGAAGTCCACGTCGAAGTCGGGCATGGACACGCGCTCGGGGTTCAGGAAACGTTCAAAGATCAGCCCGTGGCGCAGCGGGTCAAGGTCGGTGATGCGCATGGCGTAGGCCACCATGGAGCCAGCACCGGAGCCACGCCCGGGGCCAACCCGGATGCCGTGGTCCTTGGACCAGTTGATGAAGTCGGCTACCACGAGGAAGTAGCCGGGGAAGCCCATCTTGATGATGACGTCCAGTTCGTAGTCCGCCTGCTTGCGGACGTCGTCGGGGATGCCCGCCGGGTACCTGTACTTCAGGCCCGTGTCCACTTCCTTAACCAGCCAGGACGTTTCGTCTTCACCTTCCGGGCAGGGGAACCGCGGCATGTAGTTGGCGTTGGTGTTGAAGGAGACATCGCAGCGCTCGGCGATGAGCAGCGTGTTGTCGCAGGCTTCGGGCAGTTCGGAGAAGAGGGAGCGCATTTCCGCTGCCGACTTCAGGTAGTAGCCGCTGCCACTGAACGCAAAACGCTTGCCACCCTGGTCATAGGTGGGTTCGGCAAGGGTGGAGCCGGACTGCAGGGCCAGGAGGGCTTCGTGGGCCTTCGCGTCATGCTCGTGGGTGTAGTGGAGGTCATTGGTGGCCACCAGCGGAATGTTTAGATCCTTGGCCAGGCGCATCAGGTCCTTCGTGACCCGGCGTTCAATGTCCAGCCCGTGGTCCATGAGCTCGCAGAAGTAGTTTTCCGTCCCGAAGATGTCCTGGAACTCGGCGGCGGCCGCCCTGGCCTCGTTGTACTGGCCCAGCCGCAGCCGCGTCTGGACTTCACCCGAGGGGCAGCCGGTGGTGGCGATGAGTCCCGGGTGGTATTCGTTGAGCAGTTCCCGGTCCAGGCGCGGGTACTTGCCCATGGGTGAATCGAGGGAGCCCAGCGAGGACGCCCTGAACAGGTTCCGCATGCCCTGGTTGTTGTAGCTGAGCAGCGTCATGTGCGTGTAGGACCCACCGCCGGAGACGTCGTCCTTCCGCTGACTTTCGTCGGTACGCCACTTCACCCTGGTCTTGTCGGTGCGGGCGGTGCCTGGGGTGACGTAGGCTTCAACGCCGATGATGGGCTTGATGCCAGCGTCGGTAGCCTTTTGCCAAAAGTCGAAGGCCCCAAATAGATAGCCGTGGTCGGTGGTGGCCAGTGCGGGCATTTCAAGCCGCTTGGCCTCGTCAAACAATTCCGTTAGGCGCGCAGCACCGTCCAGCATGGAGTATTCGGTGTGTGAGTGAAGATGGACAAAACTGTCAGTCGATGAGCTAGCCACCCGACCAGTCTAGTCCCCAATCCAAACCCTCCCCCCACCAACGCTCCTGCACTTTCGGGGCAGCAAACCCTGACGCTCTTTCAGTTTCCGGGGTCAAAACACGGACCCTTCTGCAGGTCGTGAGGCAACGATCTAGCTCACAACGCGAAGGTGCTGGAGCGCCGGGAAAAACACCCCAAAAGGTGCAGGAGGGTCAGAGGAAATACCCCGGAAGGTGCGGGAGCGTCGGTAGGGGTTAGTGTTCGCCGCGCAGGTGGTCCAGTGCGTACTCCAGATCCTGCGGGTAGGGGCTTGTCACTGACACCCATTCCCCCGATGACGGGTGTGTGAAGCCCAGCTGGTGGGCGTGCAACCACTGCCTAGTCAGGCCCAACTCGGCAGCCAGTTTCGGGTCTGCCCCGTACGTCAAGTCACCGGCGCAAGGATGGCGCAGCGCCGAAAAGTGAACACGGATCTGGTGTGTGCGCCCGGTTTCAAGGTGGACTTCCACCAGCGACGCCTTCCCGAACGCCTCAAGAACTTCGTAATGGGTCACCGAGGGACGCCCGTCCTCGATGACGGCGAAGCGCCAGTCGTGGCCGGGGTGGCGGCCGATGGGCGCGTCGATGGTGCCCTTCAACGGGTCCGGGAGTCCCTGCACCACGGCGTGGTAGATCTTCTCCACCGTCCGTTCGCGGAAAGCCTGCTTCAGGACGGTGTACGCGTGCTCAGTCTTGGCCACCACCATGGCACCGGAAGTGCCCACGTCCAGGCGGTGCACAATACCGACCCGCTCCTGGGCGCCGGATGTTGAAATGCGGTACCCGGCGGCAGCCAGCCCGCCCACCACAGTGGGCCCCACCCATCCCGGTGACGGATGTGCAGCCACGCCGACTGGTTTGTCCACCACCACGAAGTCATCGTCGTCGAGGAGGATGTCGAGGCCTTCCACGGGTTCCACAACGACGGCAAGCGGATCGCGGCGCTCGGGTATGGTGACCTGCACACTGGCGCCGGCAGTGAGTTTTTCACTCTTGCCCAACAGCACACCGTTTTGCAGGACATTGCCCTCCACGCAGAGCAGTGCAGCTGCAGAGCGTGAGATGCCCAGCAGCACAGCAAGTGCGGCGTCAGCCCGTCGTCCGGCGACGTCGTGGGGCACGTTGAACGTTTCAGTCATCGAGACTTACATCCTTCACAGCAGCTTTGGCCCCGGTCAGCGGCACGCCCAACAGGGTCAACAAACAGATGGTAATCACGCCGCCCACCACGGCCATGTCCGCCATGTTGAAAATGGCGAAGTTGGGGAAGGAAATGAAATCCACCACGTGTCCCATGGCGAACGACGGCGGACGGAACAGTCTGTCCGTCAGGTTGCCTAGGGCGCCGCCTAGGACAAGGCCCAGTCCGATGGCCCACCAGGCCGATCGGATGCGCCGTGCCAGCACGATGATGGCAACGGACACCGCCGCCATGATCAAGGTAAAGAACCAGGTGAAATTCTCCCCGATGGAGAAGGCTGCACCAGAATTCCGAATGTAATACCACTGCAGGACGCCGGGGATCACGGGGGTGCTCTGTCCTTCAACCATGGTGGACGTCACCCACCACTTCGTCAGTTGGTCACAGCTGTAGGCGAATGCGGCAAGACCTGCCCACAGGATCCAATAGGTGCGGCGGTTGGAGGCGGGGGCAGATTGCGTGTCCGGCAGAGAGTTCTCGCTCATGGTGCTTTCAGTAGTTGCGGCAAAGGGATAGCCTCCATCATAAGCTCGCTGGCTGCGGCACCAACCACAGGGGCCGGCATGTCAGCGGCTGGAAGTTCGGGGCTGCCTTAAGCAGCAAGAAGCCGGTGGGACAAGTTTCCTTGCACCACCGGCTTCCTGTATTTGCCTAGGAGCCCGAGTTGGTCTCGGAGACGTCCGGTGCTGCCACCGAACCGCGGGCATCCAGGTCGCGTAGCTGACCTTCAATGTACGTCTTCAGGCGTGAACGGTAGTCACGCTCGAAGCCGCGCAGCTGCTCCACCTTGCGTTCGAGCACCGACCGCTGTTGCTCCAGAGCACCGAGCGTCTTACGGCTCTTTTCTTGGGCGTCGTTGACCAGCGTGCTGGCCTCGATTTGCGCTTCGGCAATGATCTTGTCGCGCTGTTCAACACCTGCGTTGACGTATTCGTCGTGCAGGCGCTCGGCCAACGCGATGACGCCTGAGGCTGTCTCAGCCGAGGTGCCAGCGGATGCTCGGGCAGGAACGGGTGCTGGTGCAGCAGCCTTCTCCACGACCGGCTCAGGCTTGGCCTCAGGCACTACAGCCTTGGGCTCGGCCTTCTTCGGCTCTGCAACAACCTTGGCGGACTTGCCTGCTGCAGGTGACGCCTTGCCCTTGGCCGGCGCCGAAGCGGCAGCAGCAGCCGGCGCCGGCGCCGAAGCGGCAGCACCTGCTGTGTCTGCATCTGCGAGCTGCTTGCGCAGTTCGTCATTTTCTTGATGCAGGCGGCGGAGCTCTACGACGATTTCGTCAAGAAAATCGTCGACTTCGTCCTGGTCATAGCCTTCACGGAACTTGGTCGGCTGGAACCGCTTGTTGACAACGTCTTCTGGCGTAAGCGCCATCTAGTCACCTCATTGGTCTAAGTGAGTCTGGAACCGGCCTAGGCCCTACCGACTGCGGTACCGAATACATGTCTGTCAGCACGCACCGGGGTCTCTTTTTTACAATATAGCTTTTCTCTGGCGAAAACGAACGGCGCGGCGCTAGCTGACTAAACTTTTTGTCACACTCATGCCTATGCCAACGGCCACCAGCAATAAAAGGAAGCCGATATCTAAGGCCATGGAGCCGATTCGCAGCGGTGGAATCATGGCACGCAGTTTGCGCAGCGGCGGGTCCGTGAGTCGGTAGACAACCGAGGCACCGATCAAAGCGACCCCTTTGGGGCGCCATTCACGTGCAAAGACCTGTATCCAGTCAAACACCATGCGCAGCAGAAGTGTCAGAAAGTACAGCAGCAGCAGCAGGTAGAGAAGGGCAAAAACTATTGTCACGCGCGTGCACTCAATCCGTTAGGTGGCGGAAATGGAAACCTTGACTACAAGGATAGACCAGCCCCAGGACAGTTTTAGTGATTCCCCGTTGGCTGGCAGATCCATTCAGTACTCCGTACAACGCACTGCCCGGACACAAAGTGCCCGGGCAGTTAAAACGAAGCGTTGCAGAGCCCGTCGCTCTTGGCGGTTAGCTCTGGTTGAAGAAGCTCGCCTGTGTGTCGGAGACCTTCTTGTCATCACCAAGAACCTCAATGTAAGACGGTGAGAGCAAGAACACCTTGTTGGTGACGCGCTCTATGGAACCACGCAGCCCGAACACCAGGCCGGCGGAAAAGTCCACCAGGCGCTTGGCATCTGCCTCACCCATGTCAGTGACGTTCATGATGACTGGAATCCCATCCCGGAAGCTCTCCCCAATGATTTTTGCGTCATTGTAGGAGCGGGGGTGGACAGTGGTGATCTGGCGCAAACTTTCAGCCTCTTCCCGAGTTGATGCGGCACGCTTGATGGGGGTCACCGGAGCCCTGTATTCCTCGTCGCCGGCCTTGGGCGCGGCAGGCTCTACGACAGGTGCAGGCGCTGCTGCGCGCTCAGACACCTCGGCATAGTCGTCGTCCTTGGTCAAGGGCGGGGCATGCTCGGCGTCGTAGTGCTCGTCACCGTCGGCGAGCCCAAGAAAGATCATTGTCTTGCGCATAGCGCCAGCCATGGTAGCTCCTCATTAGTCTACTTAAATCTGCAAAGCACAAAATTCTTCATCCGGATGGTTGTTTGGCAGATTGTGCAGTTGCCGTCATATAAAACGCTACAGCACGGCAGGACGGGGACCGAGGATATCGGAACCGACACGCAGGTGTGTCGCTCCTGCAGCCAGTGCGGCTTCAAGATCGTGGCTCATACCGGCTGAAATTCCGGTTGCGCCGGGGTGTGTAGAGCGCAGTTGGGCCGACACGTTCGCCAGTAGTTCGAACGCCGGTCCCGGGGTGACGCCCAGTGGCGCCACACCCATGACACCGGCCAGCATCAGGCCGGGTGTGCCGGCAATGTGCTCGGCGAGTTGCAGGACGGACGACGGCGATGCCCCTCCCCTGCCGCTGGGCCCAGCTGGGACGTCGTGGCCCTCCGCCGCCAATGATGCGTAGGGATCAGTGAGTTCAACCTGGATGAAGCATTGAAGGTCCGCGCGGCCATCCGTTTCCTGCTGCCGGGCCATGGCCTTGCCCAGCGCAGTGGCAACGGAGACCCTGTCGATTGAGTGAACAGAATGTGCGTAGCCAACCACCGACTTGGCCTTGTTGCTTTGCAACTGCCCGATGAAGTGCCAGCGCAGGTCAGTTACCGCCACTTCAGCGGCCTTCGCTGCCGCCTCCTGATCGCGGTTTTCGCCAACGTCCGCCACCCCAAGGCTGCGCAGCCGCAGCACATCAGCGGCGGGGTGGAACTTCGTCACCACAATGAGGGTTGGGGGCGCCGCAGCCGCATCTGCCACAGTTGAAGCTTGGCGGGCTGCCATGGCAGTTTCGATTCGCTCCCTGACAGCACCCAGGTGCTGGGCGAGTTCTGTGGTGCGGGGGTCCGGCAAAGTCATTGTACGAAGGTGCTTTCAAAAAGGGCACCGTTAGGTGCTCGAACAGGGAGCCAAGGTAGGGCGCTAGGCAGGCGCGGATGCAACGATGAAACCGATGAAGCGACCTTCGTCCACGCCGTCACGCTGCGAACGGCGGTGCGAGTAATACCGTTCGTCTTCCAGCGTGCAAATACCGGAGGGGTGCGCTTCCACGCCGGATGCAGCCAACTGGGCCAGCACAGCCGCTGGCAGATCAAGCCCGGGCGTTCCGGCAGTGGTGGTCGACCAGGATTCCGGTACCTGCGCTGCCACAGCTTCCCGCATGGCATCTGGTACTTCGTAGCAGCGCCCGCACACACTGGGGCCAAGCCAAGCCTCGATGGCCAGCGCGCCGCTGCGGCGCATTTGATCAGCGACGGCGGTGATGACACCTTTTTCAACACCGGGCCGTCCTGCGTGGGCCACTGCCAGTACCATCTTGCCTCGGGGCGCTTCTCCGAGCAGTAAAACCGGGACACAGTCAGCGACCATCACGGCCAGCCCGGCCTCCGTCCCGACGTCCAGGGTGACCACCATGGCATCTGCCGTTGGTGTTGGCGTTTGGGCTCCAGCGTCAAGTACTGCCACGTCGGCACCATGCACTTGCTCCATGTAGGCCAAGGTTGTGGCGTGGGCAGGGGGTGCGCCGACGCCGTGGGCCAGGGCATGCTCCACGGCTACCCGGCGCTTTGCAACGAGGCTGGGGTCATCTCCTACGTGAAAGGCCAGGTTGCCTGCTGTGGTGTCAGTGAAACCAAGGACTACGCCTGGGCGCACCTGCATCGAGGACCACATGCAAACAACCTGACCATTCAAGGGTGCCGGCGGCTGTTGCCGCTGGCTGGATGTGCTTTTACTAAAGGCTGTTCCTACTTCAAGAAGTCGGGAACATCCAGGTCATCGGCGCGGTGCCCGGTGAGATCTGGTTCCACGATGGCCGGAAGCTCCACGTCGAAGCCGCCGTCAGCCGGAACCTGGGAACCGGACTGGTGGCCCCACTGGTTCAGGTTCGTCACGTTGTTGGCGCTTGCGGGCACCGAGGAAGGTACCGGCGGTGCGACTGCGGCTGCGGGCTCTGCCTTGTCGGGTTCGGCGTCAGGGGCATCGAAGCCTGCAGCGATGACTGTTACACGGGCCTCGTCTCCCAAGGCGTCGTCAATGACGGCACCAAAGATGATGTTGGCTTCGGGGTGCGCTACTTCCTGCACCAGGCGGGCCGCCTCATTGATTTCAAACAAGCCCAAGTCCGAGCCGCCCTGAATGGACAGCAGCACGCCGTGTGCGCCATCGATGGACGCTTCGAGCAGCGGTGAGGCGATGGCGAGTTCTGCCGCCTTCACGGCACGGTCCTCGCCCCTTGCGGAGCCGATGCCCATCAGGGCCGAACCGGCACCCTGCATCACTGACTTCACATCCGCAAAGTCAAGGTTGATCAGGCCGGGGGTCGTGATGAGGTCGGTGATGCCCTGGACACCTGACAGCAACACCTGGTCGGCGGAACGGAAGGCGTCAAGCACTGAGACGTTGCGGTCGCTGATGGACAGGAGGCGGTCATTGGGGATCACAATGAGCGTGTCGACTTCATCGCGCAATGCTTCGATGCCGTTGTCGGCGCTTGATGCGCGACGGCGCCCTTCAAAGGTGAAGGGGCGCGTGACAACGCCAATGGTCAGCGCGCCCAGCGTGCGGGCGATGCGGGCCACGACGGGGGCGCCGCCGGTGCCGGTGCCGCCGCCTTCTCCTGCCGTCACGAAGACCATGTCGGCCCCACGCAGGACCTCTTCGATCTCTTCTGCGTGGTCTTCGGCTGCCTGACGGCCAACATCCGGGTTGGCTCCGGCGCCGAGTCCGCGTGTCAGCTCTCGGCCGACGTCGAGCTTGACGTCGGCGTCACTCATCAACAGCGCCTGGGCGTCCGTGTTAATGGCGATGAACTCCACACCGCGAAGACCCACGTCAATCATGCGGTTCACTGCATTTACGCCGCCACCGCCGATGCCGACGACTTTGATGACTGCCAAGTAATTCTGGGGTGCTGCCACGTTACGTGTCCCTTGTTCGTATGTTGCTGAAAGATCTAAAGAATTGCGCTTTGCCGCCGAGGAAATGCTGCTGTTTCAAGGTGCCGGCATTGCTCGTAGGAGCAACCTTGAAGCAGTACTTGAAACCTTGGAGGCTTAACCCTCAAGTTGAAGGTTATAGTTATGTCAACTAACTCGTGTCAATGACGCTACGGTGCATCGGCGCCGCATGCAATTTCTGCTGCCGCGTGTCGCCCGAATACGCCGAAAAACCATTTAATCAGCCACGCCTACCCTCGATTGGGTTCGCTTGGCTCACATTGTCCACAAACCATTGTCCTACAGTCGCCGAGTTAACGTGTCACCGGGTGACGCGGGGCACTGACGTCGAAGACCTGCGCAGGCGCAGGTATGGGCTTGCCGGGTTCAGGGGTGGGCGGCGGAGCGGTCAGCAGCGCCGTCAGCACCTCTGCCTTGAGTTCCATGTCGCTGGCGTTGCCCCAAATCACGGTGCGCCCGTCCGTCAACTTCAGTTCCACTGCATCCGGGGATTTAGCTGTCGCATTGGCCAGCTGCGCCACAATGGGTTGCGGTAGATTCGCCAGCACGGCCGTGATGGCCCGGAACGTGTCCTGACCAATGGCCGCCTTGCCACCATCGATCAACGGAAGCGCTGCCGCTTCGAGATCAGGGGTGGAACCGAGTTCCACACCATACTGATCAACCAACAGGTACGTGTCAGCACTTTTAATCAGGGCAACCGGCACGCGCTCAATAATGTGCACGAGCAGCGTCGACGGCGGCCTGGCCTCGATCCGGGCACTCTTGACTTGAATAACCGGGGCCAGCAAGTCCTGCACCTCCCTTTCAGTCACTTGGGGAAGCGGCTTGGACAGTATCGGTGCAACAGCTTTCTGCAAGACGTCTGCGCCGATCAGCTTATTGCCCTCAAAAACGACCTTGTGAACGGCCAAAACGGGTGAGAACATGGCCACCCCCATCACCAGGGCAAGCGTGGCAACAATGCCTGCCACTGCCAACAAAATATTGCGGTGGCGGCGCTTGTGACTGGAGACCGGGAAAGCCAACACCTTGGCGCCATGTTCAACCCTGTCGCTCGCGTCCCCAGCAGTGACTTTTCCAGCACTGACGTGACCAGTAGTTTCTGGGCCAACTGCGTTGTCGCTGCCGCCGCTCTCAGTGCGCCGCCGCATAGATGGTATCCGTGGGACTTTCCGTCGGCTTTCCGTTGGAGCAGTATCCACCGCAGATTTGTCCTTGACCGGCGCGCCTTTTGTAGATTGCTCCTCGCTGGGCAGCGGCTCAACGGAGACCTTGGAGCTGGTGCTGCGCACGGGTGTGGGGGCAGAGGAACCTTGCTCCGCCGGGGTTGACTTGGCTGCCGCTGGTGGGACAGTTCCCGGCCGGGTTCGGATGACTCGTGGCTTGCGTGGTTCAACCATTGAAAGGGCCGTTCAACGCTTCGACCAGGGCAGGGCCGAACTCAGTTACGTCCCCTGCTCCAATAGTCAAGATAATGTCTCCGGCCACGGCACCTTCAGTTAACTGCTGCACTGCGGCAGCACTGTCAGGGGCATAGCCGAACGGCTTCTGCAATTCTTTGGTGATGAGTTCGCTGGTGACGCCCGGGATGGGGTCTTCACGGGCCGGATAAATATCGAGCACGGCCACGGTGTCCGCCAAGTCAAGTGCATGGGCAAATTCCTTGGCAAATTCTTGTGTCCGGGAGAACAGGTGTGGTTGAAACAGGACATGCACCTTATGCTCTCCGGCGACTGTCCTTGCCGCCCGCAGCGCTGCTGTCACTTCCGTGGGGTGGTGGGCATAATCATCAAAGACCGCAACTCCCCGGCCTTCACCCTTGGCTTCAAAGCGTCGTGCGGCGCCGCTGAAGGAGGCAAGCGCTGCCAAAGCTGCCTCCACGTCCACCCCGAGGGCAAGGGCCACAGCCACTGCGGCAGCGGCATTGCTGAGGTTGTGGTTGCCGGGCACCTGCAAGGCAAGCATCAGCGTGGTTGCAGCTCCCACCGGGAGCAGATCCGCGCGTAGTTCGATGCTGGCCGTGGAGTGCAATCCGTCCTGGCTCCCGGGTACAAGGCGAATATCCGACCCCTCGGCAAATCCATAGCTCAGGCACCGCTTTCCGGCGGCCGCAGCCTGTGCGGCCAGGTGGGCCGATCCAGGGTCGTCGGCGCAGGCAACGAGCGTACCTTCGGCTGGCAGCAAGTCCATGAACTTTTCGAACGCGGCAAATACGGCCTCAGCCGTGCCATAGTGGTCAAGATGGTCGGCCTCAAGATTTGTCACGACGGCAATGTGCGGGCGATAGTTCAAAAATGATGCATCGGATTCATCCGCCTCAGCCACAAACACGCCAGCAGTGCCGTGCGCAGCATTCACACCGAGTCCCTGGACTGTGCCGCCAACGGCGAAGGAGGCATCCACCCCTGCACCCTTGAGCATGACCGTGATCATCGAGGTGGTGGTGGTTTTACCGTGTGTTCCCGCAACCGCCACGACGATGTCCTCTGCCATGGCGGCGGCCAGCGCCTGAGAGCGGTGCAGTACGCGCAGTCCGCCCGCACGTGCGGCGGCAAGCTCGGGGTTGCTTTCACGGATGGCCGTGGAAACCACAACCGTGTCCGCAGTGGCTACATTGCCTGCCATCTGGCCAAGATGGACGGTGGCGCCCAAGGCGCCCAGTTCACGCAGCCCAATCGAGTCCTTGGCATCCGAACCGCTGACGGGCACGCCTTGGCCCAACATGATCCGGGCAATGGCAGACATGCCGGCGCCTCCCATGCCAATGAAGTGGACGCGGCCCAGTTCAGCCAACGTTGGGGGAATGTAGGCCACGGTCGATTCTTCCTGTGTCATTGGTTCGGCATTTCCGCTGCAGCAAGGACCATGTCGGCCATGCGCTCAGCAGCATCCCTGATACCCAGTTGTGCGGCTGAGCCGGCCATCCGGGTCAGCCGTGACTCATCAAGGCACAAGGGGATCACGTTGTCTTGGATCCACGGCCCGTCAAGGCCTGCATCGGGTTGCAGAAGGGCTGCCCCGGCCTGAACGAGGTCGGCAGCATTGCGCGCCTGTTCACCATTGCCAATGGGCAGCGGAACAAAGACAGCGGGCAACCCCACCGCGGCCACTTCGGACACCGTCCCTGCCCCGGAACGGCACAGCAGAAGATCGGCTGCAGCGTACACGTCTTCCATTCCGTCAACGTACTCAACCTGACGGTACAGGGCAGCCGTCAATAGCGAGCCGTCTGCCCGCATGACAGCTTTTCCCTTGCCGGTGATGTGAAGGGTTTGGATGCCTGCAGCAGCCAGGGCTTCCACCGAGTCGGCCACCGCTCTATTCAATCGCAGCGCACCGAGGGAACCGCCGGTCACGATGAGCGTTGGCCGCCCGACTTCAAGTCCGAGACGTTCCCGGGCCCCGGACTGGGCCTGGACACGGTCAAGTGCTGCGATGGCCCGGCGCATGGGCATGCCCACAACATGTGCGTGGCGGATCGCAGTGGCGGCAAAGGCTGTCCCCACATACGTGGTGTACCTGGCCCCGACCTTGTTGGCCAGTCCCGCCTTCGTATTTGCTTCGTGTATCACGATGGGCACCCGCAGCGACTTGGCGGCGAGGTACATCGGGGTGCATACGTAGCCACCCACCCCCACTAGGACGTCCGCCCTGGCATCTTGGAGAATCTTCTTGGCCGTGGCGACGGCCCGACGCATCCGCCACGGCAGTTTCGCCAAGTCCAGGGAGGGCTTGCGCGGCAGGGGGATCCGGTCAATGAAAACTAGCTCGTGCCCGGCGGCAGGCACCAGCGTGGTCTCCAGACCGTCTCTAGTCCCCACGGCCTTGATGGCTGCCTCGGGTACGCGCAGGAGGATGGCAGCCGCGATGGCCAGCAGCGGGCTCACGTGCCCTGCCGAGCCGCCCCCGGCCAGGACCACAGACAGTGGGGCTTCCGGTTGGGGCAGTTCCGGCAATGTCTGGTTTACGTTCTGCGTCATGTGGTCTTCAAAGTTCCTTTTGGTTCAGTCAGGGCTGGATCGGTGCGGGCTGGATCGGTGCGGGCAAAGGACAGGACTATCCCAATGGCACCAAGCACCATCACCAGTGAACTGCCCCCATAGGAGATGAAGGGCAGTGGAACGCCGATCACCGGAAGCAGTCCTGCCACCATGGCGATGTTCACAAATGCCTGGCCAATGATCCAGGTCAGGATGCAACCACACACCACGCGCGCAAACGTGTCATTGCGTGTCATGATCACACGGAACACGGCGAAAGCCAGCACAGCATAGAGGGCAATGATGACCAGGGAGCCCAGCAGGCCCAGTTCCTCACCGATGATGGCGAAGATGAAGTCGTTGTGGGCTTCTGGAATCCAGCTCCACTTTTGCCGACTCTGGCCGAGCCCAACCCCAAACCAGCCGCCCGAGGCCAGGGCGTACAAGCCGTTTTGGGCTTGGTCGCACAAACCTTGTCCGTCGTTGCAATTACCCAGCCACCCAGACAGCCTGGCAGTTCTGTTTCCGCTGATGGCCGCCATCACGATGGCCGAAACCAGACCGATGCCCACAGCACCCATCAGCACCCGCTTGCTGCCACCACCAAAGAACAGCCCGGCGCCCACAACACCCATGACGATGACAGCGGTGCCCAAGTCGTGCCCCAGCAGAATCAAGCCCACAAGGATCATGCCCACGGGCACCACCGGCAGCAGGGTGTGGCGCCAGTCCCCCACCAACCGGCCCTTGCGGGCCAGGACCATGCCTATCCACAACGCCAGCGCCAGTTTGGCCGCCTCGGATGGTTGAAAGCTGAATTCGCCCAAGTTGAGCCAGTTGCGGTTTCCACCGACGGATTTACCCAGCGGCGTAAAAACGGCAACCAGCAGAACGAAGGAAAGCCCCACTGCGGGCCATGCCAGCTTCTTCAGCAACGACGGTGTGACGAAGGAGAGCACCATCATCAGAACAAATCCGACACCGGCAAACATGGCCGCCTTCAGGAACAGCGAATATGGGTCAATCCCTGCCGAGATCGACTCTGCCGCTGACGCGGAGAGCACCGTCATCAAACCGATGCACGTCAACGTCACGGTCGTGGCAATGATCCAGTAGTAAGCAGCTGTGGGGTGCCCGGAGAATGCGTACAGCCGGCCACGCAAACGCTTCCAGCCGCTGGTGGGAGTCTGCCCGGCCGGCTCCGCGGAGGCCTTGGTTTGGGCGGCCCCTGCCACGGACTTGCTTTGCTTCGTGGAGGTCTTGGCCACTATGACTCCTTTTTGGCGCTTGCCCGTGACTCCATGAGTTCCCGGACCGCGTCCATGAACGCCTGGCCGCGGTGGGCATAGGAAGTGAATTGATCCATGGAGGCCGACGCCGGTGCCATCAGCACGGTGTCACCGTCGGCTGCCAGGGCCGCCGCCTCGGCAACGGCCAAAGCCATAACGGCATCGCCGTCCAAGAGGGGCTCCCTCACGGCAATAACCGGAACCGTGGGTGCGTGGTGCGCCAAAGACGCTGCCAAGGCGCTGCTGTCGGCGCCAATGAGAACCACGGCCTTCAGCCTGGCGGCTTGTGCCTGGACAAGCTCGTCATAGTCGACACCCTTGGACAGACCCCCGGCGATCCAGACGACAGGGTTGAACGCCGCCAACGAGGCTGCAGCCGCGTGCGGATTCGTGGCTTTGGAGTCATTGACCCACAGGACCCCTTCGGAGCTGGCTACCGGCTGGATCCGGTGTTCGCCGTTGTGATAATTTTGGAGACCCTTGCGTACGTCCGCCGGGCTCAGCCCATACGCCAGGACAAGGGCAGCTGCGGCGGCGGCGTTGGCCACCAAATGACGCGGGACAAGATCGCCAATGTCGCTGACGTTCGCCAGTTCTACGGCTGAGTCCTTGCGCTCAGCGATGAAGGCGCGGTCAACCAGCAGACCCTCCACCACCCCCACCATGCTGATGGAGGGCAAGCCGGTGGTGAAGCCCACGGCACGGCAGCCGTCCAACACATCGGCTTCTTGAACCATGCGCTCGGTTTCAATTTGCTCGGCGTTGTAGATGCAGGCAACCCGCGTGTTTTCGTAAATTTTCGCTTTGTCCGCAGCATACGCGGCGAAACTGCCGTGCCAGTCCACATGGTCTTCGGCCAGGTTCAGGCAGACGCTGGAGACCGGCTCCAAGGATTGCGTCCAGTGCAGCTGGAAGGTGGAAAGTTCCACGGCAAGCACGTCATAGCCTTGGGGATCGCGGACGGCGTCGAGGATGGGGGTGCCAATGTTCCCTGCCGCAATTGCACGCAGCCCGGCACCCTGCAACATGGATTCCACCATGGTGGTGGTGGTGGTCTTGCCATTGGTTCCCGTGATAGTGATCCACTGAGCCGTTTTGCGCCCGGCCTTGGTTTGCACACGCCAAGCCAGCTCAACATCGCCCCAAATGGGGATGCCGGCGTCCGCTGCGGCGGCCAGCAGCGGGTGGGTGGGCTTGAAACCGGGGCTGGTGACAACAAGCTCCGCCTGCTGCCCGTCAACGAGAGGCAGCACAGTGGAAGTGGCCTCCCCCAGGATGACTTCGCTGACGCCCACTATCCGCAGGGTGTCGGCGTGGCCCCGGGCGTCGTCGTCGTCCGAAGCGGCAACCACCACAACGCGCGCGCCCAGCTCGGCCAGCGTGTCTGCCACAGAGAAGCCGGTTTTACTGATACCCGTGACCACCACGCGCAGCCCCGACCAGTCAGCGTCCCAACTGCGCAATGCGTCAAGCCGATTTTCTTGGGTACTCACAATCGAACAATCCATTCAGCATAAAAAGCTCCAAGTCCGACGGCGACCATCAGCCCGGCCAGAATCCAGAACCTGACCACGACGGTCACTTCCCGCCAGCCCTTGAGCTCAAAGTGATGTTGCAACGGCGCCATGAGGAAGACACGTTTGCCCTTGGTGAGCTTGAAGAAGCCCACCTGAATGATCACCGAGAAGGTGATCAGCACGAACAGTCCACCGATGATGGCCAGCAGGATTTCGGTTCGGGACAAGATGGCAAAGCCTGCCATGGCCCCACCGATAGCCAGCGATCCGGTGTCTCCCATGAAAATTTTCGCAGGGGACGTGTTCCACCACAGAAAACCGATGAGGGCGGCGAACATGATGGCTGCCAGCAGCGACAGATCCAGCGGGTCACGGACCTCGTAGCACACCGCTTCCGAGGGCACCTTGCGCGACCCGCAGGCCTGACTGCTCTGCCACATGCCCATGAGCGTGTAGGCACCGAACACGAGGATGGCTGCTCCGGTGGCCAGTCCGTCAAGGCCGTCGGTCAAGTTCACGCCGTTCGTGGCCGCCGTAATGATCAGGTTGGACCAGATCACAAACAGCACCACGCCCAACGCCGCCCCCGCAAAGGCCAGGTTCAGGCTGGGAATGTCACGGGCGAAGGAAATGAACGTACTGGCAGGGGTTCGCCCGTTTTCATTGGGGAAGCCCAACGCCATGACGGCAAAGGAAATGCCCACCACGGCCTGCCCAATCAGCTTTCCCTTGGGGTTCAGCCCTGTGTTGTGCTGCTTGGTGATTTTCAAAAAATCGTCAAGGAAGCCCACCAGGCCCATGCCGACCATGAGGTAGATCATGAGCAGTCCGGATGCGGAGGGCCCTGGTGAGTTGTCGTTCAGCAGCCACACGATCAGGTGCGTGATGAAGTAGGCAGCCACCACGGAGCCGACCACCACCGTCCCGCCCATGGTGGGTGTGCCGCGCTTGACCTGGTGGGTGGTGGGACCGTCCTCGCGGATGATCTGCCCGTATCCCTTCTTCACGAGGAAGCGGATGAACAACGGGGTGCCGATCATGGCGAAGGCCAGGGCCAAGCCTGCACCGATGAGCAATGCGATCATGGCTGGGCAGTCCTTTCGCTGGAGGAGGCATCTGAGGTGTTGGTTGGGGCGTTCCCCGTGGGTAATGCTATCCGATCGCCCAGAAATCGCAGGCCAGCGCCATTGGAAGATTTCAGCAGGACAATGTCACCCGAGGCCAATTCGGCCTCCAGCACGTCAAAGGCGGCGTCTGCGTCAGGGACGAACATGGATTCGTTCCCCCACGACCCTTCCATGACCGCACCGACGTGCATGGCACGGGCACCAGCGCCGACGACCAGCAGCCGGGAGATGTTCAATCGCACGGCCACCCGACCCACGGCGTCGTGCTCCAGCACCGAGTCCTCGCCTAGTTCGAGCATCTCCCCCAACACGGCCCAGGTCCGTCTTCTCCCGCTGCCACCAAGTTCTGCCAAGGTACGCAGGGCTGCCCGCATGGACTCCGGATTGGCGTTGTAGGCGTCGTTGATAATGCTTACCCCGTCGCTGCGGTCCGTGCGTTCCATCCGGTAGCGGCTCGCTGCGCGCTGTTCGTTCAGCGAGGCGACAATATGTTCCGGCGATGCACCGACGGCATGCGCAGCCGACGCTGCGGCAAGCAGGTTCGCCACGTGGTGCAGGCCCAGGAGCTTGCTGCGCACCGGTAGGGCTTCGGTGCTTCCAGGAAAGATCAGGTCGAATTCCGGCTGGCCGTCGGCATTGGTGTGCACATTGCGAGCCTGCATGAAAAGTTGCTCCGGCGCACTTGTCGTTTTCTGCGCTGCGGCAGTGACGGGGGCATCAGCGCTGCTAAAGAACGTGACAGGCGCGCCGGAGCGGCTGGCCATGGCACGGACGCGTGCATCGTCGAAGTTCAGCAGGGCCGAGCCTTCAGGGGGCAGTGACTCCACAAGCTCGCCCTTGGCCACGGCGATGTTGTCGATGGAGCCGAATTCGCCTGCATGGGCGCTTCCGACACACAGCACAACGCCAACGTCGGGGTGGACCATGTTACCCAGATAGGCGATTTGGCCCATCTTGGTGGCACCCATTTCAATGATGAGGTACCGGGTGCTTTCCACGGCGCGGAAGACTGTCAGTGGAACTCCGACTTCGCCGTTGTAGGAGCCCACCGGCGCCACCATTTCACCCAGCGGGGACAAAATGCCCGCCAAAAGGTCTTTTGTGGTGGTCTTGCCTGCGCTACCGGTGATGCCGATGACGCTCAACGGTGAGTGCGCACGGATGCGCCGCACCACCTCAGCTGCAAGCGTCCCCATGGCCAGCACCGCATTGGCAACGATGACAGCCGGGAACCAGGTGCCGGCGTCGTCCGCGGGCACCTCGCGCTCCGCCAACGCCAGAACGGCACCGGCAGCGAAGGCGTTCGCCAGAAAATCGTGGCCATCGGCGTGCTCCCCCGACTTGGCCACGTACATGCTGCCAGGCTCTACGTCCCGGGAATCGGTGGCAATGAGGGCCACGTCAACAAGCGTGTGGGGATCGGTGCCTGGTGAGAGGGTTCCGCTGGTCAGTTCGGCGATCTTGGCCGCAGTAAATTCAATCATTAGTTGTGGACTCTATCGTGATTGCCTCGGTGAGCGGGAATCCGCGGGCTGACAGTGCCGACCGCAGTTCGACCCTGTCATCGAGGGAAAGGTTGACCCCTTTGACTTCTTGGAAAACTTCATGCCCGCGTCCGGCGACCAGGATGACATCTTGCGCGGATGCCAGCTCCACCGCACGGGCAATGGCGTCTGCGCGGTGGCCGACTTCCTCCACCACGCAACCCAACCGTTCGTCCTCATTGGCCGCCAGGGCACCGGCCAGGACCTCTGCGCGGATGACTGACGGGTCCTCGTCGTGGGGATCGTCATCGGTAATAATGACCACGTCAGCCCCGCGGGCCACGACGGCTCCCATGATGGGCCGTTTGGTGGCGTCACGTTCACCCGTGGCGCCAAAGACGGCGATCACGCGGGCACCGGGGGTGTCGGGTCTGACGGCTTCCAAGGCCCGTGCCAGCGCATCCGGGTTGTGGGCGAAATCAACGACGGCCACGGGGGCCGTGCCAATAAGCTGCATGCGTCCGGGCACTTCCACAGTGAAGGGGTCGTGCGCGTCAAGCACAGCCTGCAGCAGGGCCGTCACGTCTTGATTCTCCGGTGCGGACTGCTCCGTGGACTGCTGGGCCAACTGCAACTCGCTCAGCACCATGACCAGCGCCAGGGCCGCGTTTGCCACGTTGAAGTCACCCGGCAAGCCGGTGTGCACGCGCAGCAGGGCGCCGTTTGGTCCGCGCACGTTGAAGCGCGAGCCGACCCCATCCCTGCGCACCTCGCGTACCTGCCAATCGGCGGCTCGCTTCCCTTGTTCTTGACTGGAAGTGGCCAACGTGACAACTGGCACCGTGCTGGCCGCGGCCATGCGCCTGCCCCAGTCATCATCAACGCTGACCACCGCGGCCCGCGCGTGAGCGGGTGTGAAGAGCGCCGCCTTCGTGGCGAAGTACTCTTCCATGCTGCCGTGCAGATCCAGGTGGTCCTGGGTTAGGTTCGTGAAGCCGGCCATGTTGAAGACGACGGCGTCAACCCGGCCAAAGGCCAGCGCATGGGAGGAAACTTCCATGGACGCGCAGTCCAGACCCTTCTCGGCCATGACCGCCAGCAGCGCATGCACATCCGTGGATTCTGGCGTGGTGAGCTTGCTCGGAATGGCGTCGCTGCCGGCCAGGATCTCGATGGTGCCAATGAGCCCGGTGGTCTTGCCAAGCGCCCGCAGCAGCGAGTTCAGAAAATATGTGGTGGTGGTCTTGCCATTGGTCCCGGTCACGGCAAACAAGTCCAGCCCGCTCCCGTGCGTTTTCCCGCCCGTTCCGTAAACGGCAGCTGAGGCGGTTCCCACGGCGGCACGGGCGTCTGCCACGGTCAGCACCGGCACTGCCGGCGCTGCACCCACAAGGCGGGCTCCGGCGTCGTCCGTCAAAATTGCCACGGCACCTGCCGCTACGGCTTGGGCAGCAAATTCCGCACCGTGCGCGTGGGCACCCGGCAAGGCGGTGTACAGGTCCCCGGGCACAATGGAGCGCGAATCAAGACTGACGCCGCTCACATGCACCGGCGTTTCAGCCAGCAGCTTGGCCCGGCTGCCATCTAGGACCGCACCCAGCAATTGCGCCAGCTGCTCCAGTTCCGCTCCACGGTGGTGGAGCGGTCGCAGCGGGGCAGGGGCATGGTTTTGCGGCACAGGCACTACATCCTTTTCATTCACAATTTTCACAATCCGGGCCAGGCTGCTTATAAAACTTCGGCGGCATGACAGGCGGCGTGGTGGACGGCGGAATATCGTAAGTGCGCAGCACCTGTCCCATCACCTGGTTAAAGGTATACCCCTGGGTGACGCCGTAGATGCTGCCCTGCGGGCGCTGGACTGTAATGCCCACCACATACTTGGGGTCATCCATGGGAGCCATGCCGATGAAGGACGAGGTGTAACCGTCAAATCCGACGCCGTCGTCTGCTGGCGCTTCGGAGGTGCCAGTCTTGCCGCCGGTACGGTAGCCGGGAATGTTCACCACCTTGTAGTCCGTCATGGTCACCACCCCCTCGAGCATGTCGCGGGATTCCTGGGCTGTCTTGGGGCTGACTACTTCAACTCCGGGGGCTTGCGGAACGGTATCGACCTTGCCATTGGCATCCGTGAAGGAGTCGATGATCTGGGGTTTGAGCCGGACGCCGTCATTGGCGATCGTTTGGAAGATCATGGTGGTCTGCAGGGGTGTTTGTGCCACGCCTTGGCCAAACAGCACCGTGTACTGCTGGCGGCCGTCCCACTTGCTCCAGTCTGCAAGGATGCCAGGGCTTTCACCCGGAAGTGCTATGCCGGTCTTTTCCCCGACGCCGAACTTTCGCATGTAGTCATAACGCTGTTTAAGGCTCAGCTTCGACCCGGCCATGACGGTGCCGGTGTTCATCGAGTCGGCAATAATGCCGGCCAATGTGCGTTTTTCCGTGCCGTGGACGAACGAGTCGGAGAAGTTCTGCCCGTCAATGGTCAACGTCGGCGGCACCAGGTATTCACTCATGGGAGTGGCCAGGCCTTCTTGGACCAAGGCTGCCGCCGTCATGATCTTGCTGGTGGATCCCGGCTCCACCACCGAACTGACGGTGCGTGAACCAATGTTCTTCGGATCGGAGGCAGCAACATTGTTGGGGTCATAGGAATCACTGTCTGCGATGGCAACGACCTTGCCGGTCTTGGCCTCAATGACGGTGATGCTCGCCCACTGTGCGCTGTACTGTTCCTTCTGCTGCTGGGCCGCCTGCTGGGCATAGTACTGAATGTCCTGGTCAATGGTCAGCTTCACCGTCTCCCCATCGACTGCAGGCACTGTCCGTACAGGGGCCGTAGGAATGATGATGCCATTCTTACCTGCCTGGAACGTGCGTGAGCCATCAGTGCCCGTGAGCTTGTCATTCATAGTCTGCTCAATGCCGGCCAACGGCTTGCCTGAAGTGTCAACAAAGCCGACGATGGGCCCGCCAACGGCTCCCATGGGATAGACCCGCTTGGTGACAGCTTCTGAGTAAATGCCCGGGATGCCTAGTTCGGCAACCTTCTTCTCAATCTGCGGGCTGACATCCTGAGTGATGTAGTTGAAGTTCGCTTCTCCGGTGGACTTCTTCTTGACGTCCGCAAAGTCCATGCTCAAGACATTGGCCAGCTGTTGCAGCCCTTCATCCTTCGTGTACTCGACGACGGTTGAATCACCGGTTTTCGGATCGACATTCCGGTGCTTGTACTTTGTGTAGTCGGCCAGGTTAATCTGCGAGACGGTGATGTTGTACCGGATGATGCTCTCAGCGAGGACCTTGCCATTGATATCGACGATTTTTCCGCGGACGGCGGGAAGGCTCTGCACCACAGTTCGCTGATTCTCGGCAGCCTGAGCCAAGTTGCCCACGTCCAGTCCCTGCACCATGACGAGTCTGCCGGCAATGACCAGCAGGAACGCGAGCATCAGGACAAAGCCGATACGCATGCGGGTGCGCCCGACCTTGTTCAATTGTTGTGCAGTTGCACCACGTGCGGACTGGGTGGATTTTTGTGCCACTGCTGCTTTTTCCTTGCGTTCTTTGCTGGGACAGTCGAGGCTGCCTGATCCTAGTTAAACCCTAGCTGTCCTTCTGGGCTGGCGCGGGGATGGTGCCGCCGTTAAGTTCTGGTGCCGCGGCCTCCACAGGAACCGGTGCTGGTGGAACCACGGCCGCAGGCGGCACGGAGCCTGCACTCTTCTGGCCCGTGCTGCTCTGGCCCGCAGCCTGCTGGATGGCAGCTTGCTCGGCGGCGGCCTTCTGGACTTTGGCTGCCGGGCTGAGCGGCCCCGTGGACGATCCGGCAACTGTAAGGTCTGCGGCCGGCTTGTCGATGCTGGCTGGAGGAATAATCACCAGACCCTTGGTGTCCGCAGAGGCGGGCTGCGGGGATCCGCTGACCTTGCCGGAGCGAACATCAATCTGTCCAGTTGTTCCCGCAGGGACCATGCCCAGGCTTACGGCGCGTGCGACAAGTTCCTGTGGCGACTGTTTGGAGGCGATGCTCTGCTCCAACTCCTGGTTCGACTTATGCAAGTCCGCCTGCTGGCTCTTCAAATCAACCAGCTCGTACTGTCCCTTGGTGAGGGAGATGCTCATCACAAGCACCACGGTCAGTGCTGCAACAACCACCAGGAACAAGATCACCACGAGCGAAGAACGATTCCGTGCAGGGGTGGACACCACAAGGGACAGGGGGGTGCGTGGCTTGCGCGGTTTCGCCCCGGTACCCGTGAAAAGTAGATCTGGGTCAGCCGGCTCCACATTCAGTGAACGGGCATTATTGCCCACACTCACTGGCGTGGAGCGTGATGCAAGCTGGCTCATTTGGCACTCCTGATTCTGATTTTTTCCACTGCCCTCAGCCGCGCGGATGCGGCTCTGGGATTCTCTGCAATTTCTTCATCTGTGGGGATTTCCGTCCCCTTGGTCAGACGTTTCAAAATGGCCTTATGCTCTTCAAGTTCCACTGGGAACCCAGCCGGCGCAGAAGACGTTGATCCTGCGGCAAACACCGACTTCACGATCTTGTCTTCCAAAGAGTGGTAGGACATGACGACTGCGCGTCCATGCAGCCCCAGCGCCTCAACAGCGGCGGGAATGGCTGTTTCCAAAACGCTCAATTCTTCATTGACCTCAATGCGCAGCGCCTGAAACGTGCGTTTCGCCGGGTGCCCGCCAGTCTTTGCCGCACCGGAGGGGACAACGTTGCGGATTATCTCCACTAGTTCCCCAGTGCGGGTGAGGGGGGCCTTGTCTCGGGCCGCAACAATATGGTTCGCAATGCGGCCGGCAAACTTCTCCTCGCCCCACTTGCGAATGATCCGCACCAGGTCCTCTTCGGAGTAGCTGTTGAGCACGTCGGCAGCTGTCTGACCACGGCTGGTGTCCATACGCATGTCAAGGGGTGCGTCGAAGGAGTAGGCGAAGCCACGGGCACGCTCATCCAGCTGGAGGGAAGACACACCCAAATCCATCAAGATGCCATCAATGCTCGCAATACCCAAGTCTTCGAGGACGTCGGCGATCTCGTCATAGACGGCGTGCACCAAGTCAGTGCGGTCCTGGAAAGGGGTGAGGCGCTCCCCCGCCAGCCCGAGGGCCTCGATATCACGGTCAATGCCGATCAAGTGGAGGTCGGGAAAACGTTGCAGCATTGCTTCGGAATGGCCGCCCATGCCCAAAGTGGCGTCAATGACGATCGGCGTGCGCCCTGCCAGGCGGGCATTTTCAAATGCCGGGGCCAGGAGATTGATGCAGCGATCTTTGAGAACTGGGGTGTGGCGTTCAGAAGTGGGTGGCGTGGGAACTTCCGACGTCATCACAACTCCATTTCTCTTGGTTATCAACCGGGAGGGGTATTCATTCCCGCGGTGAGCGTGCAAATCTGGCAAATAACTCTTTTTACTGCGAACAACGTTTGTACTGCGGTGTGTCAGGTGGTGCAGGCCCAGAGCCACTGCTCCGCATCCTTGCGAAGTGTGTTCTTGAACCAGATCCCCCTCCGCCCCAAAGCCGCTCCACGCCTGGCTCCGGGGAAGGTGAGCCAGGATTGGACGAGCTGGGCGGCTGGAGATCTCATTCAAGATCACCGGCTGAGCCACCGGAAAGTGTCCTGCGAAGCAACGCTTTCCGGGTGTTTCCAACAACGTGTACTGCAACTGCGGGTGTTCACTGGCAGTTCTCTGTCAGCTAATACCAGGAATGGCGACTTCGTCTGTCGCAGAGAAAGCCGCCTCCTTTGCTGCCAAATAGTCCCGCCAAGCCGTGGCATCCCAGATCTCCGCCCGGCTGCCCGCGCCAATGACGACCAGTTCCTTCTCAAGACCTGCGTAGGAGCGCAAGGTGGCCGGTATGGTCACCCTTCCCTGCTTGTCCGGGACCTCATCGGAAGCTCCGGAAAGAAAGATTCGAATGTAGTCGCGTGCTGCCATGTTGGACAGCGGCGCATCCTGCATCTGAGGGAGAACCTTTTCAAACTCCCGTGCACTAAATACATAGATGCAGTTTTCCTGGCCCTTGGTCAGGACAAGTCCACTGGCAAGTTCCTCCCGAAACTTCGCCGGAAGAATGATCCTTCCCTTCTCATCAAGGCGCGGCGAATGTGTTCCGAGAAACAACTCACCACCACCTTCATTCGTGGAGCCTGAGGGATCACCCTGACCCCATCCCCTCCCACGCGCTCCACATTACTCCACAATCCTCCACCGTCAACCCAATATCAAGGTGTGCTCGTAGCGTGTCGGAGGAATAATCCGCGCCGTTGCAAGGCACTCGCCGAAGGAAGGCTGGTGGAGGGAATTTGGTACAGATAGCCGCTACCAGCGGCTCGCAACACGTGCTGGGACGCCAAAAAGCACGATTTAACGTACAGCAAGTACTCAGGTGGTGAAAAGTGGAGGGATCGGGAGCGCAGCTTCCACAGAGACGCAGACAGAGGCCCAAAACACCGAAGGCCACGGCGCAACGCGCCGTGGCCTTGAGATATTCAATTCTTTTGGGAGCGGGCTCTGGTAGCGCGCTTACTGGTCGCGGCGGCGTTCCTCCCACTTTTCTTCCAGCCCGTTCATGAACCCACTTTTTTGTTTGGGTCCCGACTTCGTGCCGGGCTTGCCCGCACTTTGCTCTGCGTCACCAAACTTCGGTTTGGAGACCGCGATGTACACGCCGCCACCCATGATCAGGAAGCCTAGAATACCTAGCAGGATTAGGTGTGTTGCCACGCCACCAAGCAGGACCAGCAGCCCTGCAATCATCACCACGACACCAATCACGATGTTGCGTGTTGACAACGACCGTGTTGGCGCCGTTGACAGTGCGTTGGCAAATTTGGGATCTTCGGCATGCAGTTGCTGTTCCAGTTGATCCAGCAGCCTCTGCTCGTGCTCAGAGAGGGGCATGACGACCTCCTTCAGGTCAGGGCCATGGGCGTCTTTGCTCGTTAACGTCTTTATCGCTTCGATGGTTCCCAACCCTCCGGTTCCACACATGCTGCTTCAGCGTGCGGCCTTGACGGCGTCGGGCACCAACAAACTTTGAAGTCGTCAATAAGCCAACTCCTACTATCAACAATAGGCTTGATTTTGCTGAACTGAAAGCCACGAGCGACATACTGTTGACACAAGGTAGAGCAGTGGGTGCAACTAGGGATTTCCTCGCGGTTTTAAGAGTCGTGCCGGCACAATTTTGGCGTTCCCAAACCGGGCAGCAATGGCATCCCCCACCACTTCGGCGTTGCGTGAGTGATCATCACGTGGGTCTAGGGTGAACTGCAATGGTGCATTCTCCACTGATTCCAACCGCTCCATGCGCAACCCAATCAACCGCACACTTTGCGGCCGTTGACCAAGCGCCTGCAGCAATGACACGGCACCAGCATAGAGTTGCGTTGCGCTGTCGGTGTTGGCACTGAGCGCCTTCGACCGCGTGATGGTGGCGAAATCGCTGTACTTGATCTTGATCGACAAGGTTCGCCCGCTCAGCCCGGCTTCCCGCAACCGCCCAGCCACCCGGTGCGAGAGTCTCAAGAGTTCACGGGTGAGCACCGCGTTCTCAAACGTGTCCACCGCAAAGGTCTCTTCCGCCCCCATGCTCTTTTCCTGGTGGACAGTGGTCACGGGCCGCGGATCGATGCCCCAAGACAGTGCATGCAGCGCAGCACCGGTGCTGCCCAGCGCCTTTTGCAAGGACGCACTCGGGGTCGCAGCTACATCGGCCACTGTGAAGATACCCAGCCGGGCGAGCACTTCCCTCGTCTTGGCTCCCACGCCCCACAGCGCCTCAACGGGCAGAGTGTGCAAATAATCCACTGTTTGCCCCTTCTCAATCAGCAGCATGCCGTCGGGCTTGCACCGGGTGGAAGCCACCTTGGCTACGAACTTACTGGCGGCAATGCCCACCGATGCCGTGATGCCCAGTTCAGCTGCGATGCGAGAACGGATCAGCGCCCCAATGTCTAACGGCGTACCAAGCCTGCGCAATGAGCCACTGATGTCAAGAAATGCCTCATCCACACTGAGCTGTTCGACCGTGTCGGTGATGGAGCGAAAGACCTCCATCACCTGAACCGAAACCTGATGGTACAGCTTTTGCCGGGGGGCAATCACGACGGCGGACGGGCACATCCGCAGCGCCGTCACCATGGGCATGGCGGAACGAACGCCGAGGGCCCGTGCCTCATAAGAGGCCGAGAGCACCACGGAACGCCCTTCAGGCTGGCCCACAATGACCTTCCTGCCCAGCAATTCGGGACGGTCGCGCAACTCCACGGATACAAAGAACGCATCCATATCAACGTGCATAATGGTGCAACCCGTTTGATCAGGGACGTGCCCTGCCCTGGATGCCTGCTGTTGATCTCTCACACCTCAAGTCTAGTGAGCCGCACCCACACCCAGCTGTCCAGACCAGTGACATACGGGCTTCTTGCCAGTGAGCTGGACGACAGGTGCGGGAGGACATGGGCCGGGCATGGGTAAACTGAGTTCGAAGCCACCGCCCCCGGCAGCTAAGGAAACCACCATGACCAGCCCCACCCCGCGCCACGGAGCCTACCGGCCATTGACTCGCAGGAGCCTCCTGGCAGCCGCCGCAGTGTCCGCCGTCGCACTGATGAGCGCATGTTCAGCCCCGGCAACACCTGTTGCTTCCACCACGGCCAGCAACTCTTCAGCACCAGCGTCCGCCACAGCCACCTCCACGCCGGCAGGCACAGCCCGCGCAAGCACGGCACCTGCCACCGGCACGGCCAAGCCATCGGCGGAGTCCGCTGTGAAGGAACTCGTGGCCGGGTTCCCTTCGATTGTGCTGCCGCTGATGAAGGGTGCCGAAATACAGGCTTCCAGCTTGGTGCATGCCAGCCCCGTGTCCACGGCCTCCCTGACAGCCTCCATCACCGCGACTCCGGAGGCCGTTTTGAAGAACTACACGACCGTCCTGACAGCTCAGGGTTTCAAGGCACAGCCCGGTGACGCAGTTGATGGGGTGCCCCTGAAGACGTTTGTCCGTGCTGGCGGGCAGGAGATCGTGACGGTCTCCGTTGTCCAGACAACAGCAACGTCCACCTTCACTTTGGGTGCCACCCTGCTGCCTGCATCGTTCAAGTAGGCCCCTGCCCGCCACCGGCACCACGGCTCACCGTTGTTGCCACAGCACGAACCCCATGCACGCCCTCACAGCAAGGAATCCCACAAGCATGAACGCAATGCCCGTCCGCGACGGCGCAGCCCTTGCTGCCGAAAACGAAGCCTTCGTTGCAGCAGTTGCGGCCGAACTGCAAGTTTTCCTGGCCGAAAAACGCGAGTTGCTGGAGCAGATCTCACCGGCAACCCTTGTTCTTGTTGATGCCATCAAGACCCTTGTTACTGGTGGAAAGCGGATGCGGTCCTTGCTTTGCTACTGGGGTTGGCGTGGAGCCGGGGGCGCACCCGACGACGCCGTGATCATCCAGGCAGGCGCCGCCCTCGAGCTGTTTCAAGCCGCAGCCCTCATCCACGATGACATCATCGACAGGTCGGACACCCGGCGTGGCGGTCCCAGTGTGCACCGCCAATTCAGCACTCTGCATGCCGATTCTGGTTGGTCTCTGGATGCAGAGCGCTTTGGCGAAGCCGCCGGCATCTTAACCGGGGATTTGTGTCTGTCCTTGAGCGAAGAGATGTTCGCCCGTATTGGTTCCGGGGCGCACAGCCGCGCCCGTGCTGTCTTCAACCTCATGCGGGCCGAGGTCATGGCCGGGCAATACCTGGATATCTTGGAAGAGGTGTCCGGACCATCCAAGCCGCATGAGACCGCCGTCGCCCGGGCTTCCTCCATCATCTTGTACAAGAGCGCCAAGTATTCCTCCGAGCACCCCGTGGTGTTGGGCGGGGCCCTCGCCGGAGCAAACGAGCAACTTCTCACCGGTTACAGTGATTTTGCCTTGCCGCTTGGACAGGCCTTTCAATTGCGCGACGACGTTTTGGGGGTGTTTGGGGATCCCGTAAAAACCGGCAAGCCTGCTGGCGACGACCTCCGCGAAGGCAAGCGCACAGTTCTTGTGGGCATGACCATCGATGCGGCGGATTCCGAAGACCGGGACTTTGTGGATGAGAACTTGGGCCGTCAAGATCTCAGCGAAGAGGAAGTGGCGCGCATGTGCGCCATCATGGTGGACTCCGGGGCACTGGCGAGCACGGAAGCACTGATCACACAGTTCGGAGAAGCAGCCTTTGGCGCATTGGCCCAGCTGCCGATTGGCGCCGATGCGGCTGCTGCCCTAGCCGCCCTAGGCAATGCTGCGGTGTCCAGAACGGCCTAGACGGCATCAAAAAGCCTGCCAGCTTCCCACGCTGAGGTTCTCAGTTCCGGGGCTGCTGGCAGGCTTTTTCCTGCTCTGGCTTCTTGCTGGCGTGCTACCAGCCGAGGGCTGCAGCCCGACGGCGAATTTCAGTTTTGCGGCCCTCACGTAGGGCGTCAATGGGGCGTCCGGGCAGTGACTCATCTGCGGTGTAGAGCCAGGTGATGGCTTCCTCATCTTCAAAGCCGGCATCGTGAAGCACCGTGATGGTGCCCTTCAGGCTATCAAGAACGTGGTCACCGTCAATGAACTCCGCAGGGACGGCCCTGATGGAACGCTCACCTACGCGCGCTGCTAACAAGGAACCGTCCTTGACAAGGGCATGGACTTTGGTGACCGAGACATCAAGCATCTCGGCGACATCGGGCAGGGGCAACCATTCGCTGACTACTGTTTCAACATTACTCACCCTGAAAGGTTCCCACATTTTTCCTGTTCCTGTACAAATTTAGTGACGTGTGCAAAGGGCTGCGAGACGGTTAGAGCCTACTCATGGGTATTTTCGTGTAAATTCACTTCTAGTCGCTTTAGAAACACCATCATCATTAGCCCCATCCGTAACGAAACCTTGAGGTATGCACCCATGACGCAATCACAACTTTTGACCTCCGGCAGTAAAAAGCTGGTGGCTGTCGCCACCGCCGCCATTCCGGTGGTCATACTCTCTTCGCTGGTGTTGGCCCACCCGGCCGCCGCCGTCCAGGCATACGCAGCCGGGAACAGCATTCCGGCAGCCATGGTGGCCAGCTCCCTACCACGGAGCATCATGGCCACGGGCGGGGCGGTCAAGGCTTTCTTGAAAGCTCAGCCCGTGGGGGCCATCACGCACACAGTTGTGGCAGGCGACACCGTGTCAGCCATTGCTGCCCGCTTCGGGGTGTCTACGGATTCGGTGCTCTCAGCCAACAACCTGACGGCCAGCACACTCATTCACCCCGGCAAGGTCCTGAAAATTTCAGGTGCCGCAGCGGGCCAGGGCGCAGCTCCAGCGGCTCCGTCCTCCGAGGCCAACTACACCGTGCGTACTGGGGACACCTTGGGCGGTATTGCAGCCCAACACAACATCTCCCTGGCGACTATCTTTTCGCTGAACGGGCTCAGCGGCAGCTCCGTCATCCACCCCGGCCAGAGCGTCAAGGTTGGAGGGAAGGCTGCGGCGGCTTCGCCGTCGGCCTCCTCGGAGCAGGTACAGAACACCGGCGGCGGGGGCAAATACGTGATCCGCGCCGGTGACACGCTCTCAGCCATCGCCGCCAAGCACAATGTGAGCCTGTCCTCCTTGCTGGTCGCCAACGGAGCGGACCCGAAGACGACCATCTACCCGGGCAAGACGCTTTCCATTCCCGGCGTCAACGCTGCCTCAAGCTCCGTGACCGCCATAGCACCTGTCGCGGAAGCCCCAGCCCTGAGAGCCGATCAGCGCGTGCCCAGCACCTTCCTGCACTACACCTACCCCGACGCCGTGGTCAATGACGCCGACCGGAACAAGGCGGCCTTGCTGGCCGCGCCGTCCCCTTCACGGTCCCAGATGCAGCAACTGGTAGCCAGCACGGCTACCAGCATGGGCGTTGATCCGGCACTGGCCATGGCGTTCGCGCAGCAGGAATCCGGCTTCAACCACCAGTCGGTGTCCCCCGCCAACGCCATTGGCACCATGCAAGTCATCCCTTCGGCTGGCGAGTGGGCCTCGGGCTTGGTGGGACGCCAGCTGAACCTGCTCGACCCGCAGGACAATGTCACTGCAGGCGTGGCCATCATTCGGGCACTGCACCGAGGCGCCGCAAGCGAGGACATTGCCATTGCGGGGTATTACCAGGGACAGTACTCAGTGAGTATCTACGGCATGTTCGGTGACACGGTGAACTATGTGGCTGGCATCAAGGCCAACCGCGAGCTTTTCCGCTAGAAAGCGATTTGCAAGGGACCGGCGCGCTGAGGCGGTGAGTGAACGGCGGATGGCTTGGCCGGGGGTGTTGCATGGGGCCGGGCACATCCGCCGTTGTAGTACAAGGTTGGGTTGACCCTTGCCTATGAGGTTGTTGGATCACTGACGAACATGTCGTTCCGTCGTGTCGAAAGTCTGTGCCACTTTGGCCGTATTTCCCGGTTTTCGGTCGGCAGCCCAGCGAAGACGCAGGCTTTCCTCAAGTTCTTGCGCGTCCAGGAGTCGTCGGATAGTCTGCAGGTTATTTTCGAGTCTGGGAATCCAACGGTTTTCAACTGCCCGCTGGCGGGTCCTTGTTGCTGCGAGCTCGGCAGACAGCTGCATTGCCGCACGCTTGAGAGCCGCATACCGAACTCCCGCAACAAGTGCCCTGCGATGTGCTGAAGCCGTGTAGGACAAGGCTGAGCTTCCCCCCATCGGCGGCAGCTCCGGGAGACGGCATTCCGAGCCTTCGGGAAACCGCACGCCCATCGCGTTGCCCCACGTCAACACGACTGTGGAGGCTTCCAATGGTGCCGCTGACTCTATCCTGGCGCTTCCATCCAGGGCGGCGCAGCGGCGCATCCAAAGGGCGGCCTCCCTGGCAAGGGACTCCCATTCCTTACAGGCCAGTTCAGCGTTGAGTTGAACCTGTTCAAGCTGGTCCCCCAAGAGGTGCTGCTTACGATCCAGGAGGCGTGCCCCGTGGCGGGCTGTCTCCAACCGGCGCTCGATCTGGACCTTAGCCGCCCGCCCCATGCTGCTCATTCACCGTCATCCCCCTTGGGCAAGTATTTCTCCAGGAGCGCGGTCGACAGCATGGTCAATTCCTGTTTCGGAAGAGCTGCCAGAGCAGCCCACGCCCGGTCAAGCGTATCCGCCAAGGACCTCACTTCGTCCCGTCCTTGGTCAAAAAGTCCCTCCTCCACCAGGGTTCGGTACTTGATGTAGCTGCGGTCGGTTTCGCTCAAAGCTGCCTCTCCCACCAGCTCGGCCAGCTCAGTTGCCTGCCGAGCACGGGCCAGGGCGGCCAGCACCTGGGCCGCCACGTCAAGATGATCCTCCCTGGTGCGTCCCTTGCCTGCCCCGCTGCGCATCAAGCGCGACAGCGAGGAAAGGACATCCACCGGCGGGTAGATGCCCCGGGCTGCCACGTCCTGTGAAAGGACAATCTGACCCTCAGTGATGTAGCCAGTCAAATCGGGCACAGGGTGCGTGATGTCCCCGCCGGGCATTGTCAACACAGGCACGATTGTCACCGAACCGTCGCGGCCCTTGACCCGTCCGCAGCGCTCGTACAGGGTTGCAAGATCGCTGTAGAGGTAGCCTGGATACCCCCGCCGGGCCGGTATTTCCCGCCGGGCCGCAGATACTTCTCTAACGGCTTCGGCGTAACTGGTCATGTCCGACATGATCACAAGCACATCATGGCCTTCGGTGTATGCCAGATGTTCCGCTATGGTCAGTGCAATTCTCGGGGTGAGTATCCGTTCAATGACCGGATCGTCTGCGGCATTGAGGAGTAGTGTCAGCTCGCCTCCTGCAGACCGTTCTTCAAGACGGTCCCTGACATACGCAATGTCGGCATGGGTCAACCCCATGGCAGCGAACACCACGCGAAACGTCTGGCCGCCAGCGGTCGCCTGCGCCGCGATCTGCGTTGCCAGCGTCAAATGAGGTAGGCCCGGCACCGAGAAAATAGGCAGTTTTTGTCCCCTGACAAGCGTGGCCAGCCCATCGATGACGGAGATGCCGGTCAGGACGGGCTCCTGTGGAGGATCCCGGTAAACTGGGTTCAGGGGCCACCCGCTGACAGGCAGCGTCGCCGTACCCGTCACAGGTGGTCCACCATCGAGTGGTTCTCCACGACCATTGCAGACCCGCCCAAGCCATTCCGTTCCCACTTGAACGTGCAGTGGGCGGCCATCGAAACGGATTCGAATTCCCTCCAGAGACATGCCGTCAGTGCTTTCCAGCACTTGCAAGGTGGCAAGGTCATGATCCACTTCAAGTACAAGTCCGTGTCTGCACTCGCCGCGTGCCATGTCAACGGTGGCAAATTCGTCCCACCCGACGCCATGGACACCGCCAACCACGAGCAGCGGACCGCGAAGCTCACGAATGTCTCCGTGAGAGACCTGCGGAGCAAAGCGAACAGCTGGGGCTGGCGCTGCGGCTTCGCCCTGGCCCGGCGAAGCTCCACGCAAGTCCATCATTTCAGGGTCTCCAGCTCCATGAGAAACTCAACGCCGCGGGCCCTGACAGCCGCTGCATCCGCAGGGCCGCATTCTTCGCGGGCTCGAAGCACCGGTCCGAGGTCGACTTGCTCAATGGTCGTTGCTGACACGCCACGCTCAATGAGCCGTTGGCAGGCATCCACCACATCAAGCACCAGGTCCAGCAGTGCGGCGGCTTTTCCCGTCGAACAAAAGGCATCGTTGGCATTCAGTGCGTTCTGCATCAGCACTCCGTCCCTGAGCAGCCTGCCTCCGAGCAACAGCACACGTTCCTGGGCCGGTAACGACGAACTGCCGATAATCTCTGCCAGTTCGGCCAGCCGGTCCGACTCCGCCAGCAGGGCAATTGCCCGTTCCCTGCGGGCTGCCCAATCCGGTCGGCCGTTGGCCGCATGCCACGCTCCAAGTTCTTCAGCATCCCTGGCAAAGGAGCCGGTCCAGCTGACGGCAGGATAGTGCCGGGAATAGGCCAGGTCCCTGTCCAACATCCACAGTGACCGCACAAAACGTTGGGAGTCGGTGGTGACGGGTTCCGTCATGTCCCCACCGGGCGGAGAAACGGCGCCGATCACGGTAACTGAGGCGGTCTGCCCGCCGAGAGTTGTGACACGGCCAGCCCGCTCGTAGAAAGAGGCCAGTTCGGAGGACAGGTTGGCGGGATAGCCTTCTTCCGCAGGAAGGTCGCCGTTCCGGTTGGCGAATTCCCGCAGCGCTTCGGCCCACCTCGACGTGGAGTCGGCGATCACGACAACGTCATATCCCATATCACGGTAGTACTCTGCCACCGTGATACCGGTAAAAATGCTCGCCTCGCGAGCCATCATGGGCATGTTTGAGGTGTTGGCGATGATGACGGTGCGGTCGATCAGCTTGCCCCCGGTTCTGGCGTCCTCGAGCTGCGACAAACCGGCCAGCACATCAGCCATTTCGTTGCCTCGCTCCCCACAGCCCACGTAGACAATGACGTCGGCATCACTCCACTTGGCGATCTGCTGCAACATCATCGTTTTCCCAGTTCCGAAGCCTCCAGGCACCGTCGCGGCAGCCCCACGTGCCACCGGAAACATCAGGTCGAGGACTCGTTGGCCGGTATGCAGCGGCACTGCGTCAGTGTTTCGCGAACGGAACGGACGGGCCCGTCGTATCGGTGAGGGTTCGGCGAGGGTCACGCTGGTGCCAGCCACCACGGCTATCGGGTCAACCCCCCGCACGCGGCTTTCCTGGGCCAACCAGCTCAGCTCGCCGAACACACCGGCAGGCACCAGAACCCGATGCTCAACCGAGCCTGATTCCGGCACAGTGCCGAGAATATCGCCGGGCGAAACATTGGTGCCGGCAACTGCCGTGGGATTAAAGGTCCATTCGCGTGCCAGGACCACGGGGTCTGCCAAGGAACCCGATCGTTCCGGTGTCAGCCACATAGGCGCCGAGGATAGGGGCCGCATCAAGCCGTCGAAGACCTGGCCGAGCAGACCCGGACCCATGAGCCCGGACAGCTCGTCGCCGGTGGCGGCGGCAACATCGCCCGCTTTCAACCCGCCAGTATATTCATAGGCCTGAAGTGTGGCCTTGTTGCCCACGATGGCCACCGTTTCCGCGATGATCCGCTGGGGTCCCACTGTGATCAGTTCAAGCATGGATAAACCTTCCACGCCCTCAACCTCCACCAAGGGTCCGCTGACCCGCACGACCCGGCCATCCTGCCGGGCTGCTAAAGATTCCACAGCTCACGCGCCTCGGGCATGGACTCCAGGGTCATCCCCGCCAGAATGGGAAGGGAAAGATCCAGTCGACGCGCGCCTGCCTCTCCGATGACGCCTCCGTCAGGACTCATGGACACGCTGGCTGCCGCTCCCAGCAGGTCCAGACAGTGCTGCGTCAGCGCATTCACCAGTGCCGGGTATCGTTGGTCGTGTTGCAGCGTAAGGGCTCTGGTCCGCAACTGCTGGCGGAGTTCCTGCAGCAGTCTGCTGCGCTGTGCCAAGACAAGTTCGTTGGCCTCCCGGCGTACCCTGGACGACCGAAGAGCTGCCTCGGACCGAGCCGCCGCCTCGCCGTCCTTTACAGCTGCAGCCACGATGAGGGCGGCTTGTTCCCGCGAGTCAGCCAGCAGGGCAATGACTTGCTGGCGGGCCGCCTCCCTAAGTTCGGAGGCCTCCTCATCTGCCGCTGACCGGAGGGCCTCCCGAATGGGGGCGAGGGCACCGTCAGCTTCCGGCGACAGCATGGTCATGAAGGAAGCACCACCGTCATGGGTGACTTGGGATCGGAAAGCGCTGATTCCAGCACCCGGGCCGAGCGTGGCGTAAGGATCACCACGGACGTGGCTTTCGGAAGTGCGTTTCAGGCGCTGAGGATTTTCTGGTCGCTACGGCATGCATGGATGCATACACCGGCAAGCCGGAACCCTTCCACAAGGGCATGCTCTCCGATCGCCGCGACCGTATTGGCAGCTGCATGTTCAGACCTTGTGGAGGCTCCCACGTTCATGCCTTACCGATCAAAATGATGGAAATAATGAGGCCATAAATAGCGATTCCTTCGGCGAGGCCGACCACCACCATGGCCCGCCCAAAAATTTCTGGGCGCTCACTCATCGCCGCCAGTGCAGCGGATCCTGTGTAGGCAACGGCAAAAGCTGCACCGATCGAGGAACCTGCGACTGCAATGGCTGCCGCTATCAGGGCCGCCCCTCCGGCGCCTGCAGGTGTGGCGGCGGCAGCCGCAACACTGCCCGTTGCGGCTGCAGGAGCCGCACTCAATGCGCCAGCCAGCAAGGCCAAGGCGCCGGCCATCATCACGATGTTGAGGGCCGTGAATATTTTCAACGCCGATTTTCTCCAGCGTTTGACGAGAAGGATCGCTAAAGTCGCAGCAACTAAAAAGACGGGGAGGGTGCCTAACCAAAGATTCATGGCAGAGGCCTTTCAGCTCGTGTGCCTGTGGAGGCAGTTACGGTGTCCAAGTCTATTGTCCACGGTTTGAACGGACGGCCCTCGGATTGGAAGATTCGGGAGAACAATTCGTAGTACTCCAGGCGAAGTGCCTGAATTCCCGCCACCAGGGCCTCCAGCGCAAAGGTGACGATATTGCCTACAAGGAACAACAGGACTGCCGCCCCGGCACGCCACCCAGGAGCCCACAACGACGTCGTGCCGTTCCAAACCACCATCAAGAGCGCGGCATGGGTCAACCCGAATGCGGCGAGGCGTGCGAAGGAGACGATATTTGAGCCCAGCCGGATAACGGTGTCCACGAGTTCGATGAACGCCTGGATGACCGCAGTTCCTCCTCCCCCCGCTTCAACATAAAGGCCTATAAAGATGAAAACCAGCGCCCCAAGGGCGATGATGATGGCTGAGGCGATCATCATTCCTATGCCTGCGGTGAGCCCCCAAACAAGAAGCCCAACGGATACAAACAACAGTGAACCGGCGGCACCGGAGCGGGCATAAAGCGCCAAACCCCAGCCGCCCTCCCGCACACGATTGATCGTACCGATGGCGTAGGCGCCTGCGAGTAGGAATGCCCCTACTCCCAAGCCGGCCAGCAGCAACGGCACCGGGTTCGCCAAAGGATCCAACCACAACACGGGCACCAGGCCGGTGGGGCCGAAAGCCTCCCCGTAGAGGAAGCCGAAGGCGATTGCGGCTAGGCCTGCTCCGCTGACGAAAAGCCACGTTCGTTGCAGCGCGGCAGCCTTCTTGATGCGGCCGCTTCGCAAAACCAGTCCGCAGACCAGCAGGACGGCTCCGTGTCCCACGTCGCCAAACATCATCCCGAACATAAGCACATAGGCCATTCCCGCGATGCGTGAAGGGTCAAGGTCTGCATAGGGAACGGTTCCGTAGGTATCCACGAGCGTCCGGGACGTTCTGGGCTTTCCGCGTCCGCCCAGCAACGTTGGAGGTTGGATCCACTTGGGCCGGGGAAGGGGAACAACAGCCGCCCCCAACGGTGCGAGCACTCTCGCAAGCGCAGGGATCTCGCTTTGGGGCGCCCAGCCAACCAGGGCGGCCGTGGGCCCGGACTCGACGGCCGCGGCAGCCGCCCTCTCCAATTCCTCAGCACCATTGCCTGTTTCGTATGGGAGATCCAGCTCGACGAGTGCAGTGCGTGCAATTTCCGCCAGCATGCTCCTTAGCTGCTGTTGGGGAGCCACTAGGGCAACCCGCTGCATCCGGGCGGGAGCCAACGATTCACGAAGCTTCATCGAGTACCTCGCTTGACCCTGCACCGGCGGCCGCAGCAGCAAGGGCGGCGCGTACACGCCATGCATCCACCGACAACACGGCAATGGCCCCTAGAACAACATCAGGTCCGGGCAGGGAGCCGCGAAGCAGCCGGAAGCCGTCCTTCTCCACCGTGCTGTGTGCCTGGGCTTCCGCCCGCCACAGCTCCATTGGCGAGGCAATGTCCAAGACCACCTTTTGCAGGGACGGCGCAAGAGAGTCCCGAAACTCTCCGATGCTGCCAGCGGACTCCCATGAACGCCCAATAACGGGGCGCAACAGGTGAAGGAGCGGCGGGGCCGCGGTGGCGCCATCAACCGTCAGGCTCCGCGCCGCGGTGAGGACGCACATGGCACCGCACCATGGCCGTGCAGCGGGCGCCAGCGCCAGCAGTCGCCGCGCCCAAGCCACCCTCAGCGCTGCTCCCAACGGGCCTGCGGCGAGGCCGCCGACGTCACCCCAAGGCGTGGTGCGCAGGATTGCGGTAAGTTGTTCGCTGGAACCGGCCTCACTGACGTTGTGCCATGCTGTCGCAAGTGCACCAAGGTAGTAGGGGGCCGGGGCAGTTGGCCCGCCCTCGAGCTGGCGGGCCAACGCTACAATATTCTCGATTTCAAAAGTCCCCGCCGCAACCCGTGCAAGCGCCGTACCCGACGCAGGAAGCCAGCCGGCGAGCACCCTCACCTGCCACAACACCGACTCCTGAATTCCCCGTTCGGCCTCGGCAAGTCCTGACGCATGGCCCAGCCAGTCAGCGTAGCTCGACCCTTGCAGTGACGACAGGGCGGCATCCAAAGTAAGTTCCGCGGCAATCGAGCGACTCGCACCGGCCCCTAGCCGGCGTCGCGCCATGGCCCGGGCCCGCACGGAAGACGCAACCCAGTCTGTTTTCATTTCTGTCCAGTAATCCGTGAACTGAGCATGGTGTCGATGATTTTGCCGACGAAGGCAGGAATGCGGGCCAGGCCGGACTCTTCAATTGCGGCGCCGTCCCGGCGTGCCTGCTCAATGGCCAGTGTGTCCCGCTCCGCGGCGTCTCGCCTAACCCTTGCGGCTGCATCAGCCCGTGCAGCACCAGCCTCAAGTCGGGCTCGCGCCAGGACAGCCGCCGCATGGGTGCGAGCAGCGGCTACATCACGTGCAGCTTTGATCCGGGCTTCCTCCACGATCACTGCGCAAGCCTCCACGTCAGCATCAAGTGCGGCGAAGACCGGCACCAATTCAGCAGTCGGTCCCTGAACATCAGTGGCCGGAACCCCTACTGGTCCGGCTGGCCCGGGCGTTCCCACGGGCCTGAAGCGGTCCAATATACCCAATCGCGCCACGACACCTCCATTGAAAGGTCCACAGGGCCCCATTCTAGTCCTGCAGTTGTCTAAATTGGGGGCGGCGGCCTCATGATTTGCAAAGGCACGATTGGCCTCGTTCCTGGTTTTTTCAGGGCCTGTTGGAGCGCCGGGTGACGACACGCAACAATAACCTGATCGACGCCACATTCGTAGGAGCGGTGGACCAGACGCCGGTTCAGGCCTGGAAAGGGATTTACGCTAAGCGGCAAGGCGAAAGCTCGCCCTGAACGAAAAGGAACCCCGGCACGGTGTTGCCGACGGTTCCTTTTCGTTTCTGCTCACATAAGCTGGAGGCGTGCATGATGAATCCGCCGACCCTTTGATCGGCTCAACGGTCGATGGACGCTACTTGGTACTGTCCAAGGTGGCGCACGGTGGCATGTCTACGGTGTATTTGGCGAAGGATCTTCGCCTCGACCGTAATATTGCGCTGAAGATCCTTCCCCCGCACCTAGCCACGGATGCAGATTTCATTGGGCGGCTGCGCCGGGAAGCCCAAAGTGCCGCAAGTCTTTCCCACCCGCACGTGGTCCAAATCCACGACCACGGCGTGGGCCCGCAGCACGCCTACCTGGTCTTTGAATTTATTGATGGGTACACGCTGCGCGACGTCATCAACCAAGATGGCCCGCTGAGTCCGCGGCAAGCCCTTGATCTTCTCGAACCCGTGGTGGAAGGCTTGGCTGCCGCCCACGAAGCGGGCCTGATACACCGGGACGTCAAACCCGAAAACGTGCTGATTTCGCACCAGGGCTGGGTGAAGATTGGCGACTTCGGACTGTCCCGGACTGTCACCACGTCCACCAACACCAGAAATTTACTCGGTACGGTCGCCTACATCGCCCCGGAGCTCGCCCAGGGCCACGGTGGGGATGCGCGTAGTGACATCTACTCCGCTGGGATCATGCTGTATGAGCTGCTCACCGGGGTGCAGCCCTTCCGCAGCACCATTCCCGTGGCTGTGGTCATGTCCCATGTACAGGACCAGGTGCCATCCCCGTCCTTGGTTGTTCCAGGGCTCCCAGCGGACATGGATGACCTGGTCCGCTGGATGACGGAGAAGGAGCCGGACAAGCGTCCGTCCAATGGCACGGCGCTGTTGGAGGAGCTTCGCCACATCCGGACAAACATGACCGCTGCCGAGCTGGACTTCGACGGGGCGCCCAGGGCTGTGGCAATTGACGCAGCCCATCAGCAGGCCACCGATGTGGTCCCTGCACCCTTCGCACATCCCCAAGACCTCACCGCGGTGGTGCAGGCACCCAACTTTCCCACCTCTGTGCTGCCGCCTTCCCGCAATCTATACGCCGATGACCCTTTTGCGGACCAGCACGACGGCGCGGTGGCCCCAAACACGCAGACGTTGACGAAGCGCCAGGCCTCCGCAGAGACGAAGGCGCGCGCCAAGGCTGCTGCCACCCCACGCACGTCTCTTGGCCCCGCAAAACCGCGGCGACGGGCTTTAGTGTGGATTCTGCTGGTTCTGCTCTTAGGCGCCATTGCCGGCACTGCCGGCTGGTATCTGGGGTTCGGGCCCGGCGCTTTGGCAACGGTTCCTGATGTACACAACAAGTCAGTGGCCCAAGCTGAAGAAATGATGCTCGCAGCCGGCTTTGAACATTTCCCCACAGCGGAAGTCTTTGATGAGACGGTGGCCTCGGGCCTGATTGTCGCAACCGACCCCGGCGCAGGTTCTTCAGTGCGCAAGTTCAATGGCATCACACTGCGGGTCTCCCGCGGCCCAGTGCTGTACCCGGTTCCATCCGTCACCGGCAAACAGCTCGAGGACGCGAAGCAGAGCCTCACCGACGGCCACCAAGTGGTGGGAAGCGTCAGCGAAACCTACGACGAGAAAGTTCCAGCCGGCGTCGTGCTGAGCCAGGATCCGCCGGCAGGCAAGGAATTCCGTGGGAACACCAAAGTGGACTTGACTGTTTCACTGGGTCCGAAGCCGATCCCGGTACCGGCGGTGGCAGGCAAGTCCGAGGCCGACGCCAGGGCAGCGCTGAAGGCGGTGGGCCTCGTGGCTGCGATTGCCCGGGAGAATGTTAACAGCACCACCGTCCCAGCCGGCTCGGTTGTGTCGCAGTCCCCCGATGCTGGAACCCTGAAGGCCGGGGAGACCGTCACCCTGACCTTGTCGAAGGGCCCCCGGATGATCGACGTGCCCAGCTTCGTGGGCAAGCAGGTCGGCGTGGCCACCAAGGCGCTGGAAGGACTTGGCTTTGAGGTGAAGGTCGAGAACATTCTGGGCGGCTTCTTTGGCACGGTGCGCGTCCAAACGCCCGATGGCGGCCAGGCCCCCGAAGGCTCCACGATCGTGTTGAAGGTCGTCTAACAAAGCGGCCCCCGCCCTTTGCAAGAAGAGTGGGGGCCGCGGCCATTCGAAGGGCTGCCTACTTGGACTTGCGCAGTGCCTCGGAGACGAGGAACGCCATTTCCAGTGACTGCTTGTGGTTCAGGCGAGGATCACAGACGGACTCGTAGCCGTTGACGAATGCTTCCTGTTCGATCGGGTCGGCGCCGCCGAGGCACTCGGCCACGTCGTCGCCTGTCATCTCCACGTGCAGGCCGCCGGGGAACGTGCCCTGTGCCTGGTGGACTTCGAAGAAGCCGCGGACCTCGTCAATGACGTCGTCAAAGTTGCGCGTCTTGTACCCGTTGGGTGAGGTGACGGTGTTGCCGTGCATGGGGTCCGTGACCCACAGGACCTGAGCGCCGGACGCCGTAACCTTCTCCACCAAGTTCGGCAGCTTCTCGCGAATGTTGGTGGCGCCCATACGGGTGATGAATGTCAGGCGACCGGGCTCGCGGTTGGGGTCGAGCTTCTCGATCAGACGCAGTGCGTCGTCGGGGCTGGTGCTGGGCCCAAGCTTCACACCAATCGGGTTGCGTACCCGGGAGAGGAAGTCCACATGTGCCTGTTCCAGGTCACGGGTGCGCTCACCAATCCACAGGAAGTGGGCGGAGGTGTCATAGGGCAGGCCCGTGCGTGAATCAATGCGTGTCAGGGCGCGCTCGTAGTCAAGCAGCAGTGCTTCGTGGCTGGCAAAGAATTCCACCGTCTTGAGGGCTTCAAAGTCCGCTCCGCAAGAGGCCATGAACTTGATGGCGCTGTCGATTTCCTTGGCGAGGTGCTCGTAGCGGCTGTGGGCCGGGTTGGACGTGAAGCCGCGGTTCCACTCATGCACGCTGCGCAGATCGGCAAAACCGCCCTGCGTGAAGGCACGGATCAAATTCAACGTCGAGGCGGAGGTGTGGTACGCCTTGAGCATGCGGTTCGGGTCGTGGAGACGGGACTCCGGCGTGAAGTCAAAGCCGTTGACAATGTCGCCACGGTAAGCGGGCAACGTGACACCATTGCGGGTTTCATCGTTGGAAGAGCGGGGCTTGGCGAACTGTCCGGCCATGCGGCCCATCTTGATGACAGGAAGTTGGGCGCCATACGTCAGCACCACGGCCATCTGCAAAATCGTTTTCACGCGGGCACTGATCTTGTCCGCTGTGGCCGCTTCAAATGTCTCGGCACAATCGCCACCCTGCAACAGGAACGCCTCACCCTGAGCTGCCTGGGCCAGGCGTGAACGCAGCACATCCACTTCGCCGGCAAAGACGAGCGGCGGAAGCGTGGACAGTTCCTTAATCGCAGGGGCAAACGCCGGGGAATCGGACCACGTGGGCTGTTGGGCGATGGGCAGCTCACGCCAGTCGTCAAGACCAGGGTAGGTTGCGGCACCGGGGACGGAGGAACCGGTCGCGGGTGCAAAAGGTGCAGTGGAAGTTAGATCAGTCACCCCTTAACCCTATCCCTGAAACGCGTCCCCCACTAAACCGTCCGTTTCTTGAGATGGCCACAGTGTCACCTGCCGACGGAGAGGCTATTGCTGGGCGCCGCCGTCTTCCGTCCCGGGAGCCTGAGCTGTGGTCTTGGCAGGAATTTCAGCCGCGCTCCCGGCAGGAGTCTGAGGAGCGGCCGGGGCAGGGGAAGGGGCGGCTTTTGGCTGATCTTTCGCGGCGCCGACGATCGTGACGGTTCCGGGCACAATGCCGGCGGGTGGTTCGATCCGGACTGCATCGCTGGCATTCTTGCCATTCGCGGATTCCTTGCCCGTGGCGGCGTCCTGGCCGGTCGCGGAGTCGGCATCCTTGGCCGCTGTGGGCTTGACCGCAGTTTTGGCTGTTTTCTCGGCGGCTATCTTGTCCTTGACCGTGGAGGCGTAGGAGTCAACGTATTCCTGGCCGGAGAGGCGCATGAGCTCATACATGATCTCATCCGTCACCGAGCGTTGGACGAACCGGTCATCCGCCATGCCCTGATACCGGCTGAAGTCCATGGGCTCGCCAAAGATCACACCCAAGCGGCGGATGGTGGGGATGCGCCGGCCGATGGGCTGAACCTTGTCGGTGCCGATCATCGCCACCGGAATGACGGGAACATTGGCGGTCAGGACGAGTTTGGCCACGCCCACCTTGCCACGGTAGAGCCGCCCGTCGGGGCTGCGGGTGCCCTCGGGGTAGATGCCCAGCAGTCCGCCGCCGTTGAGTACTTCCACACCCGTTTGCAGTGAACCGGCGGAGGCCGCCCCGCCAGAGCGGTCCATGGGCAGCTGGTTGGTGAGCTTGAAGAAGGCTGCTGTCAGTCGGCCTTTGATGCCACGGCCGGTGAAGTAGTCACTCTTCGCCAGAAATACCACGGGCCGGGGCACCATCAGGGGCATGAAGATGGAGTCCGAAAAGGAAAGATGGTTGCTGGCCAGCACAGCCGGGCCATCAACGGGAAGGTTGTCCAGGCCCTTCGTCCAGGGTCGGAACAACACCTTTAGTACGGGGCCCAGAAATATCTTCTTCAATACCCAATAGATCACGGTGGCATTCCTCCTGTGGCGCTGCCGGTTGCAAGCGAACCGAGTGCATTGCGGTACCCCCGCTGTGGACGTATCAACAGTAGTCTAGTGAACGTGGCATGGAATCTCGGCAGCACGGCCGCGTTCCTACGTCCACTAATTCTCCGGCCGCCGCTGCCGGACAGGAAAGGGGCCAGCACCATGGTGCAATCGTTCCGTTCCCCGGGGCATGGGGAGCTTGCCAGCATTGGTGTAGCAGTGTGCCATGGTTTCACCGGTTCTCCCGTCAGCATGCAGGGTTGGAGCGAGTCTTTGGCCGACGCCGGATTCGCCATCAACCAGCCACTGCTCGCCGGCCACGGCACGAGTTGGCAAGATCTCTCCCGCACACCGTGGGAGCACTGGTACCGGGACTTTGAGGCTGCTTATCTGGAACTCGCAGGCCGTTGCGAGACGGTGTTCGTGGCGGGTTTGTCCATGGGAGGGGCCTTGGCGTTGCGCGTGGCAGCTCTGCACCCCGTGGCCGGTGTTGTGCTGGTAAACCCCGGGCTGACGTTTTCCGACAAGAGGGCAAAATATTCGGGACTGTTGCAGCACGTCATGAAAAGCGTCCCCGCCATTGGCAATGACATCAAGCTGCCCGGCGTTAGCGAACATGCCTATGCCCGCACACCGGTTGCTGCGGTCCACCAGCTGTCACAGCTTTTTGAAGACACCATCGCACGCCTGCCACAAGTCACAGCCCCCACGCTGGTGTTTCGCTCCACTGTTGACCACGTGGTCCCGGAAACCAGCATGGATATATTGAAGGAGCGCATTGGCAGCAGCGACGTCCAGGTGGTGAGACTGGAAAACAGCTACCATGTAGCCACCATGGACAACGATGCTCCCTTGATCTTTTCCCAGTCCGCCGACTTCTTCCGAAGGAACCACCATGCACTCTGACCCCGGAGCGGGCATGCCGCAAACGGGCGGCGATGACGAGGCAGTCTGGCGTGATCTCGTGGCACGGCTGGAACAAGCCGAGGATGCCTTTATGGATGAGGAGCTCAAGGACGGGAGCACCGCAGCAGGAGCTGGTGGCACCAATAACACCGCTGACAGCAAAGGTGTTTCCGACTTCGATCCGCTGGGTGTGTGGTCCCGCCAATCGGCCCCCGTGCCGCAGGAACCGGCTGCAGGAGATCACCACCCTGACATGTACGACGCCGGAGCTGCCGCAGCGTTTGGGCCGCGCGACTACGGCGTTGAGGACGACGACGACACGTTTGTTCCGGCTGATCTGCCGAGTTTGAGCAATACCGAACCGGTTATCATGTTGTCCTGGATCGCCGCCGTCGGCGGTCCACTGTTCCTTGTTTTCTCGGCAATTTTCTGGCGCCAAATTCCACTGATGCTCGTCTTTGGCGTCATCTTGGCATTCTTTGCCGGCGCAGGTTACCTGCTGTACCGGCTGCCCAACCACCGCGATCACGACAGCGGCGACGGCGCCGTCGTCTAAGACGGCACGGCTAAGACGGCACGTTCGGCTTCACCTGCGGGACAGGTCTGCGGCACCAATGAGACCGGCCATGGGGCCCAGCTGTGCAACTGTGATGACAGCCTCCTGACGGTAGCCGCGCCCGGTCAGGTTGCGGGAGAATGCCCTCCGCGCGGGTTCAAGCATGAGCTCGCCGGCAGCACTGAGCCCGCCGCCAACAATGAATAGTGCCGGGTCAAGCGCAGCCGCCAGGTTGGCGATGCCCAGCCCCAGCCAGTCCCCCACTTCTGCCACCAGCTCGCGCGCCGTGGCCTCGCCCTGCAACGCGAGTTCCGTCACCACGCTTCCAGTGATGTCCTTGTGTTTGCCGTTGACAGCGGCCAGCAGTCCCGCCGCCATGGGCGAGTGCTTCTTGGCCAGTTCACGCCCTTCGCGCCCCAGCGCGTTCCCTGAAGCGTATTGTTCCCAGCAGCCACGGTTCCCGCATTCGCAGCGGTGTCCGCCGGGCATGATGATCTGGTGGCCAAATTCCCCTGCCATGCCAAAGCTGCCGCGCTCCACCCCCCCATCGATGACCAGTGCCCCGCCAATGCCTGTTCCCAAGGTCAGCATGATCAGCCGGCTGTATCCGCGCCCGGCACCAAAGCGAGCTTCCGCCCAGGCGGCGGCATCGGCGTCGTTCGTGACAAGGACGGGGCGGTGGAGCAACTTCTCCAGGTTCTCCCGCAATGGTTCATCGCGCCAGGCAAGGTGCGGGCTGAAGACCACCCGAGCACCAGCTAAATCCATCCACCCTGCAGCGCCGATGCCAACGGAGGAAATCTCGTGCCGCGCACCCAACTCCTGGACCAGTTCCGCAATGACACCTTCGACGGCGCGTGCGTCACGTCCCGGTGTGGCCCGCCGAATCACTTCCAGGATGGCGCCATTACCGTCCACCACACCGGCAGCCACTTTGGTGCCACCAACGTCTATCCCCAACACCAACGGGAGGTGGCTTCCTTCGGGGTGGGCAGGCACTGGGTGGACGGGCAGGGATCCAAGGACTGGCGGGAGCATCCTCTGATTCTATCCATGCCCATGGCCCACTCCACGGCCAGCACTGCTGGACTGATATTGATTGTGTGAGGTGGACAACATAAAGTTACTCATGAGTAACATAACGGTTCGCGCGAATCGCAACCATGGCCGATAGAGTGAAGCAACACGATCGACGGCCCACATATCAAAGGAGCTATTGTGCAAGAGATTTCCGTTCCGGCCAAGGTAGTCAGCCCCAGCACCATGAACACAACGGATTTTGTGCTGCGGCAGGCAAAACTGCCCAGCAACCCCGCACTTTTCTCCCGGCGCAATGAAGACAACGTCTGGGTCGATGTGTCCGCCAAGGAGTTTCTCGCTGATGTAAGCGCGCTTGCAAAGGGCCTGATAGCCTCCGGGATCGAGGTTGGTGACCGGGTCGGCATCATGGCCCGCACATGCTACGAATGGTCGCTGGTGGACTTTGCCATCTGGTTTGCCGGGGCTGTCTCCGTTCCGATCTATGAAACCTCCTCCCCCTCCCAGGTGGCCTGGAATCTGGGCGACTCTGCCGCCGTGGCAATCTTTGCCGAAACCGGCGCGCATGAAAATGTCATCCGCCAGGCAGCCCACAATGAGGACTTGAGCGCACTGACCCACGTCTGGCAGCTCGAAGGAGACGGCCTCGATGTGCTCCGCGAAGCAGGCCGCGAAGTCAGTGACGAAGCGTTGGAAGCCGCACGGGCCGCCAACGGCCTGGAAGACACCGCCACCATCATCTACACTTCCGGCACCACCGGGCGCCCCAAGGGCTGCATGCTGACCCACAAGAACTTTGTGGAACTAAGCGAAAACGCACTGTCCGTACTGGCCTCCACCGTGGTGACACCAGGCTCACAAACCGTGATGTTCCTTCCACTGGCCCACGTCTTTGCCAGGTACATCTCCGTGCTGGCAGTGGCCGGCGGCGCCAAGGTGGGCCACACACCGGACATCAAGCACCTGCTGGAGGACCTGCAGAGCTTCAAGCCAACCTTCATCCTGGCCGTGCCTCGCGTCTTTGAAAAGGTGTACAACTCCGCCTCCCTCAAGGCCGAGGGCGAAGGCAAGGGAAAGATCTTTGCTGCCGCCGCCAAAACCGCCATCGCATACTCCCGCGCGCAGCAGGACGGCGGCGCAGGGCTGGTGCTCAAGCTCAAGCACACCCTCTTTGACAAGCTTGTCTACACGAAGCTGCGCGCGGCCATGGGCGGCAACGTCCGCCACGCGGTATCCGGCGGCGGCCCACTCGGTGAGCGTCTGGGCCACTTCTACCAGGGCATCGGACTGCAGATCCTTGAGGGCTACGGCCTGACGGAAACCACGGCCCCGATCACTGTCAACCGCCCCGAGCGGATCAAGATCGGCACGGTGGGGGCCCCGCTTCCCGGCAATGCCGTGAAGATCGCGGACGACGGCGAAATCCTCGCCAAGGGCGTCTGCGTCATGAAGGGCTACTTTGGCCGCGACGACCTGACGGCGGAAAACTTCGTGGACGGATGGTTCCGCACGGGGGACATCGGCCAGCTCGACGACCAGGGCTTCCTGACCATCACCGGGCGCAAGAAGGAAATCATCGTGACCTCCAGCGGCAAGAATGTGGTCCCCGCCCTGTTGGAGGACCAGATCCGCGCCGACAGCATCGTTTCCCAATGCGTGGTCATTGGCGAGCAGCGCCCGTTCATTGCCGCCCTGGTCACCATAGATGAGGAAGCACTGCCACAGTGGGGCAAGCAGCACGGCCTGCCCGCAGGCATCACCGTCGCGGAGGCCGCCGAGCACCCGAACGTCATTGCGGCCGTCCAGGCAGCAGTAAACCGCGCCAACTCTTCCGTTTCACACGCCGAGGCCATCAAGCAGTTCAGGATCGTGGACAGCGACTTCACCGAGTCCTCCGGCCATCTGACCCCGTCCCTGAAGGTCAAGCGGGCCCAGGTCATGAAGGACTATGACTCCGTGGTTGAAGAGATCTACCTGAGCAAAAAGCCGGTCTAACAAAGCGCGGGGGCTGTTGTGGTGATCGGAGGCTGCTATAGCAGCCTCCGATCACCACAACAGCCCCCGCAGCCGTCTGGACTAGCTGATGACCACCAGCAGGTCCCCGCCTTGCACCTGGGCCACACCGGAAACGGCGAGGCGGGAGACGGTGCCGCCCACCGGCGTCGTAATTGACGCCTCCATCTTCATGGCCTCAATCGTGGCGATGGTGGACCCTGCCTCGACGACGTCACCCACCTCCACCTTGACACTAACGGCACCGGCGAACGGTGCTGCGACCTGGCCCGGTACGTTCGCATCGGCCTGCTCAGCGGCCTTGACGGTGCTTTCAATGCCGCGGTCGCGCACTGTCACGGGGCGGCTCTGGCCGTTGAGCTTGCACACGACGGTGCGCATGCCCTTTTCATCGGCCTCGGAGACGGTCTCCAGGACCGCGATCAGGCGTACACCCTTGTCCAAAGCAATGACGTGCTCCACGCCGCGGCGCAGGCCGAACAAGTAGTCGCGTGTGTCAAGGACGGAGACGTCGCCGTACGTGTCGCGTACAGTCTGGAAGTCCTTCGTGGGCCCTGCGAACAGCAGCCGGTTCAGGGCTGCGCGGCGGGTTTCGCTATCCCCGGCCAGTTCCGCACTGTCCTCTGTGCTGAGTGTGCCCACCCGTTTAACGACGGTGCGCCCCTGCAGCGCCTTCGTGCGGAACGGCTCCGGCCAGCCGCCGGGCGGGGTACCCAGCTCGCCGCCGAGGAAGCCGATGACGGAGTCGGGGATGTCGTAGTTTTGCGGGTTCGCCTCAAAGTCGGCCGGGTCGGCCTTGATGCCCACCAGGTGCAGGGCCAGATCCCCCACCACCTTGGACGACGGCGTGACCTTCACCAGGTGCCCCAGGATCCGGTCCGCAGCGGTGTACATGTCCTCGATTTCCTCGAAGCGCTCCCCGAGGCCCAGTGCAATGGCCTGCTGGCGCAAGTTGGAGAGCTGACCACCGGGGATTTCATGCAGGTAGACGCGGCCGGTGGGTGCGCTCAGACCTGATTCAAACGGTGAGTACAGGCGGCGTACAGCTTCCCAGTAAGGCTCAAGGGAGCTGATGGCGGCCAGGTCGATGCCCGTGTCCCGCTCGGTGTGCGCCAACGCGGCAACTAGGGCTGAAGCCGAGGGCTGGCTGGTGGTGCCGGCCAAGGCGGCGGAGGCGACGTCAACGGCGTCGACCCCTGCATTGATGGCAGCCATCAGCGTGGCGAGCTGGCCACCGGCCGTGTCATGGGTGTGCAGGTGCACCGGCAGCTCAAAGCGTTCGCGCAAAGCCGTGACCAGCTTCGCAGCTGCAGCTGGGCGCAACACGCCGGCCATGTCCTTGATGGCCAGGATGTGCGCACCGGCGTCGACAATGCGCTGTGCCAAGGCCATGTAGTAGTCGAGGGTGTAGATGGTTTCCGCCGGGTCAAGGAGATCCCCGGTGTAGCACAGGGCCACTTCGGCAACTGCGGTGCCCGTGGCGCGCACAGCTTGGATGGCAGGCACCATCTGATCCACGTCGTTGAGTGCGTCAAAGATGCGGAAAATGTCGATTCCGCTGGCCGCAGCCTCCTTCACGAACGCGTCGGTCACCTCTGCCGGGTACGGCGTGTAACCCACCGTGTTCCGTCCGCGCAGCAGCATCTGCAGGCAGACGTTCGGAAGGGCTTCGCGCAAGGTGGCCAGACGCTGCCAGGGGTCCTCGCCCAGGAAGCGCAGCGAGACGTCATAGGTGGCCCCGCCCCACGCCTCAACGGAGAACAGCTGCGGCGTCAGCACGGAGACAGCCGGACCGGCAGCGGCAAGGTCCCGGGTGCGGACTCGGGTGGCCAGCAGGGACTGGTGGGCGTCGCGGAAAGTTGTGTCGGTGACGGCTACGGCAGTTTGCCTACGCAGAGCTGCGGCGAAGCCTTCCGGGCCCAGTTCTGCCAGCTGTTGGCGCGTTCCGGTGGGGGCCGTGGTCGGATCAACTTCAGGCAGCTTGCTGGCCGGGTCCGCCAGCGCGTTCAGTTCGCCGTGCGGCTTATTCACTGTGACGTCGGCAAGCCAGGTCAGCAGCTTCGTGCCACGGTCCGAGGAACCGCGGTATTCGAGCAGTTCGGGGCGCTCGTCGATGAACGACGTTGCCACGTCACCGGCGTTGAACGCTGGGTCTTCCAGCACTGCCTGCAGGAAGGCGATGTTCGTGGAGACTCCGCGGATGCGGAACTCCGCAAGGGCACGGCGGGCACGGCCCACGGCGGTTTTGTAGTCGCGGCCGCGGCACGTGAGCTTCACGAGCATGGAGTCAAAGTGCGGGCTGATGACAGCGCCCGTGTATATGGTGCCGCCGTCGAGCCTGATGCCCGCACCGCCAGCTGACCGGTACGTGGTGATGGTTCCGACGTCGGGGCGGAAGCCGTTGGCGGGGTCCTCGGTGGTGATGCGGCACTGCAGGGCGGCACCCTTGACGTGGACGCTGTCCTGGCTCAAGCCAAGGTCTGCCAGGGTTTCACCTGCGGCGATGCGCATCTGTGCCTGGACAAGGTCGACGTCGGTGATCTCCTCCGTGACCGTGTGCTCCACCTGGATGCGCGGGTTCATTTCAATGAACACGTGCTGGCCGGCGCGCTCACCGACGGTGTCCACGAGGAACTCCACGGTTCCGGCGTTCACGTAGCCCATGGCCTTGGCAAACTTGACGGCGTCGCCGTGGAGGGCCTTGCGAATGTTCTCGTCAAGGTTTGGCGCCGGGGCGATCTCGATGACCTTTTGGTGGCGTCGCTGCAGCGAGCAGTCGCGCTCGAACAGGTGGATGACGTTGCCTTCGCCGTCCGCGAGGATCTGCACTTCAATGTGGCGCGGACGCAACACGGCTTGTTCCAGGAACATGGTGGCGTCACCGAATGCTGCATCAGCCTCGCGCATGGCAGCGCGCAGGGCGTCTTCGAGATCCTCGGCCTTTTCCACCCGGCGCATGCCGCGACCGCCGCCGCCTGCAACAGCCTTCGCAAAGATGGGGTAGCCAATATCTGCAGCCGCACTGAGCAGGTAGTCAAGATCGTCACTGGGTTCGCTGGATTTCAAAACAGGGATGCCCGCCTTGCGGGCGGCCTCAATGGCGTGGACCTTGTTGCCGGTCAATTCCAGTACTTCGGCCGGGGGGCCCACAAACGTGATGCCAGCGTCCCTGGCGGCTGCCGCCAGTTCCGGGTTTTCCGAGAGGAAACCGTAGCCGGGGTAGATAGCGTCCGCCCCTGATTCCTTGGCGACACGGATAATCTCCGCCACGTCAAGGTAGGCGCGGACGGGGTGCCCTTCCTCCCCGATCAGGTAAGCCTCGTCCGCCTTTTGGCGGTGCGTCGAGGTTCGGTCCTCATACGGGAACACCGCAACCGTCTTGGCGCCCAGCTCGTAGCTGGCACGAAAGGCGCGGATGGCGATTTCGCCGCGGTTGGCTACCAGAATCTTGGAAAACATTTCACTCCTGTTTTGACGAAAATGTCGTGACGGCTGCACCACGGTGGCGGTGCGGCCGCAAAGCTGAGAGAACCTGCCCCGTGTGAATCCAGGCTAGTCCCCCATGTGGTGAGGCAGCATTGCAGGCTGTGCTGCAACTCACCGTTGTCAGCGTAGCAAATCACACAGCCACCACGGTTGTGGGGGCCCCCCCCAAAGGTTTGTGGGG
>NZ_JAFMPX010000080.1 GCF_017353415.1 Arthrobacter sp. E3
CGAAAATTGTCAAGCTGTGTTGAGTCACTTGGCTAGTTTTTGTGGTGTTTGTGGTTTGGGTAGGTTGATGCCGACGTGTTTGGCGGGGGCTGGTGTGGTGGGTGGCCGGCGGAATCTTTCGGGGTGTTTCTGGTAATACTCCTGGTGGGCTTTATCGCGTTTTTCCCAGAGGTCTTTCCATGACCCGTCGTGGACTTGTGCGGGTGAGAAGAGCGCAATTCCTGAGTGTTTATGTTCAGTGCTGTACCAGGTAGCGTAGCTGTGGAGGTAGTCCCTGGCAGCCTCGAGATCGTTGAATACCCGGGGGTAGTTCGGCCGGTATTTCATGGTCTTGAACGCCGACTCAGAAAATGGGTTGTCGTTAGATACGTAGGGGCGGTTGTGGGTGATTTCCACCCCGTGGGCGGTAAGGGCGTCACGGAGCGCGTGTGACTTCATGGCCGCCCCAGAGTCAGCATGCACGATGGCTGGGGCACCATGCCGGGCTATGGCGGTTTCAAACATGTCCGCGGCAAGCACGTCGACTTCTCGTTCTTCCACCCGCCAACCGACGATCTCACGGGAGTAGATGTCCGTGATGGAGTAGACCTTGAAGACAATGCCCCGCCATTTGGAGTAGATGTCGGTGATGTCCCAGGACCATACCTGCCCCGGGCATGTAGCTTTCAGCACCGGCATCTCAGAGGTACCGCGTTTGCGGCCGCCGCGTTTCTTGGGCACTTGGGGGCGCAGGTCCTGGTCTTCCATCTCGGCTGCGATCCGCCACCAGGTGCGCCGGGATGCGAGCACCTCCCCGGTGTCCCAAAAGGAGGCGAAGGCGTGATCAACGGAGTTCCCACCTGCCCAGCTGGCCAGGATGTGACCGCAGATCCGTTCACGGTCGGCATCACTGATCCTGCTCTCATAGGCCCGTTCTGACTGGTGAAGGGGGTCCTGCACGCCATGGCGTGGCTTCATCCGGTACTGCCAAGTCCCCCGGGAAACGCCCGCAATTTCGAGAGCTTCCCGCTGGGAGCCGGTGAATGCCTTCAGCTCTCTGACAAGGTCGTTTTCCGTGGCAATGAACCGGGTTGTTCGCTCGTCTGGGTTGTATCGGGCTCGGGCACGCTCAACTCGTGCAAGAGCCCGATAGCTTTTCCCAGGGCCGAATTCGTACCTTCAAGCTCAACAATACGCTTCTGGAGGTCAGCAACTTTGGACTGGTGTTCGGCGGCTTCCCGGGCTCGCATTCTTTCAAACGCGGACCACTGGCCATTCTTACGTGTCATGTCCCCATCGTCTCTTGGAACGAGGTTCCGGTCGAGGTCGCCCTCGAACACCATCGTGCGCCACTGTCGAAATGTCCACACCGTCAAAGACTTGGAATCAAGCCAAGCCTTCCTCGTTCCATGAGGCTGCAAATAATATTCATGGACCAACCCACGAATCTCATCCCTTGTATAACCCTTCGTAATTGATGACATGGCTGGCTC
>NZ_JAFMPX010000081.1 GCF_017353415.1 Arthrobacter sp. E3
TGATCCGTGGAGTGCTTGACAGTCCTTTTCATGGCCTCGAACCGTCATGGTCGTTCTGAACGTCTTCAGGACGACCATGGCGGGGACCTTTTGGCCCCTGCCTTGTTCTTTAGATTGCCGGGTTGGTGCGGTGGCTGTGGAGTTTGAGCAGGTTGTGGCACGCTGCGAGGAACTCCCATTCATGTGCGGCTTTGCCCATGCCGCGTAGCAGGAGGTGTTTGCCTTGGCGGGTGTGGATTTGCCCGAAGACTGGTTCCACGATGACCTTACGCCGGGCGTATACCTCCCTCCCTTGCTTCGTCTTCAATCGCCGGGCCATGCGTTCGCTCAGGGTTGCTTTGGCCGGGATCCTGCCCCGGGGTGTTTCCGGGATCGGGGCACTGTGTTTCATGCGCCGGGTGGAGATGAAAAACCCTGTCTTGTGGGCAGCTTCGATGTCCTTGATGTGTTCAAGATTCGCCGCTGAGCAGTACCCGGCATCGGCACTCCACGTCACAGGGACCGCACCCACCGTCGCGGTGGTGTGTTCGATCATGGGGATCAGCTGTTGGATATCGGTGGGAGCATTGTTCAGCACGGTGGCGATAATGACCTGGTGCTCGGCATCGACCACGGCCTGGGCGTTGTAGCAGTAATGGTAGGACCCGTCAGCGGTCTTCATGATCCTGGCGTCCGGGTCCGTGAAGTTCCGTTGCGCGGTCGGTTTCGGCACGGCCGCCGCAGCTGCTGTGTCGCCGGCACCGGTGATGTCATCATCATCCCCGCCACGGGAACGGGCTTTCTCCTGAGCTATGTGGCGGGCCTTGTCCGCGGCTTCTTCCTCGATCGAGGCACGTGCCACCGCCATCGCTTCCGCCCGTGCCTGACGGTTCGCCAATTCGGCCGGCAGCTCGTCCCCACGCTTGCCGGGCCCGAAGAGGGCGTCTTCATCGGCGTCAACGGTTTTCGCTTCTTCCATCAACGCACTGATCTCCTCAGCCAGGACCTTCTGTTTCTCGGTGAGTCGGGCATAGGACATGGCCTTGTGCCGGGACGTGTTCGCCCGCACTTTCGTCCCGTCCAGGGCGACCTTGCCCAACGAGACCATGCCCGCGGCCTGGCACAGTTGCAGGGCTTGGAGGAACACGTTCGCCAACGCAGCCAGGTGGCGTTCACGGAAACGACCGATCGAGCGGAAGTCCGGGGCTTGCTGGGCAGCCAACCACCGAAAAGCCACCACATCAGTACACGCCCGCTCCAGCTCCCGGGAGGAACGGACCCCGACGCAATACCCGTACAACACGATCCGCAACATCAACCGCGGGTCATAGGGCGGCTGACCCTTCGCCTTCG
>NZ_JAFMPX010000082.1 GCF_017353415.1 Arthrobacter sp. E3
TGCGCGATCGCCTTCATCCCGCCGCGGCCCAGATCTATTGCCTCGACACCCAAAAAGAGGCGGCGTTGGCGCTCGTTCAGGTGAGTCCGGAGGGCCGCATATCTACGGGCTGTGGATTCAGCATGCTGAGTGAGGTCAACCATGGCACAAGTTTAACGGGAAACTAACCAAAACCATAAGTTATTACATCGCGAACCCTAAGCCGAGGAAAGATTCCAAGAACGCCGGAACTCCGGGCCAAAGCCGATCTCTCTCGGCTTAGCGTTTTTCTCGGCTTAATCGCTATGAACATGATCGATAGGGTATGGGAATTCGTTCTGGATTTCTTCCATTGCCGCGACGATCCATTTAGCGGCTTTGTTCTTGATCGCCCGGTTGATCGTCCACCCGGTGAAAGGATCGGTGACGGTCAGTGTGAATGCGTACTGGCCCTTGGCGCTGTTGCCGCAGTGAGCGACCGTATCGATAGCGACCATACCTGGCTGCCAGTCAATGGCCGGGATCCGGGACATGATCGGAATGACCTCGGTGTACTGGTTCCGTCGGGACCGGGTCGTTGATTTCCCATCCGGGTACATCGAGAGTTTGAAAGGTGCCAGCAGCCGGTCGATCGTGGCCGCACTCATCGCCAGCAACTGGGCCCGAGCCTCAGGGCTGTACCGGGAGCGGACCCGCCCGAACGCACCGGAACCTATGTGCGCTTCCATGTTGGCCAGCGTGGCACCCATGACCGCGGCCAGATACTTGCCACAGGGCTGCCCCGCAACGACCCAAACCTGCTGCAGAACCTTTACCGTGTCATAGCCATACGTTGGCGGCCTCGGCCTGCGGGCCACGGTCCGGGCCGGCCCACGCCGCTTAAAGGCCTTGCCGAGCTGCCGGCGGGCATTAGCCCGTGACCACCCGATCTCAATGACTAACCGGTCAAGGATCTCACCCTTGGCCTTCTTCGAAGCCCGAGAATACTCCCCGGCTTCCTTCTTCGTGATTTCCCTGCGCGCCGACAACGACATCCCATAGTCCATCCCTCCAGCACACCAAAGCACCCGAACATGCACCAGAGATTTCGCGAGCACTTCTCAAATGAGGCACGCACCCCTTTTCGCGAGCACTTTAGATGAGTCTCGTCGATGACCTGTATCCATACTATGATTGTCGGTATAATACGGAGTACTACTCAAAAAGTTTCCGTACGCACGGGGCTGTTATCTGCGCACGAGTTCAAGGACGTGGTCGCGGACATCTGCCATGGTGACGATGTCCAGGGCTTCGGCGTTCAGGCGAAGGAACGGTTCGGTGTTGGAGGCGCGCAGGTTGAACCACCAG
>NZ_JAFMPX010000083.1 GCF_017353415.1 Arthrobacter sp. E3
CTAGTAGAGCGTCGCTTCTAATTTCCTTCTGAATGCTCGGGGTAAAGGTGGCGCAGCTTGATGCGGGCGTCTGCGGTCGTGAACTGCCAGTTGACCTGCCGCTGGTCTGTGTTCGTTGCTTCCTGCCAGGCGGTTAGTTCGGTGTTCAGCACGCCCAGGTCATCGATCCGCCGGTCCAGGCACTGCCTGGTCAGGGCCGAGAGCTCGATTTCGGCGATATTCAGCCAGGACCCGTGCTTTGGTGTGTAGTGGAGCTCGAGGCGTTGGGCCAAGCGGTGCGCCTTGGCCGGGTCGAAGGCCTCGTACAGGGAACCGAGCGTGTGGGTGTTGAGGTTGTCCATCACCAGCACGACGGTCTCGGCCTCGGGGTAGTCCACCGTGAGCAGGCGCTCGACTTCGTGCGCCCAATCCACCCGAGTCCGCCGCTGGCGGGCGACCACGCGCCGGTGTCCAGCCAACGGCTCGACCCAGACGAAGATCGCGCACGTGCCATGGCGGACGTACTCGCTGTCTTCCTTCCGGTCCCGCCCCGGGGCGGCCGGGATCGGTTCCCGGGCATGGGCCAGGAGCTGGTACGGTTTCTCATCCATGCACACCACCGGACGGGCAGGGTCATAGGGGCGGTGGTAGACATCCAGGACGTCTTCCATTCGGGCGAGGAACTCCCCGTTCCCTTTCGGCGGGATCGTCCAGCACTGCTTCAGGTGAGGGCGAAGTTTCGTTTTTTTAAGACCTTGCCGATGGTTGAGTGGTCAAGGTCCGGGATGTCATCGACAAGCACGATGTGTTTCTCCAGCAGGCGCAGGCTCCACCGGTCATAGCCTTCCGGGGGCTGCGAGCACGCCAGGGCGAGAATGCGGGCCTCGACCTCACCGGTGACGACGGATTCCACCGGCGGGGTGAGCCTCTTCTTGCGCCGGATCGTCACCTGCACGTCTCCGGCGTGCTCACTGTAGGCCCTGGTTACCTTCACGATCGTGTCGACACAGACCCCGGCACGCCCGGCGATGGCGGCGTTCGTGGGAACAGGACCGTGCCGGTCGCGGTCGTTCTCATCGAGTTCGAGCAGGATCCGTGCCCTGCGGACCTCCTGGGCCGGATGGGACCCCGTGCGGGTCAGCAGGACCAGCGCCTTCCTGTCCGCGGGACTGAGCCTGACGGGGCGGGTGCGTGTCCTAGCCTTCACGGAGCCTCTTTCCGGGCGGGGAGCCGGGGAAGATCCGCCCACATCCTTCATACACTATCTCAGCAGAATATTAGAACCGACGCTCTACTAG
>NZ_JAFMPX010000084.1 GCF_017353415.1 Arthrobacter sp. E3
AGCTAAGACCCACAGCGCCGATGGTACTGCATTCGAGAGGATGTGGGAGAGTAGGACACCGCCGGACAACACCAAAAACAGGTCGAGGCCCCACACCACACGGTGCGGGGCCTCCCTGCATTTAAACCACCACACCACAAACCTTCTCGAGTTCCTCCATCCCGGTATTCCGCAGAAGAACCACGATGCACTAGCCGGCCATGTTCCTTGAGCTGACGGGTTCCTCGAGCCGGCCATCTTCCTTGAGCTGACGGGTTCCTTGAGTTGACGGGTTCCTTGGGTTGACGGGTTCCTTGGGCTGGCCGCACCGCTCGGGCTGGCCTGCTGGGGCTCTCTATGAACACACGGCCGGCGTGGTTGCTGGAAGCTGTCGAGTCCTGTCTGCCATGGCAGGCACTGGCGTCCTGGCTCAGTCGGGACGGGCCGCAGCACGGCGATGATCGTAGGGGGGGGTGGAACGGGCGGATTCAGGACCTCACTGACATCTGCGCTGGGCGTGCTGGCCGTGTCCCTCTGTGGCAGGCTGGAGCGGTGCCAGTGTTCGTCGTGTTTGCCTTGACACCCCGCCCTCTACTGCCGGCCATTGCAGCGTTCTTGTTGTGTGCGGCTGATGGTAGGTGGTGTTCTGGCTCTGGTGTTGGCCGTAGCGAACGTTTTGGAAGATCCAGGTGCTGGCTTTCTCTGGTTGTAGCTCCTTGGTATGGGTGAGCCTGGGCGTGCCCGGCATCGTCCTGTGCGATTCTTCGCACAAGCTCGTGTAGCTGCTGGTTCTGGAAGGGCCGTGCGTAGCCGGTGTTAGTGTCAGCGCTCAATGAGAGCCTTGGTGGGGTCAATACTTGGTGGGGTCGATAGTGGGTAGGACGGCACTGCTGCAGTCCCGTTCGGAGCCCCATGGATGGCTCTTTTGGTCGCTTCTGGGGGGCGGTGAAACGTGAGGTGACCCACTACCGTGTTGCGTTCTGCGGTACGACCTGGGGAGTTGATCAGGAAGCGGCTTCTTTGACTTCCCCGGAATCACGGCGATTACAGGACCATTTGCTCCAGTGACGGCGAGTGGGCTTCGCTGGGAGGATCTGTCGTGGCCGGCGGTAGGGCCTTCTGGTGGGGGTTGTGGATTTGGGTGTTGTTGTTTTGGTGTGTATTGTTTATCGAGTTGTCCTGATGAGGGGCGGCGGGTTTAGCGGGATTGATGGCTGTTGTTTTGGTTGTTTTTCTGGTGGTTGTGT
>NZ_JAFMPX010000085.1 GCF_017353415.1 Arthrobacter sp. E3
GGGCTGTTATCTGCGCACGAGTTCAAGGACGTGGTCGCGGACATCTGCCATGGTGACGATGTCCAGGGCTTCGGCGTTCAGGCGAAGGAACGGTTCGGTGTTGGAGGCGCGCAGGTTGAACCACCAGGAACCGTCCTTGGCTGTGAACGTGATGCCGTCGAGTTCGTCGATGATGACGTCCTCGCGCGTGTAGGCGGCGCGGACCCTTTCCACGGCGGCCGGGACGTTAGCCAGTTGGGAGTTGATCTCCCCGCTGGAGACGTAGGGCTCGTATTCGCGGCCGAGATCGGAAAGTGTGCCGTCCTGCTCGCCCAAGGCAGCCAGAACGTGCATGGCGGCGAGCATGCCGGTGTCTGCGTTGAAGAAGTCGCGGAAGTAGTAGTGGGCCGAGTGTTCCCCGCCAAAGACGGCGCCTTCGGCTGCCATGGTGGCCTTGATGAAAGAGTGGCCCACGCGCGTGCGCACGGCACGGCCGCCGTCGTGGGCGATCAGTTCAGGTACGGCGCGGGAGGTGATGAGGTTGTGAATGACGGTGGGGTGTTCCTCGCCGAGGGCCTGGACCCGGGCAATTTCACGCCGCGCAACCAGTGCCGTGACGGCCGACGGCGAGAGCGGGTCGCCCTTTTCATCGATCACGAAGCAACGGTCTGCATCGCCGTCGAATGCCAGGCCGATGTCTGCCCGGTGCTTGACGACGGCGGCCTGCAAGTCACGCAGGTTCGCCGGCTCGAGCGGGTTGGCAGGGTGATTGGGGAAGGTGCCGTCAAGCTCAAAGTACAGCGGCACAATCTCAAACGGCAGGCCTGGCAGGAGTGTATCGCCCAGCACCGCTGGAGTGGTCATGCCCGCCATGCCGTTGCCGGCGTCGACAACGACTTTCAGCGGGCGCGAGCTGGAGAGGTCAACAAGATTGCGCAGGTAGTGTGCGTAGTCCTTCAGGACGTCTGCTTCACCGATCTCTCCTGTGGTGCCAACCGGAATACCGTCTGCCAGGTAGGTTTGGGCCAGGTCGCGGATCTGAATCAAACCGGTTTCGGAGGACAGCGGAACAGCGCCGGCACGGGTCATCTTCATGCCGTTGTACTCGGAAGGGTTGTGGCTGGCGGTGAATACCACCCCTGCAGCGTTCAGG
>NZ_JAFMPX010000086.1 GCF_017353415.1 Arthrobacter sp. E3
CTAGTAGTACTTTGTTAGGTTGGGGGTGGCCGTTGGCAGGCGGGACAGCGGTCGAGCATGCCGATGATGATTTCCTGGAGGGCTTTTAGGACGCCGTAAAGACTGTGTCCACCGCTTGAACTTTTGGGGTGGTGAGCCGCTTTCTGGTGATGAAGAGTTGGGCCGCGGTGACGAGGGTGAGGTGGCGGTGGAAGCCGTTGAAGGACCTTCCTTCGAAGTGGTCCAGTCCGAGCCCGGTCTTGAGTTCCCGGTAGTCGTGCTCGATCCGCCAGCGCATCTTGGCGAGCCTGACGAGGGTTTTCAGGGGCGTGTCGGCGGGCAGGTCGCTGATCCAGTAATCGGTCGGTGCCGGCTCGTGCACGGGCCATTCGGCCAGCATCCACGCCTCGGGCAGGGAATGGTCCTCATTGGGCGCGATGTCGCGGTTGGCGGGGCGGATGCGGATGGCCAGGAAGCGTGATTTCATCGCTGCGGTTCTGTTGCCAGGCCCGGTTTTGGTGCCGTGGCGCCAGGTCACCTGGTGCAGTTCTTTGCGCCCTACCGCCAGGGCCAGGGCCTTCAGGGACGGTGCCGCTTCCGGATACCGGGGAAGCCCGCGGGGCCCTCGTCCGGAGTACTCCGGCGGCTCTGGAACCGCGGTGGCCAGGTGCGCGGTGGTGGTGAAGGTTACCGCCACTACGTAGTTGATGCCACGTTCGGACAGGCCCAGCCGGAAGGCGGTGGTGTCCCCGTAACCGGCATCGGCGACAACGGCCGGAGGCCGGTGTCCCCAGGAGGCGAGTTCATCGATCATTTCCAAGGATTGGGACCATTTGGTGCGGTGTCGGACAGTCTCCGGTATCCCGGCCCGGGCCCGGCGCGCAGCGGTTACGGCAGCGTCCTCGTTCGTGTCCGCACAGGTGTCATCCCAGGACTCGGGGAGGTACAGGCGCCAGTTCAACGGACAGGATGCCGCATCGGTGGCAGCGTGCAGGGACACAGCGATCTGGCAGTTGCCGATCTTCCCCAACGTCC
>NZ_JAFMPX010000087.1 GCF_017353415.1 Arthrobacter sp. E3
AGGAGCAGGGGCTGCTGGTTGCCGGGTTTGTGGATGAGGCGGCCCGTTTGGCTGATAACGGCAGGATTGATCAGGAGTGTTTGGCGGAGGTTCAATCCGTGTTGGTCGAGGCTGGGCTGGGGGAGGGCCCGGATTGTTTGCGTCGTATTGGTAACCGGATTATGAGTCATTTGGATCCTGACGGGCAAAAGCCCAGCCACTCGGATCTGGTTGCGAAGCAGGGGTTGTTCTTCCGTAAGCCCCGGCGCGGGCTGATTCATCTTGACGGGTATATGACCATCGCCCAGCATGAACAGCTCATGGCTGCCATTGGACATGCCACCAACCCCAACCACCACACGGATGTGGACACTATCAACACCACCACGACTGGCAGCCACGAAACAACCGGAACGGCACAAACGACTGGAACAACTCAAACGGCTGGAACAGCTGGAAAAGCTGGAACAGCCGACGAGTGCGGCAGTGCTGGTGATGGTGCTGGTTCTAGTGGTGGGCAGGATTCCTTGTTCGAGCAGTTGCATGGATTGATGGGGATGCTCAATACCACCACCACGGCAGCTGGACAACGAGACACCGCAGCGCAGGACCGTGGAAGGCAAACAGGGCCAAGGGGGCAAGCAGGACGAGAAGAGGCGCTAGGGGCATCAGGATCTGGGTGGGTGGCGCAGCCAGGCCCGGACTCGGAACGGGCATCAGGACCTGACCCGGGGCCGGGTTCAGGAGCTGGCCCGGCGGATCCAGGCGGTGAGGCAAGTGGCGGTGAGCCGGGCTGCGGTGCGGAACCAGGTGGCGGTGAGCCGGGCTGCGGTGCGGAACCAGGTGGCGGTGAGCCGGGGTGCGGTGCGGAACCAGGTGGCGGTGAGCCGGGGTGGGGATCTGTGTGGGGTGAGGTGCCCGGGCAGGAGCGGCGGGCTCGGGTGGTTGGCGGGGTGCGGATTCCGTGGCCGGGCTCGGCGGAGATGTTGGAGGGTTTGGATCCGA
>NZ_JAFMPX010000088.1 GCF_017353415.1 Arthrobacter sp. E3
GTGGTGGGGACTCATAGGAGACTGCCGGGGTCAACTCGGAGGAAGGTGAGGACGACGTCAAATCATCATGCCCCTTATGTCTTGGGCTTCACGCATGCTACAATGGCCGGTACAATGGGTTGCGATACTGTGAGGTGGAGCTAATCCCAAAAAGCCGGTCTCAGTTCGGATTGGGGTCTGCAACTCGACCCCATGAAGTCGGAGTCGCTAGTAATCGCAGATCAGCAACGCTGCGGTGAATACGTTCCCGGGCCTTGTACACACCGCCCGTCAAGTCACGAAAGTTGGTAACACCCGAAGCCCATGGCCCAACCCGTAAGGGAGGGAGTGGTCGAAGGTGGGACTGGCGATTGGGACTAAGTCGTAACAAGGTAGCCGTACCGGAAGGTGCGGCTGGATCACCTCCTTTCTAAGGAGCACCAAACACCACAACAATCACCGCATGGTGATCACTTGGTGGTGTGAGGAGTAAAGACTCGTTGCCAGGACGCATGTTTCTGGGCGAGTTGCTCAAGGGTGGAATATCAATAAAATAGTCGATGATCGATATCTGGCGACCTGGCTTGAGTACAACGAATCTTTTGGGGTTCGTGGGGAAAGAGCCGTGCAGGGTTGTTCGGGTGTGTGGTTGTTATGCGTTTGGCACGCTATTGGGTCCTGGAACAACAAACGGCCCCCCTTTTCGTCCTGTCTCTGTGACGGGGTGTGGGGGGTTGGTGTTGGTCCTGGTTTTCCTACACATGACCGTCCTTGTTGGTGGTGCTGGTTTTCGTGGTCTTGTCCCTGTTTTTTGTGGGGTGGGGTTGTGGGGGTTGGTGCTGTTGCTGGGTTGGTGTGTGGTGGGGTTGTTGTTTGAGAACTACATAGTGAACGCGAGCATCTTTATAGAGAAAGCAATTTCTTTTGAGTATGTTTGAACCTGGATCTGACACTGCTTTGTTGTGGTGTTGGTTTTCATGGTTCTCTCGAAAAATGAGTG
>NZ_JAFMPX010000089.1 GCF_017353415.1 Arthrobacter sp. E3
AGGGTTCGCGATGTAATAACTTGTAATTTTGGTTTATGTCCGGCCAGGACTGTGTTAAGGACGCTGATCCATCAGCGTGGGATTGTTACGCAGTGGCGTGCGGGGCGAGGGTGTAGTTCCAGTCGCCGTGGAATTCATGGCGAGTCAGGGGCAATGCGGCTATGTCGGCGGGAGTGTATTTGATGCCGATGGGGTACTGTCCGGTGTCCAGGACGGCGCGGACGGTGAGCCCGGTGGTGGTGCTGGTTGAACTGATCAGGTCCACCACCACTTGATGTGAAATCAGGGGACGACCGCGCCAGTTCATGGTGATTTGGGAGAAGAGTCGGTGTTCAATCTTGTTCCATTTGCTGGTGCCCGGGGGCAGGTGGCAGACGGTGATGACCAGCCCGGTTTCGGCGGCAAGCTTGGCGAGTTCGATTTTCCAGGCGCGAATCCGGTGCCCGTTGGAACCGCCCCCATCGGCGCAGATCAGCAGCGACTTGGCGTCCGGGTAACGGTTTGCTCCAACGGTTTCCCACCAGGTGCGTAAGGTTTCCACGGCGAACGCGGAAGTGTCATGATCGGTTCCCACGGACACCCAACCGGTGTTGGCGCCCACGTCGTAGATCCCATACGGAATGGCCTTGCCCAGATCGGGGTCGGGGAAATCATGGACGTTGACTCGTTCCGGGCTTCCGGCGGGTTGGTATTCGCGGCCATTGTTTTTGAAGGGGCCGACCAGCTCTTTCTTTTTTGTATCGACGGAGATGACCGGTTGCCCGGCCAGGGTGTGGGCGTTGACCTGTTCGGCGAGGTAGCGGAACTGGGCGTCGCGGTCCGGGTTCTGCTTGCCTTCCAGTGCCTTGGTGTTGGACTGCAGGGAGTAACCCTGATCCTTGAGCATCCTGGCGACCACCCGGTCCGAGACAGCGTATCCCTGGCAGGTGAGTGTATCGGCGAGATTTCGGGTGGATTTGGTGGTCCATA
>NZ_JAFMPX010000008.1 GCF_017353415.1 Arthrobacter sp. E3
TGGGGCGGTTCCCGTTTTAGGGAACCGCCCCACTGCATTTTTCTAGCTCTTGCTGAACCGGACCTTAGTGCGTGACTGCCTTGTCATCATCAGCACTGGAGGTGATCTCCTCGTGGTGATGACCGGCTGCCAACTCAGAAGGTGTGGCTGGAGCGACACGGTCTTCGAAGAAGAAGCTGCTGAGCTTGCTGCGCAGGTTTTCCTTCTTCGTGACAATCCCGTTTTCGTTCGGGGCGCCTTCTTCCGGAACCGGAGACTCGTAGCCAACCAGCTTGTAGCGCTTGTAGTCATCGAGCTGAGCGTGAATCTCCTGGAACTCACCGTGCGGCAGGCGAACGATGCGGCCCGTCTCACGGCCGTGCAAGGCGATCTCGCGGTCCTTGCGCTGCAGTGCCAAGGATACTCGCTTGCTGATAATGAAGCCCAGGATCGGGCCGACGAAGAACAGCGCACGCATCCAGTACAACGCATCGTTCAAGGAGACTTGGAAGTGCGTTGCGATCAAGTCTGAACTTGCAGCTGCCCACATGACGCAGTAGAAGATGAATCCTGCTACACCAATGGCCGTGCGGGTCGGAGCGTTGCGCGGGCGGTCAAGAACGTGGTGCTCGCGGTTGTCGCGGGTAACCCAGCGCTCAATCCAGGGGTAGGCGAACAACAGTGTGAAGACGATGCCTGCGGGGATCAGTGCAGGGGCAAGAACGTTGAAGGACAACGTGTTCACGCCCCACGGGAACGGGATGTTCCATTCCATTGGAATGTTGAACAACCAGCCCGGCATCAAGCGCAAGGCGCCATCAACCCAACCGATGTACCAGTCAGGCTGGGTGCCTGCGGATACGGGGGATGGATCGTAGGGGCCGTAGTTCCAAATCGGGTTGATCTGGAAGAACGCGGAGATGAACGCGATGATGCCGAACACGATGAAGAAGAAGCCGCCAGCCTTGGCTGCATATACCGGGCCGAGCGGGTAGCCAACCACATTGCGGTCATTACGGCCCGGGCCGGGGTACTGCGTGTGCTTGTGGATGACAACCATGAACAAGTGGATGCCCACCATGAGCAAAATCATGGCCGGCACCAGCATGATGTGCAGCATGTACAGGCGTCCGATGATGGCGGTTCCGGGGAATTCACCACCGAACAGGAAGAACGAGATATACGTTCCAACAACCGGTATGGCCATGACCACGCCGTCGATGATGCGCAGGCCGTTACCGGAGAGCAGGTCATCGGGGAGTGAGTAGCCTGTGAAGCCGGCAGCCATCGAGAGGATCAACAGCACGCCGCCCACTACCCAGTTCAGTTCACGGGGCTTGCGGAAGGCACCGGTGAAGAACACGCGGAGCATGTGCACTGAAACGGCGGCCACGAACAGCAGAGCCGACCAGTGGTGCACCTGTCGCATGAACAAACCGCCGCGGACCTCAAAGGAGATGCGGAGCGAGGACTCGTATGCCACGGACATTTCCATGCCCTTTAGGGGTATGTAGGGTCCGTTGTAGTGAGTCTCCGCCATCGACGGATCGTAGAAGAACGTCAGGAACGTCCCCGAAAGCAGGAGGATGACGAAGGAATACAGGGCGACTTCGCCAAACATGAAGGACCAGTGGTCGGGGAAGACCTTCCGGCCGAATTCACGCAGTATTCCCGAACCGCCAACACGCTCATCAACAAAGTTGGTAATGCGCCCCGCGGGGGTCTTGGGCTCGAAGGGTGTATTGGTTGTAGTGCTCATGGTTAGCCACGCTCCCAGAAGCTCGGTCCAACAGGTTCGTGGAAGTCGCTCTGCGCGACCAGGTAGCCTTCACTGTCCACGGTGATGGGCAGCTGCGGCAATGGACGGACTGCAGGGCCGAAGATGACCTTGCACTCCTTCGTCAAGTCAAAGGTTGACTGGTGGCACGGGCAGAGCAGATGGTGTGTCTGCTGCTCGTACAGGGCGACGGGGCAACCCACATGGGTGCAAATCTTTGAGTAGGCGACGATGCCGTTGTAGCCCCAGTCCTCCCTACCAGCCGACGGGTTGAGATCCTCGGGGTTCAAACGCATCAGCAGAACAACGGCTTTCGCCTTCTCGTTCAACTTGCCGGTCTCGAGCTTGTTCAGCGATTCAGGAATCACGTGGAAAGCGGAACCCATGGTGACGTCGGAGGCCTTGATAGGCGTACCGTCGGGATCGCGAGCGAGACGCTCGCCTTCCTTCCACAGCGTGTGGTGCATGGAATCACCAGGCAGCGGACCGAGGTCACGGAAGATCGCGATGGCCGGCAGCGGGGCCAGTGCGACGGCGCCGATGAGGGTGTTGCGGATCAAGGGGCGGCGCTTGATGCCTGTTTCCTCCAAGATGTCATCGACGATCTTGACGGCGGCAAGGCGGTCCTCCTCGGTGCGCAGCTCATGGCGTTCCTCGGCGACTTCATGGTCAGGCATGAGGGCACGTGCCCAGTGCACGATCCCTGTGCCAATGCCCAGCATGGCGAATGCCACGCCCAGGCCCAGGAAGGTGTTCTGGATGCGCAAGGTGGCGATGGTGTCATCAAGGCGAACGCCAAAGTAGGCGACAAAGAACATCAATGTGCCAATGATGGAAATGACAAACAGCCATGCCACCTGCCGCTCGGCACGCTTTGCCGCCTTGGGGTCTGTATCAGCCAGTCGCAAACGATGTGGAGGCAGTCCCGGATCTTGGAACGTGTCCACCTCATTGTGACCAGCCTTAGCTACGGCGTCCGAGCCTGTCGGCGAGCCGTCACTATGGTTGCCCATAATCCCCTCATCCTTCTCTTATCCCGGTACGTTCCCGGGGTCGTAATGTATGTTTCGTGCGGCTGCTGCTGCAGCCAAAGTCTTTAGCGTCCTGGAACTAGGAAGTGCGCGACGTCAACCAGATGGTGAAGCCGATGATGACACCCAAGACGGCGGTCCAGAGGAACAAGCCCTCGGAAACCGGTCCCAGTGAGCCAAGCTTGGCTCCGCCGGGAGAACCCTGGTTTTCAATGACGTTCAAGAAGGTGATGATGTCCCGCTTACCCTCAGGGGTGATATTCGCGTCATTGAAGACCGGCATGTTCTGCGGTCCCGTTACCATGGCGCTGTAGATGTGGCTGTTGGAAACGCCAGCCAGCGGCGGGGCAAACTTGCCGCGGGTCAAGGCGCCACCGGCAGCAGCAGCGTTGTGGCACATGGCGCAGTTCACGCGGAAAAGCTCGCCACCAACAGTGGCGTCGCCCTTACCGTCGAGGTACTGCTCTTCCGGCAGGGCCGGACCATTGCCCAAGGTGGCCACATAGGCGGCCATTTCCCGTGTTTGATCAGCGGTGAACTGCTGCGGCTTCTGCAGAGCCTGAGGGCCCTGCATCTGCATGGGCATGCGGCCCGTGCCGACTTGGAAGTCTACTGCGGCTGCGCCGACACCGGCCAAGGACGGTCCTGCGTCCGTGCCGCTGGCCCCAAGGCCGTGACAGGTTGCGCAGTTGGCGACAAAAAGCTTCTCGCCCTCTTCGACCTGCTGCGCGGTAAACGTGGTGGTATCGGCCTTGGCCTCATTCACTGTTGTGACAACGGCGTACAGCCCACCGGTCAGCATGAGCCCAAGCACTAGCAGCGCTAGTGCGGCCAGCGGATGACGTCGCTTCTGCGAAAGTGCCTTCACTTGGTGGTTCCTTTGATCTATATCCAGCAGCCCCTGGTGGGGGCCGCAAATGCTAATTCTTACCTTGCATGGAAGAAAGCTGGTTGCCAGCCTACTTCAGGACGTAGATGACCAAGAAGAGGCCAATCCACACGACGTCCACGAAGTGCCAGTAGTAAGAAGTCACGATCGCGCTGGTGGCTTCAAAGTGTCCAAACTTCTTGGCTGCATAAGCGCGGCCAATGATGAGGAGGAATGCGATGAGTCCGCCAATGACGTGCAGGCCGTGGAAACCTGTCGTTATGTAGAAGGCAGAGCCATACGGGTTGGAGTTCAGGGTGATGTGCTCGGAAGTCAGCATCGCGTACTCGGTCGACTGACCGGCAACGAAGATGGCACCAAGAACAAAAGTCAACAGGAACCACTCCGTCATTCCCCACTTGGAGAACTGGAAGAGGCGTCCGGTGCGGCGAGGCCGAAGGTTCTCCGCGTTGAAAACACCCATCTGGCAGCTGAAGGAGCTGGAAACCAGGATGAGCGTGTTCACCAGGGCGAACGGGAAATTCAGCTTGGCCGTTTCTTCAGCCCACAATCCACCAGCGGTGGAACGAAGGGTGAAGTACATGGCAAAAAGGCCGGCAAAGAACATCAGCTCGCTGGACAACCAAACCACGGTTCCTACAGAAACCAGGTTCGGTCGATTCAGCGTCGGATGCGCCGGGGTACTGGGGGCATGGGTCGCGGTTGTCACATAGACATTATGTCTATAAAACGCCAGCATTCCCAATGCGAAACTCCGATTCACAGAAGTTTTTCTACAAACTTGCGAAATTCCGGCATATTCACAGCTTAAACACAGTTCCATATGCACAACACACTCGAAGTGTCAATGGTCACAATGGCCTTTGGGCACTGTATTTCGTCTAATATTTGCAGAGTGAATCCTCTCCAAAACCCATCTGACACAGCCCCCACCTGGCCGAATCTGATCGCTGCCTTGATTGCAGGGGAGGACCTGAGTCAGGAATCCACCCAGTGGGCCATGAACACGATCATGGCTGGAAACGCCACGGATGTGCAGATCGCAGGCTTCCTCGTTGCCTTGCGCGCCAAAGGTGAGACTGTCGCAGAAGTGACGGGACTGGTTGAAGCGATGCTTTCCAACGCCCGTCCGTTGCATGTCGCAGGAGACGCCTTGGACATTGTTGGCACGGGTGGGGACAGGCTCAACACCGTGAACATCTCCACCATGGCCGCACTTGTGTGCGCCGGAGCCGGTGCAACAGTAGTCAAACATGGCAACCGGGCATCGTCATCGGCTGCAGGATCAGCAGATGTGCTGGAGTGCCTGGGTGTCAGACTCGACCTCACCCTTGAGCAAGTGGCCCGGGCGGCCGGGGAGGTTGGCATCACCTTCTGCTTTGCCAACTACTTCCACCCCTCCATGCGCTATGCGGCAACCGCCCGCAGCCAGATCGGGGTGCCCACAGCCTTCAACTTCCTCGGTCCGCTGACCAACCCTGCGCGCGTTGTGGCTTCAGCCATCGGCGTCGCCGACGCGCGCATGGCCCCGCTCATGGCAGGGGTCCTGGCCGCACGGAACATCCGGGCGTTGGTGTTCCGCGGCAGTGACGGCCTGGATGAACTGACCACGACGGGGACCTCCACCATTTGGGAAGTACGCAACAACGAAGTCCTCGAAAGCCACTTTGACCCGCTGGAGCTGGGTATTGCCCGGGCCACGATCGAGGACTTGCGCGGCCAGAACGCGGAGTTCAACGCGGCCGTGGTGCGGCGCATCCTTGACGGTGAACGCGGTCCCGTGCGCGACGCCGTCGTGCTTAATGCAGCAGCGGGACTGGTTGCCTATGACCGGAACAGCGCTGGAACACTTCTTCAGCGGATGAAGTTTGCGCTGGCCCGCGCCGAGGCCGCGATCGACGGCGGCGCGGCGGCCAACGTGCTGAAAAGCTGGGTGGCGCTTTCGGCCGGGGAAGCGGTGAAGTAGCGCGCCGAATTCTTTAGCGGGATCAGGCCAACGCCTGCGCTGTCTTGGCAGCGTCCCTGACAATGTCGGCATCCGTGGCGAAGTAGCTGTTGTCTTCCGCACGGGCTGAGGCAGTGAGTGGTTCAGGGGTCTGCAGATTCACGGTTCGCTTTGCCGAGAGGTGCACATCGTTGAGCCCTGCGGCGCGGAACGTGGCAAAGTCTGAGGTCTGCACGCCGCCGCCAGCCATGATGGAAAGCCCGCCCTTCGCCGCCTGGTGCATGGCCGCCAGCTGCTCAACGCCTTCCCCTGCGCGTGAGGCGCCGCCGGAACTAAGAATGCGCTGAACGCCAAGTTCCGCCAGGCGCGGCACGGCTGTGACGGCATCACTCAGGCACAGGTGGTCGATGGCCCGGTGAAAGGTGACGTGCATGCCTTGGGCTGCGGCAACCATGGCCTCAACTGCTGCGTAGTCAATCCCGTCCTCGGCTGTCAAGGCGCCGATCACCACACCGGTGGCTCCGCCGTCGTGCAGTTCCTTGATCTCCTGAACCATGAGGGCCACTGCGGCGCCGTCGTAGACGTAGTCGCCAGGACGGGGACGGATCAGAGCATGGATGGGCAATGCCGGCTCGGCGAGCTGGACGCTTTTGAGCAAGCCCTGGGAGGGTGTCAGTCCGCCAAGTTGCAGGGCACAGCAAAGTTCAATCCTTGCTGCTCCGTAGCTGGCTGCCAACTGGGCACCGGGGGCATCTTGGACGGCAATTTCAAGGAACATCCGGACGCTCAGTGGTCGAAGCCGAGGGAAAAGGCTGCGTCCAAGTCATGCTGGGAGTATGCACGGAAGGAGATTTGTGTTGTCGTGGAGACGACGGACTTCACCTTCGAGAGCTTGTCCGCAATGACTTCTGCGAAGTCTTCATGCTTTTGCACGCGGGCAATCGCGATCAGGTCCCATTCCCCTGTCACCGAGTAAACTTCGCTGATTCCGGCCAGTTCAGAAATTTCCTGGGCGGTCTCGGGGATTCGTGAGGCGTCGGTCTTGATCAGGACAAATGCGGTGATCACGGGGGAGGTCCTTGTCGTTTGGCGGGAGGGAGGGCAAAGCGCGGCTCATGACTTCGCACAAAATACCGCAAATTATTGCACTTCGATCGTAACCCAATGGATGCGCATATCAGCCCTTGTTCGTGCGCCTGATCACGAGTGTTGCGAGGAGGCGGTGGCCGAGGAGGAAGGTGCCCAGCACTAGGGTGGCGACGATGACAAAGGGAAGCTCGGCTGTATTGCCGGACGCGATGCGCAGAGCCATGCCGCCAGCTACCGTGATGAGCCACAGGAGCACGCCATGGGGCCAGAGGCGCAGGGGGTGCGTCCAGGTCCGGCAGACCAGCCAACCGATGGCCAAGGAGGCCAGGAACGGCCAGGCTGTTTGGAAGATGCCCCCTGCCGTGAGGCTTTCGGTGTGTGAGCTGCGGCCGGAGACGGCAAACACCAACACGAGCACGATGTCCACTGCGGCGGCGTAGAGAAGCGTTTTGGATGTGGAACTTGAACTTGAACTGGATTGCGTCACGTGTGCAACTTTAGTCGCAAATTTGCCCGTAGGGTTGTCACCTCACAAGGGAGGAAACATGACTACTGCACGATGGGTGCTCCTGCACGCAGGCGCCTGGACTTTTGGCCTTGGAGGTGCTGCTTTGTTCCTGTCCGGGACGGTTGCACTGACCAGTGGTGCATACGTCGCAGGGGCGCTGCCTCCGGGTGTTGCCCTGCTGGCCGGGGCCGTTGCCTTCATGGTGTGGTTTGTGCTGTTTCTGCTCAGGAACGACGCCGTCAAGGCCAAGCCGCGCCGTCGTCGGCGGCGGTAAAGCAGGCCGGTGCGGCTAAACATGGGTGGCTAGGTGTCTTAGATGTACTTGAGGAATCGCTGGGGCGCATCCATGAATGAACGCCAGCTTTTCACCAGTTCCAGATCGTCCCACCCGTTGCGGCGCAGACCCCACGAACCCACTTCGTAGATGTCCGCTCCGGGCAGCGATGCCAACATCGGGGAGTGGGTAGAGAGGATGACTTGAGAATCGCCGTCGTCCACTAGTTGCGTCAACACGCTGAGCAATGACAAGCAGCCGGAAAAGGAAAGCGCCGACTCAGGCTCGTCGAGAATCCACAACCCGCCGCCGCGAAACCTGTCGGTGACCAGCGCCAGGAAGGATTCACCGTGTGAGAGGCGGTGAAAGTCGATGTCGCGGCCGCGCATTTTCGGGTTGTCTTCAAGGTAGCTGAAGAATCCGTGCATGGTTTCGGCGCGCAGGAAATAGCCGTACCTGCTGGTGCCGGCATTCCGCAGGACCTCCAAGTGGGAGTGCAGGCCGGATTCGGTGGGACGGCTGTGGTGCATAGCGCCGGTAGAGCCGCCCTCGGGATTGATGCCGCACGCCATGGCGATGGCCTCCACGAGCGTGGACTTGCCCGAACCGTTCTCGCCGACGAAGACCGTCGCTGGTCCCAAGTCCAAACCCTCGGCAAGTATTTGCCGCACTGGTGGCAGCGTGGCAGGCCAGAGGTCGGGGTTGGGCGGGTTGAAAGTGCTGGCGCCGACGTGACGCAGCGGAGTTTGGCCAAACATCACGGCAGATTTCCTTTCGTTGGTGCGGCGTTATTGGTGCGAGGGCGTCAGTGGAAGTGCGGCTGCGCCGTGCTGGGATCGGCATCAACAATGTCGAGGCGCCCGTTGGCGATGAGGGATTCGATGGCCTCGCGGCCCGCCCCCATGCCCCGGACGGCGGAACGGAACCTTCGAACAGGAAGTAGGAACGGTTTGGCACATCCATCTTGGCACCTTCCAGTTCGAAGCCCCAACCGTCCCAGAAGCAGAGGAACAGCTCATTCGGGGTTGTTGTGTGGCGTAGCAGCATGGACAGCAGGGCGTGGAACTATTCGGTGTCCGGCAGGGCGACCGGGACCGGTGCGGTCTCATTGTGGGACGGGTGCGTTGGATCTGGAATGAAGCGTAGCCGTGCGTAGGCGGGAAAACCTGACGGGCCGAAGCACACCAACTGCTCGTAGGCCAGTTCCGACTCCATGATCCAACGGGCCGGACGCGCGTCGGGGGAAGGTGTCTGTGCCATCCCACGAGCCTAGTACTGTGTCGTTGCTAATGTTCGAGTGAAATGGTGCCATTCTTGGTTATGCGGGTTTTCGTCTATCAGCCGCAGGGAATTGGGTCGGGCCATGGGAAGAGCGAAATTGCGTCCGGTAGCGCTCAGTGATGCGGACCGGGACCGGCTCACGCGGATCGTGCGGACTGGTTCCTCGCCCGCGCAGCAGGTGCGCCGGGCGCGGATCCTGCTCGAGCTCGATGAGAACCGCCCGGAGAGGGAAGGGCCGTCACCGACTCATGTCGTGGTCGCCGAGCGCGCCGGAGTCTGCGCGGATACGGTCGTGAAGGTCTGTAAGGTGTACGTCGAGCGTGGGGGTGACGCCATCGATACCGTTACGCGCAAGAAGCGCCTGACCCCGCCGGTGGAAGCGAAAGTCACCGGAGACGTCGAGGCTCGCCTGATCGCACTGGCCTGCACCAAACCACCCGAAGGTCACGCCACATGGAGCCTGAGACTGTTGGAGAAGCACGTACTGCTCACCGAGGGGATTCCACCCTTGGATCATTCAACGATCGGCCGGGTTTTAAAAAAACGAAACTTCAGCCTCACCTGAAAGAGTATTGGGCGATCCCGCCCAAGGCCAACGGGGAATTCGTCGCCCGCATGGAAGACGTCCTGGAGGTCTACGCACGCCCCTACGACGAAAATATTCCGGTGGTGTGTATGGATGAAAAACCATACCAGCTACTGGAATACACCCGACCGTCCATCGAGGCGAAGCCCGGACGCACGCGCAAGGAAGATTATGAATATTCCCGGCGGGGAGTGTGCTCCATTTTCGTGTGGGTCCAACCGCTGGCAGGCAAGCGCCGGGTGATCGCCAGACCGCGGCGCACCCGTGTGGACTGGGCCCATGAGGTCGACACGCTGCTCACCAAAGATTACCCCGACGCCCCGAAGGTCGTTCTGGTGATGGACAACCTCAACACCCACACCCTCGGTTCCCTTTATGAGGCGTTTGTCCCTGCCAGGGCCCGGGAACTGGCCTCCCGTCTGGAGATCCATTACACGCCCAAGCACGGCTCCTGGCTCAATGTCGCCGAAATTGAGCTCTCCGCGCTCTCGCGCCAATGCCTCTCCCGGCGGATCCCGGACATTGAAAAGCTGAACCACCAACTCGGCCACTGGCAAAACGACGTCAACGCCGACCAGCGGACCGTCAACTGGCAATTCACCACAGACGATGCCAGGACCAAACTCCGCCACCTATACCCAGAACATTAGACACGACACAGTACTAGCGGGTGCCCGGCCATAGATTTTGGCAGTCATTTTTCGGCTGCAAGGCGGTGTAGGACGACTAGAATTGTTGGTTGACAGAGGCAACCAACCACCCCTGCCCAGGAGTCCACTGAGGGGCTGAGTGACGTGCTTCAAATAGGTAAACCAATCAGTGAAAACAGGCAGTTCCGGCAGGCCCGTGAGCTTGCCGGGCCGCACTACAAGTGGATTGCGCTCTCCAATACGACACTGGGCGTGCTCATGGCCTCCATCAACGCCTCGATCCTGCTGATCGCCCTGCCGGACATTTTCCGCGGCGTTGGCATCAATCCGCTGGCCCCGGGCAACACGAGCCTGCTGCTGTGGCTGATCATGGGCTACATGGTGGTCACGGCCGTGCTGGTGGTCAGCTTTGGCCGCTTGGGGGACATGTACGGCCGCGTGAAGATGTACAACGCCGGTTTTGCCATCTTCACGGTGTTTTCAATCCTGCTGGCCGTGACGTGGATGCAAGGTGTCCCCGCCGTGTACTGGCTCATCATCATGCGCATCCTCCAAGGCGTGGGTGGGGCCATGCTCATGGCCAATTCCAACGCCATCATCACCGACGCGTTCTCGGTGGAGCAGCGCGGGCTGGCGCTGGGCCTGAATCAGGTTGCAGGGATCGCCGGAGCCTTCCTAGGCCTGATCATTGGCGGACTGCTGGGGCCCATTGACTGGCGGCTCGTGTTCCTTGTCTCGGTGCCCGTGGGAGTGTTCGGCACCGTCTGGGCCTATTTGAAGCTGCACGACAACGGCATCCGTCAGCCGGGGCGACTCGACTGGTGGGGTAACATCACGTTCGCTGTGGGCCTGATTGCCCTGCTGGTGGGCATCACCTACGGCATCCAACCCTATGGGAAGCACACCATGGGCTGGACGAACCCTTGGGTGCTGGGCGCCATGGTGGGCGGCGCGCTTGTGCTGGGAATCTTCGTCCTCGTGGAGAAGCACGCTACCGACCCGATGTTTGAACTTTCACTCTTCCGTATCCGCGCCTTCACGGCCGGGAACCTGGCCAGCCTGCTCTCGGCCATCGGCAGGGGCGGGCTGATGTTCATCCTGATCATCTGGCTGCAGGGCATCTGGCTTCCGCAGCACGGGTTCAGCTTCGCGCAAACGCCGCTCTGGGCCGGGATCTACATGCTGCCGCTGACTATCGGGTTCCTTGTGGCGGGCCCGGTTTCCGGCGCCATCTCCGACCGGCACGGGGCCCGGCTGCTGGCCACCGGCGGCATGGTGGTGGCGGCGCTGAGCTTCGTATGGCTTCTGTTGTTGCCGGTGAACTTCCAGTTCTGGACTTTTGCCTTGGCACTGCTGCTCAACGGCGTCGGCATGGGCCTGTTCGCCGCACCCAACCGTGCCGGGATCATGAACTCCCTGCCGCCGAACCGCCGGGGTGTGGGCGCCGGCATGAGCACCACCTTTCAAAATTCGGCCATGGTCCTGTCGATCGGGATCTTCTTCTCCCTTATGATCACCGGCCTGGCCCGCTCCCTGCCGGCCACCTTGACGGCCGGGCTGACCGCCCATGGTGTTGCCGCTGCCGACGCCGGGCGCGTTGCCGGCCTGCCGCCGGTCTCCGTCTTGTTTGCCTCACTGCTTGGGTACAACCCGGTGCAGACTTTGCTGGGCCCTGCCGCCCTGGCGCACCTTCCCGCGTCCGACGCCGGATACCTCACCGGCCGTGCGTTCTTCCCGGCCCTGATCTCGGGCCCGTTTGCCGATGGGCTCGCCGTCGCGTTTTGTTTTGCCATTGTGGCGTGCTTGGTTGCCGCTGTTGCCTCGGCATTGCGCGGGGGGAAGTACGCGTACGGCGAGGGCCTCGGTGACGACGGGGCTGCCTTGGTGGAAGCCCACGGCGGTGTTGGTGGTGCCGGCATCGCCCGGGGTGCCGTGAGCGCCGGGGGCGCCGCCGGGGTTACCGTAGGCGTCAAGGCAGCGGAGCCAGGGCGGGGCATTGCGGCGGCAGCTGCTGATGCCAACGCTGCGACCGCTGCGGCGCCCGCTCAACGCAGTGGGCGCAGGCAGCATCGGGGCGCCTTGCATTGGAGCAGTAAAAGCAGCAGATAACTTGTGCGCAGCCCACTACGCCTTGAGCGCTGCCCAGGCGGTGCGCCGGCCGCGGACCTGCAGATCCGTCCTGTGCAGCAGCGAGCTGGGACCGGCACCCGAGAGCAGCGCATCCAAGGCGGCGAGGTCCTGTGCTCGGAGTGCCGCGCCAGGGGAAGTGTCATGGGTTGCGGGAGCGCCATCTCCTGACAGCGCTGTGCGGATGCGGCCCAGGAAGTTTGCGGCGTAACGTGCAGTGGGTTCCGGTAGGGGGCGCCCCATGGTGTTGAATGAGCGTTGTTCGGCCCTGTGGAACCCGGCCCGTTCGAGCTCCCCGCGCCAATCGGGGTGGGCATTCCACCCCTGGTGGGCCATGGCTGCGTGCAGCCGGGATTCCAAGCCCAGCTCGGCGGTGTGGCTGTCGGTGCCGTCCGCGGGCAAAAAGCTGGGCAGGCTGTCCATTTCCAGCACCACCAGCAGGCGCCCGGGGTTGAGTGCGGCATACATCCCGCCGATGGTGCGCTCCGGGCTGCTGACTTCGTGCAGGGACGACGACGCCCACATCAAGTCAGCGGTTGCGCTCTCAGGCCACGGCCCGTCAAGGTCGGCTTCGAGCGGGCGCACCCTGTCAGTGAAGCCCTGAGCGGCAGCCGCGGCCCGTGTGGCGGCCAGCATGCCAGCGGATCTGTCGAGGGCAGTGACTGAGGCGTTGCGGAAGCGTCGGGCCAGGGCCACTGTCCCTGCGCCCGTGCCGGCGCCGACGTCAAGGATGGTCCGTGGTGTTGTTTGGGCAATCCCGGCCGCCCACTCGGCGGCTTCCTCTAGGTAGGAGCCAAGGAGCAGGGCATCGAGGTCAAGCGTCTCTGCCAGTGCTTGGCCGTGGTCGTGGCTGCCGTGCCCGTTGTGACCGTGGGCGGCATGTTCGTGGATGCAGTGATCAGGGTGCGAATGCGCGGCCTTCGCGTGGCCCGGGGCTGGTCGCTGGACAACTTGGCGCCGCGCTGCGGGCTCAGCCCCTCAACGCTCAGCCGCATAGAGACCGGACAGCGGCGGATTGCGCTGGACCAGTTGGTGCCCATTTGCCGCGCCTTTGGCACCACGTTGGACGAACTCGTGGAGGCTGACGGCGATGCGGACGTCGTCATCCGGCCCCAGCCGGGCTACTCGCCGGGGCAGACGACGTGGGTGCTCTCGGACGGCGATGGGATCCACGGCAAGACGGTGGCAAAAATGCGTAAAGCTCCCGACCTGTCGGGAGGCGGCCGCCGCCTTGGGGTCCATCCCGGGGAGGTGGCGGAATTCTCCACCATGGTCCCGCATGCCATCTGCGCCCACGACGGGCCCGTGGAGATCCTCACCATCTTGAACCACGAAGGCGGACGGGCACACCTTCACGGCACACACGGAATTGACCAAGTCCCCTACCAGCCTGTGTGCAAGGATGGTTGCATGAAGCCAAACAACGTTCGGGCCTGGTCGCTGGCAGCGTTGTTGGCTGCCAGCGCGGTCAACCACCTGGCAAACCCGAAATTCTACTACCCCGTTGTTCCCGCTGTCCTGTGCACCGACAAGGAAGGCGCACTGGGGGTCATGACGCGGCGCCAATGGGTACTGGCCTCTGCTGCCCCTGAAGCATTGGCTGCGGCAGGTCTGCTGATACCCGGCACGCGCAAGCTGGCTGCAACGGCCACCACGGTGATGTTCATTGGATTTACCTTCGGGCATCTGACAGCGCTGCGCCACGCCTTCGGGCCGAACGGCTCCACGGAGCAGCGGCGCATCCATGCGGTACGGCTTCCACTACAGATTCCGTTGGTAGCCTGGGCCTGGAAGTCCCGCGCATAAACTGTCCGGATGCCGCCTCCCGGCAAGTAGCGGAAGTCCCAGCGAAGAACCACACAAAACTGTCACCCAAGGAGTCCACGGTGGAAGCCGCATCCGAGAATAATCCCGCCCGTTTCGAGGGCAAGCCACGGCTCGCACTAACCCCGCCCATGGGCTGGAACAGCTGGAACTGTTTCCGCTGCTACGACATCAACGAGACTAAACTTCTCGAGGTTGCCGATTCCATGGTGGAATCCGGGATGCTCAAGGCTGGCTTTGACACGTTCGTCATCGACGACTGCTGGCAGGCGCTTTCCCGCGACGTACACGGCAGGCTGCGCTCGCACCCGGCTCGTTTCCCCTCCGGAATGCGGTGGATTGGTGAACAACTTAAGGAACGCGGCTTCAAATTCGGGCTCTACGGCTCGCCGGGGCGCAAGACCTGTGCCATGATCTATGACCGCTATCCCGGACACGATCTGGGATCGTTCGGCCGCGAACAGCTGGATGCCAACACTTTTGCGGACTGGGGCGTGGACTTTCTCAAGTACGACTGGTGTGAGGCCGATGAAGACGGCACTGGCCTGCGCTACCCGCAGGCCTTCGAGCGGATGGCGCTCGCCCTGGAAAATACGGGACGAGAGATTGTGTACTCAATCTCCGAGTACGGCCGCACCGAGCCGTGGACCTGGGCCTGGGAGTACGGCCACATGTGGCGGACCACCCCGGACATTGAAAAGAACTGGGCGTCCGTGCAATCCATCGCCGACCACCAGGCTGCGATCTCCGCTTTTTCCGGCCCGGGCGCCTGGAACGACCCGGACATGCTGCAAGTGGGCAACCCCGGCCTGAGCGATATTGAGTCCGCCACTCACTTTGCCCTGTGGTGCTTTTTTGCCGCCCCGTTGATGGCTGGTCACGACCCGCGCACCATGAGCGTGACCACACGGCGCCTGCTCACCAACGCGGCGTTGATCGGGATCAACCAGGACCCCCTGGGCGTGGGGGCCGTGCGGGAACAGCACGCATCAGGCCTTGACCTCTGGACACGCCCGCTGAGCACGGGGCGGGGATGGCTGGTGGTCAACCGCCTGGAGGAGCCCATTGTGCTGGCCTTCCGTGAAGGCTCCCTTCAGGTGGATGGTGCGATTCTTGCCGACCTGGGGGCCGAGCCGGAGTGCATCCCCGTCGAGGGGGGAGAGCTAGCCGTCTTGGAAAGTGGGCATGACTGGATCATCCAGCCACACGGCTGCTTCATCGTCACCTCAGCGGCCATACTCGAGTAGGCAGGTCTGCGGAGCAGCCCGGCAATCTCATTGATTTCGGGGAGTCTGCATTTGAAGTTTCGGTAAGCCTAAACTAAGGTCATGGCATGCCGATCTTCTCCGCCAAGTCCACGACTGCCAAGTTCAAGTTTCCCGCCCACCGCACAGTGACAGCAGCCTTCGCCTTGTTCGCGCTCGCAGTCACCGGTTGTAGCGACTCCGCCAACACCGCCATCAATGAGGCAGCCGATGACCGCCCGGTGGTGCTGACAACATTCACAGTCCTGGCTGATATCGCGCAAAACGTGGCGGGGGACAAGCTACTCGTGGAATCGATCACCAAAGCAGGTGCCGAAATTCATGGGTACGAACCAACGCCTGGTGACATTCGCAAGGCTGGCAAGGCAGATCTGATCCTTGACAACGGGATGGGTTTGGAAGCTTGGTTCGAGCAGTTTGTACAGGATGTGAAAGCCCCGCACGTTGTTGTCTCCGAAGGTGTGGAAACCATTGACATTGCCGAGGACGCATACAAGGACCTACCCAACCCGCACGCCTGGATGTCGCCGTCGAACGTGCAAATCTACGTCAAGAACATGGTGGGGGCATTCCAAAAACTGGATCCAGCCAATGCGCCGTTCTATGCGCACAACGGTGCCGCCTATAATGCCACCTTGCAGGTCATGCAGGACGATCTCGTGAACAAGCTCTCCGTGCTTCCGCAGAACCAGCGTGCTCTGGTCAGCTGCGAGGGGGCCTTTTCCTACCTGGCCCGTGATGCAGGCCTGAGCGAAAAGTACATTTGGGCGGTCAACGCAGAGCAGCAGGCCACCCCGCAGCAAATTGCAGGCGCCATCGAATTTGTGCGCAGCAACCAGGTGCCAGCTGTCTTCTGCGAGTCAACCGTCTCGGCAGCACCCATGGAACGCGTGGTGGAGGCGACTGACGCCGTCTTTGGTGGCACCCTCTACGTTGATTCGCTGTCCGAAGCGGACGGTCCAGTACCCACCTACCTCGAGCTGATCCGTTATGACGCGAAAGTGATCGTCGACGCACTGACAGGGACCACGCCGTGAGCGCCGCCATGGCTGCCGCCATCGACGTCGACGCAGTGACGGTCCACTACGGTTTCGTGTTGGCCTTGGACCAGGCAACCCTCCGGCTCGAGAAGGGCCGGATCTGTGGTCTCGTGGGCATGAATGGTTCCGGAAAATCCACGCTGTTCAAGGCCATCATGGGCCTCGTGAAGCCCGACGCCGGAATCGTCACCATTGCCGGCCAGGCACCGGCGGAGGCACGCCGCACCGGTGCCGTCAGCTATGTTCCGCAAAGCGAGGATGTCGACTGGCAGTTCCCCTTGTCTGTACAGGACGTGGTCATGATGGGTCGCTACGGACATATGGGTATGAGCCGCCGCACCAGAAAGGCAGACAAACTGGCCGTGGCCGAGGCTCTGGAGCGTGTAGAGCTGCACGACTACGCGAACCGGCAGATAGGGCAGCTTTCCGGGGGACAGAAGAAGCGCACGTTCGTGGCACGCGGAATTGCGCAGGAGGCAACCACCCTGCTGCTCGATGAACCATTCGCTGGGGTGGACAAGCGTTCGGAAGCAACGATTTCCAACTTGTTAAAGGAGCTCGCCCGGGAGGGTGCCACCATTCTTGTGTCCACCCACGACCTCCAGGCCCTGCCGGATTTGGCCGACGAGGCCGTCCTGCTCATGCGCCGGGTGCTCCTGCACGGAACGCCCGGGGATGTGCTGCAGCCCGACAACCTGGCACTGGCCTTTGGTCTTGATGTCATGAACCGAAGCGGGGCCACACTGTGAGCATTTTGGAAATCCTGCTGGAGCCGCTCAGCTACGCCTTCATGCAGCGTGCCGTGGCAGTGACGGTGATCGCCTCAGTGGTCTGCGCGGTCCTGTCATGCTGGCTGGTCCTGATTGGCTGGTCGCTCATGGGCGACGCCGTCTCCCACGCCGTTCTGCCCGGAGTCGCCCTGGCCTACATTGTCGGGGCACCGTTCGCCATTGGCGCCGTGCTGTTCGGCTTTTTGGCCGTGGCGCTAATCGGGGCGGTGCGTGATACGAGCCGCGTCAAGGAAGATGCCGCCATCGGCATAGTCTTCAGCACGCTCTTTGCGTTGGGCTTGGTGCTGATCTCGGTCACACCCAGCCAGACGGACCTTACGCACATTATCTTCGGCAACCTCCTGGGACTCAGTCACGGTGACCTCATTCAGGTGGTGCTGCTGGGCACCATCACGTTCGCCATTCTCATCTTCAAGCGCAAGGACTTCACCCTCTACGCCTTTGACCCCACCCACGCCCACGCCATCGGGCTGAACCCACGCCTTCTTGGCGCCTTGCTGCTGGGATTGCTGGCATTGACCTCCGTGGTGGCGCTCCAAGCGGTGGGCGTGGTGTTGGTGGTTGCCATGCTGATCATTCCCGGCGCGACCGCCTACCTGCTCACCGACCGGTTCGGGCGCATGCTCGTATTGGCGCCGTCCATCGCCGCTGTTTGCGCCGTGGTGGGCCTGTATGCCAGCTATTATCTGGATGCCGCGTCAGGTGGGATGGTGGTGTTGGCCCAAGGAGTGGCCTTTGCCCTCGTCTACCTGTTCAGCCCGCGGCACGGGTTGGTGGTCACCCGGATTACGGCAGCACGACGCCGGAAGCTGGCTGCCGTCTGAGGCCCACCGCATTTGGCCCGCCATAGGTGCGGCGCGGCCACGCGGCATGGAATAGTGAACTGGCCAGGCTATTTCGGCCCGCACCGACCCAGGAAGAGCGCCCATCGTGAATTGGACCACAACAACACCCATCCCGGACGAATTCTTCAGAGGTGCCCTTGAGCTTGAACGAACGGCACGGGGGACTGTGCCGCACCGATTACCAGCGGCGGCGCGCGCCCAGGCCAACAACGACCCACAACTGCTGATGGCGGAGTCCCAGCCCTCAGGTGTAAGAATCGCTTTCAGAACCAGCGCCACCGAGCTCGAGTTGGAGACCGTGCGTTCACTGGCCACCTATCTGGGCGCGCCGGCACGCCCTGACGGCATCATCGAGCTGGTTGTCAATGGGGTGTTGCTGGGTTCCTCGACGACCAGCGGCGGGAACACCACCACGATCGACATGGCCACGGGTGCTGCAAGCCTGGACACCGGCTCGCCCTGCATCAGCCGCTTTTCGCTGCTCCCCGACGGAATCAAGAACGTTGAATTGTGGCTGCCCCACAATGAGACCACGGAGCTCATAGCGTTGCGTGCCAACGCACCCGTGGAAGTTGCCCCGCCAAGCAGGCTCCCAGTCTGGCTCCACCACGGCAGCTCCATCAGCCACGGATCCAATGCCACGAGCCCGACGGGGACGTGGCCGGCGGTTGCCGCACGCCGGGGCGGCGTTGAGCTGGTCAATCTGGGCTTCGGCGGCAGTGCACTGCTAGATCCCTTCACTGCCCGCACCATCCGGGAGACCCCGGCGGATGTGATAAGCATCAAAATAGGCATCAACCTCGTCAACCTCGACCTCATGCGCCTGCGCGCATTCGGGCCCGCAGTCCACGGATTCCTGGACACCATCCGCGACGGCCACCCCCACACCCCGCTGCTTGTCATCTCGCCCATCCACTGCGCAATCCACGAGGACACTCCCGGCCCGGGAGCCTTCGACATGGAGGCACTGGCTGCCGGGCGAATGCGATTCATTGCAACCGGCGACCCGGCGGAGACTGCGGCTGGGAAGCTCACGCTTCGGGTGATTCGCGGCGAGTTGGAACGGATCGTGCGGGAACGCTCGGCAGGCGACGGGAACCTGTACCACCTTGACGGACAGGAACTCTATGGTGGTGCCGACGCCGTTCGGCTTCCTTTGTCCGACGCTTTGCACCCCGATGCGGCAACACACCAGCTGATGGGGGAACGCTTCGCGCAACTGGCCTTCTCTGCAGGAGCGGCATTGGCCCGAAAGGAAGACTCGAACGGGTGACTTTTTACCTGGGGCACGGCGACCGTGGACTTGCGGCTGACCGGCTTGTTGGTGGTGCGCCATTTGGCGGCTCAGGTACTCCATCAATGTCACGCCAGACGGGTGCGTTGATCACCCCGCAATGCTGCCGGATCAGGAAGTCCACCTTTACTGGGCAGAGAACATAGCCCGTGCAGATGCCCTGCTGTTGGGCCTTCTGGCCCACCAGGTGATGGAGGAAACTTAACGGCCCCCAGCCTCCGATTCGAAGCCGGACTGGACGCATGCCTCGCCAGCGCAGTGCAAAAGCTGAAGGAAGCCCACGGGGAACGGGGCTGTTCGTGGGAGGGGTGACGCTTCGTCTGGCTGGCCGCGTTACCCCTAGAAATTCCACTGGCAGCAAAAAGCCGGGCACCCTCGGCAGGGTGCCCGGCTCATTTAGCGCTCGTGCTTAGTGCGTGCTGGAGTGTCGTCGCGAGACGGCCAACGTGAGCAGGCCGGCGATCAGCGCCAGAAGTGCACCACCAATCAACAGTGATGACGTGCTGCCTGTGTTGGCCAAGTCATCAGTGCTGTTCCCATTGGACGGAGCCGTGGTGTGCACCGTCCCTTGCGTTGCAACTGCACTTGTGGTGCTGTCCGTGGCCGGGGTTGTAGCTGGTTTCGTGGTGGCCGGGTCGGTTGCCGGCTTCGTGGTGGCGGGCGGCGTGGTGTCGTCGCTCGGCTCCGTGGTTGCCGGGGGAGTGGTCTCAGGAACTTCTGCAGCGATCCTCATGCCGGCAAAGCCGATGAGAATCCCTTCGGCATCCTGGACCGTGACTGTGAAGTCGCCCGGTGCTGCGTCCGTGGGTATGGTCAGGGGGGCTTCGCCTGCAGCATTGCTGCGCACCCATTCGGTGGTGGCCGGGCCGGTGCCGGGCTCGGCGGCGAGGGCTTGGATGCCTTCGCCGGGCGTGCCGGCAGCAAGGCCGTGGACTGCTGCGAGGAGCCATGAGTTGGCTGGCAGGTTTTTCATCGTGAGGTATTCCCCGCCGTTGAACACGGTCGCGGGGATGCCCAGGTCAACGGGAGAGTTTTCCGGCAGTGTTGCCAGATCCACCACAGCTGGTGCGGTTTCCGGTGCCGCCGGTGCGGTACTCCAGTTGACGCCGGCAGTATTGAAGTGGTTCAGCCCCTCAAGTGCCATGCGACCGCCGAGCTTGCCGGCACGCTTTGCGAAGTCTGCGTAGTTGCGGTTTGCCTGCTGCGACCATCCCACTTCGGCCGTGGCCAGAGTGCGGGGGTATTGGTAGCTTTCGGTCTGGTCCATGCCGCGGATCCATTCGCCCCACTGCACGGTTTCGACGCCGAGAATGCGGTCATCGCCGATGCCGGTAATGTATTGTGCCGGATCCCAGTCGTAGTGCGTCTGCAATGTGCACGGACCGCTACAGGCCCAGGTTCCGCCGAACTGCTCGGAATTGTCCTGCTTCTGCGGAATGTACGTCTTGGGGGCGGGGGAGAGGATGACCTTGGCGTCATTCTTGATGATCTTGTCGGCCTCGCTCTTCCCACCGCCGATCCACAGCTGGATGACGGAGTTGGGCGGCAAATCAGCGGAGCCATATTCGTTCCAGCCAATGACGCGCTTGTCCAGGTCGTTGACCTGCTTGGTGAAGGCCTTGATCATTTTGTTGTAGTCGGGGGTCTTTGTAACATGTGACTCGTCGCCGCCAATGTGGATGAACGGGCCGGGCGTCATGGCTGCCAGCTGGGTCAGGACTTCCTTGGTGAATTCATAGGTGGCGGGGTTGTCGGCGTCAAAGGAACTGACTCCCACATCGCCGGTGCCCTGCGCATCAGGGGTGGCGTTGCCTGGTTTGGGCTTGGGTGCGGACTTGGCCGAGTTCAGCTCTGGAATCGCGTGGAGGGCTGCAGTGGTGTGGCCGGGCATGTCAATTTCCGGGATCACCATCATGCCGTTGTCTCCGGCGTACTTCACGATGTCCTGGTAGTCGGACTTGGAGTAGGAGCCGGTGTGGCCCACCTCGCTCTGACTGCCGTTTGTGTTCATGGCCGTCTTGCCGGAAATGTCCGTCAAATCCGTGTACTTGATCCCGGCAGGGTTGTCGGCCGCGGCCGGCTGATCGATGGCGATGCGCCAGCCCTGATCGTCGGTCAAGTGGATGTGCAGGCGGTTCATCTTGAACTGTGCGGCGTTGTCGATGTGCTCCTTCATTTCATCCACGGTGTAGAAGGAACGGGCCACATCGATGCCAACGCCGCGGTGCTCGTAGCGGGGGTAGTCGCTGATGACCACACCCTCTACGGTCCAAGGCGTGTGTACCGTGGTTTGGGATTCAATCCACTGTGGGAACAGCTGGCGCAGCGTCTGGACGCCGTTCAAAGCACCGGCTGCGGTATTGGCGGCAACTTTCACCCCGTTGGCATCGGCCTGCAGCGTGTAGCTTTCGGGCTTGTCTTCAGAAAGTTCTGCCCCCACTGTGAAGGCAACGTCGTTGGCTGTGGCGGTTCCTTCGACCACCGGCAGAGCGAAGCCGGTGCTCTTGCGTGCCTTTTGCGCAAAGTAGGTGGCTGCTGCCACGGCGTCGCCGCTGGCCACGATCTTGCTCGAAGGTAGCAGGCGGAACGTGCCGTCGGCCGTGGTGGCGGATTCGGCGGGCTGTGGAACCAGCGCCAGGGAGTCGGGAAGAATCGGCTGTGGCTTTGCGTAGATTTCAAATTCTGAAATCGAGTACCCATAGGCGGCCCAGCGCTTGGCACCCTGCATGCGGATGAACTTGGTGTTGGCTACGTCCAGCTGCTCCACGTCAACGCGGCCAGGGCCTGTGGCGGAGGTGATCACTTTGACGTCCGTCCACGCGACGCCGTCGGCGGACGTCTGTAGCGTGTACTCCCTTGCAGCGGCATTGGGCCAGGTGATCTTCACATGGTCAATGGGGCCAGCCACGGCGAGTTCAACCTGAAACCACGTTGCGTCAACGTAGTTGGAGGACCAGCGGGTGCCGGTGTTGTTATCAATCGCCTTGTCGACAGTGTTTCCCGACGCCGCAGATTCAACACTGGAGGCCGTGGCTGTTCCGGTCAACGCCAAGTTGGCCGGATATTCTATGGGTGTATGGGGCGGGACCACAATGGGTGCCGCTTGCGCCGGGGTGGCAATGAACGTTGTGGGCAGGACAGCAGCAAACAAACCGAGGGCGGCGGCGCAGGCGAGCCCGGCCGTCGTCGTTCTTTTCAAAGCTCTCAATCAAGTACTCGCTTAACTATTCTTGGACCTCAAGCGGCATCCGTTGGGTGGGATTGTGCAGTGCTGAAATTTATGCCGTGATGAAACGTTCGACGGCGGTCGCTGGGCGGACGCGCTCGTCTTCGGGGATGTCGCCGGCAAAAGCAAGCCACTGTGCAAACTTGTCTCCCCGCTCAACGAGCTGGTGATACATGGCCTTGCGCATGGTGCTGACCCGCTCACGGTAGATGGGCACATCGATGACGTTGAGGAGCTCGTCGGGATCGGCAATCATGTCGTAGAACTCGTCGATGCCTTCAGGGTTGGCGATGTACTTCACTTCCTTGTTGCGGATCATGCGCTGGGCATAGGGGAAGTGGTGTCCGTGGAATTCACACAGGATGTCCTCGCGCCAACCATCCACGTCCTCACCCGCAGCCAGCGGCAGCAAGCTGCTGCCATGAACGCCAGAGGCGTCCGCCCCGGCAATGTCATGGAACGTGGCCGTGAAGTCTAGCAGACTGACAAACTTGTCCTCGCGGCGTTCCTGTTCGCCGGGGAGGGCAAGAATAGCCGGTATGCGGTAAATGTCCTCATACATGGCCGGACCCTTGTCGTTGAGCCGGTGCGCACCCGTGAACTCTCCATGGTCAGCGGTGAACATGACCGCGGTGGAGTCCGTGAGCCCCAACTCGTCAAGAACTGCCAGAATGCGTCCAATTTCATGGTCGATCATGGACACGTAGCCCCAGTACACGGCAGTGATCTTTTTCCACTCATCCACGGTGAAGCAGTCCGTGGACCAGTACTCGGCATACGTTTGCTGAATCATGGGCTTGCCATGGAATGTCTCGGCAAACGATCCGGGCAGCTCAACCGTGTCAGGATCCACCATGTCGTACCATTCACGGGGAATCAGGTACGGCAGGTGCGGCCCAAAGATGTGGCAGGAGAGGAAGAACGGTGTTCCGTCATCCTCCTGTAGCGCCCCGGCCGCAAACTCACGCAGTTTGGCGATGGTCTGGTCCGCCAGGAAGGCCTCAAACGTGGCTCCTGTCGGCTGATCCGTCACACCGGCGATCAAGTGTCCTTGGCTGCCATCAGCCCGCGTGGTGTACACGGGGCTGGAGATGTGGAAGTCGGGGTAGTCGTTGGCCTTGAGCCAGTCCTCGTAGCCCGGGTCATCAAAAACATTCAGCGCCCCCGGCAGGTGGATGCCCTCAAAGCCGTAAAACTCCGGGCCACGGTCCTTGCCCACATGCCACTTGCCCACGTGCCCCAACCGGTAGCCCTGATCGATCAGTGCTGCGGAGAACGTGGGAAGGCCCTCGGGGAGTTCCTCCCGGTGTCCAGAGTTCCACTCATAGTTGGCGAGTAAACCGTGTTCGAACGGCTGGAGCCCCGTGAGCAGGCTGGCACGCGCAGGAGTACAGATGGCGGTGGGCGTGTAGGCCCTGTCAAAAGTGGTTCCCCGTGCGGCCAGCCGGTCAAGGTTGGGGGTGTGGTTGGAGGTGTTGCCGTAACAGCCCAGAGTATCGATGCGCTGCTGGTCCGTCATCAGGAACAGCATGTTTTGGCGTGGTGTTGCAGAGTTCATTGAAAGCTATACCTTAGGTGCGGCGACGAACAGTTCGGAGTTGTAGAAGGTCTTGGGATCAACCACGGCAGGGATCTTGTCGGCGGCCTTGAACTGCTCCTGCAGGGCATTCAACCAGGTGTAGACGGTGCCCTTGGAGGAAAGGTCTTCCAGTTCCTTGGAAGTGAACAGCTTGGCCACGCTGGCTTGCGAGGCCATGTCTTCTTCCTTGAGCTTGAGGAACTTGGCCGTGGCTGCGATGGTCTTGTCCTGGTTGTCGAAGCGGTAGTCGTTGGCGCTCTTGATCACCGAGATGAAGTTGGTTGCCAGTTCCTTGTCCTTCGCGCCGCGGCCCGGACCTGCCACGAAGGTGGAGGGGAACGTGAGCTGGTCGATGAAGTCCTCGTTGGAGAACAGCTCGACGAGGTCCGGCTGGCCCTTCTTGGCACTGTCGATCAGCGGGTACCACAGTGCTGCGCCGTCAATTTGCTTGGCGGCGAAGGCTGCCACGATGGCCGGCGGCTCCATGGCGATAATGTCGAAGTCTTCGCGGGTCAAGCCTTCCTTCTCCAAAGCCAATGAGAACAACTGGTCGCCGGAGGTACCGGTGGGGATGGCCACCTTCTTGCCCTTCAAAGCGGCGAGAGTCTTGAATTCAGGCTGGGAGATGATGCGGTCAGCGTTGGAGACGGAGTTTACGGCCCAGATCTCGGCCTTGCCGGAGGCTGGCAGCCAGAGGGCACCGGAGCCGATGTAGGCCACGTCGACGTTGTTGGTGCCCAGTGCCTGGATGGCCAGCGGGCCGTTGGTGAAGGGAAGGTACTTCGGCTTCAGGCCGGCCTTGGCCCAGTAGCCTTCCTGATCAGCAACAGCCATGAGGCCTGCACCGTTGTAGTCGGCAATGTAGCCAACCTTGATCTCCACTAGATCCTTCGCTGCCGGTGCGCCGGCTGAACCGGCGTCGTCCTTCGCGCCGCAGGCGGCCAGCAGCGAGATGGCTGCGGCCCCCATGGAGAGCTGAAGTACATTGCGGCGGGAAATTGAAGCGGACATGGGTCCTCCTGATTGTGTGCGTTCCATCGTCGGAGCGCGGCTAAATGTTTGGAAAGTCGAAAAGAGTGCGGTGGATGCGCCAGTGCTACTGGTGGGCTTCGGCAACGCCGGGCTGGTGGTAAACGGCGGCCCAAACCTCGGAGCGGAGTTTTGCGAACTCGTCGGAAAGCCGCATTTTTTCCGTACGGGGGTAGGGCAGGTCGATCTTGATTTCCTTGAAGATCCGTCCGGGCCTTGCTGCCATGACGATCACGCGGGACGCCAGAAACACCGATTCGTCCACGTCGTGGGTGACAAACATGACGGTGCGGCGTTCCTTGGTCCAGGTTTCCAGCAGTTGTTCCTGCATGTGGACACGGGTTAGCGCGTCCAAGGCGCCGAAAGGCTCATCCATGAGAAGGATCTCCGGGTTTACGGCGTATGCGCGGGCAATGGCACAGCGCTGTTTCATGCCGCCGGAGAGCTCCTTGGGCAGGGCCTCCGCAAAATGTGACAGGCCCACCAGTTCAAGGTAGTGGTCAACAATGGTGCGGCGTTCCTTCGCCGGCACCTTCTTCAGCTCCAGTCCAAACTCCACGTTCTTACGGACGGTCAGCCAAGGAAAAAGTGCGTACTGCTGAAAGATGACGCCCGTGCGGGTGCTGGGGCCGGTGACGGGCCGGTCATCAACCATGACGCGGCCGCTGGTGGGTTCGAGCAGCCCTGCCGCCGCGTTGAGCATGGTGGACTTGCCGCAGCCGGAGGGACCCACGACGGTGACGAACTCGCCGTCGGCAATGTCCAGGTTCACGCCGTCGAGCGCGGTGAAGGTGTTGCCGGTCAGGGTGAACTCTTGGCGCAGATCCTCGAAACGGATCATGGCGTTGTTTGTTGTATTTGTCATGGGGGGGGGGGTCCTTAGCGGCGTTCCTGCCAGCGGGTCAGATGGGCTTCGATCATCAGCAGCAGGCGGTCCATGACCAGGCCCAGGATACCGATGACAATCACGTTGACGAGGATGGTGGGCATGTCATAGAACTGTTGTGCTTGCTGCATTCGCATGCCGAGTCCGTTGGGGGCGGCGATGAGCTCGGCAGCAACCACGGTGGCCCAGCCAGCACCCAAACCGATGCGCATGCCGACCAGAATGAAGGGTGAGGAGGCAGGGACAACGACACGCATGAAGATCACGTAGCTGCCGGCGCCCAGGACGCGGGCTGCATTGATCAGGGTCTTGTCCACGCTCACCACACCCTGATAGGTGGAGATGACGCAGGACAGGAACGCGGCTAGGAAGATGACGAAGATCTTCGGTGTTTCACCGATGCCCATGGTGACCATGACGAGGGGGAGCAACGCCAGGGGAGGGATGGTGCGGAAGAACTGCACCCAAGGCTCGATGATGGCGCGGCCAACCTGGTACCAGCCCATGATGAAGCCAACGGGTATGGCCAGTAGGCTTCCGATCAGGAAACCGCTCAGCACACGGGCCAGGGAGGCGCCGGTATCTTCACCGAGCGTTCCATCCGCCAAAACTTCCCCGCCACGGATGAGAACTTCCAAGGGGCCCGGCAGGCCAACGATCCCGACGGCCGAAAATGCCGTCCAAGCGGCAAGGCCCGCAATGACCGAGACAATGTTGATGGCCAGCAGGGTCTTGCGGTTCAGCTTGCGGCCGGTTTTGTCGGCCTTCTTTCTGGGTGCCGGTGGCGAGTCCGCAAGCGCATCATTGCGTGTGGCGGTGCTGACCGGGGCAGGTGGAGTGTAGACCGAATTGACGGTGTCTTTTGGTGCCATTGCTCAAATATATGACACAGGTCACGTGATGTCAATGCTGTTTACATAAATAGGCTTGTCACTACTTTTGTGACGTACTCAACGGTTATTGAGGGGCCCGAAAGTGCTGTTGAGGGAAGTGTGGGCCTGCGACAAGGATGTCAGTTGAGGGTGGCCAATGCCCAATGGTTCAAGGCCATATGTGCGGCACCCTTACTGCCGGTGGTCGGTGCGAAGGTTGCGTTGCTGATGGTGGTGGAGCGTGGCCCCAGCTCCAGGTGCTGTCCTGCCAGTGCCATCCGAACCGGTGCCAAAAGTGGCTCACCAAACTGTGATAGCTCCCCGGCAATCACTACGCGGCTCGGATCAAGCAGCACACAGGCACTGACGATGGCCCGGGCCAGCAATTCTCCCGCCCACTCCACAATGCCCGTGGCGATGTCATTGCCCTCTTCTGCGGCCTGGGCCAAGTCGGCAATGGAGTCAAAGGCCTGTCCCCGCCGTGCAGCCTCGTGCAGGACATTGCCTTCTCTGATGAAGCTCTCGAGGCAGCCGTTTCGGCCACACCAACAAACGGGTCCGGCGAAGTCAACGCTGATGTGCCCCAACTCGCCGGCAATGCCGCTGCCGCCGCGCAGGAGTGCGCCGTTGGTGAGCACTGCCGAACTGATGCCGGCCGAAAGTACCACGTACAGCAGGTCATCGCTGTCTTTCCCGAAGGCCATGGCTGCGAGACGAATATTGTTATCCCACAGCAGGGGAGCGGGCAGCAGTTCACGCAGTGCCGCCAGGGACGCGCCCTGAGGATCGGTCTGCTGTTCGACGCCGTCAGCGAGAGATTTGGGGTCGGCATGGCGGCTGGCGATGCCCACCCCAGTGCCAATGATCGTTGCAGGGTTGATGTGACCGTCGCTAATGAGGGATTGAACGATGCCAGCGGCATCGTGGACCTTGGCCTCAAGACTTTCCGTACTGGAGACGTCCTTGTGTTCTGTGGTCACGGTGGAACCATCAAAGCCGAGGACGGAGACACTGATGCGGCGCCTGCCCAGTTCGATTCCGACGGCTGCACCAACGTTGGGGTTGAGGGAAAGGACTTTTGTGGGCCGTCCCTGACGGCCGGTTGTGTGGAGCAGCTGATCGTTTTCGATCAGCACGCTGCGTTGGCGCAGGTCTCCGACGATGGCAGAGAGTGTGGTGCGGGACAGGTTCGTATCTGTCTCCAGCTGCCGGCGGGTCCGCTTGCCATGAGTGGCAAGTGTTTCCAATACGCGCAGTTCGTGCCGGCGTCGCACCGCCTGCAAAGCGTTGTCTTCCGTTGCCAAAACGTCCCCCAGCTCTCTGTCCCGGGATTCCCAGGAGCCCCGGAGTGGCCCAAAATGGGCCTACTCGCACTATTTATGTAAAGTCTATTGCCTTTATTCGTTTTTGGGGAGGGTGGCCGGTTCAACACTTCGTGCCGCCCTGATGAATTCCCGAATGAGGGATACATCCTTGACGCCACGCGTGACTTCAACGCCACTTGATACATCGACCCCGCTGGGTTGCAGCGTGGCAGCTAGGGTGGCCACGTTGGCAGGGTTGAGCCCACCGGCCAGCAACCAGAACCCCTTGGGTGCCCCGTCCGCAAGCAGGTGCGCATCAAAAACCATCCCAGCCCCGGGCTCGATGGCGTCAAGCAGAATCCGTTCTGATTCCCACGACCGCTTTTCCGCAGCTCCCACGGAGTTGTACGAGGCTGCTGAGAAAGCCCGCAAAGTGCGGAAGCCTTCTTCGTGGAGCCGTGCTATGTCCACTAAAGTTTCATCACCGTGCAGCTGTACGGTGGAAACGCCAGCCTCGTGAGCAGTTTTCACAACCTCGTCGATGGGTTGATTGCGGAATACGCCAACGGTCTCAATGCCTCGCGGAACGTTGCGGCCGAGTTTTGCCGCTTGCACGGCCGAGATGGTTCGTGGGCTGCCAAGAGCGAACACGAAGCCAACAGCGTCCGCGCTGGCGGCAACGGCCGCAGCAACTGTTTCGGCAGTCTGCAGACCGCAAATCTTGACGTACATACCCACGTTTGTTCCTGATTCGTCCAAGGCTCTCATGAGGGAACCGTTTGTCCGGATCCTTCAGCCATGTTAACAGCGTTCGGATGAGCAGGGGTGCCATGTGGTGGCAGTGACGCTGAAAACAACCATGGACTCAAGATTTCGCAAGGAACCCGCCTCCCAGCGTATGGATTCCGTCAAGAACGCTTTTGCCTGCCCGGGACGGTGGTTCCATGGATCATGAACGAAAATCCACTGCAGGATGACGAATGCCGGCCAGAGCCGGCCAGGGCCACGGACTTTGTTGCCGTGGATGACGCGGGCGCGTTTTCCCATCATTGCTCCAGGGCAGAACTGATTTCCAGCTTCGAATAACCGGGCGAAGTGATCTGCATTCTCGATCGCCAGGGACGCTGCCGTCGTCTGCTCCTGGATTCCTCTAGGACGTTGGTGCTCAGCGGAATCCACGGGGCGGCAGAATTTTCTTGGTTGCAACAAAACTGGACGAAGTCGCAGCAACTTTTTCCTCGACAGCACAGAATTCGCCGCTTCCATGCGCTCACGCTCGAATGCCTCGTCGCCGACATTTTCGAGAAATTGTCTCTTGGGCAACACACCGCCGAGCTGGGTGGTTCAGCGGGCGACTTGGTGCATGACCGCTATGGGCACACGTACAAGGTGGTCAGTCACCCCGGGAGAGGGTTGCAATCAGGAAGAAATGCCGGGCTTTGGTATGTGGAGGTCAAAGTGCCGTGAACGGAGTTGCTCAGGCGAAGACGGCGGCGGCCATGGCCCAGATGACGTAGCCGCTGACAGGCACCAAAACCAGCCATTCGCGCACGGAGCCGGCATTGCCCAATAGGGGCAAGGCAACATTGCCTCCCGGACGCCACATGTCCTTGACCAGCGGCATACGGCGTACCATCCGGGGCGGTTTTATACGCAGCGGCCACAGGAGGTTGCAACCGCCGGTGGTGAGCATATCCCCGGCAAGGTGGATGGCCACGCCCAAACCCATGGCCAGGGGGAACCAGTACGGCTGCTGTGGGGCATACATGGTCACGAATGCACCGACCGCGACGCCCACGATCCACGGAAATTTCTGCATGGTGTCCGGGATGAACTTCAACGCCTTCGCGGCGAAGGATGCCAAGAGGACGGAGAGGATGCCCGCACCGGGGAAGATGGTGCCAAAACCTGGCAGTTCCATGGTCCACATGCCCGCCAGCGCGGCTATTGCGACAAAGACCGCAAGACCAAGCACGGAATGTGTGCCGTGCCGGTGCCCGCCGGACATCTTGCCGACCTGGATGCACATGACGTTCGACAGCGGCGGAAGCGAATTCGCGATGGTTGCGTGCCGGTGGTCGGCATCAGGCACGAGGGCGGCGCCGGCCGTCACCATGGCTCCGGCCACTATCCCACTCGGCGTGAGATCAAGCAGGCCCAACCCTAGCGTGAGCTGTTCAGGCACTGCCGGCAGCAACTGGTGCAATCCACCCAGCCCCACCTCAATCTGTGTGCTCAGGGCCAGCCAGATGGCTGCGCCGCTGGCCGCGTGATGGGCTCCCATCATGAGGGCACGTCCTTGCATGCTCGGGTTCTCTGTTCTGATCCCGCAATACGTGGACAAAACCTGCTGCTGCAAGCCTACGCGCAGCCTCTGACACTGCCGGACCCTGGCCTGCCACCGCGGAATTGACATGCAATCCGTCCATCACACAGGGCAACTCGAATGTATGTTCTATTCCTCTGGCAACCTTAGGCTGCGCTCGCAGGTAGACCTTCCCGGGCCCCATGCGCGGCGCACGGTACGCACATGAGCCACGAACAAGTTGAGAACCAGCCAGACGAAGATCCCAGCCCCAGCAGCGCTCATTGCGGCAGCGGTGGGCCGCAAGGGGGATAATTGCTGGTGGCGGCCTGCCGGCTGTCCGAATCGCCAACCCTAAGGGAGCAAAGTGTCTGCGCTGAAGCAACAACTCAAGACCGACGTCGTCGTGCACATGAAGGCTGGCAACAAGGTTGCGCTGACAACAGTTCGCAACGTCCTGGGTGAAATAGAAACACGTGAAAAGGGCGGCAAGATGCCCGTCGAATTCGACGACGCCCAAGTGACCACACTGCTTCAAAAAGAAGCTGCCAAGCGCCGCGACACGGCAAAGATCTACGCCGACGCCGGAGAAGCCGACCGGGCAGCAGCAGAAATCAGCGAGGCCGAAGTCATCGAAGCGTACCTGCCCCAGCCCCTTGACGCCGACGCAGCGGCAGGTATTGTCGATCGAATCATCACAGGCCTTGAAGCGGAACAGGGCCCTTTGACCATGCGGCAGATGGGTGTGGCAATGAAGCCCATCACCGCTGAAATTGCCGGCCGCTTCGACGGCAAGGCAATTTCGGAAATGGTCCGCAAGCGCCTGCAGTGAACCAGCTGGCCCAAACATAAGTTTGAACCCCAATTTTCAACCCTGCCATGATGCGGGGGATATCAACTGCCTTTCACTTCACATGAAACGCACAGCACAAGAGGTGGAACCCAGATGATCAAACTGCAGCAAGACAACGAGGGGTTTGTTCGCATGAGCAGGCACTTTCCTGCCAAGACCATTATTGCCATTGCCTTCTCCGACGGCACTGTTGGTGAATACACAGGGCGGCGAATGAACGAAATCTACGACGAGGCGTTGGCCTCGTTCCGGCTGGGTAACAACCTCGACGCCAAGGGCTTTGACCGCAACCACCCGAAAATCCACCGCAGGAACGCGGTGGACATCGTCCCAGTCCAGGCGGGCATGGAACCCTAGCGTTTAGAGCGGCGGCTGGCCTCCCGCCGGCCGATCCGCAGAAACGGCTCCCAGTCCGCGGTGCGGCTGCAATCGGTATCGGTGCAGCCGCCATGGGTGTGAAGCCCAGCACCGTGTGGCGTCTGCAACGCGGCCGCCACATCTGCCGCTGCCTGATCAAAAATGGATCGGCACTGCGCTTCCGTGGCACTGGAGATGAAGTCCTTGCGAGCTGTGAGCAGCACCTTGCCCGTATCGCAGCAGTATTGCCCCTCCACGGAAGCCAAGCCCAAAACGAAAGCAACGCCCCAGGCGAGCAGTAGGGAAAAGTCGCCCCCGCCGTCGTACTGTCCAACGGCTTGGACAATACCGAAGTATAGGGACGCCGCAGTCAACAGGGTCAGCAATATCAGCCATTTACCGGTGGCCACCTGGAAGTTGAAGAACATGCGCCGGTGCAAATAACCGCTGCGCTCGCGGTTGTAAGAGTCCGTCTTGAGAAACTGAAGCTGCTGGCGAAAGCCCGGCCGGGTCGCTGACCTCGTCGAAGTGGGATGCAGCCATGCTGGAGGTGATTCCCACGATGTAGTTCACCACGAGGGTCAGCAGACCCAGGATCATGACCGTGTAGAAGTACTGCTGGCCGCGTTGCCGTGTCTCCAGGTTGGGCCAACGGAAATGACTAATTACCGGCGTTGGCGAATCTTTCACGCTATCGAACCCGGGTGTAGTGGCAAGAATATGCGCAGACGTTACTCCATCATGTGGAGAATCGTTGCGGGTTACGTAGGATCGGAAGCTGGAGGCGGGCCGTGAAATTCCCGAAGGGCCGCCGTGAAACTCGAAAGGTCTCATGCTGACGACCCTTATTCCCCTCTTCATCGGCCTCGTTGTGCTGGTGGTGCTCATCGTGGCCGCGGCCGTTATCTCTCGAATGGCCCTGCACATTGCCAGCCCCGACCAGGCCCTTGTCATCTCCTCCAAGGACAACAAAAGCCAGCCGGACCCCAACAGCCAGCGGGTGGTTTTCGGCCGGATCTTCATCAACCCGTTCACGCAGCGCGCGTACCCGCTGTCACTGGCGTCCCGCCAGGTCTCATTGAAGATTGAGGGTATTTCCAAGAACGGCATCAAGCTTCACCTCACCGGCGTGGCGCAAGTCAAGGTTGGCGGCGACGCGGATTCGGTCCGCAAGGCAGCGCAGCGTTTCCTCAACCAGCAGGACGCCATTGACCACTACACACAGGAGACCCTCTCGGGTTCGCTGCGTTCCATTGTGGGCACCCTGACAGTGGAATCCATCATCAAGGACCGTGCCACCTTCGCCAAGAGCGTGAAGGAGGAAGCCGAGCACTCGATGCACAACCAGGGCCTGGAGATCGACACCTTCCAGATCCAGTCGGTTGATGACGAGACCGGTTACCTGCGCAACCTTGGCCGGCCCGAGGCGGCATTGGCCGAGAAGAATGCCAAGATCGCCGAAGCACAGTTCCTGCAGGAGGCAGAGCAGGCCAAGGCCATCGCCGACGAGCAGGTGGCACTGGCCCAGCAGCAGTTGATCATCAAGCGCGCAGAACTCAAGGAAGTGGCGGACGCTCGTCAGGCACGTGCCGATGCCGCTGGCCCACTTGCAGCGGCCGAGCAGAACGAGCAGGTCATCATCCGTGACCAGCAGGTTGCTATGCGTAGGGCAGAACTGCGCGAAAGGGAGCTCGACACTGAGGTCCGTAAGCCGGCAGACGCGGATAAGTACCGGCTGATCCAGCAGGCTGATGCCAAGCTGGAAGAACGACGCCGGTCCTCGGAGGCTGCGGAAATCGAAGCCACCGTGGAACTCGCCAAGCGCAAGCTCACGGCTGAGGGTGACAGGGTGGCTGCCGAGGCAGACGCTGCGGCTGCTACGGCCCGTGGTAACGCCGAGGCGGCAGTGATCGAGGCCAGGGGCCGTGCCGATGCGACAGTCATCAAGTCACGGGGCCAGGCTGAAGCCGAATCGACGGAGGCCAAGGGTGTGGCGGAAGCCGCCGGCATCGCCGCGCAGGCGGAAGCCTACGAGAAGTTCAACGACGCTGCGATCCTCAGCAAGGTCCTTGAAGTACTTCCGGCCATGGCGCGGGAAGTTGCTGCGCCGATGTCCGCCATCAAGAACATGACGGTGGTCTCCAACGACGGCGCCAGCCAGTTGAGCAAGAACGTCTCCAACGGTGTCCACCAGACAACCCAGCTGATCAAGGACTCAACGGGGCTTGATCTCATCAGCCTGCTTCAAGGGATGGGTGGTGGAACGCCCGGAGGAACGTCCAACGGTGAATCCAACGGTTCGGCAGATGCAAAGTCTCCGGAGTTGGAAAAGCACTAGCACGTCTACCGGCTACAAAAACGCAGCAACGTCTACAGCCTGGCGGCACATCCTCGGATGCGCAGCTAGGCTGGAGTCATGTCTGCCACCTCTTCATTGATCCATGACCTGCCCCGCCACACAGTGCGCCGTGCCGTAGTCTCCTCCATGGCGAACAACATCTACCTCATCACTGCCAAGGACACCGGTGCCCAGGTGCTCATAGACGCGGCCGACGAACTGCCAGCCATTAATCAACTTTTCGAGGATGCAGCTGAGGATGCCGCGATACCCACATCGTTGGCCATGATTGCCACTACCCACCAGCACTGGGATCATGTGCGTGCCTTGGCGGCCCTGGTGGAGCAGACTGGAGCCCCGACTGCTGCTGGTACGGAGGACGTCGCCGGAATCATCTCCGAAACTGGCGTTGCAACGAGCCATGCACTGGCCGACGGCGGCACGCTCACGGTGGACGGGGTTGTACTGGATACAGTGCACCTGCGCGGCCATACCCCCGGATCCATCGCCTTTGTCCTGCAGGAAGCAGATACCACCTTGATTTTCAGCGGCGATTCGCTGTTTCCCGGCGGCGTAGGCAACACGGGGGAGAGCCCCAAACGTTTCGCCAGGCTGCTCAGCGACGTCCAGGAACGCCTCTTCAACCGCTATGCCGACGACGCCGTGGTTCTACCTGGCCACGGCAATGCGACCACGCTCGGTGCTGAACGTCCTTCCCTTCCGCAGTGGCGCCAGCGCGGCTGGTAAGGACTTGAACTAAGCTGGGCGCATGTACTTCATTGTTGTGAAATTCGCTGTCAAGCCGGAATCCGCCGAGCAGTTCATGGACCTCGTGACCCCGTTCACCCAGGCAACCCGGGCAGAGCCCGGGAACCTGTGGTTTGACTGGTCGCGCAGTGTGGAAGACCCCAACGAGTTTGTCCTCGTCGAGGCCTTCCTGGACGACGACGCCGCAGGCGCTCACGTCTCCAGCGACCATTTCAAGGCCGGCCTTGAGTCAATGCGCCCCGTTCTGTCCGCAACCCCCAGGATCGTCTCCCGCAAGGTTGATGGGGACTCCTGGGGCGAAATGGGCGAACTGCAGATCGGCTGACCCTCATGCCAACCACCGTGACGGGCACGCTCCCCTCCGGTCCCTTTGACCTGCCTCGGATCGGGCAGGGACTCGTCTTTGCCCAATCACTGCCGGAACTGGCTCGCATCCTCGGACCAGCCCGGCTCAACGGGACTGCTGAGACAGTGGGCGCGGCCGCGGTGATTCAAGCCCCTCCCGGCACGGGCAAGACAACGTTGGTGCCCCCGCTCGTTGCCAATGCACTCGGCAGCGGTCCAAGACACCGCGTCCTCGTCACCCAACCGCGTCGGGTCGCCGTCCGCTCAGCAGCCAGGCGGCTGGCAGCCCTCGATGGGACAGCCCTCGGCAGCAAAATCGGCTACACGGTCCGCGGGGAAACCCACAGCGGCCCGGAGACCATCATCGAGTTCCTCACCCCCGGCATCCTGCTGCGCCGGCTCCTGCGCGACCCGGGACTGGAAGGTGTGGCCGCCGTCGTGCTTGATGAGATCCATGAACGCGGCCTGGACACTGACCTGCTGCTGGGCATGCTGATCGAGGTGCGCCAATTGCGCGGGGACCTGACGCTGCTGGCCATGTCCGCCACCCTCGATGCAGCCCGGTTTGGCCAGCTCCTGGCAGAGTCCGACGACGATTCCCCGGCCCCCATTGTCGACTGCCCGTCAGCGCTGCACACCCTTGAGATCCGCTGGGCTCCGGCTGCCGGCCCGCGCATGGACCAGCGCGGTATTTCCCGGGCCTTCCTGGACCATGTGGCGGACACGGCTGCGGCCGCTCACGCCGCTGCCATCGCCGCCGACCCCTCGGTGGACGCCCTGGTCTTTGCCCCGGGCGCCAGGGAAGTGGACCACATCGCTGCCCGGCTGGGTGGGCGGACCGCCCGAGTGGAAATCCTGAAGCTGCACGGCCAGGTGGCGGCGCAGGAACAGGACAGGGCGGTCTCGGCCCGCGAACCCGGTGGGCTCCCGCGCATCATCGTTTCCACATCGCTGGCAGAGTCGTCGCTGACCGTGCCTGGGGTGCGTCTTGTCATTGATTCCGGACTGTCCCGGGAACCGCGCCGGGACGCGGGCCGCGGCATGACCGGCCTGGTCACCGTTTCCACGTCCCGCGCGTCGGCGGAGCAACGCGCAGGCAGGGCGGCACGTTTAGGCCCCGGCACAGTGGTGCGCTGCTACGACCAGCGGACTTTTGCGGCAGCCCCCGCCCACGCCATGCCGGAGATTGCGGTGGCTGAGCTGAGCTCCGCAGCATTGCTCATGGCCTGCTGGGGCGCGCCGGGCGGCAAAGGGCTGCGGCTGCCGGACGCCCCGCCTGCCGCGGCCCTGCAGGCGGCCATTGCGGTTTTGGGTGAACTGGGTGCTGTGGACGAACGCGGCCACGCCACCAGTCTCGGCAGGACTCTAGCGGGCATTCCCGCTGACCCGCGCCTGGCCAGAGCGCTGCTCGACGGCGCAGCCATCGTCGGTGCCATGGCCGCTGCGGAGGTCGTGGCTCTCGTCTCAGGGGACGCACGTGCACCAGGCGCCGATCTCACGGCACTGCTGTCCGCCATGAGGGCCGGGCGCGACCCCGGATCCCGGCGCTGGAGCCAGGAAGTGCGGCGGCTGGAACAGCTGGCCCGCCGTGAAAGCCGGAGCGGCAACGAAGGTGCTGCCAGCCCCACTACGAAAGCGTTGGCCACAGCGGATGTGGACGCGACAGAAGTGGTGGGGTTCGTCGTCGGACTTGCCTACCCCGACAGGGTTGCCCGGCGGGTTGCCGACGCGGCGTCAGAGCAATACCTGCTGTCCTCCGGCACACGTGCCGGGCTTCCGGCTGGCAGTTCATTGGCTGGACATCAATGGTTGGCGGTGGCCGAGGTGGCCCGCGCACAGGGGCGGGACGCGGCGGGCACGGGTGCTGTGATCCGTGCGGCAGCCCCCGTGGCGCAGGCGAACGCCGAGGTTGTTGCCGCGCATATGCTCAGGGATTCGGTGGACGCAGACTTCCGCAATGGGCGTCTCAGCGCCCGCAGGACACGCAGTCTCGGGGCGGTGGTCCTTTCTTCCACTCCCGTCAAGGCCTCCGTTGCCCAGGGACGTGAGGCTGTGGCAGCCGCTTTGGTGCGCGAGGGACTGGGCCTGCTCCCGTGGAGTCCCGCTGCCGTCGGTTTGCGGCGCAGGCTGGCCCTGCTGCACCGGGAATTGGGTGAGCCGTGGCCGGACGTGAGTGACGCTGCACTGTCCTCTCGGCTGCCTGAATGGTTGGGGCCGGAGCTTGAAGCGGTGGCGAGCGGCAGGGCACTGTCTGCGCTGTCGCTGAGCGAACCACTGCGCAGGCTGCTGCCATGGCCACAGGCAGGGCGGATGGGCGAACTTGCCCCGGTAACATTGGCTGTGCCCAGTGGGTCGCACATCAGGATTGACTACCCGGAAGTGTCGGACGGCGGCCCGCCCGTTGCCGCGGTCAAGCTGCAGGAGTGTTTTGGGCTGGCTCAGACGCCGCTGATCGCCGATGGGCGCGTGAAGGTCCTGTTCCACCTGTTGTCCCCCGCGCGGCGGCCGCTGGCCGTCACCGACGACCTCGCCTCCTTCTGGAGTGGGCCGTACGCTCAGGTGCGCGCCGAGATGCGCGGGCGCTACCCGAAGCACCCCTGGCCGCAGGACCCCTGGAGCGCTCCGGCCACGGCAAAGGTGAAACGCCGGATGTGATCTGTGCAGACCTAACTTGTTGATACGGGTGCATTACTCCCGCAATCGGGTCACGGCCGTTTCAGGGCTTTCTGTCCTGGACATCGGTGCGAGGCTCCGTCGTTTTTTCCGCCTGCCACGTGGCCTGGCGCCAGTCGTTGCTGGGCACATAGGCGCTGGCTTGGGCGCCCATCTGGGCCATGCCGCCGTCGACTTCCCAGCTGGCGCCGGTGACATAGCTGGCCGCCGGTGATGCCAGAAACGCAATGACGGCTGCAACTTCCTCCGCCGTGCCTGGGTGGCCCCAGGGGATGCCGGGGCGGGGGAGAAGGTGCGGATGCCGGGTTTCCTCCGGTGGAAGATGGGTGGCAATTTCCCCTGGGGCAACCGCATTGACGGTGATTCCATGCTCAGAGAGTTCCAAGGCGAGCGTCTTGGTGAGGCCGTCAAGACCGTACTTTGAAGCAGAATAGGCCCCGAAGCCAAACCGAGGCTGGTGGGCGTGAATGCTGGTGACAACAACGATCCGTCCGCCGCAGCCGCCTGCGATGAGCAGTTTGGCAGCGGCCTGCAGGCACATAAACGCCCCGTTGAGGTTGGTGTCGAGTATGCGCTGCCACTGCTCATACTCGGTGTCCACGACTGAACGGCACAAGCCCACGCCCACATTGTTGACGAAGACGCCCAGTGAACCGAGCGTCGCGGCCAGCTGTTCCACAACGGGGGCGCAACTGGACAGCACAGTGGTGTCCAGCCACGCCGAGGCGGCGCGTTGTCCGCGGGCCTCGATGGCTGCTGTGGTGCTGGCAGCACCGGCCTCGTCGTCATGCCACGTGAACGCGACGTCAAAACCGTCCCCAGCTAGGGCGATGGCCGTTGCCTGGCCAATGCCTCTGTCAGCACCCGTCACGAGCGCTGTACGCGGATACGCCGGGCCGCCTGGGGACGGCCGGCCTAGGGACGGACTGTCTGGAGACGGCGCCGGCGCTTGACTCATTTTGCGGACTTGGCCGCTGAGCGTTCCGTTTTCTTACCGGCGTTGGCGAGGTCGCCGTCGTCGTCTTCGAGGTGGGCGCGCAGGAACCACTGGAACAGCTCCAATTGTGAACACTGGTTGATGACCATGTCCTCGGTGATGGGGTCAAGCTCGCCCACCTGCTCCAAAGTCTCACGGTGGCTCTTTAGAAACCCGGTGTAGACGAGATCCAGTGCGGCCATGTGGGCGGAGGTGTGGGCCCGGCCAATGGCATAGTCATCCCACGTTCGTTCGGCGACCAAAGCGCCGGGTAGACCGTTCGGGGAAACGCCCAAGGTGGCAATCCGTTCCGCCGTCTCATCGATCATGGCGCGGACCAAGTCAATCTGCGGGTCAAGCATTTCGTGGACGCTGATGAAGTCACGGCCTACCACATTCCAATGGGCGTGCTTGAGCGTCAATTGCATGTCATTGAGCGCGTGGAGCCTTGACTGCAGCAACGTGGCGACTTTGTGGCCGTCCTGCAGCGACATTCCGGGAACTGTGTAACCTGCGTGGGATGTCTTCTTGGCGGGCATGGAAACTCCTTTGAGACGGTGGCACTGTCGGTTAGATCGTATGCACCGGAGACGTAATGCACCGGCTTGTCTTCACGTTAGCCAGTTCGCACGTGAAGTTCTAGGGCTGTCCACGAAAACGCCGGCTGGCTGCTCCGGTTCTTGAAACCTGCTGGGTTCATTCGAAGCGACTGGGGTCTCCTGTGCCGCGGCGCACCACTTCGGCGTAGCCGCTGGAGAAGTCCACAACAGTGGTGGGCTCTGCGCCAACATCCCCGGAGTCGATGACGGCGTCAACCACGTGGTCCAGGGCTTCCTTGATCTCCCAACCCTGCGTCAGCGGTTCTTCCTCATCAGGGAGTAAAAGTGTGCTGGAGAGCATGGGTTCCCCCAATTCCTCCAAGATGGCGTGAATGAGGCGGCTGTCCGGAATACGCACACCCACGGTCTTCTTCTTCGGGTGGGCCAAGCGCCTGGGCACTTCCTTCGTGGCCGGCAGGATGAACGTGTAGGGTCCGGGGGTGACGGCCTTGATGCTGCGGAAAATATCATTGTCCACCATGACGAACTGACCCAGCTGCGCAAAGTCCTTGCAGACAAGCGTGAAGTGATGCTTGTTGTCCAGATGACGGATGGCGCGGATGCGGTCAAGTGCCTCCCGGTTGCCCAGCTGGGCGCCCAGCGCGTAACAGGAATCCGTGGGGTACGCGATCAGCCCGCCCGATTTCAGGATTTCCACGATCTGGCTGACCGAACGCGGCTGCGGGTCGTGGGGATGAATGTCGAAGAATTTAGCCATGCCATGAGCATACGGCTGTGATGCGTCCCACGCGTGTATTGGCCACTGAATCAGCCTGAATCAGCGCATCTTGTCGCCGACGGGCCAATAATAGCTGTCAGGCAGGGCACGGGGACCAAAAATTGCCTGCCCTACCCGCACCACCGTGGCCCCCTCCTCAACTGCCAGTTCAAAGTCGCCTGACATGCCCATGGAAAGCTCTGTCAGTTCGACGCCGGAGGGTGCATTCTCACTCAATTGCCGCCTGAGCTTGTGCAGGCTTTGGAAACATGCCCGGACACGGGATTCGTCCGGACTGTTGATGGCCAGCGTCATGAGCCCGGTGATGTGCAATCGCTCAAAGGCCGGTAATTCTTGGATGAAGGCCTCGGCTTCCTGTGGTGGCAGGCCAAACTTGCTGTCTTCCCCGGAAGTGTTGATTTGCACCATGACCTGGAGGGTGCGGTCCGCAACTTCCAACCGGTTGTTCAACGTGCGGGCCAGGGAAAGCCTGTCGAGGGCCTGGAATTCGTGTGCAAACTTCGCCACAAACTTGGCCTTGTTGCTCTGCAGGTGACCAATCACATGCCAGCGAACCTCGGGAACGTCGGCCAGTTCCACACTTTTGCGCAGCGCCTCCTGAACCTTGTTCTCGCCTAGATCGGTGCAACCGGCCTCAATCGCCAGACGCAAGCGGGATGATTCCACCGTTTTGCTGACGGGCAGCAGGCGCACGTCACCGGGGGAGCGGCCCACCCGGATGGCTGCTCCAGCGATCCTGTCCTGTACTACGGCCAAATTTCTGCGAAACTCTAGGGTAGTGGTTGCGGTTGTGTAGTGCGCTTGTTCATTCAAGGGATTTTCCTCACAGTCGAGGTGCACAGTGTGGTGGCTCTAGGGCCAAGCTAGCACGGGCAAAGCTGCCATGCAGTAGGCTCCGGAGCAATGCACGGTGATGCACGGTGATGCACGGGGATGCCCCACGAGTCGATCTTTCGAATGATGTTCAGGAAACTCTCATTTTGTTCGTGGACTCTAAGATAGAAAAGGAGTGTCGCCCAGTGGGCAACGCTCACGCGTAGAGCAGGAAATACAGGATGAAATATTGAGGGGAAGTCCGCACATGGCCAAGGAAACAGCAAGGAAGCCCGAGGCAGCCAGCAGCACCTTGGCGGCCCTGGGTCGACTATTCGTGGTCTGCGGGATTGTTGGCGTGCTTGTTGCTGCCCTGTTTATCCCAGCAGGCGCCGTGGCCAAGGGCGTGGTTGGTGGGGCGGACAGCTTCTTGTCCGCGGTACCCTCGTCCTTTAACTTTGGCGCGCCTGCACAGGCAACCACGGTACTGGCATCCGACGGCTCAACCATTGCCACGCTCTACGCCCAGGACCGCCAAGTCGTGGACTTGGCGGCCATGTCCCCCTTCATCAAGGAAGGCATAGTCTCCATTGAGGACGCCAGATTCTACGAGCACGGTGGCGTGGACCCCACAGGAATTGTCCGAGCCCTCGTAGCAACCCTGAAGGGGAGTCGTCAGGGGGCCTCAACCATTACCCAGCAATATGTGAACAACTTGCTGATTGAACAGTTGGTTGCTGACGGCAAGACTGATGAAGCAAAGCTGGGCTTGCAAAAGACGATGGCTGACAAGGTCAGGGAAATCCAAATGTCCATCGGCATTGAGAAAAAGATGTCCAAGAACGACATCTTGGCCGGGTACTTGAACATCATCTATTTTGGCAACGGTGCCTATGGCATTGAGGCAGCGTCGAAGCTGTACTTCAATACCAGCGCGAAAGACCTGACCCTTCCGCAAGCCGCAGCACTGGCTGGAGTGGTCAACCGTCCCGGCTTCTACGACCCGATCTCCCAGCCTGAGAACGTAGTCAAGCGCCGCAATGAAGTTCTGTCCAAGATGCTGGAGCAGGGGAAGATTAAGCAGCCAGACTACGACGCAGCCATCAAAACGCCCCTGAAACTTCAGCTGACCCGGCCTGCCCAAGGCTGTGCAGCCGCTGCAACAGCACCATATTTCTGCGACTACGTGCAGCAGCTGGTGCTCAATGACACGGCTTATGGGGCCACCGCAGAGGAACGTGCCAAGACGCTCTACCAAGGTGGGCTCACGATTCAAACCTCGCTGGATCCCAGCCTCCAAAAAGTGGCCCAGGAACAGGCCAACGCCACCATGGCGCCCACGGATCCGCTCCAGCGCGGAGCCGCCATTGTCACTGTTCAACCGGGCACAGGCAAGGTGCTGGCCATGGCGCAAAACACAGTGTTCAACCCGGCCACGGCGCCCGGCAACTATATGGGCAACTTCGCACTGCCCGTCAATGATGCCAACGGTCTACCACTGCACGGTGCCGGTGGCTTCCAAATCGGTTCAACCTTCAAGCCCTTCATATTTGCCGAGTGGCTCAACAGCGGCCACTCCTTAGAGACAAGCGTCAACGGTGCCGTGCGCGTCTATCCGGCGGGGTACCCATGGAAGAACAGTTGTGGGACCACAACAGGCGCCTACGACTATGCAGCCGGCACCTTCCCGCTCCCCAACGACGATCCCGACCATTACTACTCGATGTCGGCCAACGAGGGCCTTTACCGGTCAATTAACACCATCACATTCCAAACTGCTACTGCACTGGATTTTTGCAACATCCAGAAGATGGCTACGGCTGCCGGCGTGAAGGACGGGGTGACGAACAAGCCCTACGACCTCTCCAGCATTGCCAACCTTATTGGCACGCAAAACGTGGCGCCCATCGACATGGCCACCGCTTTTGCAACCTTCGCCAGCGGAGGCATCCGCTGCGAGCCGATCGCCCTCACATCGATCACTGGACCGGCGGGAAAGAAATATCCGGTGCCGAGCGCAGACTGTAAACGAACCATCAGCGCCGACGTAGCAGCAGGGGTGACCTACTCGTTGAAGAACGTGCTGACGATCGGCTCGGGCTACAACATCCCGCTGGCGGCAAAGACAAACTCTTTCGCCAAAACTGGCACCACTGACGGCAACATCGATACGTGGACCATCGGCGGCAACAGTGCCGTGGTGTCGGCGTCTTGGTTTGGCAGCTACCAAGGCAACGGTGCCGAATGGGTCAATCAAAACATTGTGATCAACGGCAGGTACTTCACCAGTGTTGACGGTGCAGACTTGGCTGGCGGGCAATGGGCGGCTGTCATGAATGCTGCAGCCGAAAATCCTGCGCATGTCGCTTCCCCGCTGGCCCAGCCGCCAGCAGAGATGCTCCGGTACACTGCGCCTTACATTGCGGGCTTCAACCCGCAGCCAGGTGATTTTGTCCCACCCGTGGAACCCCAGCTGCCAGCAGTCCCGCAGTCACCTGTTGAGACGCAACCACCGTCAGAGCCGGCGCCCACAGAGCCACCTGTGGAGCCCCCGGCCACGCAGGAGCCGGTCCCGACCCAGGAACAGGCGCCTGTTACCCAACCACCTGCACCTCAATCAGTGGAACCCGTCCCGGCACCGCCAAAGCCGGCAGCGCCAAAGCCTGCACCGCCCAAGAAGCCGTAGGGCACGCGCAGACCGATCCCCTTATTCCCGGAATCTTGCTGCGATGCGGGACAATCGAGGCAACGGGAATGGCCCGTTCTACAAAGGAGCAGCTCGTGTCTGAAACCACTTCACAGGTCCGTATTGTTGTCGGCGTTGACGGTTCAAATGCATCGGTCAACGCGCTCAAGGAAGGTGCCCGTTTGGCTGCCGAATTGGGTGGGACCATGGAGGCCGTTGCCGTCTGGGAGCTACCAACGAAACACGCGAGCTATGCCGCCTTGGGGATTGGCAGCTTCGAAGAAGGCGCCAACAAGGTTCTCAGCGACGCTTTGTTTCAAGCGTTCGGAGAAGAAGTTCCTGCCTCCGTTTCAGCACGACTGATACAGGGCCCTGCAGCGGCATCCCTCGCGTCCATCTCTGAAGGTGCGCGCATGTTGGTGGTCGGCAGGCGCGGGCACGGTGGGTTGATGGGCCTGCTCTTGGGTTCGGTCAGTGCCGCAGTGGTCAACCAAGCGCCGGTTCCGGTGTTGGTCGTTCAGTAGCTGGTTCAGCAGCTGGGCCTAGGATTTCGATATTGCTAGGCGACAGCGGAACTGCGGCCAATGGGGTTCCCGGATGGGATACCCGGTCGGGCCGTCAGCTAGCCAGTTCTCCAGTGCTGCTGGAGGGCTGGCACGCTGCTGTTGTGAGAGGGGATTGGGCGGCGTGCTCAGCTGCCACCAACGCTTCTGCAAGAGTGGCTACCGCACACCGGTACGTGGCGGCGCTGTCGTCCGTATCCAACTCAGCAAGCTGGAATCGCGCCGCAGCGGCCACTGCACGGATGAGGGCAGAAGTCTCTGGAACTCGAATGTCCGTCATGGCAGGGAAGTCGATGGCCGCTGCGGGATCCAGCTCATAGTGGCTCCACCGGGCCACAAGGGACTGATGCAGTGCGGATGTCGCTGAAATTGTTGCTGCGAGCTTTGCACGGTCACTGGCAGCTGCGGCGAGCGTCCGCTGGCGCCCGAGCCAGATGTGCATCGCGATGGCCGAACCGGCGGCCAGGGCGAGCAGCGCCAAAGAAGCCATGTTGTTCTTCCACGCGGGAATCAGAGTCAAAGGTGCCAGCACGCACAGCCCGGCGAAGGTGTACCAAAAAGTTGCGTCCTGATCACTTTCCTGCGAACTGCGCATGTGCACGAGCCACACTGTTGTCGCAGCCGTGAGTACGGCAAGGACTGCAAGAACAAGGAATCCCATCCCAGCCACCTCCAGGAGCACCGTCCGGCGGCCAACCGCAACGGGTAAACAAGCCATATGGCCTTACTCCATTCCAGTCCTCTTATTGCCGTAGGTCAAGGGGCGCCGCCAGTAGCGACGGAGACTGCCGGGGTGATGGGGAAGTCTGGCGGTCAGGGCAGGCGCGGCCCAACGGCCAGCATGAGCGAGATGGCACTCATCATGACCAGTGCGTAGCGGAACATGTGGCGCGCCCACCGGTTGTCGTCGTCGGACTTCAGGCCGCGCACACCCAGCACGAGCCAACCCGCGCCGAGTGCTCCCATCACGGCTGTGTAGGTCCAGCCGGTGCTGCCGAAGACTTGGGGCAGGAGTGAGACAACGACGAACAATGCCGTGTAGATAAGGATCTGCACCTTCGTATTGGCAATGCCGCGAACCACCGAAATGACGGGAACACCGGCGCGGGCATACTCATCCCGGCGGTAGATCGAGATGGAGTAGAAGGCTGGCAGCTGCCACACGAACATCATGAGGAAGGCGATGACAGCCCCGGCGTCAATGGCGTTGCTGGCCCCTAGATACCCACCCAGAACCGGTGCTGCACCCGAGATGCTGCCCACGAGGGTGCCGTGGATGGACAGGCGTTTGGACAGCATTCCATAGAGGACCACATAGGCGAGGAATCCGCCCAGACCGACTGCGACCACCAGCAGGTTCGTCCACGCCACGAGAATGGCCATGCCGCCGAACCCCAGAATGGCCGAATAGATGAGTGCGTTGCGTGCGACGATGCCGCCCGTGACTGTGGCGCGCTTCTTTGTCCGCGCCATCAGCGTGTCAATGTCGCGGTCCAGGACGTTGTTCAGCACGCATGCGGAGCCGATGACGAGCGTGGTGCCCAAGCAGACGGCCAGGAACAACAACCAGTCGATCCGGCCCGGGCTGGCGAACAGGAAACCTGCGGCAGCGGTCAACACATTTCCGTAAAGCACCCGCGGCTTGGCTAATGAATAGTAACGAAGCGCGGTGTCCCGCCAGGACGTTCCGGTGGCCCGTGCCGCGAGGGCGCTGTCCTTGCCGTCCGGGCTGCGGTTCATCCTTTCCGGCCCCTTGTCCAGGAGGTGCCGGATGAAGTACCCGGCTGCGGGGGAAGGATCAAACAGGGCGCGGTCATGGGGGGAATTCCAAAGGTGAAAGGTGTTGGTTTCCAGCCTATCGTCCAATGTTGCAAACGGGATCTTAAGGAGATCTGGATAACGTTTACCTACTGTGGTGGACCTCAAGTTGCAGTTCAGCGGATCTTGGAGCGGAGGCAGTGATCGGGGCAATCGACCGCGTTAGGGTTTATTCATCCTGAAATCAGGGTGTTCAGCTCTTCCCAAAAGAGGGTGTTTCCCATGAAATACATCAAAGCATGGCTGGCAGTTGTGGGGCTGCTGGCCGCATTCATCATGATTGCTCCTGCACCGGCCCACGCTGCCCCTTACTGCGGCATCACCTGGGGTTCGCTGGCCAAGACCGCAGGCACCAGTTCAAGCGCCGCCATCAGCAATGTGAGGGCCGGTCAGCATCCCTGCTTCGACAGGATGGTGATCGATGTCAATGGCCATGCCAACGGCTATTCCGTGAGTTACGTTTCGGCTGTGACACGCCCTGGCAGCGGTGCGATTGTTCCACTGCGCGGGGGCGCGTATTTGAAGGTGACTGTTCTGGCACCTGCCTACACTGCAGCTGGGGCAGCAAGCTATATCCCTGCCAACCGCAACGAATTGGTCAACACGGCAGGCTATTCAACACTGCAGCAGCTGGCCTTCGCTGGCAGCTTTGAAGGTAGGACCACCTTGGCCGTCGGAGTGAGGGCACGGCTGCCATTCAACGTCTTTGTCCTTGACGGCCCAGGGGCAACTTCCCGCATCGTCATTGATGTGGCGCATCGCTGGTAGGGGTTCCGCAGCGAAAACCGGGTGCCGCCGTCGTCCCTTTCAGGGAACGACGGCGGCACCCGTCACGGTCAGGTGAGCAGCGGGATCCGCAACACCTGACCCACGAAGATCAGGTTTGCGTTGCTGATGCGGTCCCGGTTGGCTTCAAAGATGTCATTGGCGGTGGTGTTCTGGCCTTCCTCGCGGGCAATCTTGGTCAGGTTGTCGCCACTTTTTACCTGATAGAGCTTGAAACCCTCCAGGGAAGTGAACAGTGTGGCATGGATGATGTTCAAGTCCGTCCCTGGAGGATGAATGCCGGATGGGTCGTCACCGAAAACTTGGACGGAGACGTGCATGCCGCGGGCCAGGGTGTTTCCGAGGGAAACCGTGTTGCCGAAATCCCTGATCACTCCCATGGATCCGGCGCCTTGAATGTTGCCGTTGCCGAGGGCTTGCCCGCTGTTGGCGAGCACCCGCCAATGGACGGTTGCCTCGAAGCCGGTTCCGTAGCCGGCAAGCACAAAATTCTTCCCGATCAAGTCATTCTGCTGTGGCTGACGGACGTCAATCCTGCGTGGTGACACCGTGACCGGCCTCCTCCAGTAGGTCCCCCCAAGATGCCCGTCATACATGCGCAGGGCAATGGGTGGGCACCTCTAGTAGCGCTCGGGTTCAGTGCCCAGCTGGAAGCGCAGTCCACGAACGCTCGTGGGTATGATTTCCACGAAAGTGTATTTCAGGGTTTGCAGCCAGGGGGACAGGGGCAGTTCGCTGACTGCATCGATCTCGGTCTGGGATTCCAAGATACGGGCCTTGCCCTTGAGGACGACACTCCAAGCCTCGTCCTCGGCCAGCCCGTCAATCTCAAACGCCACCGAATCGTTAATGGTCAGCTCAGCCAGCTTCGTTCCGGGATTCGTTCGCATGAGCAGTTTGTGGTCGTGTGCCAGGTAGTTGATGGGGAAGATGTCGGGCTCGTTGGAAACGCTCAGTGCCAACCGTCCAAAACGCGTATGTTCCAGGAAACGCCATGCATCATCGACGGACATGTTCTCACCGGGTTGCTCATCATTACTCATGCTGTGATTATGCCCCACAATTCCCCGGTGTTCCCCGTGCCATGCCACGGCCCGTGCAGGGTGTGTCCAATTCGTAAGGATGGGAGGAATGCGCGCGGTCGGATCAGTCGTGGTGTGTGGTGCCATCGCCTGCACTTTCGCGCAGCACCACCGTGCCCGTAACACTTGACGGTTGCTTGGTGGACGGCGAGAGGGCCATCGTCGCAGCAAGTCGGCCGATCTCTTCCAGTGGCAGCCGGTACGTTGTCAAACCGGGAAAGTGGTCACGCAGGGTGGGGATGTCGTCAAAGCCGGCTACCTGAACGTCCTCGGGTATGCGCAGCCCGCGGGACCGCAAGGCGGCCATGGCCCCCAGCGCCATGACGTCGTTGGCGGCCAACATGCAGAAGGGAGCACCAGCCTGCGAATCCTTGCCGTCAAATGGACCGCCGTCCAATGAATCAAGGAATGCCAGGGTGGAGTCATAGCCGCCCTGACTGGTGAAAGCTCCTTCCACCACGGCGACGGGCTCAAGTCCGGCGGCTGCAAGAGTTTCAGTGAAGCCTTGGACGCGGATTCTTGCAGTGTTGCGTTCGTGCGGTCCGGCCAGAATGACGAAGCGTCGCATGCCTTGTCTTAGCAGCGCGGAAACCAGTGCGACAGCACCCTCTCGGTGACCCACCCTCAACACCTGGGCGTCTGGGATGGCTGAGGCACCGAGTGTCACAACCCTGCCACCGTTCTTTGTGTACCGCCCCAGGGCCTTGATCAGCCGGGCATCCTCGTTAAGGAGACGTGAAGCGGCCAGAATGATGGCATCGGTGCGGTAGGAGATGAACGCGTTGACGGCGGCAAGTTCAGCGCCGCCGGGGGAACCTGCGTCGCCTTCAAGATCAGTGCCGGCCAACAGCACTTGGTGGCCGGAAGCGAGCGCGGCCTGCTGTACTCCGTGGGCGATGGCGGAAAAGTAGGGGTCCGCAATGTCGTGAACCACCAATCCCACCAATCCGGTGGTGGAGCGGGCCAGCGCCTGTGCCTGGGCGTTGGCCACGTAGCCCAGCTCCTCAGCGGCGGCCCTGACGCGCTCGGCGATGTCTGGCGCCGGCGTTCTGCTGGAACCGTTGAGGACTCGGGAAGCCGTGGCCAGCGACACGCCAGCGAGGCGTGCCACCTCGGTGAGTTTGACGGGCACTGGTGCGTCCTTATCTAAAGAAATTTGCCGGGAAGCGTAAAAGTCCTTGACCCCGGGATAAGTTCAGCATATATTGGAAAGCGCTTTCCAAAGTTTAGGCCACGCCGGGATTCCGGTACCTGACGACCACCACTTCCAGGAGAAAACAGTGACTCTTACAGCTTCCAACGAAGGAACGGCGGCACAAGCCGCAACTGCCGGCAACGCAGCCGACGGCAAGAAGGTCATCCGCATCGCCATGAACGGCATCACCGGCCGCATGGGCTACCGCCAGCACCTGCTGCGTTCCATCCTGCCGCTGCGCGACAGTGGACTGACCCTGGAAGACGGCACGAAGGTGGCCATCGAACCGATCCTGGTTGGCCGCAACGAGGCCAAGGTACGCGAGCTGGCCGAACTGCACAACGTTGAGCACTGGACCACAGACCTGGACGCGATCATCGCAGACCCCACAGTCGACGTCGTCTTTGACGCTTCCATGACCAGCCTGCGCGCCGCCACCTTGAAGAAGGCCATGGCCAACGGCAAGCATATTTACACCGAGAAGCCCACAGCTGAAACCCTCGAGGAAGCCATTGAGTTGGCCCGCATCGGCAAGGACGCCGGCATCACGGCAGGGGTGGTGCACGACAAGCTGTACCTGCCCGGTCTGGTGAAACTGCGCCGCCTCGTGGACGAAGGTTTCTTCGGCCGCATCCTCTCCATCCGCGGCGAATTCGGCTACTGGGTGTTCGAGGGCGACCACCAGGCAGCCCAGCGCCCTTCCTGGAACTACCGCAAGGAAGATGGTGGCGGCATGACCACCGACATGTTCTGCCACTGGAACTACGTTCTTGAAGGTATCATCGGCAAGGTGAAGACCGTCAACGCCAAGACGGCCACGCACATCCCCGCCCGCTGGGACGAAGCCGGCAAGGAGTACAAGGCCACGGCCGACGACGCCGCTTACGGCATCTTTGAGCTGGAAACCCCGGAAGGAGATGCCGTCATCGGCCAGATCAACTCCTCCTGGGCCGTGCGCGTATACCGCGACGAGCTCGTGGAATTCCAGATCGACGGCACCCTCGGCTCGGCTGTTGCAGGCCTGAACAAGTGTGTTGCCCAGCAGCGCGCACACACGCCCAAGCCCGTTTGGAACCCGGATCTGCCCGTCACCGAATCCTTCCGTGCACAGTGGCAGGAAGTTCCCGCCAACGCCGACCTGGACAACGGCTTCAAGCTGCAGTGGGAAGAATTCCTGCGCGACGTGATCGCCGGCCGCGAACACCGCTTTGGCCTGCTCTCCGCAGCCCGCGGCGTGCAGCTGGCCGAGCTGGGCCTGCAGTCCTCCGACGAGCGCCGCACCCTGGACATCCCGGAAATCGAGCTGTAAAGATGACCATCTCAATCACGCTTCCGCTACCCACTGGGAAGCTTGAGTCGTTGACGCTGAATGCAACCGGTCCGTGGCGCAAGCCCACGGAGCTGATCCGCTCCCGCAAGGTGTACGCGGCAGCCCACGTCACACCCAAAGTGCTGGGCAACAACGTCCCCGGCGCCCCTGCCGACATCGACTGGGACGCAACACTGGCCTTCCGGCGCGAGCTGTGGAGCTGGGGCGTGGGCATTGCCGACGCCATGGACACCGCACAGCGCGGCATGGGTCTGGACTGGGCCGCCACACAGGATCTGATCAACCGCAGTGCCGCCGAGGCCGCCCGTTTCGCAACCCCGGAGCGCACGGTTCGCGACCTCCTGGCTTGCGGTGCAGGCACCGACCAGCTTGACCCGGCCGACGTCGAACCGGGCGCCGAGGGTCTGGCAGCCGTGCTGGCCGCCTACCGCGAGCAGATCGCGGTTGTCGAGGCATCCGGGGCCAAGGTCATCCTCATGGCCTCGCGCGCCCTGGCTAAGGTTGCATCGGGCCCGGAGGATTACCTGTCCGTCTACGGCACGCTGCTTGACGAGGTCAAAAAGCCGGTCGTCCTGCACTGGCTGGGCACCATGTTCGACCCCGCCCTGGCTGGATACTGGGGCGGCGAGGACGTGGCAGCGGCCACCGCAACGTTCAGCCAGCTGATCGAAACTCACGCCGGTAACGTTGACGGAGTGAAGGTTTCACTGCTCGACGCCGCCCATGAGATTGCACTGCGCGCCAACCTGCCGGAAGGCGTGCGCCTCTACACGGGCGACGACTTCAACTACCCGGAACTGATCGACGGCGACGGGGAACACTACTCGGACGCGCTGTTGGGCATCTTCGCAGCCATCGCCCCTGCCGCCAGCACGGCACTGCAGGAGTACGATGCCGGCCGCCCCACCGAAGCGCGGGCCATCCTGGATTCCACCCGGGACCTGGGCCTGCACATCTTCGAGGCGCCGACGTACTACTACAAGACGGGCATCGCGTTCCTCGCCTGGCTCAATGGCTACCAGCCCGGCTTCCAAATGATTGGCGGACTCCACTCGGGCCGCGACTTGAATCACCTGGTGAAGCTGTTCCGCCTGGCCAACACGGCCGGGCTGTTGCTGGATCCGGCACTCGCTGCGAGGCGGATGGCATGTTTCCTGAACGCTGCCGGTGTCGACTCGGCCGTGACCGTTGCGGAAGAGGTGCATGCGTGAGCACGTTCGAGAAGCTCTCCATCAACACTGCCACCATCAAAAAGGCCTCACTTGCGGAGGCGCTTGACCTGAGCGTGGCTGCCGGCCTGCAACACATTGGCCTGTGGCGCGACAAAGTGGCCGAGGTGGGCCTGGACACGGCCGTCGAGATGGTGCGGGCCTCCGGGCTGAGCGTCTCGAGCCTGTGCCGCGGCGGCTTCCTGACGGCAGCGGACGGCCCCGGGCAGGCTGCTGCCCTTGCCGACAACAAGGCTGCCATCCTCGAGGCCAAGGCGTTGGGCACCACCGAAATCATCATGGTGGTGGGCGGCCTGCCGGACTTCAGCGTCTCCCCGGGCGCTGTGGACGGCGGCGGAACTGCTGTTGCCGTCGCCGGCGGTAAGGATATTTTCCTTGCACGCCAGCGCGTGGCCGACCGGCTTGCCGAGCTGGTGCCGTTTGCCCTCGAGCACGGTGTTCGCCTGGTGCTTGAGCCGCTGCACCCGATGTATGCCGCCGACCGTGCCGTGCTCTCAACCCTGGGCCAGGCCCTGGACTTGGCCGCCCCGCATCCGGCTGCAGCCGTCGGTGTCGTCGTTGACACGTTCCACGTCTGGTGGGATCCGTCCCTGCACGAGCAGATCTCCCGCGCCGGTACAGAAGGACGCATTGCCTCCTATCAGGTATGCGACTTCAACCTGCCCATCGCCTCCGATGCGCTGCTCTCCCGCGGTTTCATGGGAGACGGCGTCATCGACTTCGCCACCATCGGAAGCTGGGTGGCCGAGGCAGGCTACAACGGCGTCGTCGAGGTGGAAATCTTCAACGAAGGCATCTGGGCGCAGCCCTTTGCCGAGGTCGTGGATACCGTCAAGGCACGCTACGCCGAGCTGGTGGCCCCGCACCTGGGCTAGCGCGCCGGCGGCACCGGGATTCCTCGGCCCCGCCAGCAAAGTCCCGTTTTTGCCCCACGCGGGACTACCGGGTGATGCCAATAATCTTGTCGTCGCCTGGTTTGGGAGTACCGCGGCCGTCTGTATTGTTCGTCAGGACATACAGGCGGCCGTCGTGCGTTAAGGTGACGTCGCGGAGGCGGCCCAATTCTCCGACAAGGATGGAGCGGGCGGTGGGCGTCGTGGCCAGGTCAACGATCCAGAGGTGTTCCCCGCGCAGGGCCGCCATGTACAACTTTGTCCCTTCGATTGCTATGCCGCTGGGGCTGGCCTCGGCCGTGGTCCAGGTCAGCACCGGGTTGCGGAAGCGTGAATCGTTGCCGGTGCCTTCAACGATGGGCCAGCCGTAGTTCCCTCCGGGGACGATCTCATTGAGTTCGTCCCACGTGTTCTGGCCAAACTCCGAGGCCCACATGCGGCCCTTTTCATCCCAGGCGATACCCTGCGGGTTGCGGTGTCCCAGCGACCACACGGGGCTACCGGGAAAGGGGTTGTCCGTCGGGCTCCCGCCGTCGGGAAGCATCCGCAGGATCTTGCCTGAGAGTGAGTTCGGGTCCTGCGCCGCGTTGCGGTTTCCAGCGTCGCCTGCGGTGGCGTAAAGCATGCCGTCCGGCCCAAACGCGATGCGCCCGCCATTGTGGTTGCCAGCCTTGGGAATGCCGTCGAAAATGACCGTGGCCGGGCCAAGCGACCGCGTACCGGGCGTGCCCAGCAGCGGCATGTGCACTATCCGGTTGTCCAGGGAAGTGGTCAGGTATGCGTAGACGGTGATGCAGCCAGTACCGGGATCGGGTGCAGGATTGTCCTGGCAGCCGCCAAGGTGCACGGCCAAGCCAAGCAGTCCACCCTCGCCCTGATGGCGCACCCCGGGCACCGTGCCCACAACGTGTTTCGCGCCCGACGGCGAGACCTCAAGCACCTGACCCGAGTCCCGTTCGCTGACCAGCAGGGTGTCATCTGCCAGCAAGGCCATGGACCAGGGGGCGGCCAGGTCGGTTGCGACGTCGTTCGTGACACTGGGGGACAGTACGGGTGCTTCCGAGGTTGGCGCTTGGCATGACGTCAAGAACAAGGCGGCGGCAGTGCAGGCAGCGACAGACATGTCCCTGCTGCTGCGCAGCCGACGCGGCTTCAAGATTTCCGTCCCATCCATGGCATCAGCGTAGCCGGACGAATCAGCAGATGGCACGGGTTCGCCGTCGCCCTTAAACATCCATGACGCACTTGATAGACCGAAAATGCCGAAAAAAGGCGACATCGATCCATCAAATACGTCAGGAATTATGGCGGTGCTGGAAAAGGTTTTAGCGGCCCTTGAGCGTGATGCCGTTGCGGGTCATGGACTCGGCGTACGCCTTGGTCGATTCAAGCAGCCACTGTTGCTGGCGTTCTGCCGAGCCGGCAAAGCTGCGCCCGGACAGGGAACGAACCTTGTAGATGCCGAAGCCGCGCTTGTAGAGCATGGGACCCTGTGCCTTGAGCAGCTGGTCCGCCAAGCGGTGCGCCTCCGTGCCGTGGGCAACCAAGGCGGAAGCGCGAGGAACGAGGGTCAGGAACTTCACCAGAGGGCGCAGGCCAGCTTCGATCTGCGGTGCGCTGAGACGACCATTGGGCTCGCCGGGCGTGAACCAGGGGTGGACATTCCAGGGCATGACATAGCTGGGGCGCAGCCCGATCTGCCAGTGGATGCCGAGTAGGCGGGTGGCTGCCTGCTCGTCGCCTGCGGTGATGAAGCCGGAGGGATCCATTTCCCCAACGTTGGAGAACAAGCTGATGATCTTGCACTCATCCACGTCGTGAACCGGATCTACATAAGCCACCTGCTGTTGGGGCTTGGCTTCCGCCAAGGTGTCGCACAGCTCGGTGATGGGGGCAATGTTCTCGTCGTATCGACGATTCCACAGCTGTTCACGCAGTGATTCAGTGGCCACGGATGTCATTGAGGCGCAGATCTCCTTAGAGGGATGAGAGTGGTTGCCGTGCGTTTCCACTTTGGTGGAATGCCCGACTCTTCAGCTTAGCAACGTCCAGCCGTTCCTGCTTCTCCCGTGCCTGTGCTATGGCGGCCCGGAAAGTCGTGTTTGTGAGAAATCAGACAGCTTTCAGAACAAAGCGACAGCGCCGGGAAGCGGGTCGCCTCGACACTACGAGAAGGGGGCGGCAATATGGGGGCATGACCACTTCAGCGCAGTCTCAGCCCGCACCGCAACCATGGGTGAAGAACTACCAGCCAGGTGTTGCAGCCGAGATAAAACTGCCCAATGAATCTCTTGTTGGAATGTTTGAACGCTCAGTCGCGGAAGCAGCCGGACATCCCGCGATGGAGTTCTTCGCCAAGCGCACCAGCTACCGGGAATTGGGCGAGCAAGTGGCCCAAGCGGCCGAAGGTTTGCGCCGGCTGGGCGTCAAGGCAGGGGACAGGGTGGCCGTTATCCTACCCAACTGCCCCCAACACGTGGTGGCGTTCTACGCGGTGCTGCGTCTGGGCGCCGTCGTGGTTGAACACAACCCGCTCTACACGAGCGGCGAACTCCTCCACCAGTTCCAGGACCACGGTGCACGGGTGGCCATTGCGTGGGATAAATCAGTGGCGTCCTTGCTGGAATTTCCCGCCGATGAGCGCGTGGAGCGCATTGTGGCCGTCAACCTTCTGGAGGCGTTCCCCACCGTCAAGCGCCTAGCCCTCGGACTGCCGCTACGCAAACTGCGCGCCACCCGGGACGCGCTGACGGGTCCGGCGCCGGGAACCATGCCGTGGAAACAGCTGCTGGCTGGCGGCCGACTCGACGCCTCACACCCGCGCCCAGGCATGCACGACCTTGCCGTCATTGGCTACACCTCGGGCACCACGGGCCACCCCAAGGGGGCCATGCTGACCCACTTCAATCTGTATTCCAACGCACTCCAAGGCGAGGCCTGGATGCACGGGGCGCAGGAGCGGAAAGAGATCCTGTATGCCATCCTGCCCATGTTCCATGCCTTTGGCATGACGCTCTACCTCACGTTTGGCATCCGCAAGCAGGGCCTTTTGGTGCTGTTCCCCAAATTCGATCCAGACTTGGTGCTGGCCGCCATGAAAAAGTCACCGGCGACGGTCTATTGCGCCGTGCCGCCCATCTACGAACGCACGGCCCTGGCTGCGAAGGAAAAGGGAGTCTCGCTGCGCTCCTGCAAATACTGCATCTCGGGCGCCATGAACCTCCCCGACCACGTGGTGGAACTGTGGGAATCGGTCTCCGGCGGCCTGTTGGTGGAGGGCTACGGCCTGACAGAATCCTCACCCGTGGCGCTGGGCAACCCGTTCCACCCGAGTCGCCGCAACGGAACCATCGGGGTGCCCTTCCCGTCCACACAAATGAAAGTGGTCGGGATGTTGGGAACGGGGCTGGGCAACACAGACGTGGAAGTGGCACCGGGGGAACCTGGCGAGTTGCTGATCAAGGGCCCGCAGGTTTTCCAAGGCTATTGGAACAATCCGGAGGAAACCGCCAAGACCCTCACGGGGGACGGCTGGCTGCGCACTGGGGACATTGTCACGGTGGATCCCGACGGCTTCACCACCATTGTGGACAGGATGAAGGAACTCGTGATCACCGGCGGCTTCAACGTTTCCCCGTCGGAGGTGGAGTCCATCCTGAGAACGCGCGACGGCGTTGCCGACGTCGCGGTCTTTGGCAAGCCTTCCGAGCGGGGCGGGGAAATGGTGGTTGCCGCCGTCGTGCTTGAAGCCGGTGTGGACTTTGACGAGTCAGCCATGCGGTCTTGGTGCAAGGAACAGCTGGCTGGCTACAAGGTGCCCGTCAGGATCGTTCAAGTTCAGGACATGCCGCGCTCCATGTTGGGGAAAATTCTACGCAAGCAGGTCAAAGAGCAGGTGCTTCCGACGCTGTAGCCGGTTGCCTTGTTTGCGCCGGTTGCGCCGAGATGTGGACAGTTCAGGCATAAGCGGGGGCACCTATGCGAAACTGGAATGCATGCGCCCTATGCAATACTCCAGCAAGCTAGCCAATGTACGATACGAACTTCGCGGCCCCATATTGCATGCGGCCCAGAAGATGGAAGCTGAAGGCCACCGGATTTTGCGGATGAACTTGGGCGACACGGCACCGTTTGGCTTGGAGGCGCCGGAGTCCATTGTGGTGGATATGATCCACCACCTGCGGGGGGCGCAAGGCTACAGCGACTCCAAGGGCATCTTCTCCGCCAGGACGGCCATTTCGCAGTACTACCAGACTAAGGGCCTGCGGAAGATCGGCGTGGATGACATCTTTGTGGGCAACGGTGTCAGCGAGCTGATCTCCATGACCCTGCAGGCATTTCTGGAAAACGGCGACGAGGTCCTGATCCCGGCACCCGACTATCCGCTGTGGACGGCAACGGTGACCCTGACCGGGGGAGTGCCCGTCCACTACCTGTGTGATGAAGACAACCAGTGGTGGCCGGACATGGCTGACGTGGAGGCAAAAATTACGCCGAAAACGCGGGCCATCGTCATCATCAACCCCAACAACCCCACCGGCGCTGTCTACCCCCGCGCCATTCTGGAGAGGTTTGTGGAGTTGGCCCGCAAGCACGACCTCGTGATCTTTGCCGATGAGATCTACGAAAAGATCATCTACGACGGCCGCCCCCACATCCACATGGCCTCCTTGGCCGAGGATGTCTGCACGCTCACCTTCAGTGGGCTGTCCAAGGCCTACCGCATGCCCGGCTACCGCGCAGGATGGGTTGCACTGTCCGGACCGCGCGCCGCGATGGCAGGGTTCAAGGAGGCGTTGGAGCTGATCGCCTCACTGCGCCTATGCTCGAATGTGCCCGCCCAACACGCCATCCAAACCTCCCTTGGCGGGTACCAAAGCATCAACGACCTGACCCGGCCCGGTGGCCGGCTTCGGGAGCAGCGCGACAGGGCCTCGGAGCTGCTCAATGCGCTGCCTGGGGTCTCATGCGTGCCGGCGGCAGGAGCCATGTACCTGTTCGTGAAGCTGGATCCGGACCTTTACCCCATCGAATCCGACGAGAAGTTCGTCATCGACTTGCTACAAGACCAAAAGATCCTTGTCTCACACGGCACGGCGTTCCACTGGCCCACCCCTGACCACTTCAGGTTCGTGATCCTTCCCTCGATTGACGACATCGAGGAGGCAGTGCGCCGCATCTCCTCCTTCCTGGCCGTTTACCGCAGCAAGGCCGCCCTCGTCAGCCACTAGGCCCGCGGCTACTGAGCCGGGGTGCAGGTCCTGCGGGCGGCCCTAAAACGGTTCCGAAGAAATGAGTTTCTTTTCACAGTGCGCTCCTTCCCGCCCCGCGGACGCTAACAAAGGCGTGTAATTGGTCGTAGGATCGGGGAGGTTGGGTTTTGCCACCGTTCCATGATCTCCAGTGCACAGGTGCTTTGAACGCCCGGTGCACTGAAGACGTGCGTATCCGACTAGACTTTTTCGAAGTTTCGCTTTTGCCCCCTCTAGATTGGATCGCGGGTGGATCTCACCTTCATGGTCGTGCTGGTTATAGCGCTGGCCCTTTTCTTTGACTTTACGAATGGCTTTCACGACACAGCCAATGCCATGGCAACGCCGATTGCCACAGGTGCCATCAAACCCAAAACAGCTGTTGCCCTGGCGGCGATCTTGAACTTGGTGGGAGCTTTCCTGTCCACTGAAGTAGCCAAGACCATCTCTGGCGGCATTATCAATGAGAGCGGGCCCAACGGTGTGGCCATCACACCGGAAATGATTTTCGCCGGTTTGATGGGCGCCGTGCTGTGGAACTTGTTCACGTGGCTGCTTGGCCTGCCCTCCAGCTCTTCCCACGCCCTGTTCGGCGGTTTGATCGGCGCAGCCATTGTGGGCACCTGGTCCTTCGGTGCCGTGAACTTCATGGTGGTTATTTCCAAGGTGTTGCTGCCGGCTCTCCTTGCCCCCGCAATTGCTGGCCTTGTCGCTTACGTGTGCACGAAGCTGGCCTACAGCATCACCCGCCGTTCGGACCCGGACTCGGGAGACAAGCTCACGCAGAAGCGTGGCGGTTTCCGTCGCGGCCAGGTGTTTAGCTCCTCGCTGGTTGCACTGGCACACGGCACCAACGATGCGCAGAAGACGATGGGCGTCATCACCCTTGTCCTTGTCGCTTCGGGACTCCAGCAAGCAGGGACCGGGCCGCACATTTGGGTGATCACGGCCTGTGCACTGGCCATCGCCGGCGGTACCTACGCCGGTGGCTGGCGCATCATCCGTACGCTCGGTTCGGGTTTGACAGACGTCAAGCCCGCCCAGGGCTTTGCTGCGGAAAGTAGCACGGCAGCGGCCATCCTGGCCTCCAGCCACCTCGGCTTTGCACTCTCGACCACCCACGTCGCCTCAGGCTCTGTTATTGGTTCAGGTCTTGGCCGCAAGGGTTCCACCGTCCGCTGGGGCCAGATCGGCAAGATCAGCCTGGCCTGGCTGTTCACGCTCCCCTCAGCCGCCCTGGTCGGTGGCCTTGCCGCCCTGCTGATCCGCACCGGATTGGTTGGCATCATCATTGTTGCCGGACTCGGCTTGAGCGCCATCCTCGTCATGTTCGTCATGTCCCAGCGTGAAGTTGTTGACCACAGCAACGCCATCAGCGACGTTGACGCCGTGGGGGAGGCCATGCACATTCCCAGCAAGAAGGAACGTGACAAGCTCGCGGCCAAGGCTCGTGCAGCGGAGAAGATCGCTGAGAAGGCAGCCCAGCGTGCGGCTGAAACAGCTGCCGCCCGTGCCGTGGCCCAGACGGCGCTTGACCGTGCCGACACCGCCGTCCTCAAGGCCATGACGAAGGCAGCCGCTCAAGCGCAGACGCCCAAGTCCAATGCCGGTTCCAAGAAGGGGAAGAAATGATTGACTGGTTCGGATTTGTCATTGTTGCAATCACCACGCTTGTTGGCGCCGGCTTTGTCGTGACCATGTACTCGTTGGGTGTTCGCCTCACAGCCGTCAGCGGCGACGACGAAGCCCACGTTAACCATGCTGCCCAGTGGGGAGCGTATGTGTGCTTCGGCTTCTGCGTGCTGGCCGTGGCCATCGCCATCATTTTGATCGTTCCGGCCTTCAGTGCAGCCGCTGCGCATGTGATCGGCGGCATTTTCTAACGGCTGTGCCGTCGGGTTTTAGCGTCAATGTACGACGCCGGGCACTTGCCTACCGCTGCAGCGGTAGGCAAGTGCCCGGCGTCGTTAATAAACAGAACTGGCGTTTGTAGGCAAAAGAGAATTGCGTCTGGCGAGAGTGGGTTAGCGGGCCAGGATCATGTTGGTGATGCGGCACGTAGACAGGGACCGGCCCGCAGAGTCGGTCATGACCACTTGGTGTGTGGCCAGCGTGCGGCCCAGGTGGATGGGGGTGGCCGTGCCCGTGACAAGGCCCGCCGAAATGCCCCGGTGATGTGTGGCGTTGATCTCAATCCCCACGACCCGGCTGTCCAAACCGGCGTGGAAAGCGGCAGCAAACGACCCCAAGGTTTCAGCCAGCACCACATGTGCGCCGCCGTGCAGCAGGCCCGTCACCTGAGTGTTTCCTGCAACGGGCATGGTCGCCACCATGGAATCCACGGACATGTGGGTGAAGACGATGCCCATCTTTGCCACCAGGGCGCCCACCCCGTGCGGGCCCAGCAGTCCGTGGTGTTCGGCGGGGATGCCTGCGGCCAGGAGTTCGTCGGAAAGGGGATGCGGTGTGAAATTGTCGCTCATGATGACTAGGCTGGCACCTGTGAGCGAATCTGCCAAGACGGCCCCCCAGAACACTGTTGCAACCACCCCCGGCAATGGGGTCCCTGACGGCCAAACCCCGCGCCTGCTGGTACTTGACGGGCACTCCATGGCGTTCCGCGCCTTTTATGCCATGCCAGCGGATAAGTTTGTCACCGACTCCGGCCAGTACACAAACGCGGTCCACGGTTTCACGGCCATGCTGCTGACCATGATCAGGCAGCAGAAGCCCACCCACGTCGTGGTGGCCTTCGACCTCGACACGCCCACTTTCCGCTCGCTTGAATACACCGAATACAAGGGCGGGCGCAACAAGACGCCTGAGGAGTTCTACGGCCAGATCGACCTGATCATCAAGGTCATGGCCGCCATGCGCATCCCCACCATCTCGGTGGACGGCTTCGAAGCGGACGACATCATCGCCACCCTCTCCACGCAGGGCGAGGCGGCAGGCTGGGATGTGCTGGTGGTCTCCGGCGACCGTGACGCCTTCCAGCTGATCACCGACAAGGTTTCGGTGCTGTACCCGAAGAAGGGCATCTCCGACATTCCGCCGATGGACGCGGCGGCCGTGGAAGCTAAATACTTTGTGCCGCCGAACCGTTACTCGGACTTGGCGGCTTTGGTGGGGGAGACGGCTGACAACCTTCCCGGCGTACCAGGTGTTGGGCCCAAGACGGCGGCCAAATGGATCAACCAGTATGGCGGGCTTGAAGGCATCCTGGAGAACTTGGATGCCATCGGCGGGAAAGTGGGCGAATCGTTGCGTGCGCACGTCGACGACGTCAAGCGCAACCGCCACCTGAACCACTTGCTGCGCGACATGGACCTGCCCGTGGCTCTGGAAGACATGGAACTGCAGGCCCCGGACCGTGAGGCCGTGGAGGAACTGTTCGACTCGCTGCAGTTCAATACCCTGCGCAAGCGCCTCTTTGACCTTTTCGGTGCCGAGGAAGAGTCCGACGCCGGTGAAACCCACCACGTGCCCGCCCACCGCGTAGTGGTTGAAGCATCTGAACTGCAGCACTGGCTGACCGCGGATGGTGTTGACGGCGTGACAACAAACAGCGCGGTAGCCGTTGACGTGAACAGTGAACCCGTGGGCTTGGCCCGTGAAGCAACGGCCGTGGCGCTGGTACGCAACGATTCCGCCGTCGTGGTTGATCTGCGCACCGCCGACGCCGAATTGGAATCCACGCTCGCTGCCTGGTTGATGTCCGAGGCGCCCAAGGTGGTCCACGAGTACAAGGAAGCGCTGAAGGCCCTCTCAGTGCGCGGGTTGTGGCTGGCAGGGGTGCAGGATGACACCTCACTGTCCGGCTACCTTATCCAGCCCGACCGCCGCAGCTACGAACTGAACGAGCTGAGCCAGGTCCACCTGAAGATCAGCTTCGACAATGGAGCTGCGGAGCCGCCGGGCCAGCTGGAGCTGGGCTTGGAAGCGGACACCTCCTTGGCAGAGGCCGTGCAACGCGGCTATGTCGCACTCCTGCTGAGCGAACACTTTGGCCCGCTGCTGGAAGAACGTGGCGCTGCCGTGCTGCTGCGGGACATGGAACTGCCGTTGGCGGCCGTGCTGGCTCAGATGGAACTGACCGGCATTGGCGTTTCACAGGACCGCCTGGCTACCCTGCTGGCCGATTTCACCGCTGCAATGAACGCCGCACAGCAGGCAGCTTTCGCCGCGATCGGGCACGAAGTGAACCTTGGCTCGCCCAAGCAGTTGCAGGAAGTCTTGTTTGAGGAGCTTGGGCTGCCCAAGACGAAGAAGATCAAGACCGGCTACACCACCGATGCGGCGTCCCTGAAGACGTTGTTGGAAAAGACCGGACATGAGTTCCTGGCCCAGCTCATGGCCCACCGCGAAGCGTCCAAGCTCAAGCAAATGGTCGAGACCCTGAAGAAGTCCGTGGCGGATGACGGGAGAATCCACACCACGTATGCGCAAAACGTGGCAGCAACCGGGCGTTTGTCCTCAAACAACCCGAACCTGCAAAACATCCCGGTTCGTTCAGAAGAGGGACGCCGCGTCAGGGACATCTTCGTTGTCAGCGAGGGCTACGAATGCCTGCTGGCCGCTGACTACTCGCAGATTGAAATGCGCATCATGGCCCACCTTTCCGGTGATGCCGGGCTCATCCAGGCGTATGCCGAGGGTGAGGACCTGCACAGATACGTCGGCTCGCACGTCTTTGGCGTTGCGCCGGAAGAAGTTACCTCGGCCATGCGCTCAAAGGTGAAGGCCATGTCCTACGGCCTGGCCTACGGACTGACCAGCTTTGGCCTGTCCAAGCAGCTGGAAATCTCCGTCGATGAGGCAAGGACGCTGGTCAAGGACTACTTTGACCGCTTTGGCGGGGTCCGCGACTACCTGCGCGGCGTCGTCGAACAAGCCCGCATCGACGGTTTCACGTCCACGATTGAAGGACGACGCCGCTACCTGCCCGACCTTTCCAGCGCCGACCGGCAGCTGCGGGAACTGGCCGAGAGGGTGGCCCTGAACTCTCCCATCCAGGGATCGGCCGCGGACATCATCAAGCACGCCATGCTGGGTGTGGCCGCGGAACTGAAGGACAAGGACTTCAAGTCACGGATGCTGCTGCAGGTCCATGACGAATTGATCCTCGAAGTGTGGCCGGGCGAACTCGATGCCGTCAAGGCCTTGGTGGTGGATCAGATGGGCGCTGCGGCGGAGCTGAAGGTTCCGCTCGATGTGCAGCTGGGCTTGGGCGCCAGCTGGAACGAGGCAGGCCACTGACCCACTGAGGTATTGCACCCAAGCCGCAGCACCGACACGCAGCACAGACAATGAAAGGCATCCCATGCCGCAAAGCTACGAACCGGCCATCAACCGCCAGTCCCGCTCCTTTCCCTACGAACTGCGTTCCTTCCCTTCACGGTTGGTTGGAGGGAAGGTCCCTGCGGAGCTGGCGAAGTGGATGCAGGCCGTCACCTTGGGGTTCCATGGCGATACGCTCGGCGACGCGGAGATTGAACTGTACGCCACGTCCGCGGAGGTTGACGGGCAGGTGGTCACCGGCGCGTACCTCATTGACGCCAACGCTCCGGCGGGGGCCTGGGGACCGGCGTATCCGGTGGCGACCTACGCCTACCACCGCAAGAGCCTGAACGTCGGGGCGGGGACGCTGCTGCCGGTTCACCAGATCACCGGCGTGACAGTTCGGCCCAGCCACCGCCGTCGCGGCCTGCTGCGGGCCATGATGGGCTCCGACCTGGCCCAGGCCAAAGCAGCCGGCATCCCCATCGCCGCGCTCACGGCGTCGGAAGCGACCATCTACGGCCGCTTCGGCTTTGGCGTCGCCACGGACAACAGCACCATTGAAGTCACCGTCAAGGGCGGGCTCGATTTCATTGTGCCGGCTGCCGTGCATCGGGGTGTTGTGGAAATTGCGGACGTCAGCACGGTGCGGGACCTGCACAATGAGATCTTTGCCCGCGTCCACGCCACCACTTACGGCTCTATTGGCCGTCAGGACATGTACAGGCTTTCGGCCTCCGGAGAGGCCAACTACGGGCTGGCCAAGCCCATGAAGAACATCCGAGCGGCGCTGCACTACGATGACGCGGGCACCGTCAACGGCTATGTGACGTACCGTCCACGACGTGACAAGAAGCGCCCCAGCGTGGAAATTATCGACTTCCTGGCCGTCGACGATGCTGCGTACCTGGCGCTGTGGAACTACCTTGGCTCGCTGGACTTGATCGACGTCATCACGTGGGACTCCGCTCCCGTGGTGGACCCGCTCGAGTGGGCCATGGCCGCCAAGCGGCTCTATAAGCGCACCCTGACCGAGGACCACCTGTGGCTGCGCATCCTGGACACTCCCGGAGCCTTGGCGGCCCGTGAGTACCCGGTGGACGGCACCCTGACCATCCACGTGGGCGATCCCCTCGGCCACGCCTCGGGCATCTTCCGGATCACGGTGGTTCACGGCAAGGCCACTGTCACGCGCTGCCCGGAAGACGGCTCCGTTGAATCCGAGCTCAGCATGGGTGTCAGCGAACTCTCCAGCCTGTACTTGGGCGGGGTCAGTGCACACACGCTCCAAAAGGCAGGCCGGATCCGCGAGGAAAGCCCCCGCGCTGTTGCACGGTTCGACGCCATGTTTGCCGCAGCCGAGGCGCCACACTGCATGACGGACTTCTAAAAGTCGGTTCCGCGCACAAACGCACCTTTCCTACTTATCCGGTGACTGCCACCCCCGCATAAGCAGCAAAGGTGCGTTTATGATCCACGGAGTCCCGTTTCCGGCCTCAAGCTCGGCGGCGGCTATTCCTCCACAGCGGTGTGCCTTCATCGTGTTGTCCACATCACCCCATAAGACTGCCTCGAACACCTGCGCCCGGGGTCACGATGGAATATGGACAAGAGCAAACTTCAGGCAACACTTTCAAGCCATTGGCCTGCCACCGCCGTCAGCGGCGTCGCCACAAGTGCCATGCTGGAGGCCCACGGACTCGGCGGGAGGCTGGTAGCGAGCGCAGTGGAACTGGGGCTGTTGCAACGCCTGCAGCGCGGTGCGTACATCAGGGCCATCGAGTGGAACGCCGCTGCGCCGTGGGACAAGGAATACCTCCGGTTGATGGCCCATGTTCTCGCGTCGAACTGCCAGGGTGTGTATTCGCACTCCAGTGCCGCACGGATCCACGGGCTCAGCACGTGGGGATGCGGGGCCGCCGTACATGTGAGCTTTGCGTACTCCCCGGCCAGTTCCGGCCGTGGCCGCAACGTCGTCCCACACAAGCAGGCGTTCTCACCACAGGCGATGACTCTGGTGCGGATCGGCCCGCTGCGCATTCCCGTCACCTCCGTGGAACGGACCATTTTGGACTGTTCCAGGCAATTCACCCTGGAACAGGCGGTTGTCATCGGAGACCATGGCCTCCGCAATGGCGCATCACTGCCAGCACTCAAGCAGCAATTGGCGGCAAGCCCCATAAAACGCGGCGCTGCCAGGGCCCGCCGTGCCCTGGACTTCCTTGACGTGAACAGTGAATCCGTGGGGGAGTCTCGAACCAGGGTGTTCTTGGCACGCACGGTTCTGCCCCTGCCGGAACTGCAAGTGCCGGTTTCAACTCGCCAGGGCGAGTACCGCGTTGACTTCGCGTGGCGTCGCTACAAGCTGATCCTTGAATTTGACGGCTGGGGAAAATACTTCAACTATCGGCCCACTCCGGAGGCGCTGGTCAATGAGCGGCAACGGGAGAAGGACCTCATGGAGCTGGGGTGGCAGTTCATTCGGATTGGCTGGGCTGATTTCAGCGATCCGGTGGCTCTCGAAGCCCGCATCCGTGCCGCTCTGGTGCGTGCCGGAGCAGTATTGCCGGCGGCAAGGACGCGGATATTTACCTGAACGCACCTTGTCTGCACATCAGTGGCGCGGAAACGACGCATAAGCGGGCAAGGTGCGTCCTTAAGGAAAGGGTGCGTTCAGGCTGAACGTGTCCAGGCGCCGCGGCAGCACAGCCACAATGTAGCGGTCGCAGCGCTGGAATTGACCAGCAACAGCGATATGAGCACGAGGAGTTGAATGAGTCCGGCGTCCAACGGTGTGGCTCCTCCGAGAATCATGCCGACAAAGGCGCCGGGCAACGTGACGAGCCCAGCCGTCCGGGTTTGATCGATGGATGGAAGGACAGCCTCGCCCGCCACGGGTTGGCCCACCAGCATGCGCGCTTCCCGCCACTCCATACCGAGTGCCACGGCCGCTTCCACTTCACCTTTGCGCAATTCCAGTTCGTCACGCACCCGCCGGCCGCTGAGTGTGACGGTGGACATGGCGCCGCCGATCTGCTGGCCCAGGATCGCGATGATGGCCAGTGCCTGAAACGGCAGCACGCCGACGGCAAACAGGAGCACTGCCGGCGGAACGACCCCGGCCGCCAGGGGTACGGCAGCCAGCCACCAGCGCCCACGCGGCGCAACACGGTGCCCGCAGGTCCAGACGGCAACGAGAAACATCACGGCCACAAAGGTAAATGCCCACGCCCCGCTGTTGGACAGCAGTGCAATGACAACGGCGACGGCGGAAAGCTGGACAAAGGCACGCAGTCCCGCTACCAGCATCTGCCACGGGGAACGGTCCAGGGCCGTGCGCCACATGACGGCCGCCAGGACCAGGAAAACCGCAAGCAAAACCCATGCAGGCGTGCCCAGAACCAGAAGGGTTGTATTATCCACAAACGCAATTATCGCCGTCGAACGCGGTTTTGCGCTCCATGTCCCAAACAACTAGACTAAATGGGTATGTCATGGGTCGTTTCGACTGGCACAACCAGTCACAGGCCGCCTAGGACATACGAGTATGATCCGCAGGAACCCCTGCAACCATAATAATTCCGGACCCGGTTACGGCAAAGGCGCGGTTTTTTGCGTCCATTGCCCGGGTTTGGCGAAACCAACTATCCACATCGGAGCCCCTACTACATGACCATCACGACCCCCGAGAAGACGAGTACCACGCCTGTTGTTGCTATCAACGACATCGGTACTGCTGAAGAATTCCTCGCCGCAGTAGATGCAACCATCAAGTACTTCAACGACGGCGATCTCGTCGAAGGTATTGTTGTCAAGGTTGACCGCGACGAAGTTCTGCTCGACATCGGTTACAAGACCGAAGGTGTCATCCCCTCCCGCGAGCTGTCCATCAAGCACGACGTTGATCCCGGTGACGTAGTCTCCGTTGGCGATCAGGTCGAAGCTTTGGTTCTCACGAAGGAAGACAAAGAAGGCCGCCTCATCCTCTCCAAGAAGCGCGCTCAGTACGAGCGTGCCTGGGGCGACATCGAGAAGGTCAAGGAAGAAGACGGCGTCGTTACCGGTACCGTCATCGAAGTGGTCAAGGGTGGACTTATCCTCGACATCGGCCTGCGCGGCTTCCTGCCCGCATCGCTGGTCGAGATGCGCCGTGTGCGCGACTTGGCTCCCTACATCGGTCAGCAGATCGAAGCCAAAATCATCGAGCTGGACAAGAACCGCAACAATGTTGTTCTGTCCCGCCGTGCCTGGCTCGAGCAGACCCAGTCCGAGGTTCGCTCCACGTTCCTCAACAAGCTGGAAAAGGGTCAGGTTCGTCCCGGCGTTGTGTCCTCCATCGTCAACTTCGGTGCATTCGTGGACCTTGGCGGCGTAGACGGCCTCGTGCACGTTTCCGAGCTGTCCTGGAAGCACATCGACCACCCGTCCGAGGTTGTCGAAGTCGGCCAGGAAGTCACCGTCGAGGTTCTCGAAGTGGATCTGGACCGCGAGCGTGTATCGCTCTCGCTCAAGGCTACGCAGGAAGATCCGTGGCAGACCTTCGCCCGCACACACGCGCTGGGCCAGGTTGTCCCCGGTAAGGTCACCAAGCTGGTTCCCTTCGGTGCGTTCGTTCGCGTTGAAGACGGCATTGAAGGCCTCGTCCACATCTCCGAGCTGGCTGTCCGCCACGTTGAGCTGGCCGAGCAGGTTGTCTCCGTTGGTGACGAACTGTTCGTCAAGGTCATCGACATCGACCTGGAACGCCGCCGCATCTCGCTGTCCCTCAAGCAGGCCAACGAAGGTGTCGACGTCGACTCCACCGAGTTCGATCCCGCACTGTACGGCATGGTTGCCGAGTACGACGAAGAGGGCAACTACAAGTACCCTGAGGGCTTCGATTCCGAGTCCAACGAGTGGCTTGAAGGATACGAGAGCCAGCGCGCCGTGTGGGAACAGCAGTACGCTGATGCCCAGACCCGCTGGGAATCACACAAGAAGCAGGTTGCCGAGCACGCCGCAGAAGATGCAGCTGCCGACAACGCCGGTGAAGGTGGCGAGTCCGCAGGGGCCAGCTACTCCTCCGAGCCTGCTGCAACCGAGTCAGGTGCCGGCACGTTGGCATCCGACGAGGCACTTGCTGCCTTGCGCGAAAAGTTGACCGGAAACTAATTTCGGCTAGTCACCTTCCTGCATGAAATTGTAGGGAGTTGAACAGAGTGTGGGTCCCTTGCCAATGGCAGGGGACCCACACTTGTTAATCCATACTTTTTAGCCCTTTTAGTCCATGCCCGAGCGACTTTGTCAGAGGCTTTGACTATGCTCAAAACTAGACACTCTACACAGGGGGAAGCAGCGTATGTCAGCTCAGAACGCGGCCGGATCAAAGAGCGGGCCCGTCCCGTACACGCCGCCGGAAGATTTCATTCCCGCAGGCTACTTCAGTCCTCCAACCCCACCACCCTCAGTAGATGAGCCACGTCCTTATCGGCCGCAGGCCCAACCCGTCCAGCCGGTGCAACGGGAAGACCGGGGCGTCCAATCACCACCTCGAGCCGATCAGGCTGTGCCGTCATTCAATCCTGCACCCCGGATGGACCAACCAGCAGGACTGCTGACGTCCACCCGTCGTTTCTTCAAGCACTACGCCACATTCAGCGGGCGTTCCAGCCGCAGCGACTTTTGGTGGGTGCAGCTATTTATGGTGCTGGTTTCCACAGCGGCCATCATCTTCGTGTCGGTCACCTCGGATCTAGGCGCCCTGGCCATTCTGAGCGGTCTCGTGGGACTGGGCTATTTCCTGTTTCTCGCGGGCACCCTGCTGCCATCCTTGGCGCTGGTGGTTCGCAGGCTTCATGACGCCAACCTCAGTGCCGGTCTTCTGGCACTCGCTCTTATTCCCTATGTTGGCGCGTTGATCATCTTCATTTTGCTGTTGCTGCCGAGCAGCCCGCGGGGTGTTCGTTTCGACAGGCAGCAGCAGTTTACCCACAACACCTACCAGCCCAGCACCGCTTACCGGCAAGGACTGCAGCAGCGCCGCCGTTAACGCCCAAGTGAGAGCGGACGGTCTACCCAATCTGTGCCTACTTCCAAGAGCTGGCACCGCCCGGCTGTGTAAGATGCAAGCCGCTCCCGAGCCGTGACGATCACTAGAGGATCATCGGCCATGGCCAGTCCAACGTGAGTGTGAACGGCGTCGTAGTCGTTGCCTGTCATGGCATAGCCCACGCTGCGCAGCTCATTCTCAAGCCGGCCCGCCTCCGCATGTGGCACCTGCACCTGAAAGAGTCGCAGCCGTTCCCGGTGCACCAATGGCGCGAGAGCCACTGCAGTGCTGACCGATTCGGAATATGCCCGCACCAATCCGCCGGCCCCCAGCAGTATCCCGCCAAAATAGCGGACGACGACGGCGCACACGTCACTGAGGTCGGCGATGGCTGTGCTGCCCGCATCGGTGAGGGACGCAGCGCGTGTTTCGCGTTTTACGAGCGCGTCAAGCATGGGGATTCCAGCCGTTCCGGAGGGTTCGCCGTCGTCGTTGGAGCGTTGCAGTGAACGGTTTGCGCCAATCACGAACGCTGAACAGTGGTGCCTGGCATCGTGAAATTCGCGCCGCAGTTCAGCCACAAGCTCCCGCGCCTGCGCTTCGTCTTCAACTCGGCGCAGCACAGTGATGAAGCGGGACCGCTTGACGGCAAGCTCGTGCCGATGGTCGGGGCCGGGTGCCAGGGTCGTGTAGCTGGTGGGGCCCGGCGCTGCACTTGTTGAGGTCATCATCGTAGCCTATCGAAGGCGGTGGACGCCTCTCATTCCTTGGGACAGGCATTGGTGGGATGATGGGGGAATTGACGGAACTTCAACGTCCGTCATGAGGGTGGTCATTATGTTGCGGCTCTGTTTTTTGGGGGAGCAGCGTGTCATTGAGCACGGAGCGGCGGAATCGACGTCGCTGGTGGTGGGACGCGCCCTGGAACTTTTGGCATTTTTGGTGGTCAACTCAGGTGTGCCGCAAGAACGTGAACGCCTGGCCGGGCTGTTGTGGCCGGAGTCAACGGAGCAACAGTCCCGGACCAACCTGCGGCGCGAACTCCACGGACTGCGCCAAATTCCGGGACTGGGCGGGCACATCGAATCGTTGGGAACGGCACTTCTCTGGCGTGACGGGCCCGGCACCGCATCGGATGTCGGGGCTTTTCAACGCAACAGCAAGGAAGCGCTCCGGCTGGCGGGCACGGGGGATGAGAGCGGACTTGTGCAATTTGGCCAGGCAGCGATCGACGCCTATGCCGGTGAACTCCTGCCGGGCCTGTATGGCGAATGGGTCCTGGCCGAACGCGAAATCCTGCAGCGGAAATGCGTCGAGGTGTGCGACAAAGTGGCGGCAGCTGCATCGCTTGGCCAGCCCCGCCTAGCGGTGGCCGCGGTGCAACAACGGATCCAACTGGCCCCGGTTGAGGAGGCCGGCTACCAGAAGTTGATGGAACTTCAGGTGGCCGCCGGCGACACAGCTGCCGCCGTCCGCAGCTACCACCGCTGTGCTGCCGTGCTGGAAAGCGAACTCGGTCTGGAGCCAAGCCGGCGCACACGGGAAATGGCGCGTGAACTCCTTGGTTCCCCAGCCCCCCTCGGCATGACCCGAGGCCGCTCAACGATGGCCAGTGGGCCCGCCCCTGCAGCAGGACCTCCCGTGGGCAGGGAACCGGAGGAAACTTTTTTACAGGAGCGTTGGATCGGGGCCGTCGCGGGAAACCCGGGAGTGCTGGTGCTCAAGAGCGACGCCGGAATCGGCAAAACCCGATTGCTGCTCTCGCTGCTGGACAGGGCCCGACAGGCAGGGGCAGCCACTGCCTACGGACGCTGTTTTGCCGGAGGCGGCCGGACGGCGCTGGCTCCCGTGGCGCAATGGCTGGCGGCCGCAGGGCTTCATGCCGTGGGCCGGGAAATGGACGGGACCGGTTCCGGGGACGGGGGAACACCGTCGAGCAATGAGGCCGTGCGCATGCTTCCGGAGGCCTTGGCCCCCTGGAACGGCCCCGGTGCTGCCTTGGTGGATGCCTGGCAGCGCAGGGCCTACTATGAACGCCTGGCCGGGTTGGTGCTGGCGCCTGCCCGGCCCGTGCTGCTGGTCCTTGACGACCTGCAATGGTGTGATGCCGAAACCCTTGAATTCTTGGCTGTGCTCCTTTCCATGGCACCGTTCGCCCCTGTGTTGATCGCTGCAACGGCCCGCACCAACGAACTCGCCGCAAACGTCCCGATTCTAGCGTCCCTGCAGGCCCTGCGCACGGGAGGATGGATCCAGGAGCTGGACCTGGCACCCTTGGACGCGGCCAGCAGCGCAGCACTGGCCGCGGCGGAGTTGGGGAAGGTGCTGTCGGATGACGATGCAGCATTGCTTCATGCGGCAACCGGCGGGTTTCCCCTGCACATTGTCGAAGCTGCACGCGCCATGCGGCGCAGCTCCGGCGGGCAGCTTGTGCTGACAGAGGTGCTGCAGGATTCCGGTGATGGCAGCGGCGTACTGCTCCGCCGCTTTGAACAGTGCTCGGCACAGGCGCGGGATGCCGCAACGCTGGCTGCAGCCGTGGGGCGGGAGTTCAGCCTTGTCTTGCTGGCACGGGCCTGGACGGGGGACGAGGCGTCCCTCGTCCAAGCTGTGGATGAGTTGTGGCGCCGGCGTATTCTGCGTGAACAAAGGGGCGGCTACGATTTCACGCACGACCTACTCCGGCAATGCGCCTATGAGCTTTCCACCCCGCCGCAGCGGTGGCTGCTGCACAGGCGCCTTGCCCAAGCCATGGAGGCCGAACACCGCGGCGTCGGCGGTGTTGTTGCCGCTGATCTTGCCGAACAATACCGGCTGGCCGGCGAGCCGTGCCGGGCCATGGGCTACTTCGTGCAAGCCGGCGACGCGGCGACGCGCATCTTTGCCAGTGCCCAGGCCTTGGCCGACTACCAGCAGGGCCTTGACCTGTTGGCCGGCTCCCCGGGGCGGGGCGACACGAAGAAATCCGAGCTGGCGATCCTGCTGCGGATGCCTCCGTCATTGACTGCGCTGCATGGCTACTCCTCGGCACAGCTACAAGCCACCCTGGAGCGGATACTCGCCCTGGCCGGGGACCTTGGCAGTGCCCAGGCCCAGGCTTCAGCCCTCATGGGCCTCTTTGCGGCAACCTTTGTCCAGGGTAAAACGGTGCAGTCCCATGCACTGGCATCGCGGGCGTTGGACTTGGCACGCAGACTGCCTGAACTTCTGGGACAGGCCAGCTTTGCCGTGGGCGGTGCTGAAACCAGCTTGGGCCGTTCCCCCGAGGCCATTGCCCACTTCGACAGGGCGTGCGTGCTGGCCTCCACCACTCACTCCTACATTCTGGGCACCCGTGTCGGGGTGCACGCGCGGGCATGGTCGTCGCACGCCCACTGGCTCTCGGGCGATGAAGACGGCGCCCTGGCGCTGTCCGCCGAGGCCGTCGAGCGGGCCGCCTTCGCCAGCCACCCGTACAGCCTGGCCGTGGCGCTAGGCTATCGAGGGGTCCTGCTGCAGTTGCGGCTGGACTGCGATGCAAACGGTGTCGGGCGGGACGAACTGGCCTCAGTGGCCGTCGAGCTGGAAACACTGTGCACCCGCTACAAATTTGCCTACTACGGCCAGTGGGGCGCCATCCTGCGTGGTTGGCTCACGGGAGCGGAAAAGGGCAGCGCGATCATCGGCGCCGCCATCAAGGAACTGCGGGCGGCACGGGCCCTTGCCAGAATGCCATATTGGCAGTGCCTGCTGGCACAGGCCCAGCAGGAATGCGGGAAGACCCGCGAAGCACGGGCCGTGCTGGCGGCCGCCGAGTCGTTCGCCCAGCAAAATGACGATGTGTGGTGGCTGCCCGAGGTCCTGCGCCAACGGGCACTTTTAGCGGACCCTGCAGCCGCACAACTCCTCTTGGGCAGGGCGCAGAAACTGGCCGATGAGCAGCACAACCCCACGCTCTCCAACCGCGTTCGCGCAACCCGGCAGGCGGGGAACGCCGGGCGAACGCGGCCGTCATAGCGTGGTGGCATGACGGCGGCACCCAGCCCGCCACTTGGCAAGGAGCAGGACAATGACTGAATTACAGGAACAGGACACACTGACGGCAGGCAGGGCGTCGGTGTTGGCTGATTTGGCAGCGGCGCTGCGAGGTGATCTCATCACGGCAGCCGACGAAGGATACGACGGCGCCCGGGCCGTCTACAACGCCATGATCGACAAGCGTCCCCTGGCGGTCGCCCGCTGCGCCAACGCCGCCGACGTCGTGGCGTGCGTCCGGTGTGCTGTTGACAACGGGATCGAACTGGCAGTCCGCGGCGGCGGACACAACGCCGGTGGGCTCGGCGTGTGGGACGGGGCGCTGGTGGTGGACCTTTCCGCCATGCGCAGCACCACGGTTGATCCAGCGGCCCGCCGGGTGCGGGTCGACGGCGGGTGCACGTGGGCGGACGTGGATGCCGCCACTGTCCCCTTCGGCATGGCGACGCCGTCGGGCTTTCTGGCCTCCACGGGCGTTGGCGGGCTCGCCCTCGGAGGTGGTGTCGGCTACCTCTCGCGACGCTACGGCCTGACCGTGGACAGCCTGCTCAGCGCCGACGTGGTGCTGGCCGATGGCAGCCTCGTCACGGCCGACGCAGACCACTACAGCGACCTGTTCTGGGCGTTGCGCGGCGGCGGCGGAAACTTCGGCGTCGTCGTGTCGTTTACCTTTGCCTGCCACGATGTCGGCGAGGACGGGACAGTGGTGGCTGGGCCGGTCCTATACTCCCTGGAGGATGCGCCGGAGGTCATGCGCTGGTACCGGGAACTGTTGCCTTCGCTTCCCGAGGAACTCAGCGGGTGGCTCGGGGTAATCACAATCCCGCCAGCCCCGCCCTTTCCAGAGAAATTGTGGGGCGCCAAATCCTGTGTCATTGTGTGGTGCTACACGGGCCCGGCCGCAGCGGCAGACGCCGTTACGGCGCCCATCCGCGAGTTCGGCTCACCCCTGGTTGTTGGGCTGGCGCCCATGCTGTTCTCGGCCTTGCAGTCGGCATTCGACGGCCTCTACCCGTCCGGCCTGCAATGGTTTTGGAAAGCGGACATGTTCACCGAAATAAGTGACGTGGCCATCGACGTGCATGCCAAGTTCGCCGCGCGGTTGCCCACGGGACACTCCGCGATGCACTTGTACCCGGTCGACGGGGCAGCGGCCCGGGTCGACGCCGGGGCCACCGCGTTCCCCCACCGCCAGGGTGGATGGGCCGGCGTCATTGTTGGCGTCGACCCGGACCCCGCGAACGCAGCTGTCATAACAAAATGGGCCCGCAGCTACTGGAAGGAGCTGCACCCCACCTCGGCGGGCGGCGTCTACGTGAATTTCCTCGGCCTGGAGGACAGGGACAGGGCACACGGCGCCTACGGCGGCAACTACGGGCGGCTCTCACGGATCAAGGCCCACTACGACCCGCACAATGTGTTCCACATCAACCAGAACATTCCCCCGGCAAGCTGACCTGCTTCTTTCTCCGTGCTGCCGGCTGGGAACTGCTGGCCGGAGGATGCTGGCTAGGATGGGTGGATGCTCTCACTTGGACTCTCCGGCGGTATTGCTGCTGGGAAATCGCTCCTTTCATCCCGCTTCCGCGAATTGGGAGCCATCGTCATCGACGCCGACCAGCTGGCACGGGATGTGGTGGCACCGGGCACTGCCGGGCTGGCCGCCGTCGTGCATCATTTTGGGGAAGGCGTGCTGCTCGACGACGGCACCCTCAACCGGGCAGCCCTTGGTTCACGAGTGTTCGCGGACAAGGACGAGCTGGCGGTCCTGAACGGCATTGTGCATCCGCTGGTGCGCGAGGCTGCTGAGGCGATCAAGCGCGACGCCGGGCCCGGCACCGTGGTGGTTCAGGATATTCCGCTGTTGGTGGAGACGGGCCAGGGTGCCAATTTCCACCTGGTGGTTGTGGTGTCCGCCCCCGAAGGTGTGCGCCTTGAACGCATGGTTAGTGAGCGCGGCATGTCCGCCGAAGATGCCTTGGCCCGCATGGCGGCGCAGGCAGATGACGCACAGCGAGAAGCCGCTGCGGACATTGTGCTCACCAACACCGGAGATCCGGAAGCGGTGATTGCACGGCTTGATTCCCTGTGGCATGAGCGGCTGTTGCCCTTTGCCGCCAACTTGGCCGCGGGCGTCCCAGCGCTGCGCGGCGTTCCGGTTGACATCGTTGAGGCAGATCCCAGCTGGCCGGCCCAAGCAGCGCGCATCATGGCCAGACTTGCCAGAGCGGCAGGGGAGCTGGCCGTTGGCATCGACCACATCGGTTCGACAGCCGTACCCGGCCTGGCGTCCAAAGACGCCCTTGACATACAGATTCGAGTCCGCGACTGCGCGGATGCAGACGTGCTGGCCGGAGCGCTGGCCAGCGCCGGGTTCCCGGCTCAAGCCGGGCAGTGGTGGGACAACGGACATGACTTTGCCGGCGGGCATGCGGGGGAGCGGTGGGAGAAGAGGTTTCACGCTGCTGCCGATCCTGGACGCCCCGTGAACCTCCATCTGCGCGTAGACGGGTCCCCGGGCGCAGTCTTTGCTTTGGCGTTCAGGGACTGGCTTCGTGCAGAAGCCGGCCCACGGCTGCAGTATGAGGCTTTTAAGCGGGAGCTGGCGTCCAAACACGCAACCGATGACTCCGGCAGATGCTACGCCGAGGCTAAGGAATGGTGGTTTGCCAATGCGAGCCCGAAGCTCTCGGAGTGGTCAGGCAGGGCCGGCTACTAGTTTGGGAACCAAAGTGGCTCCCTCCCCGTACGGGAAGGAGCCACTTTGGCGCGGTGCCAAGTCCTCCTGCGGGCAGAGACTCAGTACGAGTTGACTTCGAAGCTGCCGCTGTTGATAGCCGCGATAATGATGATGACGTAAATCACAAAGAAAATAGCGCCCAGAATGGTGAAGATCCAGCCGAGGATCACACCCACGTTGGCGGGTGTGTTGTTGGTGAAGCCGGCCGCTGCGGACTTCTTCTTGGCAATGATCGAGACGATCAAACCGGCCAAGGAGAAAACAAAGCAGAGTACCAAGCCGATGATGCCCAAGGTCTTGCCCGGATCCTCAGGCTGCATGCCGTATCCGGGCTGGCCGTAAGCCTGCGGCGCCTGCGAATAGCCTTGGCCCTGCTGGCCGTACTGGCCCTGTTGGCTCTGCTGGCCCTGCTGGCCGTACTGGCCCTGTTGGCTCTGCTGGCCGTAGGGGTTCTCGGGGTTCTGCGTCATGTTTTCCTCTCAAGGGAAGTTGCTTGCCTAGATCGTGATGATTTCCTGTTCCATGCTTTCATGTCATGGCTCAAATGACCTGTACGTGACATGGGGAGTCCTACCCATCGGGTCACGGTGTGGCGCCGACGGTTCGGGGTGTTCGGCTGCGACACATCAGGGGTAGCGTTAACCCCATGAGTCTTGCGCAAGAGATCAACCGTGTTGTGGCACCCTTTGAAGTCATCAGTGAGTTCCAGCCTGCTGGCGACCAGCCGGCGGCGATCAAGGAACTGACGGAACGCATTAATAATGGGGAGAAGGACGTGGTGCTGCTGGGCGCCACCGGAACTGGAAAGTCGGCCACCACGGCGTGGCTGATTGAACAAGTCCAGCGGCCCACGCTGGTGCTGGTGCAAAACAAGACGCTGGCGGCCCAGCTGGCCAATGAATTCAGGGAATTGCTGCCCAACAACGCCGTTGAATATTTTGTCTCGTACTACGACTACTACCAGCCTGAAGCGTATGTGCCGCAGTCGGACACGTTCATTGAAAAAGACTCCTCCGTCAACGAGGAAGTGGAACGCCTGCGGCACTCGGCCACCAACGCGCTGCTGACCCGCCGAGATGTGATCGTCGTGGCCACCGTGTCCTGCATCTACGGTCTGGGTACCCCCGAAGAGTACGTGGCCGGAATGGTCACGCTCAAGCGGGGCGATACCATGAACCGCGACGATCTGCTGCGCAAATTCGTCAGCATGCAATACACCCGCAATGACATCGACTTCCACAGGGGAACCTTCCGCGTACGTGGTGACACGGTGGAGATCATCCCGATGTATGAGGAACAGGCCATCAGGGTTGAGTTCTTTGGCGATGAGGTGGAAAACATCTACACCTTGCATCCGCTGACGGGGGACATCATCCGGGAAGAGAACGAGATGTACGTCTTCCCGGCGTCGCACTACGTGGCAGGGCCTGAACGGATGGCCCGGGCGGTAAAGCAGATCGAGGATGAACTGGCTGCGCGCATCAAAGAATTGGAAAGCCAAAACAAGCTCCTGGAGGCCCAGCGGCTGCGCATGCGCACCACCTATGACCTGGAAATGATGGAGCAGATGGGGTTCTGCAACGGCATTGAGAACTACTCGCGGCACATTGACGGCCGCGGGAAGGGCACTGCCCCGCACTGTCTCCTTGACTATTTCCCGGACGACTTCCTTCTGGTCATTGATGAATCCCATGTGACGGTGCCGCAGATCGGCGCCATGTACGAGGGTGACATGTCCCGCAAGCGCACGCTCGTGGACCACGGGTTCCGCTTGCCCTCGGCCATGGATAACCGGCCGCTGAAGTGGGACGAATTCCTGGAGCGTGTCGGCCAGACGGTCTACCTCTCCGCCACGCCGGGCAAGTACGAGCTGGGTGTCTCGGACGGGTACGTCCAGCAGGTGATCCGACCCACCGGGCTCATCGACCCGGAGATCATTGTTAAGCCTTCCCAAGACCAGATCAACGACCTGCTCGGGGAAATCCGCAAGCGCACGGCGAAAAACGAACGCGTGCTGGTGACCACTCTGACGAAGCGGATGTCGGAAGACCTGACCGACTACCTGCTGGGCAACGGCATTAAAGTCCAGTATTTGCACTCCGATGTGGACACCCTGCGGCGCGTGGAACTGCTGCGCGAACTGCGCATGGGCGTCTTTGACGTGCTGGTGGGCATCAACCTGCTCCGCGAAGGCCTCGACCTACCGGAAGTTTCACTGGTCAGCATCCTCGACGCGGACAAGGAAGGGTTCCTGCGCTCCTCAACGTCACTGATCCAGACCATCGGCCGTGCCGCCCGCAACGTGTCGGGGCAGGTGCACATGTACGCCGACAGGATCACCGCCTCCATGCAGTTTGCCATCGATGAGACGAACCGGCGCCGGGAAATCCAGGTGAGCTACAACAAAAAGCACGGCATTGACCCGCAGCCGCTGCGCAAGCGCATTGCCGACATCACCGACCAGCTGGCACGAGAGGACGCCGACACCGCTGCATTGCTGGAAGAAGCCAGGCTCAAGCGGGACGGCAAGGGAAAGGGCGGCAAGGGTGCCAAGGATGCGGCCGTGTCACGGCCGGCCAAGGAACTGGTGGCCCTCATCGAGGAGCTCACCGCACAAATGCACGGTGCCGCCGGGGACCTCCACTTCGAACTGGCAGCACGGCTGCGCGACGAAGTGAGGGACCTGAAGAAGGAGCTCCGACAAATGCGCGAAGCCGGCCACGCCTGACAAACGGCCGCAGTCCCCCCGCTCCAATAGCTCTCAGGAGGTGAGGCCCGGCTACGCCTCTTGACCGGGGCTGCGCACCAGTTGCAGCAGGCGTGCGAAGATGCCTTCGCCGTCGTCGGCAATGCCGTCGTGGTGGAAGCCGGCCGTCTCCCACACCTGCAGGCCGTTGACGCCCGCGGCCGTGGCCAGGGAGATGTCCCTGTCCACGTAGATGTCATTCGTGTATACAGCTGCTGCCGCTGGCACCTGGTTGCGCCCCAACTGCTGCGCATCGTAGAGCGCACCCCAACCGGCAGTTCGCGTGGCCAGCACGTCGGCCAGCTCCCGTAGCGGCACTAGCGCCGGATCCTGCTCGAAGTACCACGGGTATACCATTTCACCCGTCAGGAGAGGTTCGACGGCGTCCGGGCGGAAATCGGGGTGGTTGGCGAGCACGCGTTCGGCCGCCCAGTTGCTCGCTTCACCTTGCACGTAGATTGACTCGTGCATGAGAGCATAGAGCGGGTTGGCTGCGCGGCTGACTTGCGCCGCAACAGCTGCCAGGAAGGAGTCCGAGAGCCGGGCGCCGTCGGGCGTGTCAATGAACGCGTCCTCGAAGACAAAGTGCAGGGCGTCGAAACGGGTGTTTCCACCGAGGAAGTTGCCCAGCATCTGCACCCGCTCAGGGGTCAGCCGTTCGCCCGTCGGCAGCAGCTCGGAGACGTCGGCCACGTGCGCCAGGATGCGGGCAAGGACAACGCGGTCCTGTGGGTACTTGGCAAAATATTCGGCATTGCGCGGGAGCAACCGGGCAAAAGTGGCTTCGTACACCTCGTCTGCAGGCCCCGACAGCGGCCCCAGGCCGCCGGTGAACAGGGCCTCCCGCACACCCTCGGGAGCGAAGGACAAGTAGGTCAAGGCGCAAAATCCGCCATAGCTTTGGCCGAAAATGCTCCACGGACCCGAGCCCAGCTCTGCGCGGATCAGTTCGGCGTCGGCCACGATGTCGGTGGCCCGGAAATGGGAAAGATAGTCTGCCTGCGCGGCGACATCTCCCTGCACCGGCAGGCTCTGCCGGTTCGCGGCGGTGGAAAGTCCCGTGCCGCGTTGATCCAGCATCAGGATGCGGAAGTGCTTGGTGGCCTCGGCCAGCCAGCCGTTCAAGCCCGTGGGACGGTTGCCCTTGCCACCGGGACCGCCCTGCAGGAACAGCAGCCAGGGCAGCTCGGAGGCGTTGAGCTGTGCGTCGCTGAGCTCCCGTGCAAAGAGCGTAATGGCCTTCCCCTCGGGATTCGCGTGGTCCAGGGGAGCCTGAAAATAGTGGTCTTGGACCCGCAGTCCGCGGATGGTATAGGGTTCAGTGGTGCTCATGCGTGGGCGTCCACGGCCGCTGGTGCACCGAAGGCTCCCAGCTCCGGGCCGTCCAGGCGGAACACGTGCCAGCCGTCCATGGGTCCGGCGCCGAGCGAACCATAGAAGTTGATGGAGGGCTCGTTCCAGTCAAGGACGCTCCACTCCACCCGGGCGTAGCCACGTTCCACGGCGATGCGCGCCAGTTCACGAAGTAGCGCCTTGCCGTGCCCGCCGCCGCGCGACTCGGGCCGAACGTACAGGTCCTCAAGGTAGATCCCGTGCGTGCCCTCCCAGGTGGAGTAGTTCAGGAACCACAACGCAAAACCCACGATGGGTTCGCCATCAACCGAGGAGTCCACCACGTGGGCGTATATCTGCGGGTTGGGGCCGAAAAGGTTGGCGTGCAGCTGCTCAGCCGTGTTCTTGACGGCGTCGGGCTCCTTCTCATAAACAGCCAGGTCGTGGATCATGCCAAGAATGGCGGGGACATCGGTGGGCACGGCGGTGCGAAGCAAACTCATGGTTCGAGTTTATCGCGCCCCGCTGTGCCACCGAAGTCGGTTACATGCGGCTGAAGTCCATGAAGCGCACGACGGCGGCACCCGCCTCGTTCGACGCCTCAAGATCCACGGTGGCCGTCATGGACCAGTCGTGGTTGCCTGCCGGGTCGGCGATGGTCTGGCGCACAGTCCACGTATCGGCCGAGGGGGTGATATGCAGCAGCGCCGGTCCGCGGGCAGCAGGGCCGGACTCTATGAACTCGTGCTCGTCCCAATAGTCGTCCAGGGCGTCGGCCCAGCGATCGGCATCCCAGCCGTGGTCGCCGTCGAGCGCGCCCAGTGCCGCGTAGTCGTCGTCGGCTGCCAACTCCACGCGGCGGAACATCTCGTTGCGGACCATGACCCGAAACGCCCGGGAGTTGTCGGTGAGTTTGGGCGGGGCCGGGGGGAGCGACGTCTCCTCGACGAGATCGGCGGGGTCGCCGGACGTCATTTTCTCCCACTCGTCCAACAGGCTGGAGTCCACCTGGCGCACCAGCTCGCCCAGCCAGGAAATGATGTCCTCCAGGTCCTCGCGGAGTGCATCCTGGGGCACCGTCTGGCGGAGCGCCTTGTACGCGTCGGTCAGGTAGCGCAGCACAATGCCCTCGGAACGGGCCAGCGAGTAGTACTGCACGTACTCGCCGAAGTTCATGGCGCGCTCATACATGTCGCGGATGATCGACTTGGGGCTCAGCTCGAAGTCGCCCATCCAGGGGGAGGCCCGGCGGTACACCTCGAAGGCCTCAAAGAGCATGTCCGCCAACGGCATCGGGTACGTGACCTCGTCGAGGATGGCCATGCGCTCGTCATACTCGATGCCCTCGCTCTTCATGGCCGCCACCTTCTCGGTGCGTTCACGCTTGAGCTGGGCGGACAGGATCTGCCGCGGCTTTTCCAACGTCGATTCAATGACGGAGATGACATCCAGGGCATAGCTGGGCGACTCAGGGTCTAACAGGTCAAGTGCGGCCAGCGCGAAGGGGGAGAGCGGCTGGTTGAGCGCGAAGTTCATCTGAAGATGCACTGTCAGGCGCACCGTGCGGCCGTCTGACTCCAACTCCTCCTCGGGAATGCGCTCCACCACGCCGGCGCCGAGCAGTTCGCGGTACATGCCCAGGGCCTTGCGCATGAGGACCCGCTGCTTCGACGGCGATTCGTGGTTCTCCGTCAACAGCTCCTTCGCTGCCTGGAACGGGTCCCCAGGGCGTTCCAGCAGGTTCAATAGCATGGCGTGGGTGACGGTGAAGCTGGACGTCAGTGGCTCCGGCACGGATTCGGTCAGGCGCTTGAACGTTGGTTCGCCCCAACTGACAAAGCCGCTGATGGGCTTCTTCTTTACCACTTGGCGCAGCTTCTTCGCATCGTCACCAAATTTGGCGACGGCTTTGGCCATGGCCTTCGTGTTTTCAATGACGTGGTCCGGGGCCTGCACAATCACTGTGCCGGCCGTGTCATAGCCGGCCCGACCGGCACGGCCGGCAATCTGTTGAAACTCACGCACCTGCAAAACGCGAGTCTTCACGCCGTCGTACTTGCTCAAAGCCGTCATGAGCACGGTGCGGATGGGTACGTTGATGCCCACGCCGAGCGTGTCCGTGCCGCAGATGACCTTCAGCAGGCCGGCCTGGGCAAGCTGCTCAACGAGACGGCGGTACTTGGGCAGCATTCCGGCGTGGTGAACGCCAATGCCGTGGCGCACCAGCCGGTTCAGGGTCTTGCCGAAACCGGCGGAGAAGCGGAACCCGGCAATGAGTTCGCCAATTTTGTCCTTCTCCTCCCGGGTGCACACATTGATGCTCATGAGCGTCTGGGCGCGGTCAATGGCCTCGGCCTGGCTGAAGTGCACCACGTAGACGGGCACCTGCTTGGTCGCGAGCAACTCTTCGAGGGACTCGTGCACGCCGGTCTGCACATAGTAGTAATGCAGCGGGATCGGACGCTCACTGGAGGAAACAGTGGTGGTATCCCGGTTTGTCAGCTCGGTCAGTTCGCGTTCAAAGCGGCTGACGTCGCCCAGTGTGGCGCTCATGAGCAGGAACTGCGACTGTGGTAGCTCCAGCAGCGGCAACTGCCAGGCCCACCCGCGCTGCGGGTCGGAGTAGTAGTGGAACTCGTCCATGATGACAACGCCGACGTCCGCGTCTTCGCCTTCGCGCAGGGCGATGTTGGCAAGGATCTCCGCAGTGCAGCAAATGATGGGCGCATCCTGGTTGACGGAGGAGTCGCCGGTGATCATGCCGACGTTTTCCGCACCGAATATTTCGCACAGTGCAAAGAACTTCTCTGACACCAGCGCCTTGATGGGTGCCGTGTAGTAGCTGGCCGCGCCCCTGGCCATGGCGTTGAAGTGCGCGGCGATGGCCACCAAGGACTTGCCGGAACCCGTGGGCGTGGACAGGATCACATTGTTGCCGCTGACCAGCTCCAGTGCCGCTTCCTCCTGGGCCGGGTACAGCTCCAGGCCCCTATCCAGGGTCCACTCCAAAAACGCGTCCAAAACGTCGTCGTCGGAGGAGGTTTGGGTATCAAGGGTGGCAAGCTGTTCAAGAAGATTCATGGTCCTCCCAGCTTAGGCGGAAAGGGCTGTGGCAGGATAACGCCATGGGTGAAAAAGCATTTCTCTGGGAACCGCACAGATACCTGCAGTTCAACGATTTTCGCCAACGGCCGTTCTTTGACTTGACGGCCCGGATCGGGGCCTCCGCCCCTGCCCGGGTGGTGGATCTTGGCTGTGGACCGGGCAATCTCACCGCCACGCTGGCCCGGCGCTGGCCGGGGGCGCAGGTGGTGGGGCTGGACAGCTCGGCGGCCATGGTCGCCGCCGCCCGGGAAGCGTACCGCCCGCACGACCCGCAAGAAGCGCACCGCCCGCACGACTCGTCTGGCTTTGATGCTCCGGGCCTCAGTTTCGCTGTGGCGGACATCACCGACTGGCATCCTGCGGGGGACACGTTCGGCCCCGCTCCGGACGAACGTGGCCCGGAGAGCCCCGCTCCCGACGTCGTCGTGTCCAATGCGGCACTCCAATGGGTCCGCAGGCACCGCACCCTGATGTCTGGCTGGTTGGAGGAGCTGCGCCCCGGAGCGTGGCTGGGCGTGCAGGTGCCCGGGAACTTCAACTCCCCCTCCCACGTGATCATGCGCGAACTGGCAGCAAGTGGCCGGTGGCGCAAACAGCTCGACGGCGTGCTGCGCCACAGGGATGCGGTGGGGGAGCCAGCCGAGTATCAGGAGCTGTTCCTGCGGGCTGGCGTGCAGGCGGAAGTGTGGGAAACCACCTACCTGCACCTGCTGCAGGGCCAGGACCCCGTGCTTGACTGGGTGCGTGGCACCGGTCTACGCCCTGTTCTGGCAGCGTTGGGGCCGGACGAGAGCGAACACTTTGAGAAGGAGTATGCAACCCTGCTCGCGCAGGCGTATCCACCGGGTGGGCATGGCACAGTATTTCCATTTAGGCGCATTTTCATGGTGGGAGAGAAGCAATGACTGAACTTCAGGAGTTTCCGCAGGACTGGCAGCGTGCGCTGGTGATCGTGGCACATCCCGACGACCCCGAATACGGGCAGGGGGCCGCAGTCGCCGAATGGATTGCGCAAGGGAAGGAGGTGCACTATTTGCTTGCAACCCATGGTGAGGCCGGCATTGCCGGACTGGTACCGGAGCTTTCCGGGCCGCTTCGTGCCGTGGAACAGCGGCGGGCGTGCAACCAGGTGGGTGTCAACGAGCTGACCATGCTCCACTATCCCGATGGAAGGATTCAGGAAGGGCCTGGGCTGCGGCTGGATTTTGCCCGGCATATTCGTCGCGTCAAGCCGGAGCTGGTATTGACCCTCAACCACCGGGACCAGTGGGGGCCGGGGCGTTGGAACAGCGCCGACCACCGGGCAGTGGGACGCACCGTCCTCGATGCCGCCTCCGACGCCGACAACGACTGGATCTTCCCAGAACTGCTGGAGGAAGGACTGCGCCGGCACAAGGTGCGGTGGGTTGCCATCAGCTCGCCGCAGCCGACGCACGCCCAAACCGTCAGCAGCGCCAGTATTGAAAAGGCGGTGGCCTCCCTCGCCGAACACAAGGAATACCTTCGGGCACTCAGTGACGAAGCCGTAGAAATTCAGGCCCGCAGGCAGATCGAAATGGTCACGGAAGGTGGTGCAGTGGCGTTTGAACTCTACGGCTGAAGCGGCCTAGCGGCGGCTCTGTTCCGCTCTCAGCGGTTGGGCACAGACATTGTCGGCAGGCAGGAGTAAATTGTTCTCAGCGGATGGTTGTCAATGCGAACTGATTATTCGCGCAAGTCATAGGAGGATGTGTGCTGTTCAAGCTTGTTGCCCGCAATCTGGCACCACACAAGGTGCCGTTGATTGCCATTGTGGTGCTGCAATTCCTCTCAACGCTGGCAACGTTGTACCTGCCCACGCTCAACGCCGACATCATCGACGACGGCGTGGTCAAGGGCAACATCGGTCTGATCTGGAGCCTGGGACAATGGATGCTGCTGATCACCGCCGGTCAGATCGTGTGCGCCATCACGGCCACGTATCTCAGTGCCCGGCTGGCCATGGGTGTGGGAAGGCAAATCCGCCGCGACCTTTTCAATAAGGTCGAGACGTTTTCCTCCCAGGAAGTGGGCACAATCGGTGCCCCGTCATTGATTACCCGCACCACCAACGACGTCCAGCAAGTGCAGATGCTCACGTTGATGTCCTTCACCCTGATGGTGACAGCGCCCATTATGAGCATCGGCGGAGTCATCCTCGCCATGGCCCAGGACGTGCCCCTGTCCGGCCTGCTGCTCGTCATCCTCCCGGTACTGCTCGTCGCCATCGGGCTTATTGTGCGTGTCCTGGTCCCCACCTTCCGGAAGGTCCAGCGCCAGCTCGATGACATCAACGGCGTGCTGCGCGAGCAAATCACCGGCATCAGCGTGATCCGCGCCTTTGGCCGCCGGAACTTCGAGGCCGACCGTTTTGCCACAGCCAACGGCGCACTGACAGCATCCCAACTGCGGGCAGGGCGGCTGATGGCCCTGATGTTCCCCACCATCTTCTTCGTCGTCAACGTCACCAGCGTGGGCGTGCTCTGGTTCGGCGGACAGCGGATCGACTCCGGCGCCATGCAGATCGGCGCCCTCACGGCGTTCCTGAGCTACATCATGCAAATACTCATGGCCGTCATGATGGCCATGTTCATGTTCATGATGATCCCGCGCGCCGCCGTCAGCGCTGAGCGCATCATGGAGGTCCTCACCACGGAGTCCACGGTGGTGGACGCGCGGGACGCGGTGCACGTTGCCAAGCTCGACGGCGTGTTGCACGTCCGTGACGCGGCATTCCGCTACCCCGGTGCCAAGGATCCCGTCCTTTCGGGGGTTACCTTCAGCGCAGGCCCGGGAACCACGACGGCGATCATCGGCTCCACCGGTAGCGGCAAGTCCACACTGGTGAACCTCATACCCCGCCTGTTGGATGCCACGAAGGGTGAGATTGAGCTGGGCGGACACAACATCAAGGCCGTCACCTTGGCAGGGCTGCGCGGTTCCATCGGGCTCGTGCCGCAAAAGGCGTATCTGTTCACCGGGACCGTGGCCAGCAACCTTCGCATAGGCAACCCCGACGCCACCGATGAACAGTTGTGGGAGGCCTTGGAGACGGCCCAAGCCGCAGATTTTGTGCGCCGTATGCCCGGGGAACTGCAGGCAGCCATTGGACAAGGCGGTTCCAACGTCTCCGGCGGCCAGCGCCAGCGCCTGTGCATAGCCCGGGCCATCACGGCGCAGCCGTCGCTCTACTTGTTTGACGACAGCTTTTCCGCCCTCGACTACGCCACCGACGCCAAGCTGCGGGCCGCCCTGAAACCAGTAACCCGAGAGGCTGCCGTGCTTGTCGTGGCACAGCGTGTGGGCACCATCAAGGATGCCGACAATATCCTCGTGCTCGATGAAGGGCGTCTGGTGGGACAGGGAACCCACGAACAACTGCTCGAAACGTGCCCTACCTATCAAGAAATCGTCACCTCGCAACTCAGCGCAGAGGACTCGGACATCAGCGCAGAGGACCAGGAGAGCCCAGCATGAGCATGATGAGAGGACGCGGCGGTCCGCCACAAAAAAAGGCCATGAACTTTGGGCCCAGCCTTAAGCGGATCCTGCTGCTGATGGCCCCCGACAAGGTTCGCATCGCCGTCGTGCTGGTCATGGCCGCCATCTCGGTGGGCCTGTCAGTGGTGGCGCCCAAAATCCTAGGCAACGCCACGGATATCATCTTTGACGGTGTCGTGGGGAGAATGCTCCAGCAGTTCCCGGCTGGCACCACCAAGGACCAGGCTGTGGCAGCACTGCGTGCCAGCGGCCAAGGTCAACTGGCGGACATGCTCTCTGCCATGAACGTGGTGCCAGGACAGGGCCTTGACTTATCGGCTCTGGGGGCAATCCTGATGGTTGTGTTGGGCCTGTATGTGTGCGCCTTCTTCTTCAACTGGTCGCAGGGCTACATGACCACAGGCATAGTCCAACGTGCCATGTACCGCTTGCGGCAGGGCATTGAGGAAAAGCTTGACCGGCTGCCCATGTCCCACTTTCAAGAAGAATCCCGCGGTGACGTGCTGTCCCGCGTTACGAATGACATCGACAACTTCGGCCAAACCCTCAACCAGACCCTGACCCAGATCCTTATTGCCGTCCTGACCGTCGTTGGGGTACTGGGCATGATGTTCTCCATCTCCCCGCTGTTGGCCGGCATCTCCCTGCTCACGCTGCCCATCGTGGCCCTGATCACGGTACTCATTGCCAAGCGGTCACAGGTGCAATTTGCGGCACAGTGGAAGAGCACGGGCGACTTGAACGGCCATGTGGAGGAAATGTTCACCGGACACGAGATCGTGAAGGCCTTTGGCCAGCAGGAAGCTGCGATTGAAAAGTTCAAGGTTTCCAACGACTACCTGTATGAATCCAGTGCCAAGGCACAGTTCATTTCAGGGATCATCATGCCGAGCACCAACTTTGTGGCGAATCTGAACTACGTGGTGATTGCCGTGCTCGGCGGTATCCAGGTAGCCCAGGGCGTCATCACCATCGGCAGCGTGCAGGCGTTCATCCAGTACTCGCGCCAGTTCAGCCAGCCCATGGCCCAGCTGGCCAGCATGATCAACCTGCTTCAATCCGGTGTGGCGTCGGCCGAGCGCGTCTTTGAACTGCTCGATGCGCAGGAGCAGCGGCCCGACCACAGTCCAGCTGCCCTCTTGGCAGAGCCTGCCGGACGCGTCGTGTTCGACCACGTCAACTTTGGCTACAAGCCGGACGAGCCGCTCATCAAGGACCTTTCCTTCGTCGCCGAGCCGGGGGAGACGGTGGCCATTGTCGGTCCCACCGGCGCTGGCAAGACCACGCTGGTGAACTTGCTCATGCGGTTCTATGAGATTGATTCCGGGACCATCACCGTCGACGGCGTCAACACGGCCAAGCTGACCCGCGAGGACCTGCGCAGCCAGTTCGGCATGGTCCTGCAGGATGCGTGGCTGTTTATCGGCACCATTCGGGCCAACCTTGCCTATGGGAAGCTGGATGCCACCGACGAGGAGATCCTGGCAGCGGCCAAGGCAACGCACGTGGATCACTTTGTGCGCTCACTCCCGGATGGCTACGAGACCATCCTGGCGGACGACGGCGGCGGGCTCAGCCAAGGGCAGCGCCAGCTCATGACCATTGCGCGCGCGTGGATCTCCAACCCTGGCATCCTCATCCTTGACGAGGCCACCAGCTCCGTTGACACCCGCACCGAAGTCATGATCCGCCAAGCCATGAACCGGCTGCGCGCCAACCGGACCAGCTTCGTTATTGCGCACCGGCTTTCCACGATCCGTGATGCGGATCTGATCCTCGTCATGGACCACGGTGAGATCCTTGAACAAGGCAGCCATGAGGAACTGTTGACTCGCAAGGGTTTCTACTACGATCTGTACATGAGTCAATTCGGAGATCCCATGGTGGAGGAGGTGGCGCAGCGATGAACTCAATGGATGTACTCTTGCGACGCTGGCACCTTGACACGGCGTCAACCGTGCCGCCGTTCGAGCAGATCCGTCTGCGCATCCTCGATCTGGCATCTTCCGGTGGCCTGGCCGTGGGGAGCCGGCTGCCGTCGGTGCGGGCGCTCGCGGCCGAACTTAGCGTCGCAGCTAACACCGTGGCCCGGGCCTACCGGGAGCTGGAACAGGCAGGCATCGTGGTGACCGCCGGGCGTAGCGGCACGGCCATCGCCTCCGGCGGGGACAAGATGGCCGCCCAGGTGGCGGCTGCTGCGGACGTGTTCGCCGCCGTCGTGCGTGAAATGGGCGTGCCGCAGGCGCAGGCGCTGCGCATTGTCACTGCAGCACTTGAGCACCGCTAGAATTTGAACAACACTTCGAACGAACTTTCGATTAGACTAAATCATGAATGCAATGCGCGGCGGATCGCCGGCCGTTACGCGGCTCTGCCGTGGACAGTGATGTGAAGGAAATAATGGCCCAGTCTTCAACCCCTGCAAGTGTGCAAAAGCGCCCCGACCTGTCGCGTCTGGTGGTCAAGGGGGCTCGTGAACACAACTTGCGCAACGTCGATCTCGACCTGCCGCGTGACGCCATGATCGTGTTCACCGGGCTTTCCGGTTCCGGAAAGTCCTCGCTGGCTTTCGACACGATCTTTGCCGAGGGTCAGCGCCGCTATGTGGAATCCCTCTCCGCCTATGCGCGCCAATTCTTGGGCCAGGTGGACAAACCCGATGTGGACTTCATCGAGGGGCTTTCCCCGGCTGTCTCGATCGACCAGAAGTCGACGAGCAAGAACCCTCGTTCAACCGTGGGCACCATCACTGAAATTTATGACTACATGCGCCTGCTCTGGGCCAGGGTGGGCACACCGCACTGCCCCGTGTGCGGGGAGCCAATCGCGAAGCAGACACCTCAGCAAATCGTGGACCAGCTGTTGGAGATGTCTGACGGCACGCGGTTTCAGATTCTGGCGCCCGTGGTGAGGGACCGCAAGGGAGAGTTTGTCGAGCTGTTCAAGGAGCTCACCGCCAAGGGCTATTCGCGTGCCCGGGTGGACGGCGAGCAGATCCAGCTCTCGGACCCGCCCAAGCTGAAGAAGACATTCAAGCACACCATCGAGGTGGTGGTTGACCGCCTGGTGGTGAAGGACGGCATTCAGCAGCGCCTGACGGACTCCGTGGAGACTGCCTTGGGCCTGGCGGACGGCCGCGTCCTGGCTGACTTGGTGGACTTGGAGGAAGCGGACCCTGCACGTTTGCGGTCGTTCTCCGAAAATTTGGCCTGTCCCAATGAGCACCCGCTGGCCATCGATGAGATTGAGCCGCGTTCGTTTTCGTTCAACAACCCCTTTGGCGCCTGTACTGCGTGCAGCGGCATCGGCACGAAACTCGAAGTCGACGAGGAGCTTGTGGTCCCCAACCCGTTCTTGTCGCTACGCGAAGGAGCCATTGCCCCGTGGTCGTTGGGCACTGCCACCACCGAGTACTGGAACAGGCTGCTGGACGGACTGGCGGCGGACCTCGGCTTTGCGCTGGAGACGCCGTGGAACAAGCTGGACTCCGACGCACGCACCGCCATCCTGTACGGCAAGGATCACAAAGTGGTGGTGCAGTACAAGAACCGGTTTGGCCGCGAACGCAAGTACAGCACCGGTTTTGAAGGTGCCGTGCAGTACATCCAGCGCAAGCACACCGAAACTGAGTCGGACTCCGCCCGTGACCGCTACGAAGAGTACATGCGCCAGATTCCGTGCCCGTCCTGCGGCGGCGCACGCTTGAATCCTGCCTCGCTGTCGGTGCTGATCAACGGCAAGTCGATTGCCGAAGTATGCGCGCTGTCCATGCGCGACTGCTTTGCGTTCCTGTCCAACCTGGTATTGACCGGCCGTGAAGCCCAGATTGCCAGCCAGGTGTTGAAGGAAATCCAAGCCCGGCTGAAGTTCCTGCTGGACGTCGGCCTGGAATACCTCAACCTGGAACGCGCCTCCGCCACTCTCTCCGGCGGTGAAGCCCAGCGCATCCGCCTGGCCACACAGATTGGCTCCGGCCTGGTCGGCGTCCTTTACGTGCTGGACGAGCCTTCCATCGGCCTGCACCAACGCGACAACCGCAGGCTCATTGAAACGTTGACTCGCCTGCGCGATCTGGGCAACACGCTCATTGTCGTCGAGCATGACGAGGACACCATCAAGGAGGCCGACTGGATCGTGGACATCGGCCCCGGTGCCGGCGAGCACGGCGGGGAAGTGGTGCACTCCGGCTCCTTGGAGGGACTGCTGGCCAACACCCGCTCCCTGACAGGCGACTATCTATCAGGCCGCAGAAGCATTCCACTGCCAGCCAAGCGGCGCAAGTATGACAAAAAACGTGAACTCGTCGTGGTGGGCGCAAAGGAAAACAACCTGCTCAACCTTGACGTGAAGTTCCCGCTCGGTGTGTTCACTGCGGTCACGGGTGTCAGCGGCTCCGGCAAGTCAACACTCGTCAACGAGATCCTGTACAAGGTCCTGGCCAACAAGCTCAACGGCGCCAAGCAGGTAGCCGGTCGGCACTTGCGCATTGACGGGCTGGAACACCTCGACAAGGTGGTCCACGTGGACCAAAGCCCCATTGGCCGCACCCCGCGTTCCAACCCGGCCACGTACACGGGCGTTTTCGACAACATCCGCAAGCTCTTTGCGGAGACGAACGAGTCCAAGATGCGCGGCTACCAGCCGGGCCGCTTCTCCTTCAACGTCAAGGGCGGGCGCTGCGAAGCGTGCACGGGCGACGGCACGTTGAAGATTGAAATGAACTTCCTGCCCGACGTGTACGTTCCCTGCGAGGTGTGCCACGGCGCGCGCTACAACCGTGAAACCCTCGAGGTGCACTACAAGGGCAAGTCCATTGCGGACGTGCTGAACATGCCCATCGAAGAGGGTGCGGAGTTCTTCGCCGCGTTCACCCCGATCGCCAGGCACCTGCGCACGCTGGTCGACGTCGGCCTTGGCTACGTCCGGCTGGGGCAGGCCTCCACCACGCTCTCCGGCGGCGAGGCGCAGCGCGTGAAGCTGGCCGCGGAACTGCAAAAACGCTCCAACGGACGCAGCATCTACGTCCTGGACGAGCCCACCACGGGCCTGCACTTTGAGGACATCCGCAAGCTGCTGCTTGTGCTGCAGGGGCTCGTGGACAAGGGCAACACCGTCATTGTCATTGAACACAACCTCGATGTGATCAAGAGCGCCGACTGGATTGTGGACCTCGGCCCCGATGGCGGCACTGGCGGCGGGCGCGTTGTGGCCACCGGCACGCCGGAGAAAGTGGCGAAAAGCACGGAAAGCTACACGGCGGAGTTCCTCCGCGAGGTTCTGGTGCCCTAGTCCTGCCGCTAAGACGTGCGAGATGCCACTTGTGGTGCCCAAGAACGTGTTTTGGGCACCACAAGTGGCATCTCGCGACAATCCGAGCCGACAGGGCGCAGCATTTAGGGGTTTCACGTCCGGCCAGTGTGCTGAAATATGTGCGCTGGGACATAGATGAGGCATCCCGGCGTCCTGTCATGAGAAACTATGGACGTGACTACGACCTCCCCAGCCATAAACAACACCGGCCGCCGCTCGGCCGTCATTTTTGATCTGGACGGCACTCTCGTGGACCCAGCAGGCGGCATTACCGGCGGGATCGAACATGCCCTCCGCGCCATGAACATACCAGTCCCCGACACAGAGGTGCTGAACAGCCTGATCGGACCCAAATTGGCTGACACCCTAGTCCGCGTTGCCGGTGTGCCAGCAGGACAGGTGCAGGAAGTCATCGCCATCTACCGGCAGTGGTACCGCGATCGTGGCATGGCAATGTCACTGGTATACCCGGGCCTCAGGGAACTGTTGGGTCAGCTGAAGAACGACGGCGTGGTGCTGGCTGTTGCCACGCAAAAGCCGGAGCCGCTCGCCAAAGTGCTTTTGGCCCACCACGGCCTGGCTGACTACTTTTTAGTTATTCGCGGCTCCCATTCCAACGAGTCGCTCATGCCGGGGGATGACGGCTACCGCCCCGGCAAGAACGAGATCATTGCCGCCGCGCTGCAGGACCTCGTTGCGCACCCGAATGGAGCGCAGGATGCCGTTATGGTGGGGGACAGGAGTCAGGATGTGCAGGGGGCGCGCAGCAACGGCCTCGACTGCATTGGCGTCGCCTGGGGGTTTGCCGGTGACGGTGAGTTGGCCGACGCGAATGTAAGCGTGGTTGTGCAGAATGCCGCCGAGCTGGCGTTGGCACTGGCAACACCTACCGCATCGCCCACTGCATCGCCCACCGCAATGCCCACGGTCACGCCGTCGGAGAAAACGCCGTCGAGCAACACGTCAGGGAAATCAGGAAAGGCCCCTCATGGAGCTGTATGACCTGACCCGCGTGTTGACGCGAGGCACCATTGCTGCCCTGTGTAGGCCCACTGTGGAGGGGCTGGAGAATGTGCCTGTGGACGGTCCCTTCATTGTGGCGCCCAACCACTTGTCCTTCTTTGACTCCGTCATTGTGCAGGCGCTGACCCCGCGCCCCGTGTCCTTCTTTGCCAAGGCTGAGTACTTCACCGGCACGGGGCTGAAGGGCAGGGCCATGAAGTCATTCTTCGAGTCGGTGCACTCCATTCCCGTGGAACGTGGTGAGCAGGCTGCCAGTGTGCAGGCACTGAAAACCCTGTTGGAGATTCTGGGCCGTGATGAAGGGGTGGGCATCTATCCCGAAGGCACCAGATCGCGCGACGGCATCCTGTACCGGGGCCGCACGGGAGTGGGCTGGCTGGCATTGACCACCGGAGCGCCGGTAGTGCCCGTGGGTGTCATTGGCACGGAAAAGTTGCAGCCAGCCGGGAAAAAGACGTTCAGGCCGGCGAAGTTCACGCTGCGCTTTGGCAAGCCGCTCTCCTTTGATAAAACTGGCCCAGACCATTCCCTGCCGGCACGCCGCCATGCCACAGACACCATCATGGACGCAATCGCGGAACTTTCCGGGCAGAAACGTAGCACGAAATACAACCAGAGCCCCAGCATCGAGTAACCCCATGGCAAATCCAGAAAGCTACAGGCCCAAACCGGGCGAAATTCCCACAGATCCCGGCGTCTACCGTTTCCGGGACGAGAACGGGCGCATCATCTACGTCGGCAAGGCTAAAAACCTCCGCTCGCGCCTGAACTCGTACTTTGCCAACCCCGCCACTTTGCTGCCCAAAACCCATGCCATGGTCCACCACGCTGCCAGTGTGCAGTGGACCATCGTGGGCAGTGAACTTGAGGCGCTGCAACTCGAATACACGTGGATCAAGGAATTCACCCCCCGCTACAACCTGGCGTTCCGGGACGACAAAACGTACCCCTATCTGGCCGTTTCCATGGGGGAAAAGTTTCCGCGGGTCCAAGTCATGCGCGGGGAACGACGCAAGGGCACAAAATACTTTGGTCCCTATACGGCCGGGGCCATCCGCGAAACCATGGACACGCTACTGCGCGTGTTCCCCGTGCGCAGTTGCAGTCCGGGGGTGCTGCGCCGTGCCGAACGCAGCGGACGCCCCTGTCTGTTGGGCTACATCGACAAGTGCGCAGCCCCCTGCGTGGGACGCATCAGCATCGAGGACCACAAAGCACTGGCGCAGGACTTCTGCGACTTCATGAGCGGGGAAGCGAAACGCTTTATCGTGGACCTGGAAAAGCAAATGGCTGCCGCAGTGGCCGAACTTGACTACGAGTTGGCAGCCCGGCTGCGCGATGACATCATCGCCCTGCGCAAGGTCTTTGAACGCAACGCCGTGGTGTTGTCCGAGGACACGAATGTGGATATCTTCGCCATCGAACAAGATGAACTCGAAGCCGCGGTCCAAGTTTTTTACGTGCGCGGCGGGCGCATCAAGGGCCAGCGCGGCTGGGTGGTGGAAAAGGTGGAGGACGCCACGCCCGCTGAACTGTGGGAGCGCCTCATGCAGCAGGTCTACGGCGAGGAGGCAGGGCAGCCCGAGGCCATACCGCGGCAAATCCTTGTGCCCGAACTTCCCTCCAACCATGAAGAACTGGCGGTGTGGCTGGGTGGGCTGCGCCACGGCAAGGTGTCCATCAAGGTGCCCCAACGCGGGGACAAGGCGGCGCTGATGGACACTGTCCAGGCTAATGCGCGCCAGGCCATGATTTTGCACAAATCACGACGCGCGGGCGACCTCACCATCCGTTCCCTGGCCCTGCAGGAGCTGCAGGAGGCCCTCGAACTGCCCATGCCACTGCTGCGCATCGAGTGTTATGACATCTCCCACGTGCAGGGCACCAACGTGGTGGCATCGATGGTGGTGGTGGAAGACGGACTGTCCAAGAAGAGCGAATACCGCAAGTTCGCCATCACCGGTGACGCTGCCATCGACGACACAGCCTCCATGCATGACGTGATCACCCGGCGCTTCAAGAACTACCTTGCGGAAAAAGCAGAACGCGCCCAACAGGTGTCCGTCAGCGGGGAAGTCGGTGCCGCTCAGCCGATGGGTGCGGACGAGCCCGGGATGCTGCCCAAATCCAAGTTTGCCTACCCGCCCAACCTGGTGGTGGTGGACGGCGGCGTGCCCCAGGTCAATGCTGCCGCCCGCGCCCTTGCCGAGCTGGGCATTGACGACGTCGCCGTGGTGGGCCTGGCCAAGCGGCTGGAAGAAGTGTGGGTGCCCGGCAGCGACTTCCCCGTGATCCTGCCACGGTCGTCGGAAGGGTTGTATCTGCTACAACGCATCCGTGACGAAGCACACCGCTTCGCCATCACGTTCCACCGCGCCAAACGTGGCAAGGCCATGACTGCCTCAATCCTTGACACCGTTCCAGGGATGGGTGTGGCCAAGCAGAAGAACCTGCTGGCGCATTTTGGCTCGCTGAAGAAAATACGCTCGGCCAGTTTGGAAGAACTTGCGGAGGCGAAGGGCATTGGCCCTGTGCTGGCACAAGCGATTTTTGACACCGTCAACGCGGCAGGAGCAGGCGCCGGCACCGTCGAAGAAGCTGCTCCGGCAGTGAATATGACCACCGGCGAGATTCTTGACTAGGCTTGCAGGGTGGCAGCGGCCAACAACGTCCGCCACGCACAGGCAACCAACCGACAGGGAAGAGCAATGACCGAACAGCAAGACCCAACCGTCGAAGACGTGGAACTGACACCCGTGAAGCCTGTTGAATCGGAACTGCTGGTGGTCACGGGCATGTCCGGGGCCGGACGCAGCACTGCTGCCAACGCCCTGGAGGACCACGGCTGGTACGTCATTGAGAACCTGCCCCCGCAGATGCTGGGCACCTTGTCCGAGCTCGTGGCACGGATGCCGGCAGCGCTGCCCAAGCTCGCCGTCGTCGTCGATGTTCGCGGCAAGGCGCTCTTTGCCGACATTCGGGAGTCCCTGAACGCGCTTTCCGCAGCCGGGGTGGGCTACCGGGTGCTGTTCCTGGATGCCAGCGACGACACCCTGGTCCGCCGCTTCGAACAAGGCCGCCGCCCGCACCCGCTCCAAAGGGACGGACGAATCCTTGATGGCATTGCGGCCGAAAGGCTGCTGCTGGCGGAGATGAAGTCACAGGCGGAAATCGTGCTTGACACCTCCGTCATGAACGTCCACCAGCTCGGCACGGCTGTCACGGAACTATTCTCCGAATCAGGGCCCGTGGTGTTGAGTCTGACGGTGATGAGCTTTGGCTTCAAGTACGGTCTGCCAGTGGATGCCAACTATGTGGCGGACGTACGCTTCATCCCCAACCCGCACTGGATTCCCCAGCTGCGCCCGCTGACCGGCCAGGATGAGGCCGTCAGCAACTTTGTGCTCAAGGACAATGGGGCTGCGGACTTCGTTGACCGCTATGTCCACGCCCTGGAACCGGTGCTTGAGGGCTACCGCCGCGAAAACAAGCACTACGCCACGATCGCCGTTGGTTGCACCGGTGGCAAGCATCGCTCGGTAGCAGTCGCCATTGAATTGGCAAAGCGCCTGAGCCAGCTGCCGCGTGTAACCACCAGCATCCGGCACCGCGATCTGGGCAGGGAGTAAGCGTGTACACGGGAATCCTGCCGATCATCCCGGCGGCGAGCAAACTGCCAAGCCCCGACGCCGGTGTGCGCGTTGCCGCGCTCGGAGGCGGGCACGGCCTGTCCGCATCCCTGTCTGCGCTGCGCCTGCTGACAGGGAACATCACCGCCGTTGTCACTGTCGCGGACGACGGCGGCTCCTCCGGACGCCTGCGCGAAGAGTTGGGTGTCCTTCCGCCGGGAGACCTGCGGATGGCCCTGGCCGCGCTGTGCGATGACACCGACTGGGGCCGCACGTGGCGTGATGTCATGCAGCACCGCTTCAGCTCCAAGGAAGGCGTCAACGGGTCGCTGGACAACCACGCTCTCGGGAACCTACTCATCGTCACCCTGTGGGAGCTGCTGGGAGACACCGTGGCAGGCCTGCGCTGGGCTGGTGCCCTGTTGGGCGCACGCGGGGAGGTGCTCCCCATGGCCAGCGTCCCGTTGACCATTGAAGGGTACGTGCGGGGCAACGGGACACCAGGGCAGCTGATCAGCGGCCAGTCACTGCTGGCCAAAGCAGGCGAAGTGGAAAACGTGCAGCTCGTGCCGCAGGATGCCCCGGCTTGCACCGAAGCCGTCGCGGCCATTCGCAACGCCGACTGGGTGGTGCTGGGGCCAGGTTCCTGGTATACCTCGGTGCTGCCGCACCTGCTGCTGCCGACAATGCGTGAGGCGTTGTGCAGCACCAGTGCCAAACGCCTGCTCACCATGAACCTGGACGTCAATGATGCCGAGGCGGTGGGCATGAACGCAGCCGACCACTTGCATGTGATCTCCCGCTACGCACCCAACTTCAGTGTTGACGTTGTGCTGGCCGACCCGCATTCCGTGGGAGATCTGGCCGAGTTCAAGGAAGCAGCCGCCATGATCGGGGCAGAGGTTGTCTTTGCCCAAGTGGGAAGTTCCACCGGCACAGCCGTCCACGACCCGCTGCGCCTGGCAGCGGCATACCGCGATATTTTTGGGGAACACTAATGCTTGTGAAAGTGAAGGCTGAACCATGGCGCTGACAGCTGCCGTTAAAGAGGAATTGTCCCGGCTCGACGTGAAGAAATCCTCGGTGCGCAAGGCCGAAGTGTCAGCACTGCTGCGCTTTGCCGGCGGGCTTCACATCGTCTCCGGACGCATTGTCATTGAAGCCGAAGTGGACACAGCGGCCACCGCGCGGCGCCTGCGGGCGGCCATTGCCGAAATGTATGGGCATCAAAGTGAAATCGTGGTGGTTTCTGGCGGTGGCCTGCGCCGCGGCAGCCGCTATGTGGTGCGTGTAGTGCGCGACGGCGAGGCACTTGCCCGGCAGAGCGGTTTGCTGGACGGGCGGGGCCGGCCCGTGCGCGGCCTGCCGTCCGCCGTCGTCAACGGCTCCACCGCTGACGCCGAGGCTGTATGGCGCGGGGCATTCCTGGCCCATGGATCGCTGACGGAACCAGGGCGTTCCTCAGCCCTTGAAGTCACCTGCCCCGGCCCCGAAGCAGCACTGGCGCTGGTGGGTGCTGCTCGGCGGCTGGACATTTCCGCCAAGGCCCGTGACGTGCGGGGCATCGACCGCGTGGTCATTCGTGACGGCGACACCATCGCCGCACTGTTGGTGCGCATGGGTGCCCATGACACGTTCCTTGTCTGGGAGGAACGGCGCATGCGCAAGGAAGTGCGGGCCACGGCCAACCGCCTGGCCAACTTCGACGACGCCAATCTGCGCCGCTCGGCACAGGCCGCCGTCGCGGCCGGCGCCCGCGTTGAACGGGCTCTGGAAATTCTGGGTGAGGACGTCCCTGACCACTTGAAGTATGCCGGGGCGCTGCGCGTGGCCCACAAGCAGGCGAGTCTTGACGAGCTGGGCAGGCTTGCCGACCCGCCGTTGACGAAGGACGCCATTGCCGGACGGATCCGGCGCCTGCTTGCCATGGCAGACAAAAAGGCGAAAGATGCTGGTATACCGGGCACTGAGTCGAATGTCACTTTTGACATGCTCGATGGCTAGGGCGCCTAGTATGAAAGAGTAGAGAGCAGAACCGCCGCAGAGACGGTGGTTCTGCGGCCGGCGCTCGGCTCCGGTCAGACACCAAGAAGAATCGCAATGGAGGAACAGTGACTAAGTACACACTTCCGGAACTCAGCTATGATTACGCTGCCCTGGAACCGAATATTTCCGCCCGCATCATGGAACTGCACCACAGCAAGCACCACGCCGCCTATGTGGCTGGCGCGAACACTGCAATGGACCAGCTCGCCGAAGCCCGCGAAAGCAACAACTTCGCCAACGTCGCCAAGTACTCCAAGGATTTGGCCTTCAACTTGGGCGGTCACACCAACCACTCGATCTTCTGGAACAACCTTTCCCCCGAAGGCGGAGATAAGCCCGAGGGTGAACTGGCCGCAGCCATTGACGACGCCTTTGGTTCCTTTGACGCTTTCCGCGCGCACTTCACAGCTGCAGCCATGGGCATCCAGGGCTCCGGATGGGCGCTGCTGTCCTTTGAAGGCCTCGGCGGCAACCTGCTCATCGAGCAGCTGTTCGACCAGCAGGGCAACATCCCCGTAGCCACGACCCCGCTGCTCATGCTGGACATGTGGGAGCACGCTTTCTACCTCGACTATGTCAATGTGAAGGCAGACTACGTCAAGGCCTTCTGGAACATTGTGAACTGGGCGGACGTCTCCAAGCGTTTCGCAGCGGCCAGCAAGAACGCCACGGGCCTGATCCTGCCGTAGGCACAAGGCCCGAGATGCAGGGCCCCAAGGCTGCGAAGACGCAGCTGGCACATGCAATATTTGGGGCCCGCTCCGTAAGATTTCCGGAGCGGGCCCCAAAGTAAGTAATATAGATCACGGCGGTTGCCCTGCAACGCGCCACACAAGTAAGTCTCTGCCCAACGTCGTGCGGGAAACAACGGTTGAAGGTGACCTTCAACCTCACTACGCGTGCTCGCATGAGCACCAAGGAGAGAACTATCGTGACTACTCGTATTGGAATCAACGGCTTCGGCCGCATCGGCCGCAACTACTTCCGCGCAGTCCTGGCCCAGGGTGCAGACATTGAAATTGTTGCCGTCAATGACTTGACCAGCCCCGAGGCTCTGGCCCACCTGCTCAAGTACGACTCCGTTAGCGGTCGCCTGCCTGTTTCCGTGGAAGTCGTGGACGGACACCTTGTTGTAGACGGCAAGACCGTCACCGTGTTTGCCGAGCGCGATCCTGCCAACCTGCCCTGGGGCGAGTTGAACGTGGACATCGTCATCGAGTCCACTGGCTTCTTCACCAAGGCCGCCGACGCACAGAAGCACATCGATGCCGGCGCCAAGAAGGTCCTCATCTCCGCACCGGCCTCCGACGAAGACCTCACCGTCGTCCTCGGCGTCAACGACGAGCTGTACGACCCCGCAACGCACCACATCATCTCCAACGCATCGTGCACCACGAACTGCCTCGGCCCGCTGGCCAAGGTGCTCAACGACAACTTCGGCATCGAGCATGGCCTGATGACCACCATCCACGCCTACACGGCGGACCAGAACCTGCAGGACGGCCCCCACAGGGATCTGCGCCGTGCACGTGCAGCAGCCATCAACATGATCCCCACCTCCACCGGTGCAGCCAAAGCGATCGGCCTGGTCATGCCGGAGCTGAAGGGCAAGCTGGACGGCTACGCCATCCGCGTGCCCGTCCCCACAGGTTCCGCCACGGACCTGACCGTCACGGTCAGTCGCGAGGTCACCGTCGCCGAAGTGAACGCCGCCTACAAGGCAGCCGCTGCTGAAGGCAAGCTCGCCGGTTACCTGGTCTACACCGAAGACCCCATCGTCTCCTCGGACATCGTCGGGGACCCGGCGTCGTCCATCTTTGACTCCGGCCTGACCAAGGTCATCGGAAACCAAGTCAAGGTAGTCTCCTGGTACGACAACGAGTGGGGCTACTCCAACCGCCTGGTCGACCTGACTGAACTCGTCGGCTCCAAACTCTAAGGATACGAATGACACTCCACACCCTCAGCGAACTCATCGATGAAGGTGTCCGCGGGCGGTACGTTCTGGTTCGAAGTGACCTGAACGTGCCGCTCGACGGCTCACTCGTCAGCGACGATGGACGCATCAAGGCGTCCCTGCCGGTCATCACGGCATTGGCCAACGCCGGTGCGCGTGTCCTCGTGGCAGCTCACTTGGGCCGTCCCAAGGGCGCCCCCGAAGCCAAGTATTCGCTCGCTCCTGCCGTTGCACGGCTGGCCGAGTTGGCACCCGCATTGCAGGCAACGCTTGCTGCGGACACCACAGGCCCCGCTGCAAAGGCTGCAGCTGAATCCCTGGCCGACGGTTCGGTGCTGGTGCTGGAGAACGTCCGCTTTGACGCTCGTGAGACGTCCAAGGACGACGGCGAACGCGCGGCTTTTGCTGCCGAGCTCGCCTCCCTCACGGGAGACAACGGCGCCTATGTGGACGATGCGTTTGGCGCCGTCCACCGCAAGCATGCCAGCGTGTATAACATCGCCAAGGCGCTGCCGTCGTACCAGGGTGACCTGGTGCGAGCAGAGCTGGAAGTGCTGCGGAAGCTGACCACCGATTCAGCACGACCCTATGTGGTGGTGCTGGGCGGTTCCAAGGTTTCGGACAAGCTGGCCGTCATTGACAACCTCATTGGCAAGGCAGATTCAATCCTTGTTGGCGGAGGAATGCTGTTTACTTTCCTTGCTGCACAAGGCCACAAGGTGGGCGCCTCGCTGCTTGAAGTGGATCAGATCCCGGTGGTCAAGGACTACTTGGCCCGTGCCGCGGAAGCCGGTACCAGTTTCGTCTTGCCCACCGACGTTGTCGTTGCGGCAAGCTTCGCAGCCGACGCACAGCACGAAGTGGTTGCAGCCGACGCCATTGAGGCCAGCGCCTTCGGTGCAAACGGTTTGGGCTTGGACATTGGCCCTGACTCCGGTGCGGCTTTTGCCGCTGCCATTGGCACGGCAAAGACCGTGTTCTGGAACGGTCCCATGGGTGTGTTCGAGTTCCCCGCATTTGCCGAAGGGACCCGCGCAGTTGCCGGTGCACTGAGCGAGAACAGCAGCAACGGCGGATTCACCGTGGTAGGCGGCGGCGACTCTGCCTCGGCAGTTCGTTCACTGGGCTTTGCCGATGAATCGTTCGGGCACATCTCCACGGGCGGCGGAGCCAGCCTGGAGTACCTTGAAGGCAAGGAACTTCCGGGCCTGCTCGCGCTCGACCGCTAGGACCACAAGTGGCGGCAGGGTTTCCCTGCCGCCACTTTTTGCCGGAACCGACTTTCGGCTCAGAATTGACTCAGTTGTACTTAAAGTGATGCAAGAAACGAGAAAATGATGACAACGTCAACCAATGGCAGCTTCGACCGGACACCGCTGATCGCGGGCAACTGGAAGATGAATATGGACCATGTTCAAGGCATCACGTTGCTGCAGAAGCTCGCCTGGACCCTTTCCGACGCACGCCACGACTTTAGCCGGGTGGAAGTTGCCGTCTTCCCCCCTTTCACCGACCTGCGCGGCGTCCAGACTCTGGTGCAGGGTGACAAGCTTGAGCTGGTTTATGGTGGGCAGGACCTTTCCGAGCAGGACTCCGGCGCCTACACAGGGGACATCTCAGGTGGGTTCCTGAACAAGCTCGGCTGCACCTATGTGCTGGTGGGACACAGCGAACGCCGCAGCATTCACGGCGAGGGCGACGAACTGCTCAACGCCAAGGTCAAGGCAGCGTTCCGCAATGACGTCACTCCCGTTCTGTGTGCAGGTGAAGGCCTTGAGATCCGTCAGGCTGGCACCCACGTGGAACACACACTGGCCCAGGTTCGTGGTGGAGTTGCCGGCCTGAGCGCCGAGCAGGCCGCGAAGCTTGTCATAGCCTACGAACCCGTTTGGGCCATCGGCACCGGAGAAGTTGCCGGACCTGCCGACGCCCAGGAGATGTGTGCAGCGATCCGCGCTGAACTCGCTGAACTGTTTGACGGTGAAACCGCAGCCAAGACCCGCCTGCTGTACGGTGGCTCGGTCAAGGCCAGCAACGTCGGTGCCATCATGGCCGAGCGCGACGTCGACGGCGTGTTGGTGGGCGGGGCGAGCTTGGATGCCGGCGAATTCGCCAGCATTGCCCGTTTTGAAAAGCATCTCGTCACCAAGTAGCGCCTGCGCATTGGCTATGTGCCAGTGGACAACGCTAGACTTTACCCAAATCGTTAACATGGCGAAAGGCCACTAGTGCAAACACTACAAATTGCCCTGCAGATTCTCCTGGGTGTCACCAGCTTGCTGCTGACCTTGTTGATCCTGCTGCACAAGGGGCGCGGCGGCGGCCTGTCAGACATGTTTGGTGGTGGCATGAGCTCAAACCTCGGTTCCTCCGGTGTGGCTGAGCGCAACCTCAACCGCTTCACCGTGATCTTGGGCCTGGTATGGGGCGCGGTCATCATCGGCCTGGGCCTCATTATGTCCTATGGAAACGTCAACTAGATTCTGCTCCACGCAAGAACAAGCAAAAAGAGGTCCCGCCCGGTACATGCCGGGTGGGACCTCTTTTTACTGACAGGTTCTAGTGCTCGCCGCGCATGAGCGCTCCCGGCACCTTCGCAGCAGCAGTCTGGTCCAACAGCCACATCGTCTTGTTGATGCCGCGGGCACCCGAGGCCGGCACCTGGACGGCGTTGGCACCGGCAAGGCCAAGGCCCACTGCCGCAGCCTTGTCAGCCCCCGCAGCCACAAGCCAGATCTCCTGAGCTGAGTTGATGACCTCAAGGGTCAAGGAGACACGCAACGGCGGCGGCTTGGGCGAATTGCGTACGCCGACGACGGACACACCCTTCGTGCGGATGCCCGCCATCTCGGGGAAGAGCGAGGCGATGTGTGCGTCGGGGCCAAGACCCAACAACAGAACGTCAAACCGGGGGAAGGCAGGCGCTTGCGCCGGGGACGCGTCGTCGTTCTCCCATTCGGTTTGGGCGGCAGCAGCCAACTCTGCCGCATACTGCGCAACGGCCTCCTCCAGCCCGTCAACAGTGTCTGAAGCCGCCATGGTGTGGACGCGGGACGGATCCACCGGAACGTGGTCCAGAAGCGCCTCTGCGGCCTGAAGGCAGTTGCGATCGGCCGAGCCGGCCGGCACGAACCTGTCGTCGCCGAACCAGAAGTTCACCTTGCCCCAGTCAACGGCAAGGTGTGCCGGTGACTTCGCCACCTCGCGCAAGGTGGCAATGCCAACACTGCCACCTGTCAGCACCACGGTGGCTTCGCCGCGTTCGCTTTGTACATCCAGCAAGCGGGTGATCAGCCGTGCCGCCGTCGTGGCTGCCAACACCTCAAAGGAGGGGTGCAGGGTGATCCGTACGTTCGAACTCATGGGTGTCCAACCTTCTCTTCAGCCAACAGCCTCAGCAGGCCCTCGGTGACCACTTCACCAAACACTTCATCGGGGTCCAACCGGCGCAACTCTTCCGCCAGGCAGTCCTGCAGCGAGCGGCGCGGCAAAGCCACGTGCTGCTGGGGCTGGCCCGGCTGCGACAAGATGGCATCCATCGAACCCGGACGGGTCAGGTCAACATTGCCGTCTGCGCGCTCTATGACCACCGAGTGGATGCCTGTGCTGCCGGGAGCTTCGGAGACAGTGATGGGCACATCCAGTGCCCGGTAGAGCCAGGAAGCGAGCAGCAACGTGCTGGGGGAGTCGCTGGTGCCTGCCACGCGCAACCCCGTGACGGGGTTGCGGGGATCGTACTGATCCAAAGCCGCAGCAAGCTGGATGCGCCAATTTGTCAGGCGTGTCCAAGCCAAATCGGTGTCGCCAGCAGCATAGCTTTCGGCGATGTGCTTCAGCGCTTCACGCGGGTCACCGGCATTGCCTGAATCGGTAATGCGCCGGTGCGCAATCCGCCCCACGGGTGACTTGCTGGGAATCTCCGGGGCGTCCTGCGGCCACCAGGCCACGATGGGGGCGTCCGGAAGCAGCAGCGCTGAAACCAGCGACTCGCTTTCCGCCGCCAATTCCCCCTGCCCGCGTAGGACGATGACTTCCGAGGCGCCGGCGTCGCCGCCCACCCGGATTTCGCCGTCGAGCCGGTTGGGCTCATCAGCGGATCCTGCGGCCAGCACGATGATGCGGCACGGATGCTCACGGCTGGCCAGGTTGGCCGCCGCGATCGCTTCTTCTTCAAATCCAGTGCGGGTGATCACCACAAGGGTCAAAACACGTCCCAGAGCGACAACGCCGCCCTGCTCGCGCATCTTGACAATTTCCTTGGTGATTTTGGAAGTTGTTGTATTGGGCAGTTCAACTATCACGGCCTGCGCCACGTCCTTCCGTCTCGTTTCAATAGTTCTTCGGCCGAGGCAGGGCCCCAGCTCCCTGGTTCATAACTTTCGGGCCGCACGCCCTCTGCTGCCCAGAATTCCTCAAACGGGTCGAGGATCTTCCAGGACTGTTCCACTTCACCATGGCGGGGGAACAATGGCGGCTCTCCCAGCAACACGTCGAGAATCAGCCGCTCATACGCTTCTGGGCTTGATTCGGTGAAAGCATGCCCGTAGCCGAAGTCCATCGTGACGTCGCGGACCTCCATCTGCGTTCCCGGAACTTTGGAACCAAACCTGATGGTCACGCCCTCGTCGGGCTGAACCCGGATCACGACGGCGTTTTGGCCGAAGTCGTCCTCTGCGTGGTCGGTGAACAGCAGGTTGGGGGCGCGTTTGAACATGACGGCAATTTCCGTCACGCGCCGACCCAGGCGTTTGCCCGTGCGCAGATAGAACGGGACGCCGTCCCAGCGCCTGGTGTGGATGTCAAGGCGGATGGCGGCGTAGGTTTCGGTCGTGGAGTCGGGGGCAATGCCCTCCTCTTCCAGATAGCCGAGCACCTGCTCGCCGCCCTGCCAGCCTCCAGAGAACTGGCCGCGCGCAGAATGCTTGGACAGGTCCTCAGGCAATTTGACCGCTGCCAGCACCTTTTCCTTTTCAGAGCGCAGGTGGTCCGCGTTGAAGGAGATGGGCTCCTCCATGGCCGTCAGCGCCAAGAGCTGTAATAGGTGGTTTTGCATGACATCGCGGGCTGCGCCCACGCCGTCGTAATAGCCGGCCCGGCCACCGGTGCCAATGTCCTCGGCCATGGTGATCTGCACGTGGTCCACGTAGTTGGCGTTCCACAGCGGCTCAAAGAACTGGTTCGCAAAGCGCAGGGCCAGGATGTTCTGGACTGTTTCCTTGCCCAGATAGTGATCGATCCTGAACACGGCGTCCGCCGGGAAGACAGACTCCACGATGTCATTGAGGGCACGGGCTGACGCCAGGTTATGGCCGAAGGGCTTCTCGATGACGACGCGGCGCCAGCTCTCATCCTCTGTCTGTGCGAGTCCGTGGTCGGAGAGCTGGCGGCAGACCAATTCAAAGGCCTTGGGCGGGATCGAGAGGTAGAAGGCATGGTTGCCTCGGGTGCCGCGGACTTCATCAAGCTCGGCCAGCGTCGTCTTCAGCCGTTCAAAGGCCTCGTCGTCGTCAAACTCGCCCTGGACAAAGCGGATACCCTCGCGCAGCTGGTTCCAGACGGCCTCATCAAACGGGGTGCGGCAGTGTGCCTGGACGGAAGTCTTGACCTCGGCGGCAAAGTCCTCGTCGGCCCAGGCACGGCGGGCAAAGCCCACTAGGGCAAAACTGGGCGGGAGCAGGCCGCGGTTGGCCAGGTCGTACACGGCAGGCATGAGTTTCTTGCGTGCCAAGTCCCCGGTCACTCCAAAGAGCACCAGTGACGATGGGCCCGCAACGCGGGACAGCCTGCGGTCGCGGCTGTCCCGGAGCGGGTTTTCATTATGATTTGAGGCAGAGTTAGACATCTTTTGGGAGGTACCCTTATGCGTCGAGTGGGCGGGCGGCAAGTGCTGCCGCCGCCTGTTTAAGTTGAGCCACGCCGGCGGCCACGTCCGTCAGGTGCAGTCGCAGCACCGGGCGGCCATGGGCTGCCAGCACGGCGGCATCCCCGGCTGCCTGGGCAGCGATCAGTTCAGCAAAACTGAAGGGCCGTTCCGGAATTGCCAGGTCCTGCGCTGCGGTTCCGGTCACCTGTAGGAAAACACCCACGGCGGGTCCACCCTTGTGGAACTGGCCCGTTGAATGCAGGAAACGCGGACCCCAGCCAAACGTGACTGGACGCTGCGTGACTTGCGCCAGCTCGTCCCGGATCGCGGCCAGGGGAGCGTGGGCAAGCCTGTCGAGGTACATCTGGACGCTGAGATAGCCGTCCTCGGCAAGCGTGCCGGACAAGGCGGTCAGAGCCTCGCCGAGCGTGGCAGCGCCAGCCAGCCATCCGGCGTCGTCGTTGGCAGTGCGCACCTCGATGGCACCGTCAGTGAATAGCGCCGGTGTGGCGGCAGGTGTCGCGTCAAGCAGGCCACGTGCGGCGGTCTTGGCCGCTTCGACATCGGGCTGGTCGAAGGGGTTGATGCCCAGCAGGCGTCCGGCGACGGCGGTGGCAAATTCCCACACCATCATCTGTGCACCCAAGCTTCCGGCAATGCTCACTTCGTTTTCGCGAAGTTCGACGTCGGCGTCCCCGGCAATGAGGCGTACCACCAGCACGTCCGGGGCACCCGCCGTGACCTCGGGAGAATGAGGTTGAGCCACAACAGGAAGGACGCCGGTTCCGGATTTACCCGTGGACTCAGCCAGCAACTGCTCGGCCCAGTCCGCGAAGCCAACCATTCCCGAGCCTTCATCGACAATGACAATCTTGTTGCGCAGTGGCTTCGTTCCGCCCAGGGCTGCGCCGAGGCGCAGCCCAACATTGTCAACGTCGTCGTCGCGCAGCATTTCCGCCGCTTCCTCGGCTGAATCAAGCAGCGCGGCAATGTCTGCACCGGCCAGCCCCGAGGGGACCAGGCCGAAGGCAGTCAGCCCCGAGTAGCGCCCGCCCACGTTGGGGTCGGCATTGAATACCTTGCGGTATCCTGCCTCCCGAGCTGACGTGTCCAACGGTGAGCCGGGATCGGTGACAATCACGATGCGTGACTTGGCGTCGATGCCGGCGGCCGTGAACTCCTGCTCGAAGATGCGGCGCTGGGAATCAGTTTCCAGCGTCGAACCGGACTTGGAGGAGACCACGATGGCCGTTGATCCGAGGCGGTCGCTGACGGCTGCCCGTACCTGGTCGGGATCCGTGCTGTCCAGGACCGTGAGTTCAACTCCGGCCGTGGCCGTGATGACTTCAGGGGCCAGCGAGGACCCGCCCATGCCACAGAGCACGATGTGGTTGATGCCCTCGCCACGCAGTTCATCGCGCAGTGCGGTGATGCCCTCGAGCAGGGCTGCGGAGACCTCGGGCGCCTCCACCCAACCGAGCCGGATGGCTGACTCGGCTTCAGCGTCCGGGCCCCACAAGGTGGCGTCCTTGGCGAAGATGCGTGAGGCAACCTGGTCGGCGGCAAGGGTCAACAGGAACGTACTGCCGGCTTCTTGGGCAGCACCAGTTGCCGCAAATGCCAGTGATGTCATGGTTCTTAGCCTTCCGCACCCGCAGCATCCAGGGCATCCTGGACGTGGTTGAGCAGCTCTTTCCAGCTGGCGACAAACTTGTCCAGGCCTTCAGTTTCAAGCAGGGCCACAACCTCGTTGTAGGAGATGCCGAGGCCTTCGAGCTTGTTGAGCAGCGCGTTGGAATCTTCGTAGGTGCCGGTGATGGTGTCGCCGGTGACCACCCCGTGCTCGAACGTCGCGTCGAGCGTCTTCTCGGGCATGGTGTTCACGACGTTGGCTGCCACGAGCTCGGTGACGTACAGCGTGTCGGGGTAGGCCGTGTTCTTGACTCCCGTGGAAGCCCACAGCGGACGCTGGGGGAGTGCACCGGCGTCGGCCAGCAGTGCCCAGCGCTCGGAGGAGAAGATCTCCTCGAACGCCTGGTAGGCCAGGCGTGCGTTGGCCAGGCCGGCCTGGCCCTTCAGTGCGGCTGCTTCCTCGGTACCAATGGCGTCCAGTCGGCTGTCGATCTCCGAGTCCACGCGGGAGACGAAGAAGGATGCCACCGAGTGGATGTCGGCCAGGTTGTGGCCGTTGGTCTTGGCCAGTTCGAGGCCGCTGAGGAATGCGTTGACAACGGCGCGGTAGCGTTCGAGGGAGAAGATCAAGGTCACATTGACGCTGATGCCCGCGCCCACCGTGGCCGTGATGGCTTCCAAGCCCTCAACCGTTGCGGGGATCTTGATGTAGACGTTCTTCTTGTCCACCTTGGCGTAGAGGCGCTTGGCCTCGGCGATGGTGCCTTCGGTGTCCCATGCCTTGCGCGGGTCAACCTCGATAGAGACGCGGCCATCGACTCCCTTGGTCGCTTCGGCGATGGGGGCGAAGAGGTCGCAACCGTCGGCAACATCTGCCGTGGTGAGTTCAAACACCGCATCTTCGGCGCCAACACCGGCGGCGGAGAACTTCTTCAGTTCCGGCTTGTAGTCGGCGCTTTTGGTGATGGCCGCTTCGAAGATGCTGGGGTTGGTGGTGACGCCGACAACGTTCTTTTCCTCGATGAGCTTGGCCAGGCTGCCGCTGTTCAGGCGGGTGCGTGAGAGATCGTCAAGCCAGATGGAGACGCCGGCGGCGGAGAGAGCGGCGGTGGGTGTGGTGTTGGTCATTTTGCTACTTCCTTAAAGTTCAGGGCCCTGCATTGTTCAGCATTGCAGGCGGGGATTCCATTCCCTTGCCGTCGGCAATAGCTGACGGCAAGGGAATCAGGGAAACGGGGTGGGCAGCCCGTGCACGAAGCGTGTAGGGCTGCCCACCCGGCGGTGCCGCTACTGGGTTGCTGCCGCCAGGGAGTCCTTGGCTGCGGCCGTGACGGCGTCGGCAGTGATGCCAAATTCGTTGAACAGGACCTTGTAGTCAGCGGAGGCGCCAAAGTGCTCCAACGAAATGGAACGCCCGGCGTCGCCGATGATTTCACGCCAGCCCAGGGCCAGTCCGGCCTCCACGGAAACGCGGGCCTTCACAGCCTTCGGCAGGACCTGCTCGCGGTATTCTGCGGGCTGGGCGTTGAACCACTCGACACAGGGCATGGAGACGACGCGGGCGCCGATGCCTTCCGCTGCCAGTGCTTCGCGGGCTTCCACCGCAAGCTGAACCTCGGAACCGGTGGCAACGAGGATCACCTGGGGGGTGACCACTGCGCCGTCGACCACTGCCTCGGCCAGGACGTACCCGCCCTGTGCCACGCCGTCAGCTGAGGCGAATTCGGTGGCGGTGGCTGCGCCGGTGCCGCGGGCGTACGTGGGGATGTTCTGGCGGGTCAGCACAATGCCGGCCGGATTGTCCGTGAGTTCCAGGATCTTCTTCCACGCCGTGGCGACTTCATTGGCGTCGCCGGGGCGCACCACGTCCAGACCCGGGATCGCGCGGAGGCTGGCGAGCTGCTCGACGGGCTGGTGTGTGGGGCCGTCCTCGCCCAGACCGATGGAGTCGTGCGTCCACACGTAGATGGACGGCACTCCCATGAGCGCGGACAGGCGGATGGCGGGGCGCTGGTAATCGCTGAAGATCAGGAACGTGCCCGAGTAGGCGCGGGTGGGGCCGCCCAAGTGGATGCCGTTCACGATCGCGGCGGCTGCATGCTCGCGGATGCCAAAGTGCAGCACACGGCCGGAGGGGCCGCCGGACCAGGTGTCCGTCTGCCGCGAGGTGGGAACGAAGGAGCCGGTGCCTTCAAGGGTGGTGTTGTTGGAGCCGGCCAAGTCGCAGGAGCCGCCCCACAGTTCGGGCAGGACATCGGCGATGGCGTTGAGCACCTTGCCGGACGCCGCACGGGTGGAAACATCCTTGCCAGCTTCAAAGGCGGGCAGGTTCTCTTCCCAGCCGGCCGGCAGATCATTGTTCTGGATACGCTCAAGAAGTGTGGCGTTCGCCGGGTTGGCCTTGGCCCAGGCGTCAAAGCCGGCGTTCCACTCCTTGTGTGCTTCGGCGCCGCGCTTGACCACTTCGCGGGCGTGTTCCAGCACTGCCGGTTCCACGTCGAAGTGCTTTTCCGGGTCGAAGCCCAGAATTTCCTTCACGGCAGCAACTTCGCCTGCGCCCAGGGCAGAGCCGTGGATGCCGCCGGTGTTCTGCTTCTTCGGTGCCGGGTAGCCAATGATGGTGCGCAGCGAAATAATGGAGGGCTTGCCCGTCTCGGCCTTGGCAGCGGCAAGCGCTGCGTGCAGCTCCTCGACGTCCTCTACGTACTTGCCGGACTTAGTCCAGTCCACCCGCTGCACATGCCAGCCGTACGCTTCGTAGCGCTTGAGCACGTCTTCGGAGAAGGCAATGTTGGTGTCGTCTTCAATGGAGATGTGGTTGGAGTCGTATACCACCACCATGTTGCCCAGCTCCTGGTGCCCGGCCAGGCTGGAAGCCTCGCTCGTGACACCTTCCTGCAGGTCGCCGTCGGAGGCAATGACCCACACGGTGTGGTCGAAGGGGCTGGTGCCGGGTGCGGCGTCGGGGTCCATGAGCTCGCGCATGCGGCGCTGTGAGTACGCAAAGCCAACAGCGGAAGACAGGCCTTGGCCCAGCGGCCCGGTGGTGATTTCAACGCCCTTGGTGTGCTTGTACTCAGGGTGGCCGGGGGTCAAAGAGCCCCAGGTGCGCAGCGCTTCGAGGTCGGAGAGTTCCAGGCCGTAGCCGGAAAGGAAAAGCTGAACATACAGCGTCAAGGACGTGTGGCCGGGGGAGAGGATGAAGCGGTCGCGGCCCAGCCAGTCTGGATCGGACGGGTCAAGGCGCATGACCTTTTGGAACAGCAGATACGCGGCGGGCGCCAGGGACATGGCGGTTCCCGGGTGGCCATTGCCAACCTTTTCAACGGCGTCAGCGGCCAGAACTCGGGCAGTGTCCACTGCTCGCTGATCGTTGGCGGTCCAGGTGAACGATGGCAAATCCAAATGTGACACTGACAGGTCCCTCTCGTTATGGGCATATATGGTGCAGGCGCATGCAGGCATGCGCCACAAACTAAAAACCAGCGTCGACCATGTTTCCACGAAAGTCCTGCATCCCTCAATAGTGCACCGGAGAGTGCAAGGGACGTTTCATGGGCACGAACTATGAAATCCGCACGCAAGCGTGCCGCCTGTTCGGGCCGGGTCGGACGTCTCTAAAGTTACACGAGATAAACGGGCCCATGTGATTAGTTTCCGCATGTTGAGAAGTTCCATCGCATTCCTTCTCCAGTGTGTCCGCTGCGGCGTCCTTAGTGCGGCGGCGGGGGAGCGGCTATGATATGTAGTGTTCCAAACCTGCGCGTTGGCATTTCCCTTGTGGGAGCGGCCATGTCCTGGGGGAATCATCTGTGCCGAATCAACAATGAAACATGGTGACAATACCCGTGAGTGCAACGCATCGCCCGGCCACCGAAACTCCGCAAAAGGTTTCGGTTGGTTTTTCGGAAAAGGCCAAGGGCTACCTGGCCCTGACAAAACCGAGGGTCGTGGAACTGCTTCTCGTCACCACTTTGCCGACCATGTTTTATGCCCACGGCTTCGCTGGCAAGGCCGGCGTACCGAGCCTGTGGCTCATGTTCGCGACCATGGTGGGCGGCGCGTTGGCGGCTGGCGCATCCGGGGCGTTCAACTGCTACATTGACCGCGACATCGACAAGATCATGAACCGTACATCCAAGCGCCCGCTGGTTACCGGCGTCATCACCCCGCGTGAAGCGCTCGTGTTCTCCTGGATTTTGACGGTGGTGGCCGTGGTTCTGCTGTGGAGCATCAACCCGCTCACCGGCATGCTGGGCATTGGCGCTATCTTCCTGTACGTGGTGGTGTACTCGCTGATCCTCAAGCGCCGCACCACGCAGAACATCGTGTGGGGTGGCGCGGCCGGCTGCATGCCAGTTCTTATCGCGTGGGCGGCCGTGACCAACACCGTCCAGTGGCCCGCTGTGATTCTTTTCATGATCATCTTCCTGTGGACGCCACCGCACTACTGGCCCCTGTCCATGCGCTACAGCGACGACTACAACGCCGTGAACGTTCCCATGCTCGGTGCCGTAGCCGGTTCACGCACCGTGGCTGTGCAGGTTGTGCTTTACACCTGGGCCATGGTGGCCTGTTCCCTGCTCATGATCCCGCTGGGCGGGGCCGGCATCGTCTACACGGTCACCACTGCCGCTGCCGGCGCCTGGTTCCTGTACGAGGCCCATACGCTCTACAACAACTCCAAGAAGGACCTGGTCACGAAGAAGAACGCCATGAAGGTCTTCCACGCCTCCATCACGTACCTGACACTGGTGTTCCTGTCCCTGGCCGTAGATCCCTTCGTGGGCTCGGCCCTGATGGGCTAGCCCTTCTCCTCCCCCCTTCCCCAACCTTCGACGGCGGACGGTGCCTCCCAATGAGGGGGTGTCGTCCGCTTTTTCGTGCCGCCCGCTACGTTGGTGGCAGCGGGTCAGGGACACCTTCAGGGAGCATTGATCGACTGAACATGCGAAAGTCGGGTGCGGGCCTTCCTGCTCGGTGTGGGACCGGAAGCGACGTGGGCGATTAGCCTCGAAAAATACCTTGACAGCAAGACACTTTCGGCGGAACTTGGGAGTAGGAGACCCGTAGCGGCAAGTAGCGTCGATGTGGGTGCGATGTCCGGAGGTTGGCAACTGTGACCGAGGTGCAGGATCTGGCGGCGTTCGTCTCGGCGGCGTCCATTTTCGATATGAGTGTTGCGGCATTGGACCAGCTGAAGGTCCGTGTGTTGGACACGATTGGTGTCGCCATCGGCGCTCTCGACGCCAAACCAATGGTCGCGATCCGGGGGCTGCTGGTCGATCTAGGTGGCACGGAGCAGGCCACCCTCATCGGTGGAGGCAAGACCTCCCCGGAGCGGGCGGCGTTCTACAACAGCGGTCTGAGCCGATACCTCGACTTCATGGACGCCTATCTGGCGAAGGGTGAGACGAACCACCCCTCAGACAACCTGGGAGCCGTGCTCGCAGCCGCTGAGAGCGTGGATGCCAGCGGTGCAGAGTTCCTTACCGCCCTTGCCATCGCCTACCAGGTGCAGGCCCGGCTCTCCGACGTCGCGCCTGTGAGGGCGAAGGGATTCGATCACACCACGCAGGGCGCCTACGCCGCGGCTGCAGCAGCAGCGAAAGCCCTTCGGCTTCCTGTCGGTCAAATCGCCAACGCCATCGCGATCTGCGGCACCGCCAACAACGCCCTGCGCGTGACCCGCACCGGTGCGCTGAGTAACTGGAAGGGACTCGCCTACCCGCAAGTGGCGAAGGAAGGCGTGTTCGCTGCGCTCCTGGCCTCTCGCGGGATCACCGGCCCGGCGGAGGTATTCGAGGGTAACAAAGGCTTCAAGGACACCATCGCCGGTCCGTTTGACATCGACTGGGCCAGCGAGGACCTAGAACGGGTGCGGCGCACGATCATCAAGAAGTACGACGCCGAGATCCACTCGCAGTCTGCGCTGGAGGCGGCACTGGACATCCGTCAGCAAGATGGGTTCCGTTCCGAGAACATCGTGGGCGTGCACCTGACCACCTTCGACGTGGCGCATTCAATCATCGGCGGCGGCGAAGAGGGCGACAAACGGATCGTGCGCACGAAGGAGGAGGCCGACCACTCGCTGCCCTGGATGATCGGTGTCGCCCTGCTGGATGGCGAACTCCTTCCCCGACAATACGAACCAGCGCGCATCACCGCCGACGACGTGCAGGCGCTGATGCGGAAAGTCTCGATCAGCCCCGATGACGGGTTCTCCGCACGGTTCCCCGACGAGATGCCGGCGCTCCTGGAAATTTCGATGGCGGATGGTGGAAAATACCACGCCGAGCACAGTGCCTACGAGGGCTTCCACAGTGACCCGCTGGGCTGGGCTGGCGCCGAACGCAAGTTCACCCGGCTTGCCGAACCCTTTGCCGACGCCGGGCTCCGAGCCGAGATTATCGCGATCATCCGCTCCCTCGAAAAGGAGAAGATCACGGCACTTACATCAGCACTCGGGCGTGTCAGCACGACACGCACACGCTGAGGCGCAATGCGCGCCACTCTAAGAAATGAGGACACCATGTCCAACACGATCGATTTCAACGTCGCATTCTATTTCGTACCCCGCGCGTTCCGGCCCGCGAAGCCGCGCAGCTTCGGCATCACCGAGATCCGTGCCCCGTACTACAACACGTTCGGTACCCGCCATCTGCAGGACGTCTTCGACGTCGCAGGGCAGTGGGTCGATGGCATTAAGTGGGCTGGCGGATCGTTCGCGCTCGTCCCGCCCGAGCAGGTACGTGCCTTCAGCGATATCGCACATGAGAATGACGCGTATGTCTCTTCCGGCGGCTGGCTCGAGACGGTGCTTCGCTACGGTGGGGACGCCGTCGACCACTACTTGGCGGAGGCCAAGGGAGTCGGCTTCGACGTGATTGAGATCTCCGCCGGATTCATCATGCTGCCGACATCCGGTCTGGAACGGCTCGTGGAAAAGGTCGTGAAGGCCGGCCTGAAGGCAAAGCCGGAACTGAGCATTCAGATTGGCTCCGGTGGTGACTCTGGCGAAGCCGAGCTCGCCGCCGAGACGAAGAAGGACACCGGCGACCTCGTCGACCGCGGCCGGAGGGCCCTGGACGCGGGGGCGTCGATCATCATGATCGAGTCGGAAGGTATCACCGAGAACGTGCTCGAATGGAACACTTCGGCCGCAGCCTCCATCATCAATGGACTCGGATTGCAGAACGTGATGTTCGAAGCAGCGGACGGGCCAGTCTTCGAGTGGTATATCAAAAACTACGGCAATGAGGTCAATCTGTTTGTCGATCACAGCCAGATCCTTCAGCTCGAGGGCCTGCGCCAGAACATCTGGGGCAATACGTCAACCTGGGGAAGGGTCATCAACCCGGCGCCGTCGACCTGAATGCAGAGCGGGCCGAGGCTCATTGGCGGGAGTCGGGTCTGAGTTCGTGTTCCCTCCCGTAGGTGGCGGTAGCCGTCCCGGCTGGTCTGCTCCTAAGATAAAAGCCCGGACGGGCCTGCCACGAATGACTTTTGGAAGGAAGCAAACCATGACTGGGAAATCAAACACACCGGAGCCGGCCGAAACTGACGTGGTCGGTGAGGTTGGCCCTGCGCACGGGGAAAGCATCGTCGTCGGGGTGGACGGTTCGGAGGGATCACTGTCCGCTCTGCATTGGGCGGTGGCCGAAGCACGGCTTCGCGGTACTGGCATCCGTCTCGTGATGGCCTGGCAGCAGCCCGAGCTTTACGGCTCCGGCACCGGACTCTTGCTGGGCATGGACCCATCCGGTAACACGGGAGCAATATTGGCCGATGCTGCGGAGGCCGAACTTGCCCGGCTTGGTACCGAGGCAGGAGCGGAAGAGCGCGCAGGGATCACATTGGAAGCCGTCGAGGGCCACCCCGCAGAAGTCCTCGTTCATGCCAGCGAAGGTGCGGCGCTGGTGGTGGTGGGTTCCCGGGGCCGTGGCGGATTCGTCGGGGCCCTGCTGGGCTCCGTGAGCCAGCACGTGGTGGCCCACGCACACTGCCCAGTGGTTGTCATCCCATATTCGGGCGCTGGGAGGACACGGTCATGACCCTCACACCAGTTCGGGAGGCCGGCACCTGGTCTCTACTGGCTTCCCGGACCACGGCCCAGCCCTTGGCCCCTCGACCGCATGGCTGCCTTCATCTACGATGAAATGGTGACCACGGACCAGGAAATGGCGGGCAGGAGACGGATCGTCGTGGCGGTTGCCGCCTCGATCGAACCGGGGTGGGTGGCCGCGATCAAGGCGGTCGATGACCGGCTTGATGTGCACTGTGAACCGCAGCCGATGCTTGCTCGGCAGTTTCAGGGACACAGCAACGATACTGGCAGCGTTCAACGGACCCGGGACGATGAAGCCCACTGGGGGATGACTCTGGCCGAGGCGGAGATCGTCCTTGGTTGGCCCAATAATACCGAGCAGGGTCTGGCGGACTTGGTGCGCATCGGCACAGGGCTGCGGTGGGTGCAGGCGACAGTCGGTGGAGCGGGCGGATTGGTGGAGGAAGCCGGGCTGAGCGTCCAGGAATTGGGCAGGATACGGATTACCGGGGTTGATGTGATCCAGGCCGGACCGCTGGCCGAATTTGCGATGTTTGGCCTGCTGGCGTTCGCCAAACAGCTTCCGCAACTGCGCTCCGATTCCCGGGGATATCCGGGGCGGTCCGTTATGTCCGAGCTGGCCGGACAGACCCTGCTTGTTCTTGGACTGGGCCCGGCGGAGGTGGCGCGGCTTGTCAAGGCGTTCGGTATGCGCGTCCTGGCCGTAACCCGGACAGGGAACGGGCAGGCGCCCAACGTGGACCAGCTGCGGCCCGCGCGGTTTCTGGGGGATCTGCTCCCGGTGTCCCACGCCGTCGTCCAGGCCCTGCCCCTGACAGGAAAGACCAAGGGCCTGATGGGATCTGGGGCCATGAGCCGGATGCGCGCAGACGCAGTCCTGGTCAACATCGGCCATGGCGCCGTCATTGACGAGGAAGCACTGGTCAATGGCCTGGCGCAAGGCCAGCCGGCAGCAGCCGTGCTAGACGCCACTGCGGCCGAAGCGTTGCCGTCCGGAAGCGTGCTCTGGTCCCTGCCCAACGTGTTGATCAGCTCACAAGACGCTGCGGTTTCACGGCGCGCGAACGAAAGGCTGCTTGCCTTGTTTACGGCGAATCTTCGCCGCTACCTGGCCGGGGAGGAACTTGTTGGCCTGGTTCGGACGTACCCGTACCCATGAGGGGGCGCGCCCCAACCTCGCCGGACGATTCAGCAGAATCCTAGGCCGTAGTGACGGTCTCCTTGCCGCGGGACAGGGCCACGTCGACAATGTTGGTGGCCACGGCAAGCATCAGCGAAGCGCCGAGCATGTGAACGCCCACGAGGATCGCGGGGATGCCGGTGAAGTATTGCCAGTAGCCGATGCTGCCCTGGAAAATCACCGAAACCACGAGCAGGATGGCTGCGTTGCGGAGCATGTCGCCCCGGGGCCTGCTCCAGAGCAAGACCACCAGCAACACGGCGGTGACCACCAGCACGTATACGGGTAGCACGTGGATGCGTGTGCTCAGGTAGCCATCAAGCTGCATGCGTGGGGAGGTGGAATCACCTGAATGCGGCCCGGACCCGGTGACGAGGGTTCCAAGCACCACGGCAAGATAGCTCGTAACTGCCGCGACTACACTGAGCTGGCGCAACAGCGGTCGCGCTCTGCGCACATTGGTTGGTGCCGTGGCTCCGGTGCGGTCGTAGGCCCTGTTGACCAGCAGCATGGATACAACCACAAGTCCGGCGGAAACGAGGAAGTGCAGGCTCACCACATACGGGTTCAGGCCTGTCAGTACGGTGATGCCGCCAATGACTGCCTGCGCCGGAATGCTGGCCAGCAGCGCAAACGCGAGCCAGAACAGGTCCTTGCGTTCCTTCCGTATGTTCCACAGCATCACCAGCAGGACCAGGCCGACGGCGGCCAGCGCGAAAGTGAGCGTGCGGTTGGCGAACTCGATGATCCCGTGGATGCCCATGGCAGGGGTGTTGGTGAGTGACTCCGCCGTGCACTTGGGCCAGGTGGGGCAGCCAAGCCCGGAGCCGGTCACCCGAACAACACCGCCGGAGACAATCAACACTCCTTGGCCGATCAGCGACGCGATGGTGAGGCGCTTGATCGCAGAAGTGACCATCCTGGGCAGTTTATTGGTGATATTCTGCATCGGGCTTTGTCGTGTTGTTGGTGATGAAGGACTGCTTTGACTCACTTCGGTGACGCCTTTCAATTCCATTTGAACCATTTGACTGCAGCAAAGGAGGCAACTGCTGCCCATGCCAGCAAAACTATGAGGCCCCACACATCAAGGCGGCTGTCGATCAACGCCGCACGCATGAGGTTGCCCAACGCTCCGGAAGGAAGCCACTGCACGAATCCTTCAAGGGCGCTGGAGAACTTGCCCGCCGGCAGCACAATACCGCCCAAGGCGGCAAACAAGATCCAGCCGAGGTTGGTGATGGCCAAGGTGGCTTCCGGGCGGACCGTCCCTGCAATGAGCAAGCCCAGGGCCGTGAAGGCCGCCGCTCCCAAGACGAGCAGCGGAATGCCCAGCAGCACTCCAGCCAGCGGCGGTCGCCAGCCCATGAAGACGGCCACCATGGAAATCAACGCCACTTGAAGGGCCAGCGCCACCAGCACGGCGAGCACCTTGCCGGCAATCAGCCCGGCTTTACCCAACGGGGTGGTAGACAGGAAGCGCAGCACGCCGTAGCGGCGGTCGAATCCGGTGGCAATGCCCTGGCCCGTAAATGCCGTGGAAAGCGCGCACAACGCCAGGATGCCCGGGGCGGCTATGGCAACACGTGGATGGCCCATGCCGTCGAGCAGGGGAGTGGCGACCAGTGCCACCAGACCCAGCAGCGGCATCACCACCATCAACACCAGCTGTTCGCCGTTGCGCAGCATGGTGGCAGCCTCATACTTGCCCTGATTGAGTATCCGGCTGGTCAGGGATGCAGCCTGGCCGGCGGGGGCGTCGTGAAAGAGCATGGTCATGAAATCCCCATCGTTTCCGTGTTCGAGCTGGTGGGCTCGGCGGATGCTGTTTCCCGAGCGCCGTTGGAGATGGCCAAAAAGACGTCCTCGAGCGATTGGGATGCCAGATGGACGGCTGTGGGCATCACTTGATGTGCAACACACCAACTGCCGAAGCGGGCCAAATCGTCCGGTTGCAGACCGCCGGCAATGCTGTAGCTTCCGGGGCGGGTTTCGGTGCAGGCAAGCCCGGGGCGTTGCAGGGCGGACAGTGCCAACCCCGCTGTGGTCTCAAACGTCATGACGCGATGCTTCTGGGCCGACGTCGAATGTTCAAGCAATTCCTGCACGGTGCCTTGGGCGACGGACTCACCCTTGTCCACGATGTAGACGTAGTCGGCAAGGCGCTGTGCGTCGTCAAGTAGGTGGGTGGTGAGGATGATGGCTTTGCCGCTGTCGCGCAATTCCCTGATCAATTCAAAAACCATGAGCCGCGACTGCGGGTCAAGGCCAGCACTGGGCTCATCGAGAAACAACACCTCGGGGTTGCCCAGCAGGCTGGCGGCAAGGGCGACGCGCTGCTTTTGCCCACCGGAAAGGCGGCGGATGTTGGTGTCGGAAAATTCACCTATTCCGAGCCGTTCAACCAGTGCATCAACGCTGAGCGGGTTGGCGTAAAGGCTGGCAACATGGCGCAGCAACGCAATGGGGCGGGCGGCGGGGGGCAGCCCGCCGTCCTGCAACATGACACCGACCCGGGCACGGAGGTCTGCGGATGCATGTTGCGGATCATGACCGAGCAACGAAATATGCCCGCCAGTGCGCTGTTGCAGGCCTTGGGCGCATTCGATGGTGGTGGTTTTACCCGCTCCGTTGGCGCCGAGCAGTGCCGTAACCGCACCAAAGTGCGCCTTCAGGCTAATGTTGGAAACAATGCGTTTCATCCGGCCGTCCATTGCCGGAAGGGGCCCCACGTCCTTGATGAGCCCGGAGATCTCCAGGGCAGGGGAAAGTGTCTTTGTCACGCGGCCATTCTACGCGAAGTACGCCAGTGACATGCCTCACAGCTAGAGGCTGGCAGGGGTGGGAAGGCTCACCTTAGTGGAAACGGCACCCCAATTACGGCATACTTGTCTTGTCTATTGTTGTGCTTTAATTCGATCGCGTGGAGGTGTTAATGAGTCAGGACGTTGAAGCCGGGAAGCTTCCCGCGCTCGAGCCCGATGAAAGAACCCGAGACCGCGTATTGACTGCCGTGCTTGAACAAGGACCAGTCAGCGCAGCGCAACTGGGCACTTTCCTCAAGCTGACACCGGCAGCCGTACGCCGCCACCTTGACAGCCTCACCCGTGAAGGGTTGATCGAAGTCAAGCTCATCAGCAACGCCAAAACCGGCGCCGGACGCCCCGCACGACGCTATGTTGTTTCGCGCCGTGGCCAAACTGAAATAGGCGACGACTACTTGGAAATTGCCCGGCTGGCCCTGAAGGAAATTTCAGGCATCCGTGGCGATGCGGGTGTCATCGAGTTTGCCGAACGCCGTTTTGCGAAGATGGAGGCAAAGTACCAGCCTCTCGTGGACGCAGCTGGCAGTGACGTTGCCGCCCGGTCCAAGGCGCTGGCGGAAGCGTTGAACGCCGACCAGTTTGTGGCGAGTTCCAACTCGCTCAACGCTGGGACAGCCATGGCAGCGGAGCAACTTTGCCAAGGACATTGCCCCATCCAGGAGCTGGCCAGCACCTTTCCCGAATTCTGCGACGCCGAGACCGAAGTTTTTGCCCGGCTCATCGGCGTCGATGTACGCAGACTCTCCACCATGGCCAGTGGCGGACATGTCTGCACCACGCACGTGCCCACCGGCCGTGCAGTGGTCCGAAAACTTGCCGGAACACCGGCAAAAAGTGTTCCGACGGGCGTTCAAGGCCTGTCGAAGCGAATTTCCACCCATCAGCAAGAAAGGCCGTGATGACGGATCAACTAGCGCAGGATGTAGGCGCGAAGGCTGCTGTCGAAGACACCACACTCCACCATATTCTCGATGCAAACCCCGAACTGGAGGGCCTGGGAAACTATGCCTTCGGCTGGTCGGATAAGAACGAGAGCAGTGACAATGCACGTCGTGGCATCAACGAAGAGGTAGTCCGCGACATCTCAGCCAAGAAGGGCGAGCCGGCGTGGATGCTAGATATGCGTTTGAAGGGCTTGAAGTACTTCGATCGCAAGCCCATGCCCACTTGGGGTGCGGACCTGTCGGGCATTGACTTCGACAACATCAAGTACTTTGTGCGTTCCACCGAGAAACAGGCCAAGACTTGGGAAGACCTGCCCGAGGACATTCGCAACACGTATGAGCGCATCGGCATCCCCGAAGCCGAGCGCAACCGCCTCGTCGGCGGCGTGACGGCTCAGTACGAGTCCGAAGTCGTCTACCACCAGATTCGTGAGGACCTGGAGGAACAAGGCGTCATCTTCACCGACACCGACACCGGCCTGCGCGATTACCCGGAACTGTTCCAGGAATACTTCGGCACCATGATTCCGGTGGGCGACAACAAGTTCGCATCACTGAACACGGCTGTCTGGTCCGGCGGCTCCTTCGTCTACGTCCCCCCGGGCGTTCACGTGGAAATCCCGCTGCAGGCCTACTTCCGCATCAACACCGAGAACATGGGACAGTTTGAGCGCACCCTCATCATCGCTGATGAAGGCAGCTACGTGCACTACATTGAAGGCTGCACGGCACCGATCTACACGACGGATTCCCTGCACTCGGCCGTTGTCGAGATCGTGGTGAAGAAGAACGCCCGCGTTCGCTACACCACTATCCAGAACTGGTCCAACAACGTGTACAACCTGGTGACCAAGCGCGCCATTGCACACGAAGGCGCCACCATGGAATGGGTCGATGGCAACATCGGTTCCAAGGTCACCATGAAGTACCCGGCCGTCTACCTTGTGGGCGAGCACGCCAAGGGTGAGACTTTGTCGGTTGCTTTTGCCGGCGAGGGCCAGCACCAGGACACCGGTTCAAAGATGGTCCACATTGCGCCCAACACGCAGTCCTCGATCATCTCCAAGTCGGTTGCCCGTGGCGGCGGTCGCTCGGCATACCGCGGCCTCGTGCAGATCCGTGAAGGCGCCAACCACTCAGCCAACACGGTTCGCTGTGACGCTTTGCTGGTGGACACCATTTCACGCTCCGACACCTACCCCTACGTTGACGTTCGCGAAGATGACGTCTCCATGGGCCACGAGGCTACCGTCTCCAAGGTCAGTGAAGAGCAGCTGTTCTACCTGCAGTCCCGCGGCATGCCCGAGGACGAGGCCATGGCCATGATCGTGCGCGGGTTCATCGAGCCCATCGCCAAGGAACTGCCCATGGAATACGCGCTTGAACTGAACCGCCTGATTGAACTGCAGATGGAAGGGGCCGTCGGCTAAATGACCGAGCTCACGCAAGAACACGCAACAGATTCAAATGTTTGGAGCCAGGGCTTCATCAAGGGAATGACGGAGGAGGGCGAGAGCCTGTCCGAAATCAACCCCGAGTCAGGCCCGCTCGGCGGCAGCGCAGCCAAGGCCCACAGCCATGGCGGCGACAGCCACGGTGGTGGCATCGGAGTTCCGGACAGCTCACGCGCCGGGCGCCTGACCTCCTACAAGCTGGCTGACTTCCCGGCCATCACGGGACGCGAAGAAGACTGGCGCTTCACCCCGCTCAAGCGCCTGCGTGGCCTTGACCGGGTTGGCATCAAGGGCCAGGAAATCAACGGCCCAGCGCCGGTGGTTTCGGTTACCAAGCCCGACGCCGTCACAGTAGAGACTGTGGGCCGTGACGATGTACGCATCGGATCAGCCGGTATCCCGGAGGACCGTGTGGCAGCAGCCGCATGGGAGAACTTCAGCGAAGCCACCATCGTCACCTTGCCTGCCAACCATGAAGGCACTGTGGATGACATCACCACGCTGACGCTGACCGGCCAGGGCGACGCCCCCGCCGCAGCGCACATCGTGGTTGAGGCCAAGCAGTTCGCCACCGGAGTGGTTGTGCTTGATCACCGCGGCACAGCCGTGTTGAGCGAGAACGTTGAAATCCTCGTTGGGGATGGCGCCAACCTGACGGTCGTCAGCATCCAGGACTGGAATGACGACTCCGTGCACGCAAGCGCCCAGCACATCCAAGTGGGCCGCGACGCCAAGGTCAAGCACGTCATCGTCAACTTGGGCGGCAACTTGCTGCGCACTACACCGTCGGCGCGCTACACGAGCACCGGCGGCGACGTCGAAATGTTCGGTCTGTACTTCGCGGACGCCGGCCAGCACTTGGAGCAGCGCCTGTTCGTGGATCACTCCACCAAGCACTGCAAGTCCCGCGTCACCTACAAGGGTGCGCTGCAGGGCGAGAACGCCCACGCGGTGTGGATCGGCGATGTGCTGATCCGTGCCGAGGCAGAGGGCACCGACACGTACGAGCTCAACCGCAACCTGATCCTGACCCGCGGTGCCCGCGCCGACTCAGTGCCGAACCTGGAGATTGAAACAGGCCTGATCGAGGGTGCAGGGCACGCAAGTGCCACGGGCCGTTTCGATGATGAGCAGCTGTTCTACCTGCAGACCCGCGGCATTGAGGAAAGCGTTGCCCGCCGTCTGGTGGTACGTGGATTCCTGAACGAGGTCATCCAGCAGATTCGTGTTCCCGCCCTCGAAGAGCGTTTGCGCGATTCGGTGGAAGCCGAATTGGCGGCGACACCGCAGTGAGTGATTCCTCCACGCCTGCCGGCGTCGTTGTCTGCCAAGACAGCGACGTTGCGGTCAAGTCAGCCATGTTGGTCGAGATTGATGACTACCCCATCGCCATTGTCAGGGACTCCTATGGAGTACTGCATGCGATCGGTGACACCTGCTCACACGCAGAAATCTCCCTCAGCGAAGGCGACGTGGAGGAGTGCACCATCGAATGCTGGGCACACGGCAGTTCTTTCGACTTGAAATCAGGTCAACCACTGACCCTGCCCGCATTCGAGCCTGTGCCCGTCTTTGCCCTGTCCGTCCATGGCAGCGACGTCTACGTGGACGTCAACAACATTCTTAACGGTGTCAGCACGCAGTAGCGTTGCGGCCCGCACAACATATTTTTAGGAGAAAATAGAGTATGTCTACTCTGGAAATCAAGGATCTGCACGTCAGCATCACCACCGCCGATCAGGGCACCAAGCCGATCCTCAAGGGCGTCAGCCTGACCATCAACACCGGCGAAACCCACGCCATCATGGGCCCCAACGGTTCAGGCAAGTCAACCCTTGCCGCCACCATTGCCGGGCACCCCCGCTACAACGTGGACAGCGGAACCATCACCCTCGACGGCGAAGACGTCCTGGCGATGACCGTTGACCAGCGTGCCCGCGCCGGCTTGTTCCTGGCCATGCAGTACCCCGTGGAAATTCCCGGCGTCACCATGACGAACTTCCTGCGCACGGCCAAGACGGCCATCGACGGCGAGGCCCCCAAGCTGCGCACCTGGACCAAGGACGTCAAGGCCGCTATGGCCAAGTTGCGCATTGAGCCGGAGTTCGCAGAGCGTAATGTCAACGAAGGCTTCTCCGGTGGCGAGAAGAAGCGTCACGAGATCCTCCAGCTGGAGCTTCTGCGCCCGAAGTTCGCAGTCCTGGACGAGACAGACTCCGGACTTGATGTTGATGCCTTGAAGGTTGTCTCCGAAGGCGTCAACCGCGCCATCGAGGCCGGCGGATTGGGCACCATCCTCATCACCCACTACACCCGCATCCTGCGCTATATCAAGCCCGACTTTGTGCACGTTTTCGTTGACGGCAGCATCGCCGAGCAGGGCGGCCCCGAGCTCGCCGACCGTCTGGAAGCAGAAGGCTACGACCGCTTCCTGGTGGCCGAGACCGCAACCGCCTAGTCGCTGCGCAACCCAACCACCGCGAAGAAGGAATCATGACTGACATCAGCGAATCAAGCCAGGCCGTTGCGCCGGCGCAGACTGATCTCGAAGACGTTGAGGAAGCACTCAAGGACGTCATTGACCCGGAACTGGGCGTCAACATCGTTGACCTGGGGCTGTTGTATGGCCTGCGGTATGGCGACGATGGTGCCTTGCTGTTGGACATGACGCTCACCACGGCCGCCTGCCCGCTGCAGGACGTCATCGAGGAGCAGGTGGAGAACTCACTGAGCCCCATCGTTGACGAATGGCGCATCAACTGGGTGTGGATGCCGCCGTGGGGTCCGGAACGGATCACCGACGACGGACGCGACCAGATGCGGGCCCTCGGCTTCAACATCTAGTCACCACTGAGGCAAGCGCCCCGGTTCCCTCGCGGGCAGTAAGATTTCCGCGGTCGCTGAGCGACCTTGTGAAATCCATCCCCGCTCCGGGAATCGGGGCGCTTGTCTGTCGTCCGACTGTTGCTGGTCTGGTGCCTGACTACACCTTGGGGGCGGCGAACGTGTCGCAGGCGTCAAGGGCGGCGTTTTGGTAGCCGATTGACAGCCATTTCTGCCTTTGTTCGCTGGAGCCGTGGCTCCAGGATTCCGGATTGGTGCGGCCGGTGGCGGCCTTTTGGATCCTGTCATCGCCCACGGAGGACGCTGCGGAGAGGGCGTCGTTGAGGTCCTTCTGCGTCAACGCCTTAAGGAATGGCTGCTTGGTGCCCGGCGCTGGCTGGGTGGACGCGTAGCGCATCCAAATCCCGGCGTAGCAGTCGGCCTGCAGTTCTGTGCGCACGGCGGCTGACTGGGAACCCTTGGAACCTTGCTGGGCTTTTCCGATGGTGCCCGTCAGGTTTTGCACGTGGTGGCCAAATTCGTGTGCCACCACGTATTCCTGGGCCAGAGGTCCGCCGGATGAGCCGAACTGGGTTTCCAGTTGCGAGAAGAAGTCCGGGTCAAAATACGCCTTGCTGTCTCCGGGACAGTAGAACGGGCCGACGTCGGAGCTCGCCTGACCGCAGGCGGTACTCACGCTGCCACTGAAAAATACTGTCTTGGGTGCCGGGTAGCTCACCTTGTACTGCGCAAGGTAGGCGGGCCAGAAGCTGTTGAGCGAATTGGCAGTGCCGAGAATGCGGCAGTCGAGGTTCGCATTCGCGTCTTGGCCGGTCTGGCATTTTTCCAGGCCGCCGGCGCCTTGCTGTTCAATTGCTGGCTGATTGCCCGTCTCTCCGACAATGGAGGACAGCAGCTCTGGGTTGATGCCCAGCAGGGCACCAATCAACACCACCAGTCCACCACCAAGTCCCAAGCCAACTTTGCCACCGCGGCCCATGCTGCGCCCGCGCCTGTCCTCTGCCTGTGATGGGTCAAGTCGTGCACCTTCATTAAAAGTCATGGAGATAGGATAGCCTGCCGCATCCGCCGGGGCCCGGAACCGGCGGTGTCGTTGAAGTGATCTACCATGAAAAGCATGCCTTTCATTGACAAGCTCAAGCAGTGGGCCGCGAACCACGGTGGCCGGACTGCGCTGATTGTGGGTGGGCGGCGCCTGACGTACAGCGAGTTGCTCCAGGCTGCCGAATGGCAGGCTGCTCAGGCCCATTCCGTTTCCACGTCCGGAGCCCGCAGTATGTCCGTCATCGACAGGCCCTCTGGCGCTGAGCTGGTCGTGGATTTCTGTGCTGCGTTGTCGCTGGGCCGTACCGCCATGATTCTCGATGCCAGCTGGCCAGCAGCGTTGCGAGCAAAATTGACACAGGCGGCACAGCAATGGGCGTCCGTTCAGGACGCTGCTGTGCAGCCGTTCCTCTTGGGTCTGTCCTCCGGGACGAGCGGGCTGCCTAAGGCCTTCGTCCGCACCACAGACTCGTGGCGGGAATCCTTCGTCCGCAGTGCGAAGTATTTCCAATTGGGGCCGGACAGTGTGACGCTTGCTCCGGGACCGCTTGCGGCCAGCATGAATCTGTATGCGCTGGGGGAGTCGATCCACGCCGGCTCCACGTTGGTTGCGTTGCCTCGCTTCAGTCCGGACGCCGCCTTGGACGCCATGGAGGAGCACGGAGTCACCCGAATCGTGTTGGTGCCCACCATCTTGGAGCTGATGGCTGCCCGTGGCATGGCGACGGGGCGTGACGGCGGTCAACTGAGGTCGATCGTGTGCGCAGGATCCGCATTATCGGAGCAGACCCTCTACGTCAGGCTGGTTGTGAGTCATTCGTGTCTTTTGATTAAAGGAGCCAGCCATGTCATCAATTACGAAGGGTTATACAAGGGATGAGATTCGTGGGTTGGTCCATGAATATTATTTGCAGCCTCATGGAACGAGGAAGGCTTGGCTTGATTCCAAGTCTTTGACGGTGT
>NZ_JAFMPX010000090.1 GCF_017353415.1 Arthrobacter sp. E3
TCAGTGCTGAAAGGAACGGCACGGTGAGCAAGATCAGGGCTTTGGGCAGGGGAGGGTCGATCATGACGTGGTGGTGGCGGAGGATTTCGAGCTGGTCGAGGTAGTCCTGTTCAGGATCCTCCGGGATCCCGTCCACGACCCCGTCAACGAAGCCTGACTCATCTCCGAGGAGTTCCCCGACCACCGGAACATCCCCCACCCGGCCACCATTGGCACCAGCAGTACCAGCATGAGTACCAGTTCTATGGGAGGTGTCTTGGCTGGTGGGTTGACCGGCTTTAGGGCTGATGGCGCTGGTGGTGGCGGGTTCTGGGGGTGTGGGGTTGTGGTGTTCCCAGGGTGGGGGATCGTCCACGAGGTGAACCCCGAACGCGGAACTGACACCGAAGGGGACATCGCTTCCCTGACCCGACGGATCAGAACCCTCCTCCTTTTGGTCCTGACCGCGGTTGCCACGGGTTCCGGTTGTCCCTCCAGCGTCAGTATTGCTGCTGCTGGCGCTGCTGGCGCTGCTGCTGCTGGCGCTGCTGCCGCTGCTGCTGCTGGCGCTGCTGCCGCTGCTGCCGCTGGCGCTGCTGCCGCTGGCGCTGCTGGCGCTGCTGCCGCTGGCGCTGCTGGCGCTGCTGGCGCTGCTGGCGCTGCTGCCGCTGGCGCTGCTGGCGCTGCTGCCGCTGGCGCTGCTGGCGCTGCTGGCGCTGCTGCCGCTGCCGCTGTTGCCGGGGCGGGGTTGTTGGTTGATGAGGAGGGTGGTGGCGATGTCGAGGCGTAGTTGGGCTAGGGTGCGGTGTTCTCCGGTACTGCCGCTGGTCCCGGTGGTGGTGGGTGGGTGGTGGTGTTTGATGGTGCGTGCTGTGCGGGTGCAGTTGACCCAGGCTGCTTGGGCGCTGATGGTGGGTAGGTGCAGGGTGAGCCAGGACATGCCGTCGCGTCCGGGTTCCAGGGTCATGGCGCGGCGTTGGTAGGCCT
>NZ_JAFMPX010000091.1 GCF_017353415.1 Arthrobacter sp. E3
GGGCCTCATTACTTTATTTATTTATCACGAGCTACATAGCAGGATGGGGTCTGCGCAATGTGCATGGCTAGAAAGGAAGTTTTATTTAGCACCCGCTTGGGTGTACACAGGTTGCATGCATATACCCATCCTTGACTTCACGTCGTAGTTTGACGGTTAGTAGATAGTAGGTCTCATGGCAAGTTGTTCGTGCTTGACAAACCTGACGGTGAACGAGTCCCCATTCTTGCCCAGAACAACCTGGCCGTTTAGATCGTGTGTACCTAGTTCGGTGCAGGAGGCCTGTTCTTCGTTCTGTTTGTAAGAACACACCGACAACTTGTAGTCTCCTTCTTGTTCTTTGGCCTTGGTCACCTGGAACAAACTGAATCGCAGTTTGTTGCTTTCCTGATCCTGCCCTGCGATGATGGGCGTGAAATTGACGTCATTGCTGGTCTTGCCGGTGGTCCAGATGCTGGGCAGCTTGCATGGGTGGTTCCACGTTGCAATGGAGCTGAACACATAGCGGTCACCTTCCTTCATGGTGTTTTCCTCAAAGTTGCCACTACCCGAAGCAAAGGTCACCTCCCGGCCCTCCCGGCGGTTGGTAGGTCCGACATACTTCTCGCATTGGCTTTGATCGTTGCGCAGGAGTCCTAGCACACCTTTACGGCCGTCGGCATTGGTGTATTCGATTTTGTAGTTGGGGCCCAGTCGGACCCGGTTGCCACTGGTGTCTAGCACCGCTTCGCCCTGCTGCTGGCAGAGAGCAGCTGCAGAAGCGATGAGAGTGCCAGAGAGAAACAGGACGGCGAGGACATAACTGAATGTTGCCATGGTGATTGGTGAAATAAGAGGCCGGGAGATAGTTGCTCTTGCTAGTGGCTCT
>NZ_JAFMPX010000092.1 GCF_017353415.1 Arthrobacter sp. E3
ATTGGCTATCCATGTAACTGCCGTGATGTCGGGGGCTGCGCGTATTGTGTGGCTCATGATGGATGTGCCAGTGGAGGGCCGGGATTTTCCGGGATCATTGCCCGAACTGCGGGCATGGTTCCGGTCGGACGCGGATTGTCGTGACTATCTGGATTGGCTGCGTTGGCCGGATGGGTTCGTTTGCCCGTGGTGCGCGGATGTCGGCGACTGGTCCACGGTGCCTGGAATGCATCGGTGCGCTGGCTGCGGACGCCGCGTGAGCGTGGGTGCAGGAACGGTGTTCCACCGCACCCGCACCCCGCTGACCGTCTGGTTCGAGGCAGCATGGCTGATGATGGCATCGAAGCAAGGAGTGTCGGCATTGACCCTGCAACGGGTGACGGAGCTCGGCAGCTACCAGAGTGCATGGACGATGACGCACAAACTCCGATCGGTGATGCACCAGTCAGAACGAGACCGGCTCATCGGACGGGTCGAGATGGACGAGACCTTCATCGGCGGAGACAGGCACGGCACATTTGGTCGCGGCGCCGCCGGCAAAACGCTCGTGGCCGGCGCCATTGAGCGCCGTGGCACAGGATTTGGCCGGGCCAGGCTGCAGATCATCCCCGACGCATCATCGGCAAGCCTGGCCGATTTCATCCGAACCCACGTGAGTCCCGGGGCGACACTCATCACGGATGGGTGGCCGCCATACCCACCAGCGGCGACAGCCGCCGGCGTCTCGATTGAGGTGCACAATATCAAAGCATCGGGCCAGCCCGCGCACCTTTCCCTGCCGGGGGTACACCTCTTGTTTTCACTATCGAAGCGGGTCCTTGAAGGGACCTACCAAGGCAGCGTGCAACCCGAGCATCTCCAGGCAT
>NZ_JAFMPX010000093.1 GCF_017353415.1 Arthrobacter sp. E3
GCCATACAAGCAAGAGCAATAAACTCACCAGTTCACCATGGCAACATTCAGCTACAACTATCTCCTTGTCTTCGCCGTCCTCCTCTCAGGAACCTTCTTAAGCTCCGCAGCTGCTCTCTGCGATAAGCAGGGAGAAGCCGTGCTAGACACCAACGGCAAGCATGTCCGCATAGGCCACAACTATATGATCAAATACACCGCATCCAACAGCCAGAACGGCATGCTTGGTCTAGTCCAAAACAAACAGAGCCAGTGTGAGAAGTACGTCGGGTCAACCAGCCGCCGCCAAGCCGAGTTGGTACACTTCACTTCAGGCACTGATATGTCTGAAGATAACACCATGAGGGAGGGTGGCCGCTACGCCTTCAATTTCATTGCACAATGGAACCACCCTTGCAAGCTACCGGGCAGGTGGACAACGGGCAAAGAAAATTCCAATGCCGATTTCACACCAATCGTCGCCGCACAGGATCCAAACAGTAACGACATCCGGAGGAGGTGGTTCGAGGTGAGGAGGGCCGAAGAAGAAAAAGAAGGGTCATACAAGCTATCGGTATGCACCTGCAGCCAGCCGAAACAGTGTCCTTGCGCTGAAGTGGGTATCAACAACCTGAATGGCCAGATTGTACTAGGCGAGGGAGGGGACAGTGTCACCATGAGGTTCGAGAAGGAGCAGCAGCAGCTTGCTAGGAAGATCGCGATGCAGTAGTTTAAGCAACAACTTGGACTGAAGGACGGACGCCTGGAGCTTTGCTTATGTGACTCGTTCCTGCAGAACGGGTGCTAAATAAAACTGTAATCTAGCTACGAGCACGCTACGTTACAAGCAGTA
>NZ_JAFMPX010000094.1 GCF_017353415.1 Arthrobacter sp. E3
GGCGGTGAGCCGGGGTGGGGATCTGTGTGGGGTGAGGTGCCCGGGCAGGAGCGGCGGGCTCGGGTGGTTGGCGGGGTGCGGATTCCGTGGCCGGGCTCGGCGGAGATGTTGGAGGGTTTGGATCCGATTGATCCGGCCAGTACCGACCCGGTGGTGAAAGACGACCGGACGTATGCGCAGAAGCTCTTGGACGGGTTGTTGGAGTGTGTGAAGTTGGCGGCACGGACAGAGAAGCTGCCGCTCAATGGTGGTTTGAAGGCACAGCTGATCATCATGACCCGGCAGGAAGACCTAGCCCGCAGGGACGGGGCAGGGACGGCGTTTACCGCTTATAACGGGCCTGTGCCGTTGGGGTTGTTTGACCAGCCCCTGTGTGATCCGGAGATCACGAACCTGTTGATGGGGCAAGGGCAGGAGATTTTGAATGTGGGTCGTACCCAACGCTTGTTTACCCCGGCGCAGCGCAAAATCTTATTCGCCAGGGATCTAGGCTGTTGTTTTCCTGATTGCACTATCCCGGCGCCCTGGGCCGAGGCCCATCATGTGCTCCCGTGGCAGGAAGGCGGGGAAAGTAATATCAGCAACGCGGCTTTGCTCTGCGGGCGCCACCACACGCTGATTCACCATAGTGAATGGACCCTGGCACTGGTGCAAGGAACGCCCTGCTTCACCGCCCCGTACCTAATCGATCCCACCCAAACACCACGGCGCAACACCTACCACCACGGCCTGAGCAAAAACA
>NZ_JAFMPX010000095.1 GCF_017353415.1 Arthrobacter sp. E3
AGAACGTGTTGGGAAAGTGGTTATTTTGCCGTTCCGGGCTGCCAAGGAAGGCGGCCGGCTGGCGGTGAGAGACGCCTGGCCATCAGCCCGATCATGGACCACTTCACCATCGCCTCGGCATGGGCGGGGAGGCGTTCGTAGTCGTGGCCGAGTCGGCGGCAGCGCACCAGCCACGACAGGGTCCGCTCCACCACCCAACGCCGGGGCAAGGCCTCGAAGGTGTGCTGGCCCTTGGGCTTCCGCACGATCTGCAAGGTGACCTGCAGCCTCTGGCGGGCGAAGTCCACCAGTTGGCCGGCGTAGCCGCCGTCTGCCCAGACCCGCGCAATCGAGGGCATTGCCATTCGAGCCTTGGCCAGGACCAGCCGGCCACCGTCGCGGTCCTGCATGCTCGCAGCGGTGACCAGCACGGCCACCAGCAGGCCGGTCGTGTCGACCACGATGTGGCGCTTGCGACCGTTGGTCTTCTTGCCGGCGTCGTACCCACGCGACCCCCGGCCCACAGTGTCGGCGCCCTTGACCGACTGGGCATCGACGATACCGGCCGACGCCATCGGGTCCCGCCCTGCGGCATCCCG
>NZ_JAFMPX010000096.1 GCF_017353415.1 Arthrobacter sp. E3
GACGGGCCGAAGCCCAAGAAGAAATGATGGACGCCTATCAGCGCCTACGCGGCCAGGAAGTTCCCACACGCCGGGCAGCAGTGCTGACCGGTGTTTCACGCACCACCGTCTACCGCAAGCCGTCCGCGCCCCTGCGAGCAGTGAGGGTGGAGCCGGCGAACAAGCTCAGCCCGGTTGAGCGTGCCGCGGTCTTGGCCGCGTTGAACGCCCCGGAGTACGTTGATCTGGCACCGATGCAGGTCTATGCCAAACTCCTTGATCTGGGCACTTATCTGGGCTCGTTGTCAACGTTTTACCGGGTGTTGGAGGAGAACAAACAAGTCAAGGAACGCCGCCGGTTGGCCAAGCACCCGGCCAGGGCTGTGCCCGAGCTGATGGCCTCCGGCCCGGGCGAGGTCATCACGTGGGATATCACCAAAATTGGCTATCCATGTAACTGCCGTGATGTCGGGGGCTGCGCGTATTGTGTGGCTCATGATGGATGTGCCAGTGGAGGGCCGGGATTTTCCGGGATCATTGCCCGAACTGCGGGCATGGTTCCGGT
>NZ_JAFMPX010000097.1 GCF_017353415.1 Arthrobacter sp. E3
CCTGAACCCGGCCCCGGGTCAGGTCCTGATGCCCGTTCCGAGTCCGGGCCTGGCTGCGCCACCCACCCAGATCCTGATGCCCCTAGCGCCTCTTCTCGTCCTGCTTGCCCCCTTGGCCCTGTTTGCCCTGTTTGCCGTGTTTGCCCTGTTTGCCCTCCACGGTCCTGCGCTGCGGTGTCTCGTTGTCCAGCTGCCGTGGTGGTATTGAACGTCCCCATCAATCCATGCAACTGCTCGAACAAGGAATCCTGCCCACCACTAGAACCAGCACCATCACCATCACCAGCACTGCCGCACTCGTCGGCTGTTCCAGCTTTTCCAGCTGTTCCAGCCGTTTGAGTTGTTCCAGTCGTTTGTGCCGTTCCGGTTGTTTCGTGGCTGCCAGCGGTGGTGGTGTTGATAGTGTCCACATCCGTGTGGTGGTTGGGGTTGGTGGCATGTCCAATGGCAGCCATGAGCTGTTCATGCTGGGCGATGGTCATATACCCGTCAAGATGAATCAGCCCGCGCCGGG
>NZ_JAFMPX010000098.1 GCF_017353415.1 Arthrobacter sp. E3
CCCTCCCCCAGCCCAGCCTCGACCAACACGGATTGAACCTCCGCCAAACACTCCTGATCAATCCTGCCGTTATCAGCCAAACGGGCCGCCTCATCCACAAACCCGGCAACCAGCAGCCCCTGCTCCTGCGAAACCTCCCCACGAAAGAAGACTTCCCCCAGCCCGGGCTGACGCACCGGGGCAATATCACCACTGAACACATCAAGCACCGGTAACACCGCCTCCGCCAGGCGAATCCTACGATGCGCCTCAGCCGCACTGACTTTCAAGGACTGCACCAACAAATCCACCGGCCCACGCACCCCCGTAGATACATACCGGCCAGCCTCCGTACGAGAAACCAACTCAGCCACCACCTGAACAGCCAACGCCTGCCCCACCCGAGACAAATGCTCCAAGTCCTGCGCCCACCGCACACACTCCCGATCAGACAAAACCCCCACATCAACACCAAAAGGCAACCCACCACCACTGCTCTCGCCACCACCAGAATCC
>NZ_JAFMPX010000099.1 GCF_017353415.1 Arthrobacter sp. E3
ATGGTGCGTGCTGTGCGGGTGCAGTTGACCCAGGCTGCTTGGGCGCTGATGGTGGGTAGGTGCAGGGTGAGCCAGGACATGCCGTCGCGTCCGGGTTCCAGGGTCATGGCGCGGCGTTGGTAGGCCTGTTTCGTGGCGGTGGTCCGGGTTTCCGGGTGGGTGTTTTCCCGGGCTCGTCGGGCTTTGGAAGCGAATCCGGAGGCCGTGGTTCCCGGGGCCAGGTGGAGTAGGCGTGCTTCGAAAGCGGCGACTTGTGTGGTGGTGATGGTGGGGGTTTCATTCAGGGTGTTGCATTCATCCACGATCAACGCCGCATGGCGGTAGGACAGGTCCCCTGCCTGCAGCGCGGTCAGGGTGTGGTGATGGGTGGTGAGCAAGGCAGTGCTGTGGTGGGCCAAAGCGGCCGCGGTGCGTTCAGGAATACACAGCGTCAGCGCGATGTCGGTGCAAGCGCTACTGTCGGCGATCCCTGCCTGCCACGG
>NZ_JAFMPX010000009.1 GCF_017353415.1 Arthrobacter sp. E3
GCTGCAAATAATATTCATGGACCAACCCACGAATCTCATCCCTTGTATAACCCTTCGTAATTGATGACATGGCTGGCTCCTTTAATCAAAAGACACGAATGACTCACAACCAGCCTGACGTAGAGGGCTCGGAAAAATTATGCGCACGATTCCGGATGGATTGCGCGCCTGAGTGCAGTAATTGGGCGCAGAAGTCAGAATCAGGCCCACAGGTCGGTGATGGACACCCCGGACTTGGCCAGAAGACGGCGCAGTGTGGAAATGGACAGTCCAACCACGGTGTGCGGATCGCCCTCGACCCCGCTGATGAAGGCCCCGGCCAGCCCGTCGATGGTGAAGCCGCCAGCCACCTGCAATGGCTCCCCGGTGGCAACATAGGCGTCAATCTCGGCGTCGGACACGTCCTCAAAACTGACGACGGCGCTGTTGACTTCACCGAGCGCCATGGTCTCGCCCGGGGAGGCATTGATGAGCCAGTGTCCGGTGTGCAGCACTCCGGATTTGCCGCGCATGAGCTGCCAGCGTTCCCGTGCGACGTTCGGCTCCCATGGCTTGCCGTAGGGGGCTCCCTCAAATTCAAAGACCGAATCGCAGCCAACCACAAGCGCATTCGGTGCACTTGCTGCCACCGACTCGGCCTTGGCACGTGCCAGCAGCAGGGCAGTTTCCGCCGGCTTCAGGGGACCGGCGGCAGCTGTGATGGCGTCTTCGTCCACGTCGGATACGCGGATGCTGTGGGCAATGCCGGCGTCGGACAGCAGTTTAGTGCGGGCGGGGGAGGCTGAAGCCAGGATCAGGGATGCGGCGGGAGTCATGCGTTCCAGCTTAATCCTCACAGCCCGGGCAGGCCGCAATTCGGTTTTGACTGCTGGGGGTGAACGGTGGTTCACTTAATAGGTGAACGCGCGTTCACCAGCCCTGGCGATATGGCAGGGCCCACCACATATCGCGAAGGAAGCCCTTGCCGTCCCACTTGGCCAGCCCACCAGCAACCGCCCGTCAGAGTCGAAGCGCCGCAGCACCTAAGCGCACTTCGCTGGTCATCGCAATCCTGTGTCTGGCCGGAACCGTGGTGGCACTGCAGCAAACCATGGTGGTGCCGCTGCTGCCGGACTTCCCGAAAATTCTGAACGCCTCCCCGGACAACACGTCCTGGCTCGTCACCATCACGCTGCTGACAAGCGCCATCGCCACGCCCATCGTGTCCCGACTGGCGGACATGTTCGGCAAACGGCGCATGATGGTGGTTGCCATGGTCACCATGGTGATCGGATCCATCATCGCCGCAGTGGGCGGGACATTGCCGACACTGCTGATTGGCCGCGCCTTCCAAGGCCTCGCCGCATCCCTGATCCCGGTCGGCATCAGCATCATGCGCGATGAACTGCCGCGCGAAAAGGTGGTCTCCGCCGTCGCCCTCATGAGCGCCACGCTGGGCATCGGCAGCGCACTGGGGCTGCCGCTGTCTGGAATCATTTACGAATCCCTGGGCTGGCAAGCCATTTTCTGGATTTCAGCTGTCATCGGCGTGCTGCTGATCATTGCCGTTCTGGCCGTGGTGCCGGAGTCGGCCGTGCGCACCAAGGGCAAGTTCGACGCCGTCGGTGCGGTCTTGCTGACAGCGGCGCTGACTGCGCTGCTCCTCGCCATCTCCAAGGGTGGGGAATGGGGTTGGAGCAGCGAACCGGTGATCCTTTTGTTCATTGGCACCGTCGTGTTCCTGGCTGTCTGGTTCCCCTATGAACTGCGTGTCAGCCAGCCCATGGTGGATCTGCGGACCTCGGCGCGCAGGCCAGTGCTGCTGACGAACATCGCCTCCATTTTGGTGGGCTTCTCCATGTACGCGAACATGCTCAGCACCACCCAGCAGCTTCAGCTCCCCAATGTGGGCGGCTACGGTTTTGGACTCAGTGTGGTCATTGCCGGACTGTGCATGATCCCCTCCGGGCTGGCCATGGTGGCCCTTGCCCCGGTCTCCGCCATGATCACCAAGCGGCATGGCGCGAAGGCGACCTTGATCGTTGGCTCCCTGGTACTGGCCGTTGCCTACGTGGCACGGGTGTTCCTGACCGGCGAGGTGTGGATGGTGATCCTCGGTGCGACCGCCGTGAGCATGGGCACCGCGATCGCCTACGCCGCCATGCCGACACTGATCATGCGTTCGGTGCCGATCACGGAAACCGCCTCAGCCAACGGGCTGAACTCGCTGCTGCGCGCCGTGGGCACATCCACCATGTCCGCCGTGGTCGGTGCCGTGCTGACCTCGGCCGTGGTGCACGTGGGGCCTTTGGCACTTCCCACGGTGGACGCCTTCAAGGAGATCTTCTGGTACGCAGCGATCGCAGCGCTGCTCTCGATCGGCGTCGCCGTCTTCATCCCACGCTTCCAGACCTCGCACGGAAAAGCGTTCCAGGGCCAGGCAGCCGGGACAGCCGTTCCCGGAAGCCCCGGCAGGACGCCGTCGGGCATTGCCGGTGTGCAGAGTTACGGGAACCTCTCGGCGGACGGCGCCCCGGCTGCCGAAAATGCAGTACACGCCCCCGATGGGGATGAGATCGTGGTCAGCGGCACCGTGGTGGGTGCGGGCGGCCAACCGATCCGCCAGGCCGTGGTCAATGCGCTGCACACCAACGGGGAACCGGCCGACTGGAGCCGGGCTGATAACGACGGGCGCTACTCACTGGTCCTGCCCGCATCCGGACGCTACCTGGTCATCTCCAGTGCGGACGGCTGGGCACCGAGTTCGCAGGTCCTGGACTTTGTGGACTCTTCCAGCACCCAGCACATCCTCCTTGCGCTCAGGCTGACCGTCAGCGGCAGCGTGGGCGACGGCGTCCGCGGCCTGGACGGTGCGCTGGTGACGCTGACCAAGGCAACGGGGGAGTTCGTGGTCTCCACGTTCTGCGGCCCGGACGGGAGCTATGCTGTTCCGCTTCCGCCGGTGGGCCGTTATATCCTGACTGCCATGGACAGTGGGGGACGGTGCAGCGAATCCGTGCACGTGGTTTTGACGGCGCGGTCGGCGGTGGTTGACGTGGTGCTGGATGGCGCTGCCGGGACCGGAGCTGCCGAGGCTGAAAATATGCGGGCCGCCATGGCGGGAGCCGGTTCCGGAATGGGGCGCCACTGATGGGCCGCCCCGACACGCGAAAAGCCGTCATTGAAGCGGCGCGCAGGCTCTTTGGTGAACGCGGCTATACGGCAGTCACGGTCAAGGACGTGGCCGCACTGGCGGGCTATTCCCCAGCTATGGTGATGAAGGTGATGGGCAGCAAGGCGAAGCTGTTTGAGGCCGCCGCTCCTGATGTGCCGCGCTCGGACATGCTGGACGGCATGGGGGAGCCCCTCGGGTTCGCCCTGGTCCGGCGGATCTTGCGGCGGCGTCGCAATGGGGAGGCCGAGCCCTGGTCCATGGTGGCGATGCTGGTCCAGGACGCACCCAACCAAGCGACGGCCCAGGCAGAGCTGCGCGAGCGCTACGTGCAGTGGATGGCGGGGCAGATCGGCGATGATTCCCCGTCCCTGCAGAAATCCCAGCTGCTGGTTTGTGCTGTGATGGGCCTCGGGGCCGGCACGCGCGTGCTGGGACTGCTGGAACCGGAAGAGATGGCTGAGGAAGCCCTGATTCAGCAGTATGGCGCCATTGTCCAAAGCATCATCGACGGCCCGCTCAGCGACTGACCCCTTCGCTGATGTTGGCGGTGCCGCGCCAGTGCCGTGGACGACGCCGGACATCCACCCCGTATGCCCGGGCTGCGGTACCGCAGCGGTCTGGCTATGCTGGAGGTTCGTGTGCCGACAGATTCGAAGGATGGGCAGAAAATGGAAATCGCCATGGCCGGAGCCATTGTGGTGGCTGTTGTGGCAGTGCTGGTGCAAAAACGGCAGCAGTCCAAGCGGAAACGGAAGTAACCACCAAGTCCCGAGCCTGGCAGGACTGCCTACGTTCCGGAAGGAGTGAAGCCGTCTACCAGCCGGGAGCGGATCAGGAACCGCTTGCCCTCGGGAGCCTCTACGGAGAATCCGCTGCCACGCCCCGGCACGACGTCCACTGTGAGATGGGTGTGTGACCAGTAGTTGAACTGTTCCTTTGACATCCAGAATTCCAGCGGCCCACAGTCGGGCAGATCGAATAACCCCAGCTGCACATCTGCCTCCGCCGTGATGAATTCCCCGGCCGGATAGCACATGGGGGAGGAGCCGTCGCAGCAGCCGCCGGATTGGTGGAACATGAGCGGCCCATGGATGCCCCACAGCTTTTGTAGCAGTTCGACGGCGGCGCCGGACAAGGCAACGCGGGACTGCGTTTCACCCGGGAGGGTTGCTGCAGAATCCAAAACGTCCGTCGAATGTGTCATCGAGCTGCTCCTTTGAATTGTGGCTGGTGCGGGTCTTGGCAGGCTCGGCCACCGGTGGCCGAGCCTGCCAAGACTGTTAGTACTTGATGATTACTAGTACTTGATGACGACGCGGCCGTCGATCTTGCCGGCGCGCATCTCGTCAAACACTTCGTTGATGTCGTTCAAGCTGCACGTGGAAACCGTGGGGTGGATCAGTCCGCGCGTATAGAAGTCAATCGCTTCGGTCATGTCCTGGCGTGTTCCCACGATGGAGCCGCGGATGGTCAAGCCCTTCAACACCACTTCAAAGATCGGTGCCGGGAAGTCACCCGCTGGCAGGCCATTGAAGACGATGGTGCCGCCGCGGCGGGTCATGCCGATGGCCTGGCCAAACGCTGCCGGGTGCACAGCAGTCACGAGCACGCCATGGGCGCCACCGGTCTCGCGCTGAATGGCCTCCACAGGATCCTCGTTCAAGGCATTGACGGTGACTTCAGCGCCGTGCTTGCGGGCCAGGGCCAGTTTGTCATCGGCAATGTCCACGGCAGCAACACGCAGCCCCATGGCCACTGCGTACTGGACGGCAATGTGACCCAATCCGCCGATGCCGGAGATGACAACCCATTGGCCGGGGCGGGCCTCGGTCATCTTCAACCCCTTGTAGACCGTGACTCCTGCGCAAAGAACGGGGGCAATCTCCACAGGATCCGCGTCTTCAGGGATGCGCGGGGCAAAGTCGGCGTCTACCAGCATGTACTCGCCAAATGAACCGTCCACGCTGTAGCCACCGTTTTGTTGTGACTCGCACAGAGTTTCCCAGCCCGTCCTGCAGTACTCACATTCCCCGCAGGCCGTCCACAGCCATGCGTTGCCCACTCGATCACCCACAGCCAGTGACGTGACACCCTCGCCAAGCGCCACGACCTCGCCAACGCCTTCGTGTCCCGGAACAAACGGCGGGCTGGGCTTGACCGGCCAGTCTCCCTCTGCCGCGTGGAGGTCCGTATGGCAGACGCCACTGGTAATCAGCCTGACCACGGCTTGGCCGGGTCCGGGTGTGGGCAGTGGGTATTCCTCAACCGTGAGGGGCGCGCCGAACTCTTTGACAACTGCTGCTTGCATCGTAGACATGAAATTCTCTTTCGTGAATGTGGTGCTGGGTAACAGGGGTGCGCCGGGCACCTGGGCAGATGCCCGGCGTCGTGCAGGGGAGGAAACGTGCCGGACAAAATTGCGGGACGGTTCTCAAAAAGCGCCCCATTGCTGCAGGAGCGTTGGGTTGGGCGGGTTAGAAGAAGCCGAGCTTGTCTTCGCTGTAGCTGACGAGCAGGTTCTTCGTCTGCTGGTAGTGGTCCAGCATCATGGCGTGGTTCTCACGGCCGATGCCGGAGGACTTGTAGCCGCCAAACGCCGCTCCCGCGGGGTAGGCGTGATAGTTGTTGACCCACACGCGGCCGGCCTGGATTTCGCGTCCAGCCCGGTACGCCACGTTGCCGTTGCGTGACCACACGCCGGCGCCGAGCCCGTACAGGGTGTCGTTGGCGATGTGCAGGGCGTCGGCGTAGTCGTCGAACTTCGTCACTGCCAGTACGGGGCCGAAGATCTCCTCCTGGAAGATGCGCATGTCATTGGTGCCCTCGAAAATGGTGGGCTTGACGTAGTAGCCGCCGGCCAGATCGCCTTCGAGGATGTTGCGCTCGCCGCCGGTGAGCACCTTGGCGCCTTCCTGCTTGCCGATGTCCATGTAGGAGAGGATCTTCTCCAGCTGATCGTTAGAGGCCTGGGCGCCGATCTGTGTGTCGGTGTCCAGCGGGTTGCCCTGGATGATCGCTTCGGTGCGGGCCACGGCGTCGGCCATGAACGCTTCATACATGGAACCCTGGACCAGGGCGCGTGAGGGGCAGGTGCAAACTTCGCCCTGGTTGAAGGCGTACATCGTGAAACCTTCAAGTGTCTTGTCGTAGAAGGCGTCGTCCTTGTCCATGACGTCGTCGAAGAAGATGTTCGGGCTCTTCCCGCCGAGTTCCAGCGTGACGGGGATCAGGTTTTGCGAGGCGTACTGGCTGATGAGCCGGCCGGTGGTGGTCTCGCCGGTGAACGCGATCTTGCGGATGCGCTTGCTGGAAGCGAGCGGCTTGCCGGCCTCCACACCGAAGCCGTTCACCACGTTGAGCACGCCGGGCGGAAGGATGTCTGAAAGCAATTCCATGAGAACGAGGATGGAGGCCGGAGTCTGTTCTGCAGGTTTAAGCACGACGGCGTTGCCTGCCGCAAGTGCCGGGGCCAGCTTCCACACGGCCATCAGGATGGGGAAGTTCCAGGGGATGATCTGGCCCACCACGCCGAGGGGCTCATGGAAGTGGTAGGCGGTGGTGTTCTCATCGATCTGGGTCAGGCGGCCTTCCTGGGCGCGGGCCACGGAGGCAAAATAGCGGAAGTGGTCGGCAGCCAGCGGGATGTCGGCGTTGAGGGTTTCGCGGACGGCCTTGCCGTTGTCCCACGTTTCCGCGACGGCCAGGAGTTCGACGTTCTCATCAATCCTGTCCGCGATCTTGTTCAGAACGGCGGCGCGCTCCGCAGCGGAGGACGCACCCCAGCTGGGTGCCACCTTGTGAGCGGCGTCCAATGCCAGCTCGATGTCCTCGGCAGTGCCGCGGGCCACCTCGCAAAAGACGCGGCCGGTGACGGGTGTGATGTTTTCAAAGTATTCGCCCTTGACGGGGGCCACCCATTCCCCACCAATCCAGTTCTCATAACGGTCCTTGAAAGTGACCAGCGAACCTTCGGTGCCAGGCTGTGCATAAACAGTCATTGTGCGAACTCCTTTTGCGGTGGGGGACCTCGATGTCCTTGCCCTGAAGCGTACGCGGAGCAACGTTGCAACCACGTTGCATGAGCTGGATCACACCGTTCCGGCATGTTCGGCGGCGGTGCCTTCCACCCCGGCGCCTTCCACGGGGAGTGGCGCCACCAACCACGATGGGTGGGACACAACGCAATTGCGGGCCCGCGTGCTGCCGCAAACCTGGATGAATAACAGTACGGAAGGGTGTAGATTATACCTTGGTCGCCTCTGTCACCGACCTGATTCGCTCCTTGAACAACGTGGACCAAACCGAGCAGGCCCACGTCCTGCTACCCAGTGAAACAGGGCTGGGACATAAGAGTTGCCCCACTTCGGCTCGTCATCCTGTCCACTAGGCGGCCCGCGCACCGGACGGATCAGCGGGGGCGCAGGGACTGAACCAGCGGCTCATGGGCGCCCACAACATTTTCGTGTCGACCAGGGAATGTGGACTCGGACGTCTAGTAGTACTTTGTTAGGTTCTGGTAGTGGGTCTCTTAATTTTGTTCCATGAGGAATAATTAGGTCACTGCTTTGCGGGGCGAGCTTGAGGGCTACGTTGCCCTGTTGTTTACTTCCGTGCCGCGGAAGGATCAGCGGGAGAAGTCCGGTCTTTATCTGCGCGGGTGATGCTGGATGGAGAGCGCAAATCCCTGCAGCCCATGGCCGAATGTCTGGGCATTGATCATTAGCAACTCCAGCAGTTCACGGCGTCCTCGACCTGGACGGTCGAGCCGGTCCGAGCCAAGATCGCGGGGTTGGCGATCCCGTTGCTCTCCCCGGAGGTACCGGTCATTGTCGACACTGGATTCGCAAAGGCAGGCACTTTTTCGCCCGGGGTTGCACGGCAATATTCGTAGGACGTTGGGGGTAGATCGGCAACTGCCAGATCGTCGTGTCCCTGCACGCTGCCACCGATGCGGCGTCCTGTCCGTTGAACTGGCGGCTGTACATTCCCGCGGCCTGGGATGATGTCTGCCCGGACACGAACCACGCCGCCGACGCCGCCGACGCCGGCTACGGGGACAGCACCGCGTTCCACCAAGGTCATTTCTGAACGTGGAATCGTCTATGTTCTGGCCGTAAAAGCGGTACCTACCGCTCACCTGGCCACTGCCGTCCCGGAACCCCCGGAGTACTCCGGGCGGGGGCCCGCGGCATTCCACACAATGAGGAACACTCCCTGCCCGAGGCGTGGATGCTGGCCCAATGGTCTGTACACGAGCCGGCACCAACCGATTACTGGATCAGTGACCTGCCCGCCGACACGCCCCTGAAAACACTCGTGAAACTCGCCAAGATGCGCTGGCGGATCGAGCACGACTACCGGGAATTGAAGACCGGTTTCGGCCGGGACCACTTCGAAGGACGATCCTTCAGCAGCGTCCAACGCCACCTCACCCTTGTCACCGCAGCCCGGCCGTTTATCACCCGAAAAAAGTTCGCCACCCCAAAAGTCCAAATAGTGCCCTGAGTCTTTGCAGTGTCCTAAAAACCCTGCAGGAAATCATCATCGGCATGCTCCACCGCTACCCAGCCTGCCAGCGGACACCCCCAACCCAACAAAGTACTACTGGGGGCTTCGACGACTTCTTTGGTGATGCTGTTGAGTTGGTTGAACTGGGCGATCGGCAAAGACGGATCAGATTCACCCAGACTCTCTCTCACTTCGCAATCCTTGCGCAGCGACGGAAAGATGTCTGCTGATGTCTCCCGGGTTGTGATGCAATGCTCATTATTCACACTGCGTGGGGCGTGTTTGGAAGCGACTTCAGACAGGTATAGTAGATTGCATTGCTGAATAGCACCGGTCTCCTCCACTCTCAGTAATGGTCTCTCTGAAAACCACAATGCACGTCCGATTCTTGGGCAAAGACCCTGATTCGTGGCGACAAAATGCTTGTTTAACCGCCCGAAAAGGACGGCTTTCTAATTGCTTAAACATGAACCGAGCTGGGGTGAGGTTCGTCAGCGATCGCTGCTTCGAAATTCCCTGCATGCAGTAGTCCTCGCCCTCTGCACTGTACTCGTCTTTTCCGGGCTTAGCCTGAGCACAGCCGGCGGTGCGCGGGCGGCGTTCGCCCCCGACGGCGCCGGCTTGTACAAGGGCACGATCGACTGGATGGAGTGGGGTACGCCCGGCGAGTCGATTCCTGCCGCGGGCAAGACGACCACCAGTACACGAACCATCGGTGGTCAGGCATTGACCAGCACTTGCACCCTCACCGGCCTCTCAGGGGAAGTGGAAGCATACCGGTCGGGTACCTGGCATGGTGACGACTTGGACGATCTCTACAACAAGGGCGGGACCGGGCTTGATAACCAGATGGTTTATGGGTTATCCAACCATCTCGATGGCAGATTGGTTGGATTCAATGTGGCGTGCAACGCCACTCTGGATGGTGTGGCGGTTCCGCTGGGTGGTCTTGTCATCGCTGATGCTGAATCCAGCGGAAGCACGGAATACATTTCCGCCAAACCGAATGATCAAAATGCGCAGTGGCGAATCATTGAACGCTATAGGTCGCCGGGTTGTACGACGAACCTTGACGCTAAGCTGACTACTGACAAACAGCTTACTCTTCAGCCCACGGCCGCCGAGTGCCCGAGCGGACCCATGGCTGTTGCCTACATGCAGGGCGCAAAGGCGGCCTCCATATCCCTCAAAGGTGCTGGAAAGAGTGCTGTAGCAATTGGTGTGGTCCTGCAGGCTGATTTCGGAGATGCGCCCACCAATTACCTCTCTGCCGGGGCTCTGTTCACTCCAACATGGTCAGCCAATACTCTGAACAATCAGGAAACACTGAAGCCCGGCACCACCACCAAAGTTTTCGATCCCACGTTCACCCTCAGCACCCCGGGACAACCAATTCCTCGACTAGGTGCCTTGACGGATTCCGATGGCACCCACCAGTTCAGTGATAACGCCGACCTTGATGATCTCACCGGCGCGGACGACGAAGATGCCATTCAACCGCCAGCAACCCCTCTGAGGGTTGCCCCTGGGGACCCCTACACACTAAACAACGTGGCTTGCACGGGTCCTGGCTTTGTGGCTGGCTGGATCGATTGGAACCTCAATGGGGCTTTTGACACAGGCGAGAAATCGGCAGTTGTGCAATGCACAGGCACCAAAGTTAATCTCGTTTGGACCGTACCCGCGGATGTCAAGAACACCCCGGGTCAGACCACGTCATTTCTGCGCCTGCGCATTGCCACAGATGCGGCCGGAGTCGCCTCGCCCATTGGCATGTCCACCTCAGGTGAAGTCGAAGACCACCCTGTACGCATCAGCACCAGCAATTTAAGTCTCCAAAAGAACATCAAGGCCCGCGTTGCTCCAACGGATCAATTCACCCTGTCCGTGACTGCTGCAGATTTCATCCGCCAATCCGTGTCAACAACGGGTTCAACGACCGAGATCCAAGAGAAAATGATTGGTCCCTTCACTACGACCAAAAACAAAATTTATACTCTCAAGGAAGTTGCGACCGGCAGCCCGCTCACACCCTTGAGCGAATACGACACGAGCATTCAATGCACCGGCACGTACGCTGACGGCAGCCTTGCCCCTGTGACCGCAGCAGTCCTCGGAGTCCAGGGAGAAGCCACCATCACGATGCCTGATCCTTCCCCCACCCTCGGGGCACAATCCATCGTCTGCACCTTCATCAACACCCCCAAACCGGCCACCCTGAGCGTGACGGCGTCCTGGGTGGTCAACGGCACGACCTACGCAAATGGTGCACAGCCGGCAGGAATTCAAGCACAACTGACGCTGGCTGGTGCAAACCAGGCCTGGAATACGCCAAAATCTGGGTATGCCGCAGGTCAGAAGGTCGCGATTAGCGAGTCCATGAGCATTGCTGCTGCCATGCCCGGGTGCACTCTCGAGAAGGCTCGTGTCACCTCGCTCAACGGTGCAGGCACTGATGTGGCACTGTCTTCTTACGTGCAGACGTTGAAGGCGGGTGCGAATACGGCCACGGTGACGAACACCGTCACGTGCACCACGAATCTCACACTGGTGAAAGAAGTCGTGGGAGGTACCGTGCAACCAAACGCGTGGACACTTGCTGGTTACCCCAGCTCTGGCTCTGCCGTGGTTCAAGGCACCACCGGCGTCACCGCCAAAGTCACCGCCGGAGTTTCGCTGCAGTTGGGCGAATCGGGCGGGTCGGCTCTCTACGTGCAGGATGATTCACGTACCCCGGAAGAACGAACACAAGCCCCACGTTCGACCGGTTCGTGGGCTTGTTCTGCCGTTGATGGGCTCAAAAACCCCGTCGCGGGTGTCGTGACTGGGCGCATGGGAACAAACGGAACCATCACACCGGCTTTGGGATCCAACACCACGTGCACAGCCACCAACCGGACTGCGGAGCTCACGATCTTGAAAAAGGTTGAGAATGTCAACGGCACAGGGACCGGCGAGCCTAAGGATTGGAACTTGACGGCCACACCGGCAAGCGGCATACCCGGGTTGCTGCCCACTACCAAGCAAGGGTCAAAGCTGAAGAGTCCGGTGAATACTTTCAATGTTCGGCCCGGTCAAGGGTACCTGCTCTCTGAAGACAGGACATTGGGCGGGTACGTGCAGGTGGGGCTGGAACGCTTCACCGGCAGCGACCCCACTCTTGCCAGCGAAATTGAGTCAGACGCCAACTGGACATCCGTACCCGCCGCAACAGCCATCACTGTTGACGCAGGAAAGAACGCGGTCTACCGGTTCGTCAATCGCGACGCCAAACGGTTCGATCTTCCACTCACCGGCGGCAGCGGAACCACGGGTTTCCTCCTGGTTGGTGGATTCGCCGCAAGCCTTTCACTCGGCGCGGTCCTCTTCATTTCTCTTCGTCGACGCGCCTCTAAAAAACTTCCGTAAACATCCGCTGGCGGGGTCTCTGCCACGGGTGCCGAGCAATTGCATATCAACACAGAAAAAGAAAGTGACACTATGTCCTCCAACCATCGCCCTACTCAGCCGGCCCGCCTACGCCGCCTTGCCGCGTCCTTCGGTATTCTTGCAGTAGGCGCCGCTTTGGCCCTCGGCAGCGCCGTCCCGGCTTCAGCCGCACCGAACATTGACCCTGCCGCCGTGGGATCAATCACCGTTCACAAGCTCCAAGAACCTGTTGCACCCACCGGTGATGCCCACGATGGGTCGGAGGTGGACACCTCCGGCTTGACGCCTATCAACGGCATTACCTTCACCGCTGAACAGGTCAACATTGACCTCAAGGATTCCACCCAGTGGCAGGGGTTGGAGAGCTACACGGTTTCCCAAGCCCAAAGTAACCTGGGTGGTGTGTCCGAGACGGCGGTAACAGGCGCAGATGGTGTGATGGGCGAGGCTAAATTTGAAGCCCTTCCGGTTGGTCTCTACTTGCTCACCGAAACCAACACGGGCTCGAACGGTATCTCGTTCGAGGGTGTCCCTTTCCTGGTGACCATCCCCCTAGCCCTGGGCAATGACTGGAACTACAACGTTCACGTCTACCCGAAAGACACCGTCTCGACCTTGGCCAAGACCGTCGATGACTCAGCTGCACATGTTATTGGTGATCCGATCGTCTTCGCTCTCATGGGCCAGGTTCCCTCACTGCCAGCCGAAGATGAACTCAAAGCGTACGGAATCATTGACACTTTGGATCCGCGCCTGAGCTACCAAAATGCGACAGTGGCTGTAGCCGACGTCGCGCTGGTTCCTGCGGACTATGTGATCGCTTCCACTCCTACATTCTCTGTTAAATTCACTGCCCCCGGTCTCGCCAAGCTCAAATTGGCGCAGGGCAAGGCTGTTACTGTCACGGTAAACACCACCATCAACGCTCTGGGCAGTGGCGCCATCACGAACCAGGCACAGGTTTTCATCAACACTCCTGAAAACGTTTTCGATTCCAATACGGTGACGACCTCATGGGGTGCAATGAAGGTGCTCAAGCATGCAGAGGGTGAGCAGTCCAAGGTCCTCTCAGGTGCCGTGTTCGAGATTTATGCACTTGATAGTTCTGATGTACGAATCCCGGGAGCACTGAAGAATGTGTCTGGTACAGGCACCACGTTCACCACACTTCAGGACGGAACCTTCCAAGTTGATGGCTTGAAGGCCGGTAATTACGAACTCGTGGAGACCAAGGCGCCTTTGGGTTTCAAGCTGGACAGCACACCCCGGAAGGTCACCATCGAGGCCGGAAATTTGGCTGATGCCACAGTGACATCGGTTGAAAACGAGCAGGTTCCCGCCTTCCAGCTGCCGCTCACAGGTAGCACCGGCATCAGCTTGTTCATTGGTGGCGGTCTGGTTCTCATCGTTGGTGGCGTGCTGTTGGCTGTCATCCGCAAGCGCCGCGCACAGCGAGCATAAGACAGGTAAAGACAAGGCCTAAACAACCTTGCTGGACTACCATGAATGATCACGCTGCGCCAAGCACAGCTGCACTATCGAGCGAGAAAGGACATGCGCGTTCAGCGTCATGACATTTTCCGCATCACCATCGACGCGTCGGCGTGGAGCCGACCAGGCTCCACGCCGACGCGTCGATGCGTTGGCAGTAACCATTGCCGGCCTGCTCTTGCTAGGAGCCAGCATCATGCTGTATCCATCCGCCGCCAGTTGGTTTGCCGCCGTGCTGCAAGGGCAAAACACCGGGCGATACGACGAAGGCATTGCCTCAATGTCCAACGACCATCGGGCCCGAGAGCTCCAAGCAGCCAAGGAATACAACCAATCCCTGGCCGATGGCAGCCGGATTGTCGACCCCTTCGCGGCCATCCAAGAGACAACCATAAAAACTGCCGATCCATACTGGGACCTTTTGGATCCTGTCGGTGACGGCCTCATGGCACGGATCACCATCCCATCCCTAAACCTGAATCTCCCCATCTACCACGGCACAGGCCGCGATGTGCTGCTTAAAGGTGTTGGTCACCTCCAAGGCACCGCACTCCCCGTCGGCGGGATAGGCACCCACGCCGTGGTGACCGGCCACCGTGGGTTGCCACACGCCACATTGTTCACCCACCTGGACAAAATGAAGGTAGGGGACACCATTAACGTTGATTCCTATGGCCAAAAATCCGCATATGTGGTGACCGACGTTTCAGTGGTGCTGCCAAACGAAACCGAGTCCCTCCGCCCTGAAAACAGACGAGATCTCCTGACCCTGGTCACGTGCACTCCTGTTGGTATTAACACTCACAGGATTCTCGTTACCGCTGAACGCTCCCTCGCGGTGGATGCTAAAATCCCAATCGAAGTCAATGCGGTAGGTTTTCCCTGGTGGGCACTAATCTGGATCAGCATCGTGATCCTCGGCAGCGTGTATGTCATCCGCACCCGCGCCACCCCGGACGAATCTTCAGAACCCCGGATGGCTCCCGCGGACCAGTCCTCAACACTATGATCAAGAGCGTCCCTCTGATGAGGACCACACTGGATCAGTTCGGGCACTCCACCCAAGACACGCTCCCCGTCGCGCAGGAACTGCAGCCCCATGGTTTCCCCGGGCAGGTTGTTAGGAACTGCGTTATACATGACTGAGCGTATGAAGTATTCGCAACAGTACAAAGTGGATGCTGCGGAGCTGGTCCCGATCCCGGTCCGCCCGAGTACACCGTGTGTACTGATAACAGGATGCGGGCAGATGTTAATGAACTGGATGTGCCGGTACCGAACGGCACATCCGCAGAAGTCCACGGCTGAGGAAAAAAGAGCGACCCTGTCCGAGGCCACCACAGGCTCCGCACCGCCCAGACCAGCCAAAAGAAACAACGCCCAGAACAACGAGCCCCACCCCGCACCACCATCGACCCAGTACCCACGAGCACCTGCCGTGCCCCAAAACAGGCAACCTCCGCCACGAAAATCCGCCGTACATCAACCCGCTACTGCCATTCACTCCTATTGACGAGCTCGATCCTGGACATGGTTCCACACACAGCTGCCCTGCTTTGCCTTGGAACGCTGCAGGTCTTGTATGCAGCCCTGGACGCGGCCCTGAGCCTGCGAAACGCCAGGCAGCGTCATGTTGGGAGCAACCCGCCTAAAGGACTTTGTTAGGTCTTGTGCGGAAATCCTTTAATTTTGTGCTGTTTTGTTCTATGAGGGATGATTAGGTCACTGCTTTGCGGGGCGAGCTTGAGGGCTACGTTGCCCTGTTGTTTACTTCCGTGCCGCGGAAGGATCAGCGGGAGAAGTCCGGTCTTTATCTGCGCGGGTGATGCTGGATGGACAGCGCAAATCCCTGCAGCCCATGGCCGAATGTCTGGACATTGATCATTAGCAACTCCAGCAGTTCACGGCGTCCTCGACCTGGACGGTCGAGCCGGTCCGAGCCAAGATCGCGGGGTTGGCGATCCCGTTGCTCTCCCCGGAGGTACCGGTCATTGTCGACACTGGATTCGCAAAGGCAGGCACTTTTTCGCCCGGGGTTGCACGGCAATATTCGTAGGACGTTGGGGGTAGATCGGCAACTGCCAGATCGTCGTTTCCCTGCACGCTGCCACCGATGCGGCGTCCTGTCCGTTGAACTGGCGGCTGTACATTCCCGCGGCCTGGGATGATGTCTGCCCGGACACGAACCAGGCCGCCAACGCCGCCGACGCCGGCTACGGGGACAGCACCGCGTTCCACCAAGGTCATTTCTGAACGTGGAATCGTCTATGTTCTGGCCGTAAAAGCGGTACCTACCGCTCACCTGGCCACTGCCGTCCCGGAACCCCCGGAGTACTCCGGGCGGGGGCCCGCGGCATTCCACACAATGAGGAACACTCCCTGCCCGAGGCGTGGATGCTGGCCCAATGGTCTGTACACGAGCCGGCACCAACCGATTACTGGATCAGTGACCTGCCCGCCGACACGCCCCTGAAAACACTCGTGAAACTCGCCAAGATGCGCTGGCGGATCGAGCACGACTACCGGGAATTGAAGACCGGTTTCGGCCGGGACCACTTCGAAGGACGATCCTTCAGCGGCGTCCAACGCCACCTCACCCTTGTCACCGCAGCCCGGACGTTTATCACCCGAAAAAAGTTCGCCACCCCAAAAGTCCAAATAGTGCCCTGAGTCTTTGCAGCGTCCTAAAAACCCTGCAGGAAATCATCATCGGCATGCTCCACCGCTACCCAGCCTGCCAGCGGACACCCCCAACCCAACAAAGTTTTACTAGGCGTGGCGGACTCCCCTTCCATCAAGAACGGCGGCATAGCCTTCGCGGTAGGTGGGGTAGGAAAACACGAATCCGGACTCCCGGAGCCGGTTGTTGTTGCAGCGTTTGCCGCGGCTCCCCTGCGCACGCGAGGAATCGTGGGTAACTTCCGGCACAGGCAGGTCAAGGCTGCGTGCCAAGAATTCAACGACGTCGCGACGATCGGTCGGGAGGTCATCGACGCCGATATATACAGTGTCAGGCCAATTCTGCGTGGTCATGAGGTGCACGATGGCTGCTGCAGCATCGTCACGATGGATCCGACTAGTGAATTCAGGCTCAGCTGATATCGTCGCGACCCCCTGACGTACACGATCAATTTCCCGAGTACGCCCTGGCCCGTAGATGCCCCCAAGGCGCAGGATGGTCGCCTCGGGAATCAGCCGGAGCAACGTCTCCTCGGCTTCGAGCAGCACGACTGCCGTCGCTGAGGTGGGTTCGGTCGGAGTGCTCTCGTCGACCCAGGATCCGTCGTCAACACCGTAGACCGCCGTCGATGACACATACAGCACTCGCGGTGGCACAGCGCAGTCATTCCGGATGGCAGCGGCAACACGCAGAACGCTCTCGACATATGCCGCTCGATAACCATCTGCGCTCCGCTCATCAGGGCTCATGGCAATCACCACGATGGTGGTGTCCGCCGGCAGTGTCGGCACTTCGGTGGACAGATCAACCGCCTGTCCTTCGATTTCGGATGGCAGTTTCTCCGCTGAGCGCCGAAGTCCCATCACCCGATGGCCCAGAGCAGCGAACCGCAGCCCGGTTTCGGTTCCAAGGTCACCACAGCCGGCGATCACAACACTCATTTCATACTCCTCAGCACACACTGTTCGTTTGGATACTCTCAAGGCCGGGTTGCCAAATAGCGAGCGACGGTATGAGCTTATCGAGGCGCCTCCGTGGGATCGCCCATGGCGCGCCGCCAGCATATTCGATCTTGGGCTTACATCTCCCTTATCAAACCTTCAACCGGACAGTCTTCTGCGTTTTAGAGAAGGAAAGTGGCGTGGCAGACTGTGGGCCAGGGAACCGATGACCGGTTTTATATGGTCAACGCGTCCGCTTCATGGAAAGCACCGCCATGGGCAGGCGATGGGCGCGGGCGACGTGCCCTAGTGTTCCAGTGACTCCAGGTGGGCCACGACGGCGGCGCGCCTGGGTGAGCGCTGCGGCAGGAGACGCAGGGCACTGTGCCAGGCTTCGGCGTCGTCCGCGGCCTCGGGAAGCTTCAGGTAGGCCAGCACCACCTCGGGGCTGGCGTCGTTGAGGATCGCCTCACGCAACAGCAGGCCCGTCCGGGTGCGCAGCTCGGACACGGCCGGCGCCTCCGAGCGGGGAAGCACGGCACCCTTGTAAATGTTCAGCGCCAGCCGGTGCGCGCCGCGGTCCAGGTAGCTCAGTACCTGGCCGGCGTCAACAACGAGTGTTCGTGGCAGCCGATAGGGCCGGGATTCGGGCACCAATGACGGCGTGTGTTTGAGTAGGAGCTTGCGCAGGCGCACCATTTCGGCGCGTATGCTCGTCAGCGACGTGCCCTCCGGATACACCATGTCGGTGAGTTGATCGGCACTCAAACCTGCCGGGTGCATGGCCAGCATGGTGAGGATTTCGGTGTGCCGTTCGCTGAGGGTGACCGCCTCTCCGGCCACGTGCAGCAGTCCTTGATCACGGCCCAGGATCTGCAGGCTGTCGCGATACAGGGACTTGGCCGGCCCGTTTCCTGCATTCGCGCCAGACTGGGTGCTCCGTGTATAGATGCTTCGAGTGGGTCCGGGGCGGCCGTTGCGGGATGCCGCAGCCAGGCGCTCCAACCGTTGGATGCGCAACTGGGCTTCGGCGGCCGCCACTGTGGCTTGAACCAGTGAGAGCGTATTGGCCCCCACCGCTTCCGGGCCGCCGGTGATGTCCACAACGCCCAGCAGGCCGCCGGAATCAGGGTCGTGCACGGGAACGGCTGTGCAGCTCCAGGAATGCACGGCGGGGTTGAAGTGCTCCTCACCCACGATCTGCACGGGCCGGCCCAAAGCCAGGGCAGTTCCGGGGGCACTGGTCCCGGCAGCAGCCTCCGACCAGTCCATGCCGCTGGCAAAGTTAATCTTCTCGCCGTGCGTGCGGGCCGCGGAGTCGCCCTCAACCCACAGGAGGCGTCCGTGTTCATCACCCACGGCAATGAGCAGCCCGGTGTCGTGGCTTGGAACAACAAGCAACGCCTGGATGACGGGCATGACGGCCGCCAGGGGATGGTTACGGCGGAATTCCTGGAGCTGCGCATCTTCCCACACCAGCGGAGGGGCGGCATGCTCGGGTGAGGTGATGGTGTCCAAGGATCTGCGCCATGAATCGCGCACCAGCGGGCGCATCTCCGGCAGCGCGGAGAAGAAGGGGTGCGTCAGGGGCATGAACACTCCAAAACCACTGCAGAGAAGTCGTTGGCACAATGCCAAGTGCATGTGCCGTGGCTCACCAGTCTAGCCGAGTCCCCGCCGTCGTCGAATGTGCACCAGATGGCAATGCTGACGCCAGGAGGGCGGACAGTGCCGAAACGCTGCCCGCCCTTTTCGCTGCGGTGAAGCTAGCGTGCCGGTTCGGGATCCTCGCTCAGTGAAGAGGCGTCGTCTTCCACCATGAGTGTGGCAAGTTTGGCGCCCTCCACGTCAACGTCTGGCAGGACCCTATCCAGCCACTTCGGCAGCCACCAGGCAGACTTGCCGAGCAGGTGCATGGCGGCCGGAACGATCGTCATGCGGACTACAAACGCGTCGATGAGCACACCGAACGCCAGCGCGAAGCCCAGCGGGCGCACCATGGTCAGGTGCGAGAAGATGAACCCGGAGAACACGCTGATCATGATGATCGCGGCCGCCGTGACCACCGGCGCCGCATGCTTGAACCCGGTGCGCACTGCCTGTTTGGCATCCTGCCCGTGGGCGTAGGCCTCGCGCATGCCGGAGGCTATGAACACCTGGTAGTCCATGGCCAGGCCAAACAACACGCCAATCAGGATGATCGGCAGGAAGCTCAGCACGGCCGCGGGGTTGGCGACGTCGAATATGCCGCCCAGCCAGCCCCATTGGTACACGGCCACCACGCCGCCAAATGCCGCAACCAGGGAGAGCAGGAAGCCGGCAGTGGCCAGCAGCGGAACCAGGATGGAGCGGAACACGAGAACCAGCAGGATCAGTGAAAGTCCGACGACGATGGCCAGGTAGGGAGGCAGCGCCGCTCCCAGCTTCTCCGAGACATCGACGTTGGCGGCTGTTTGGCCCGTCAAGCCGATGGGAACATCGTAGCGGGATTCAATGCCGGGACCTTCGGCCCGCAGGTCATGGATCACCTGGACCGTGCTTTCACTGGCAGGGCCCTCGGTGGGGATGACCTGGTAGACGGCGGTGCGCAGATCCTTGCTGACCATGACGGGAATGGCTGCCTTGACGTTCTCGACTGCACGCAGTTGATCAGCCACGTTCAGGTTCAGCACCGTGGCACTGGCTTCATTCAGTCCGGCTGGCAGGGAACCCACCACAATGATGGGCCCGTTCATGCCTTCACCAAAGTTCTTACCGGTGATGGAGTACGCCTGGTAGGCGCTGGAATTGACCGGCTCGGAACCGCCGTCGGGCAGGGCAAGACGCAGACCGGCGGCCGGGATGGCGATGACAGCAAGCGCAATGACGGCTGTGACAAGGGAAATGATGGGGTGGCGGGTGACAAGCCCACCCCAACCGCGGGCGCTGCGGGCAACGTCCGCCGCTTCATCCGCTGCAGCCCTCTCCGAACCGCTCAGGCCAACAAGTGTGGCTTCATGTTTGGCCGTGGCTGCGGTGTTCCTGGCCCAGGCCTTCTTGGAGATCAGCCGCTTGCCAATCAGGGACAGCAGTGCCGGGGTCAGGGTCAGCGCTATCAGTACCGAGACGGCAACCGTAGCCGCAGCGGCCAAACCAAGGATCGCCAAGAACGGCAGGCCCGTCACTGAGAGGGCCGCCAGTGCAATGACAACCGTCAGGCCAGCGAACGTCACTGCGTTGCCTGAAGTACCCGTCGCCTTGGCGATGGACTCGCGCAACTCCATGCCGGCGAGCAGCTGCTGGCGGTGCCGGTTGACGATGAACAAGGAGTAGTCGATGCCCACGGCCAGGCCCAGCATCAGCGCCAGCATGGGCGAGATGGAGGACATCTCAATGACAGTTGTCAGGGCCATGGTGCCGCCCACGCCAATGCCGACGCCTACAACGGCCATCAGCAGCGGCAGTCCGGCTGCCACGAAAGTGCCCAGCATGATCAACAGCACGGCGGCTGCTACCGCAATACCCACGACCTCGGACACACCGAACAGTTCGGAGACGTCCTCGACAATTTCCTTGCTGTAGGAGACGCTCACACCGTCTGACTCCAGGGTGTTCAGTTTGTCCTGGACCAGCTGGCGGTTGGCAGGGGTCACGGCGTTCATCGACTCGCTGAACTGGATCTGGCCGATGGCGGCCTTGCCGTTTTCAGAGACAAAGCGGATCCCTGAGGCAGCTTCCGCGGTGCGCTGGCCAAGGCCCAGTTCGGCCTTCTTGGCAGTCAGCGTGGCTGCTCCGGCGTCGAACTTGGCCTTACCGGCTGCATATTGGTCCTGACCGGCCTGCCATTGGGCCTTCCCGGCGTCCAGCTGCGTCTGGGCCCCGTCGATCTGGGCTTGCGCGGCAGCCATCTGGGGTGCTGCGGCTTGAGCCTGCGGGGAATCAGCCGGCAGTGCCGCAAGCTGGGCCTGCTGGGCTGCGAGCTGCTTCTTCTGGGCGTCGAGCTTGGCCTGTCCGGCGTCCAACTGGGCCTTGGTGTCGGCCAACTGCTTGGCGGCGGCCTCGAGTTTGGGCAGTTCTGCGGCGGCTTGAGCCTCACCGGCCGCCAACTGCTTGGCACCATCGGCCAGTTGGGCTGCTCCGGCCTGCTGTTGCGCAGTCACGAGGAACGGGTCAATGACACCCTTGACAGTGGGCACGCCGGTCACCGTTTCCAGCGCCGCCGTGATGTCCTTCTGCTGGGCGGGCGTCAACGGCTCACCGTTGGTGCTGGTAAACACGACGGCGCCCGTGCCACCGGAAGCTTCCGGCAGCTGGGCTTGGAGCTTGTCCGCCATTTGCTGGGTTTCAGTGCCGGGAATCTGGAAGTTGTTGGACATGGGCCCCATGAACAACGCTGCAGCGCCGCCAACCATGCCCATGATGACCGCCCAGGCGGCAATCACCAGCCACGCGCGGCGTGCCGAGAGCCGTCCCAGTCGATAAAGCCAAAGCGCCATGATCATTCCATTCTGTGTGGTGTCCTGCCCAGGCAGGCGCCGGGGGATGTTTAGCTGTGGAATCCGTTGCGGATCAGACCGACCGTGCTTGCCAGCAGGCTGCGCAGATCGGCCAATGATTCTTCGGTGATGTTGGTTCCATGTTTCTGGAACCAGACTTGGAATGCGCCCTTGCAACTGCCAACGACGGCACCCACCAGGGCAAATATGTAAAGTTCATCTGTTCCCTCAGGGAGACGCTGCTTGGCCACCTCGGTGATTTTCAAGCTGCACTCCTCCCACGCCTGGAGCTGAAAGCGTGCCAGCTGAGGGTCTTGGGTCAGGGTGAATGTTTCGGCCAGGATGGCCAAGTCGCGGGCGCTGCCGCCGGCTGACAAGGCGGACTGGGCGGATTCAAGCAGCGGCTCGTCGGACGGCCGCGCGACCAGCTCAACAATGACCTGATCGAGGTAATTCTGCGTGAAACTAGCCACTGCTGCCTCCACGGAGGAGAAGTAGTTGAAGAAGGTGCGCCGGGAAACTCCTGCCGCGGCAGCAACGTCGTCGACCGTGAAGGCGTTGAAGTCACGATTGCGCAGAAAATCCAAGGCGGCAGTAGCGATGCTCTCCCTGGTGGCCGCCTTGTTCAGTTCGCGGCGGGAAACGGGTGTCGGTGAAGTGTCCACACCACTACACTAAGTGCAAGTTTGCACTTAGTGCAAGTTGATGGACGGGTGCGGCCGTCAACGTTGATCAGCGGGTTAGTCCATGCGCCCTGTCTCGTGGGCCCAGATGGCGAGTTCAACGCGGTTCCGAACCCTGAGTTTGGTCATCAAGCTCGACAGATGAAACTTGACGGTGCTCATGCTGATGTGGAGGGCGGCACCGATCTCGGCGTTTGACAGCCCCCGGGCGAGTGTCAGGAGCACTGCCTCCTCCCGGTTCGTGAGGGGTTCAATAGGCTCGGCAGCATTTCTCCTGTTGGTGTGGGCGAAGCGGGCGAGGAGACGTGCTGTCACTCCCGGGTCGATGAATGCATCTCCGTTGACTGCGCAATGGATCGCCTGGACCAGTTGCTCGGGGGAGGCGCCCTTGAGCAGGAATCCCCGTGCGCCGGCTTTGAGCGCCCCGTAAATGTACTCGTCGGTGTCGAAGGTGGTGATGACCACGACGGCGGTCGGCTCGTCCACGTCCGGACCTGAGAGCAGACGGGTGGCCTCAATGCCGTCGACATACGGCATCCGTATGTCGAACAGACACACGTCCGGGCGCAGACGGCGGGCCAGCGCGAGCGCCTCACGGCCATCAGCAGCCTGGCCAACAACTTCGATATCGGCTTCGCTGCCCAGAATCGTGGCCAAGCCGGTGCGGACAATGCTTTGGTCATCAGCGATGAGGACTCGGATCATTGCCCACGCCTTAGTTCCCGCGGAAGGACGACGCGCACGAGCCAGCCGTGTCCGCTGCTCGGGCCGGCGGTGAGTTCGCCACCGAGCAGGTGGACCCGCTCGGCCATTCCGACCAGTCCGAATCCGGGCGGGGCAGACGGTGGTGTGCCTACGCCGTCGTCCTCGACGCTCAGTTCCACCTCGGCAGTTCTGCCGGTCACAGCGACGGCCACCTTCGTTGCGCCTCGAGCATGTCGGCGGGCATTGGTAACCGACTCCTGGGCTGCCCGGTACAAGGTTGACTCCAGCGACGGACCGAGCCCGGTGAGATCGCCACGCAACGTCACGTCGACACGCAGCCAGCCATCCTCTGCGTCTGCCAGGTTCTCGATGTCGGTCAAGGTATGCCCGGCAGGGGGAGTGGCCTGGCTGCTGCGACGACGCAGGCCACCCACCATTGTGCGCATCTCGGAGAGAGCCAAAGCAGCCTCACGCTCGATGCTTTTCAGTGCCTCGGACGTTCCGGGTGGTGCTCCGGGTGGTGCTCCGGGTGGGGCGGAGCGGGCCAACACCAGGCCGGCCTGGGCTTGGATTGCGATGGCGGAGACGTGGTGGGCGATCGTATCGTGCAATTCCCTGGCAAACAGTTCACGCTCCTGCAGCTTCGCCCTCTCTATCAGCTGCGCACGCGCCACAGCCCGGTAGCGGACCGCCAACCCCACCGTAGCGGCCAACAGCAGCACGGCCGCCCCGCCTCCTGCTTCCTGGAGTCCGCTGGTAGCGGTTGCAACCGCGACGGCGTACTCGAGTGCCACGAGTCCCGCCCCAAGAATGATGTCCCTTCCCGAGCCCCACCGCACCAGCGTGTACAGCAAGACCAGCACGGCGGCCGCGGTCCAGAGCACGACAGGTGCGGCCGCGAGGACAGTTGTAGCGAGATCGACCAACAGAAGCGCTCCGAACGCCACCACCACAGCGCCCAAAGGCTGCCTGCGCCGGATCCACATGGCGGCCGCAAAGGCGAAGCCCAGGGCCATGGCGGCCACGGGCCACGACACGTCAGGGCGGAGGAGCGCCTCCAGAGCCGCTGCTGCAAGCACGATGGCCGCAAGCACAAGGTCGAGGCGGCCCGCGCGGTGCGGGTGCTCCAAGGCCGGCTCGGTCCACATCAACTTGGCAGCTCTCAGCATGCCCTCAGCATAGATGCCCGGATCGACAAGCTGAAGGGCCAAAGGGCCGCCACTGACCCGGCCAATCGGCCAGGTGGATTCGGGCTGCCAGGCGGTGTAAAAAAGGAACTCCGTCGAGTGAAACTGAGGTACATAACAGACATTCAAACGCAGGGAGGACACATCGTGAACACCATTGTCAGAACCGGGCCCAACGACGCGAAAGTGGACCGGAGGATCGTGCTCAGCGGCCTGTGGGTCAGCATGCTCTTCGTCTTCGCCTTTGTAGACATTTTCACGTTCTGGCGTGCAGACGCCATTGAGGGCGCACTCTCCGGTTCGGTCCCGGGGATGGGATGGGACATCGATCAGGTGTTCCTGGTCCTCACCACGGCCTACGTCCTGGTCCCGAGCCTCATGGTCGCAGCATCATTGCTCGCCCCTGCCCGGATCAACCAAGTCCTCAACCTGAGCGTCAGCGTGCTCTATGCGGCTTCGATAGTGGTTGCGCTCATTGGCGAGACGTGGGTCTACTACATTCTGGGGAGCGCCGTTGAACTCGCCCTTCTAGCAACCATTGCCGGGGTAGCCTGGGCCTGGCGTGCTCGACAAAAGGCAGGGAAACGCCCCGAACCGCTGATGCAGGCAGGACGTTGACGCCGTCGACGTGTTGCACGGCGTGTTGCACGCGCAGCGTCTGCGAGGCAGCCTGCAGTGCCGCCTTAACGCAGAATCCCGCCAGTGCTGCGATCCAACGGATCGCAGCACTGGCGGGATTCTCATGAACTTCCAGCCGGCCTACGCGGGTGCTTAGGCGCTGACTGTTTCGCGCTTTCGGTCAACGTCTTCGCGGCTGTTGGCGAGCTCGGCCAGCAGGTCATCGGAGTCATCGGCAAAGGGATCGCCGTTGCGCGGTGCGTTGTACAGTGCCTCGTCGAGGATGCCCTGGCGCTTGGAAACGATGGTGGGCACCAGTGCCTGGCCAGCGACGTTGACTGCCGTACGGCCCATGTCGAGGATCGGGTCAACGGCGAGCAGAAGTCCGACGCCGGCCAGCGGCAGTCCCAGCGTTGACAGCGTCAGGGTGAGCATGACGACCGCGCCAGTGGTGCCAGCGGTGGCTGCCGAGCCCAGGACGGATACCAGGACGATGAGCAGGTACTGGCCCACGTCAAGCTGGATGCCGAAGAACTGTGCCACGAAGATGGCTGCAACGGCGGGGTAGATGGCGGCGCAGCCGTCCATCTTGGTGGTGGCGCCCAGCGGCACGGCGAAGGATGCGTAGGCGCGGGGCACACCCAGGTTGCGTTCGGTCACTCGCTGGGTCAGCGGCAGCGTGCCAATGGAGGAGCGGGAAACGAAGCCCAGCTGCACTGCCGGCCACACACCGGAGAAGTACTGCTTGATGGACAGCCCGTGGCTCTTGATCAGGACGGGATAGACGATGAACAAGACGATGGCCAGGCCAACGTAGATGGCAATGCTGAACTTGCCGAGGGAACCGATGGTGGTCCAGCCGTAGCTGGCCACGGCGTTGCCAATCAGTCCGACGGTGCCAATGGGGGCTAGGCGGATGATCCACCACAGCACCTTCTGGATCACGGCGAGTGCCGAACCGTTGAGCTTCAGGAACGGATCGGCTGCTTTGCCAACCTTGAGTGCTGCGATCCCAATCACGATGGCAATGACCAGGATCTGCAGAACGTTGAAGCTGACGGAGGTGGTCAGTGCGCCGGACTCGGCGGCCTTGGTGGTGGCGCCCAGACCCAGGAAGTTCGAGGGGAACAAGCCGACCAGGAATGCCCACCAGTCACCGGATTTGCCGGTGTAGTCGCTCGGAGTGGCTTGACCTGTGCCGGCGCCGGGCTGGAAAACCAGGCCCAGGCCGATGCCAACCGTGACGGCGATCAGGGACGTGATGGCGAACCATAGGAGCGTGTTCCACGCCAATCGGGCGGCGTTGGTGACCTCTCGCAGATTGGCAATCGAGGAGACCACTGCCGTGAAGATCAACGGCACGACGGCCGCCTTCAAAATGGAGACGTAGCTAGAGCCGATCGTGGCCAGCGCGGTGACGAGACCGTTCGGGGTGGTCTTGGGATCGCCGCCAAGTTGGCGGGCAAGCAGCCCCAAGACGAGGCCGAGCACCAGGCCGGCAATGATTTGGACGCCGAAGGAGCTGGCCCATCTGGGCAGCCTCGACACTTTGGGAGTTGTCACTGTGGAAGTCATGGCTCAACGGTAGGCGGCGCACAATACCAGCCTGAAATTTGTGTTTCCCCCTGTTACGGATCGCAATCTTCATTGTTTCGCCGAGCTGCCACTTATGGTGCCCAAGTCGCTGGTTTGGGCACCACAAGTGGCAACTCGGCGAAGAGTTTCGGATCCTCATCGGGAAGAAGCTGCCCGTTATCCACAGCTTGCACTGTTTCAGCCAGCTGAGCGTCCACGGCGTGCAGTTCTCCGTATTAATGGGTTCATGGACAAGTTCGATCCGCTTCCCCTGAACCTTGCGATGCGGCCTTTCACCATGGATGAGGCACGTGCTGCCGGAATCTCTCGGGGACGGTCCCGTCGCAAGGACCTCTGGACGCCCACACGAGGAATTCGAGTCCCACGGCAGGCGCCGTTCAGTTTCCTGGAAAGCTGTAGGGCTTATGCCGCGGTGACGTCTTCAGGTGTTATCAGTCATCTAAGCGCTGCAAGATTGCATGGACTTTATCTTCCGCGACGGCTTGAAGAGCTTCCTGCCATCGATGTGGCCACACCCATGGGCGTGCGCCAGCCCAGAAGGAGGGGCATCTACGGGCATCTGCTGTCATTGGGACCGGACGATGTTGTGCATATTGCCGGTGTCCCGGTCACGTCCCTGCAGAGAACATTGTTGGACATTGCTGCGAAGCTGAGCATTGATGAATTGGTGGCTGTCGGTGATCAAATCGTTTGTGCACACCACCGGTCATTTGGGCGGCAGACATGGCCAAAGGTCCAGCTGGACGTGCTGAAACTCTATATAACCCGGCATTCCGGGGCCCGGGGGATGAGCAGGCTGAAGGCAGCCATGGAATTGGTTCGTGTCGGTGCGGACTCACCTCGGGAGACCATGCTGCGGTTGATCATCGCACGATCTGCACTTCCCAATTTCGAGCACAACGTCGAGATCAGGGATGCTGCTGGCCGGGGCATGGTGGGCCCGGACTTGGGATGCGAGGAGTACAAGACATGCATTGAATACGATGGCAAGCATCATTTCACCAGCGAGCAACAAATGAAAGACCACGACAGGGATTTCGTGACCAAATCGCTGGGCTGGCACCAAGTGCTCATCAACAATGATGACTTCCGTTCGGGAGAATTGGTGGTGGTCACGAAAATTGCCCGAATGCTCAAGCTCGGGGGCTGGCCGGATCCGCAAAATCTGGCGGGAAGTTCGCTAGAGGGGCGCCTAACCACGCGCAGGGACTTCGGATAGTCGCCGAAACTGCCCCCAAGCGCGCATCCCGTCCACGAGATGCCACTTAAGGCGTCCAAACCAACGATTTGGGCACCACAAGTGGCAACTCGAGGGGCTGGCTGGGCTCAGTCCTCCAGCAGCGCCATTTTCAGGGTGTCCAGTCCCACTGAGCCCAGATTCAGCGCCTTAGTGTGGAAGTCGCGCAGCGAAAAAGCGTCGCCGTCGCGGGCGGCGCGGGCGTCGCGGATCTCCTCCCAGAGCCGTTGGCCGATCTTGTAGGACGGAGCTTGGCCCGGCCAGCCCAGGTACCGGTTGAATTCAAACTCCAGCTGGCCGGGGGAGATGTCAAGGTTGGCTTTAAGGAACTCAAAGCCCGACTCCGCCGTCCATGTTCCGGTTCCCCACTGCGCCGGGATCTGCAGCCCAAGGTGCACACCGATGTCGAAAACCACGCGGGCCGCACGCATGCGCTGGCCATCGAGCATGCCCATCCGATCACCGGGATCGGACAGGTAGCCGAGGGTGTCCATGAGCCGTTCGGCATACAGCGCCCAGCCTTCGCCATGGCCGGACACCCAGCAAACATTGCGGCGCCAGTCGTTGAGCAGCCCTGCCTGGTACGTGGCCGTGCTGACCTGCAGGTGGTGGCCGGGGACGCCCTCGTGGTAGACGGTGGTGGTTTCGGCCCACGTGCTGAAGGTGTCCTCGCCCTCGGGCACCGACCACCACATGCGCCCTGGGCGGGAGAAATCTTCGGAGGGGCCGGTGTAGTAAATACCACCGTCGTGGGTGGGAGCGATCCGACATTCGAGCTTCCGCATGATCTCCGGGATGTCGAACTGCGCCCCTGCCAGCTCCGCCATGGCCGTGTCTGAGAGCTTTTGCATCCACTGCGTCAGCGCCGCCGTACCGTGCAGCATCCGGGCAGGATCATCATTGAGCAGTTCCTTGGCTTCCGTGATGGACGCGCCGGGTTTGAGCTGCTGTGCCACGGCCTGCTGTTCGGCAATGACCCGGTCCAGTTCCGCCACACCCCAGGCGTACGTTTCCTCAAGGTCGACGGCGGAGCCCAGAAACGTGCGTGACGCCAGTGCGTAGCGTTCCCGGCCCACGGCATCCGCCTCGGGTGCCACCGGCAGCAGTTCCTCGCGCAGGAACGCAACAAGGGCCCCGTAACCGGTGCGGGCCAGCTCCGCATTGGCGAGCAGCGCACTGGTGAGCTCGGCAGGGAGGGAGGTCCCGGCGTCGTGCTCGGAACTGGAGACGGACGTGGAATCAGCGGAAGGGAAGTCCAACGCTGCATCCCGGGCCAGAGTGAGGAAGAAGCCGTCGGAGGCAGCATGGCGTTCGGACTGCTCGATCACCGTGGTCACCTGCCGCCGGGCCGCGATAAGACCGCGGCCGGCACCTGCGCGCAAGGAGGCGATGTAGCCGTCGATGGCTGCTGGAACGTTCGCCAGCCGGGCGGCGAGGTGTTCCCAGTGGGTGAGCGTTGCCGTGGGCATCAAATCGAAAATAGCCCGAATTTCCTGCGCAGGGGAGGCGATGTTGTTTAGATCTGCCAGCGGCCAGCCGGTCTCGTGGAGCTCAACGGCCAGGCCCAGCCGCTCGCGCATTGCGTGCAGCGTGGTCCTGTCCACCGCATCCTCCGGCGCCAAACCGTTCAGCTCGGCCAGGGCGTGGCGGGCGGCATCGGCTGCAGCCTCAAGCCCGGCGGGGGAGAAGTCGCGGTACTCGCTCTCATGCCCGAGCCGGCCCAACTCAGTGGCAAAGCCGGGATCAAGCTCAAGCAGCCGGTCAGTGTAGGAGTTGGCAGCGGCGTCGACGGCGGTGGCGGGGCGGGGCAGAGGAGTTGTGTCGGGGCTCATGGGTTGAGCCTAGTTGCTTCAGGACAGGCGAGGCCAAGGCACGCCTGCGTGGGCCAATGACTGCAATACTTAGAAACGTGTCAGCTACTTCGTCAGTCGCCGCAACGGTAAAGAAGTCCTTGCGGCTGGACTTCTCCCAGTCGGACCCGGTCGTTGCAGCTCGCAACGCCGTTGGGATCGCCGTGCCGTTGGTGATCGGTGTGGCAGCCGGGAGCATTCCCGTCGCCGTCTTTGGCGGGGTCGGGGCCATGTTTGCCGCCTTTGCCGACAGGCCCGGCAGCTACCGGCTGCGGTTCTCGCGCATGGGCATGACGTCCCTGGCTGCGGGTATTGGCGGCGGACTGTCCGTGCTGACCTCGCACTCCGTTTTGCTCTCGCTGCTATTGATTGCGGTGTTTTCCTTCACCAGCGGCATGCTCATGGCACTGGGTCCCGTGGTGGCCCAAATCGGCATCGCTGGCACGGCGGTGGCCATAGTGCTGAACAGGTTTGAGCTTCCGCCCGCCAGTGCGCTGGGCATCGGTGCTGTGGTGGTTGCCGCCGGACTGTTTCAAGCTCTTCTGGCTATTGCCGGCTGGCCTGTGCACCGGCATGCCCCTGAAAGGGCCGTCCTGGCTTCCGTCTATGAGGCGCTGGCGACGCGCACCCGCTCCCCGCATCCGAAAATGATGACGCCGGGGGCCGGAGTAAAGCTGGACGCCGCGCGGGCCACCATCACCGGATTCGGGCATGGACACGGGCCCAGCATGCAGTCCTACCGAGGGCTGCTCGATGAGGCAGAGCGGATCCGGCTGGAGGTCATCGCACTGGCCTACTGCCTTGAGCGCTTTGAGCGGGTTGAACGTTCCACGCAGGCCGACGCCGTCCACGCGCTGCTGCTGGCGGCTGGCCGGGTCCTTGATTCCACGGCCGAATCCCTGCGCAAAGGCAAGGTATTCGATGACTCCATGATGGAACCCGTAGTCGAAGCAGTGGAACGGCTGCGGGACATCATCGGGGACCATCCCGATTCACCAACCGGAAGGTTCGCCTCCCTTCACGCCCGGGCCCTGGCCGGACAGCTGCGTGCCTGTGCACGCATGGTGACCCCCGGCGCAGTGGAGGGCCGTATCGCTGAAAAACCCGTGACGGTGGGCGGGATCAGGGTTGCCGTTCAAGCCCCCTTTGACACGCTGCGTGCCAACCTGCGGCTGGATTCGGCCATATTCCGGCACGCCATGCGGCTGGCTGTGCTCGTCACTGCCACGGACGGGTTGGCCCGGCTGCTGCCGGGCAGCACCCGCGGGTACTGGATCTCGCTGATGGTCCTGCTGCTGTTGCGTCCCGACTTTGCCGCGACGTTGCTGCGCACCACCGCCCGGCTGGCCGGCACCCTCTTGGGGCTGGGCATTGGCACCGCCGCCACGTTCCTGGTGGGCAGCGGGAACCCGTATGCGCTAATTGCCTTGGTCGTCATCTTTGTCTTTGGGGTCAGGATCTCCGGCACACCCAACGCGTTTTTCATGAGCATTTGGACGGCCGCCTACTTGGTGGCCCTGCTGGATCTATCAGGCATTCCCGCATCGGACGTGGCGTTGCCGCGTCTCGTGGACACCGTCCTAGCTGGTGTGCTGGCCGTGGCAGCAACGGTTGTTTGGCCCGCCTGGGAGCGCAGCTACCTGCCGACGCGCCTAGCCGAGCTGTTGGCTTCATACCGGCTCTACTTGGCGGCGGTGTCTGACCCCGCGGCGAGCAAGGCCAGCATCGACGCGGCCAGAATTGCTGCCCGGCTGGCCCGTTCCAATGCCCAAACGTCTCTGGACCGGACCCGGGCTGAACCCGTGGCCGGCCTGGCAACGCAATACGTGGGCGAGGGCCTGCTGGTTCAAAGCCACCTGTTCATCCAGGCTGCCATGGTCATTGACGCGGCCAGGCTGTCCGTCTCGGCGGCGAAGGGACCTGTCGAGCGGGTGCTGGCACCGCTGGAGCCCTTTATTGCCGACGCCACCACAACGCTCAAGGCGAGTGAGGCGGCCGTGCTCGCCGGGGTTCCTGCCCGTGGCGCCGTCAACTTACGCGACTCCTACACCCGCCTGGCCGAAAGCCTGCCCGAGATTTCACCGCAGTCAGCCACCGTGCAGCCAGCCATTCTCGATGCGGCGGATAGGATCGCCAACTCGGTGGACACCATGGTGCACCTGCTGCGCGAGCGCTCCGCAACTGCCTCATAGAACCTCTCGGTCAGCGGCCCGAAGACCGCCGCCACGCACCCGCACCGGGCTTGGGCGGCAGGTGCAGCTGCTCCCGACGCGCCCAATGCCGGCTCGGGGCGGGTGAATCGTCGTTATCGGCAGCAGATTGCAGGGCAAGCACGACGGCGGTCACGGCGGCAAGTTCCTCAGCGCTCGGATTGCCGTGGCTCACCGAGAGAAACGGCTGCGCTGCGGAAGTTTCAGCCGGCTCGGCCACCGGTGTCTGGTCGTTCGTCACAGCGGGATGTTCCCATGCTTCTTGGCGGGCAGGCTGGCCCGCTTGTCACGCAGCGCCCGCAGGCCCTTGATGAGTTGGATGCGCGTCTCAGAAGGGGCGATCACGGCGTCGACGTAGCCGAGTTCGGCGGCCTGGTAAGGGTTCAGCAGCTCGTCCTCGTAGTTGCGCACGATCTCTGCACGGCGGGCTTCAACGTCGCCGCCGTCGGCCTGCACAGCGGCAAGGTCGCGCCGGTACAGGATGTTCACGGCACCTTGTGCGCCCATGACACCGATCTGTGCCGTGGGCCAGGCCAGGTTCAGATCGGCGCCGAGCTTCTTCGAACCCATGACGATGTAGGCTCCGCCGTAAGCCTTGCGGGTGATGACGGTCAGCTTGGGCACAGTGGCTTCGGCGTACGCGTACAGCAGCTTTGCGCCGCGGCGGATGATGCCCTGGAATTCCTGATCCTTGCCGGGCAGGAAGCCGGGGACGTCAACGAGGGTGATGATGGGAATGTTGAACGCATCGCAATTGCGCACAAAACGGGCAGCCTTTTCGGAGGCCGCAATGTCAAGGGTGCCGGCAAATTGCATGGGCTGGTTGGCCACAATGCCCACCGTGTGGCCTTCGATGCGCCCGTAGCCAATCATGACGTTGGGTGCGTACAGTGCCTGCATCTCCAGGAAGTGCCCGTCGTCGAGGATCTGCTCGACCAGCGTGGACATGTTGTAGGGGTGGTTGGCCGAATCGGGTATCAGCGTGTCCAAGGCGAGGTCGGCGTCGTCGAGCTCCAGCTCCTGCTCATGCTCGACGGCGGGCGGCTCGGCCAGGTTGTTGGAGGGCAGGAAGTCAAGGAGTTCGCGCACAAACTCAATGGCGTCGGCTTCATCGGTGGCCAAATACGTGGACGTTCCGGTGTTGGCGTTGTGCTGGCGCGCCCCACCCAGGGTTTCCATGTCCACATCCTCGCCGGTGACGGTCTTGATGACGTCCGGGCCGGTGATGAACATGTGGCTGGTCTTGTCCACCATGACCACGTAGTCGGTCAAAGCGGGGGAGTAGGCCGCGCCACCCGCACACGGGCCCATGATGAGGGAGATCTGCGGGACCACCCCGGAGGCGTGGACGTTGTTGCGGAAGATGTCGGCGAACATGGCCAGTGAGGCCACGCCTTCCTGGATGCGGGCGCCGCCGCCATCGTTAATGCCCACTACGGGGCAGCCGTTGCGCATGGCAAATTCCTGGACCTTGACAATCTTTTCGCCATTGACTTGGCTCAATGAGCCGCCATAGACGCTGAAGTCCTGGCTGAAGACGGCCACAAGCCTGCCTTCGACAGTGCCGTAGCCGGACACGACGCCGTCGCCTAGCGGCTTCTTCTTGTCCATGCCAAACGCGGTGGAACGGTGCACGGCGAGTGCGTCAAACTCCACAAACGAATCGGGGTCAAGCAGCAGGTCGATGCGCTCGCGGGCCGTATTGCGGCCCTTGGCGTGCTGCTTTTCAATGGCCGCTTCACCCGAGGGCTTTTCCGATTGAGCCATCCGGTCGCGGAAATCGGCAATTTTGCCTGCTGTCGTTGAAAGATCGTGGCTCATTGATACTCCGGCTCGTTAGTGTGGAAGCGGGCGACCCTTAAGTGGGAACCGCACAAAAGGGCAATCTCAAGATTCATTCTAGTAACGGAAACTGCCCTTGCGTGTGTAGGAACCCTACAAAGTCGCCCGATTTCTCTCTGACATTCCTCCAGCGCGGCGTTCCTTCCCGGCACGGGGCTGGCAGGGAGGGCGGGGAGTGGCGCTCCACGGCCGATAAGATTGATGCCATGACCGTTGCCCCACCTTCCCCTCCCCAGCCTGCGCTCAAGCCCTCCGTGTTGCGGGCTTCGTTGATGCACCCGGCAGGCAGCTTCGCCAAGGTGGAAGTAGTGGGTTCAACCGGCTCAACGAATACTGATTTGGCGGCCAGCGCCGCCGCACCCGGTCAATACTGGCCCGATCTAAGTGTGTTGATTGCCGATGCCCAGAACGCCGGGCAGGGCCGGATGGGCAGGTCCTGGGAGGTCCCGGCCGGAGCAGCCATGATTTCCAGTGTGTTCCTGCGTCCCAGCGAGCAAGCCCATCAGGCAGGCGCGAACCCGACTTTTGCCGCAACCTCATTTGCCGCAACCGGCTATGGGTGGCTTTCCGTGCTGGCTGGCATGGCACTGTGCCATGCCGTGCGCTCCTGCACAGGTGTTCCCGCCGAGCTCAAGTGGCCCAATGACGTGGTGGTGCGCGGCCGCAAGCTTGCCGGAATTCTCGCGCAGGTGGTGGCGGCGCCCAGCGTTGCGATGGGTCCCGGCGTCGTAGTGGGGGTGGGGGTCAATGTCAGTGCACGCGCCGATGAGCTGCCCGGGGATAGGGCCACGTCCTTGTTGCTGGAAGGTGCGGGGGAGTTGGACAGGAACGTGCTGCTGCCTGCGTACCTTTTGAAGTTTGCGGACCTTTACCAGGAGTTTGTGGCAGTGGGCGGGGATGCCACGCGCCCTCTGGCCGGTGGATCAAGTGTGTTGGAAATGGCGCAGCTGCGCATGGGTACGTTGGGTCAGGAGGTGCGGGCGGAGCTTCCCGGCGGGGCCATGCTGTATGGAACGGCCACCGCCTTGGCCGACGACGGGGCGCTGGTGCTGCGCGACGCGACCGGGACACACCACACAGTCAACGCCGGGGATGTGATCCACCTGCGTCGGACGGGAACCGGCGGCACGGTTAATTATGCATAACTGGCTGCTGGAGGGTGAACAGGTTGAAATCCGCTGCCGGCAGCATGCGCGGATCCTGATCTGGCCGATCACGGTGGCACTGGTGCTGGTTTATGCTTTTTTCGCCGGGCTGGCGCAGCTGCAGGCGGGGCCTTTCTCACGATGGGCGCCTGGCGCCGATGCGTGGCGGGAGTCGGCTGTGATGGTGCTGCTCGCCATCGGCATCTTCGTGCTGCTGGTGTATCCCGTGCGGCGTGTACTGCGCTGGGCCACCACCCGATACGTGCTGACGAACAAGCGGCTATTGGTTCGGCGCGGAATTTTTGGCAGGATCAAGGAAGCCCATGCGTTTGAGCAAGTCCAGCAAGTGGTGCCCGTACAGAAATGGCGTCAAAAGATGGTGGGTTCCGGAGACATTCAACTGCAGATGTTGGCAGGACGCGTGCGCACTGTCACTGAGGTGCCCGAGTTGAAGCGCTTCAATGAAGAAACTCAAAAAGCATGGACAAGAGCGTTTCGAGCTGCCATTCAGCAAACACTCCGTCAAGGGGACTACTCTGGTGAGGTTGGAATGAACGAGAAGGAGCTGCGCGAGCTTGGAAGAGACTATTGATCCACCCGAGCCAACGCTGCCTCCAGCAACACGTAATCAAACGCGCGACCTGGAGGCACAGCTTTTAGGCGGTGAACGGACGCTCAAACGCCGTGACGTGGCTGCCGGGGCCGGTGTTTCGCTGCTCTCTGCCCGGAAAATTTGGCGCGCCATGGGCTTCCCCAACTTAGGCGACGACGACGTGGCCTTCACACCGCGTGACCAGGACGCCCTGAAAACCGTGGTCACCATGGTCAGGGAAGGGCTTCTGACGGAAGAAACCGCCATTTCCGTGACCCGTTCCATCGGTCAAATGACGGACAGGATGGCCGTCTGGCAGATTGAGGCCCTCGTGGAGGACCTCGTGGCCGAACACGGGATCAGCGATGCTGAAGCGCGCCGGGCCGTGGTGTCGGAGCTGCCCAACCTGATTGCCCCGCTTGAAGAACTGTTGGTGTATTCCTACCGACGCCAGCTCAACGCAGGAATCCAGCGCCTGGCGGTGCGGGCCGAGGAAGGTCTGGCCGCCAGTGAACTGGGGCGCGGCGGCGACGAGGACGATGCGCCACTGCCTTTGGCCCGCGCCGTGGGCTTCGCGGACCTTGTCAGCTACACCTCCCTATCCCGGCGCATGAACGAAAAAACGCTGGCCCGCCTGGTGCAGCGATTCGAAAACGTCTGCTCGGACATCATCAGTGTTGGCGGCGGCCGGCTGGTGAAGACCATCGGAGACGAAGTCCTGTTCAACTGTGAAACACCCGTCGCCGGGGCCCAGATTTCGCTGGCGCTGGCCGAAGCCATGGCAGCGGACGACTTCCTGCCCGAAGCACGCGTGGCCATGGTCTGGGGCAGAGTCCTTTCACGCTTGGGGGACATTTACGGCCCCACCGTCAACCTCGCCGCAAGGCTCACATCGCTGGCCCAACCCGGCACGGTGCTGGTGGACTCCGTCACCGCCTCGGCCCTGACCAACGACGACAGGTTCGTACTGACCCAGCTGCCGGTGGAAAATGTGCGCGGCTTCGGCGAGATCGCCCCCGTGCTGCTGGGCCGTGGCACGGGCAAAGGCATCGTCGTCGACTAGGCACCCCGCAGGCAGGCCTTCGGCAGCTTACCGTGCTAATTAGTCCATTCGACGTATAATAGCCGGGGGCGCCTTTGACTTTGGCCGCGCCGCAACAGGGGGAGCCACAGGACCACTTCCCCTGCGAAGACAGGTTTTGGGAGTTAGTTACATGGCACTGCAGGCACTCACGGGCAGATCCTTGCGCAAAAAGGACATTTTCGGGATCTCCGGAACATTCCTGGTGGCAGCATCCCTTGTCACAGGTGCCGTGGTGTACCCCGGCTTCGCCACTGCCGACGTGGACCTCAATGACGGCAGTGTCTGGGTGACGAACCGCGCCGACGGGCTCGTGGGCCACCTCAATGACCAGTCCAAGGTGCTCGACGGCGGATTCAGTGCCACCACCACCGGTTTTGACGTAGTGCAAAATGCCGGAAACGTGTTCATGAGCGGCGACGGCGGCAACCTGCTGAACCCCGTGAACGTCCCGATGATGGCCATGGCTGCGGAAACGAGTCTTGGCGGCGGCAAATCCACATCCCAAGGCAATAAGTTCCTCTCGCTGACGGACGCCGGCCTGGGCAAGGTCTGGGCCGTCCCCAGTGCCGAAGTGCCCGGCTTCAATGACAAAACCACCGTCCCGATCCTCAGCGGGCTGGACAACCCCGTCTCGGTCACAGCCCCCGACGACACAATTTTCACGGTTGCACCCAAGACCTCCGAACTGATTTCCACAGTCATGGACGACGCCGGCAAGGTCGCCTCCCAGGACCGCTCGAAGGTTGAGGGGCTGGCCGGGTTGAGTGACGTTCAGCTCACTGTTGCCGGTGGCAAGCCCGTCGCGTTTTCCGCCGAGGCGGGCAAATTGTTCCTGCCCGGTGGCAAGACAGTCACCATCCCTGACGCCCAGGGCGCGAAATTGGCCCAGCCAACGGACGAAGGCAACTTCGTCGCCGTCGAAACCGGAACGGCGTTGTTCACCCAGCCGCTTGACGGTTCAGCGGCCAAGGTGCTGGAGCTGGGCACCAGTGGCAAGGCCGTGGCACCCGTGGTGCAAAACGGCTGTGTCCATGCAGCCTGGTCCGGCGCCAACAAATACGCCCTTTCCTGCCAGGGTAACGGCGAGCTGGTGGACATTCCCAAGGCCGGTGGAAACTCGGAGTTCGTGTTCCGCAAGAACCGCGACGTGGTGGTGCTCAACGACATCAACTCCGGCAACGTGTGGCTCGTCAACCAAAACATGCTGCTCGTGAACAACTGGGATGACCTGAAAACTGATTTGAAAAAGGCCGACAACGCCGACAAGGACTCCGCAGACCCCAACGTGGTCAGCACCTTGCCGGATAGGACCAAGCCCAACCGCCCGCCGGAAGCGCTCGCCGACGAGTACGGCGTCAGGGCGGGAAAGACCACCATCCTGCCCGTGCTGTTCAACGATTCGGACCCCGACGGCGACGTGCTCACGGTGGAGCCGCCCGCAGCCGAACCGTCCATGGGTGCAGTGCAATCCATCTACGGTGGCACCGGATTGCAGATCAACGTCCCTGTTGGGGCCAAGGGCTCCGGCCAGTTTGGCTACGTCGCCAATGACGGGCGGAGCGGCACGGCCGGGGCCAACGTGAATGTGCGCGTGGTGCCGGAGAGTGAAAACACGCCACCCAAGTCCCTGCGCGATGCCACCATGGTGGTGGAGCAGGGCCAAACCATGGTGCAGAACATGCTGGCGGACTGGATGGACCCGGAAGGCGATGACATCTTCTTGATCAGCGCCGTCTCCGATGATGACAGCGCCGTCATCAAAACCAGCCCCGACGGTGAGCTGAAGTACACCGACGACGGTGAAAAGGACGGCATGAAGTCCATGACCATCACGGTCTCCGACGGCGTGGACAGCACAGAACGCAAAATAAAGGTCAACGTCAAGGCCAGGGGCACCGTGCCTCCCGTGGCCAATGCGGACTTCTTCCGGGCCGTGGTGGGGCAGCCCATAGCGCTGTCACCGCTGAAGAATGACCAGGACCCCTCCGGCGGTAAACTGCGCCTGGCCAGCGTCTCCAAGCCGCCGAACGCCACCGTGTCAAAGATCGCCGACAACGGCACCGTCACGTTCACAGCCAGCAGCCCCGGCGCCGTCTACCTGGAATACCAGGTGACCAACGGGCCCATGAGCGCCACGGGCCTGATCCGCGTTGACGTGGTGGCCGCGGACACGAAGGGACTGCCCGTGGCCGTAAAGGACCTCGCCATGCTGCCCTCCGGCGGAACCGTCCTAGTGGATGTGCTGGGCAACGACATGGACCCGGCCGGCGGCGTGCTCGTCATCCAGTCGGTTGACGTTCCCCCGGGCTCGCCGGTCTCCGCCGTCATCGTCGAGCGCAATGTCCTGAAACTCACCGACGTGCGCGGGCTCACCGGCAACATGAGCATCAAATACACCATCTCCAACGGGGAAGGCAGCGCCGTCGGCGAGGTTTCCATCATCCGGATTCCCGCCCCGGACAAGCTGCTGCCACCGCGCGTGGAACCAGACACGGCCGTGGTGCGGGTGGGCGACGTTGTCTCGATCCCCGTCCTGGCGAACGACGTCGACCCCAACGGTGAGGTGCTTAAGGCACCTGTTGTGGTGGAGACGGGGGACCCGGAGGCGGGCAAGCTCTTTGCCGACCAAAACCAGTTACGCTTCATCGCCGGCCAGAGCCCGAAGAAAGTCACCGGCGTCTACAAGGTCGCCAACAGTTCAGGACAGTTCGCCTCAGCCAAGGTGGACATCACCATCATTGCTGCCGACCCCGAACACAACCTGCCACCGGCACCGAAAAACCTGACCGGCCGTGTCATCGCGGGGGACCAGGTAAAGATCGCCGTGCCGCTGAACGGCATTGACCCCGAGGGCGACTCGGTGGAGCTGGTGGGCATCGACAAGGCACCCACGCTCGGCACGGCCGAAACCGGCAACGGCTACATCTTCTACACCGCCGGCGGCAGCTCCGCAGGCACCGACACCTTCAGCTACCGTGTGCGTGACCGACTCGGCGCCGAGGCCATTGCCCGGGTAGACGTTGGCGTGGCCCCGCAGCTGGCCATGAACCACCCGCCCGTCACGGAGGATGACTTCATCACCATCCGGCCGGGCCGCAAGGTGGCGCTGGATGTTCTGCTCAACGACTCCGATCCTGACGGCGGCCAGCTGGGCCTTGTCAAGAATGGCTTTGAGGGTCCCGAGTCCATGGCGCCCTCGGTCACGGACAAGGGCAAGGTCTTGGTCACCTCGCCGCTGGAGCCTGGCATCGCCACCATGATGTACACGGTGGCGGACAAGTTCGGGGCGAAGGCCACCGGCAACATCCGCATGACCGTTACGGAGGACGCGCCGCTAAAGGCACCGATCGCTCGTGACGACCGTGTCACTGTCAAGCAAATGCTGGGTAAGAACACCGTTGACGTTCCGGTGCTGGAAAACGATGCCGATCCCGACGGCGTGACGGAGGCTTTGGCTGTCGCCGTGGAGTCCGCGCCGGGCAAGCCGGCAACGAGTGCGTCCGTACTTTCCACCGGTGCAGTGCGCGTCGTGCTGGAAGCCGGGGAACAGATGGTTCCCTACACTGTCACTGACCAGGACGGATTGAGTGCCACTGCCGTGATTTGGGTGCCCGGCCTGGACAAGCAGTACCCCGTGCTCAAGAGCAACAAAGTGATCCGGTTGACGGCAGGGGAGTCGGCCACCATGAACCTGGCCGACTATGTGCAGGTTCGGGAAGGACGCAAGCCGCGCCTGACCGAAGCCGCGAAGATTTCCTTGTTGGGTGCCCCCAATGACAACGTCATTGTCGGCGACGGTGCAGGGATTAAGTACAACGCGGACATCAGGTTCTACGGGCCTGGCTCCATCACTTTTGAAGTCACCGACGGCACCGGCCCTGATGATCCTGCAGGCTTGAAGTCGACCCTGACTGTCATGACGCTTGTGGACCCCGCCCCTGTTGAGGAAAAGGCGAAGGACCCAGAGAAGAAGAAGGATCCGGAAAAGAAGGAAGAGGAAAAGAAGAAAAACACCCCTCCCACGTTCACCGGCTCCACCCTTGATGTGGCACAGCAGGAAACCGCCACTCTGGATGTTGGGCCGCTGGCCTTCGATATTGACCCGGGAGACAAGGACAAGTTCAAGTTCTCCATGGCAGGTGGCGCACCGGGCGGCTTCAACGCCGACCTCAAGGGCACCGTCCTGACCGTTTCGCTCAAGGACGGCACCAAGGTGGGCACCTCCGGCACCCTCCAGCTGCAGGTCAGCGACGGCAGCAATGATCCTGTGGTGGCTGCCATCGTCATGAACGCCACCTCCTCCTCGAAGCCGCTTGCCGTGGCCAATGAGGACATTGTCAAAGACGCCCATGCCGGCCGTGCAGAGGTCATCAAGGTGCTGGGCAACGACGTTAATCCGTTCCCGGACACCGCGTTAAAGGTGGTGGACACCAACATTGAAACCGGCAGCAAGGGCATCACGGTCACGCACGTTGCCGACGCCGTCACCGTGAACACCGATCCCGACTACAAGGGCACCGTGGTGGTCCGCTACACCGTGGCGGACAAAACCAATGACAAGGACAGGTACGCCAACGGGCGCATCCGCATCACCGTCAAGGGCAAACCGGACGCCCCCACGAAGCCGCAGATCGTGGAGGAAAAGGACAAGGCCGTTCTGCTTACGTGGGATCCGCCGGCAGATAACGGCGCCCCCATCACAAAGTACACCGTAGCGTGGACAGGCGGCACGCAGGACTGCGGTACCAACACGTGCACCATCACGGGCCTGAAGAATGCGCAGGCCTATAAGTTCACCGTAACCGCCACGAACGACGTCGGGACCTCCGCGCCGTCGCCGTCCTCCGTCACTGCCACACCGGACCGCATCCCGGACGCACCTGCTGCGCCCAAGGGTGCCTTTGGCGACAAAAAGGTGGAGCTGAGCTGGGTCACCCCGGTAGGGGAATTCTCCGCCGTCACAAAGTTCAACGTGGAGATTTCCCCGGCCCCGGCCGGCCAAAACGGACAGAAGGCGGGCGTCACCGGCAACACCCTCACCTGGACAGGGCTGGCCAACGGCACTGACTACCAATTCAGGGTCCAGGCAATCAACAATGCCCCCAACCCTTCTGATTGGGGAGCCTATTCCGCAACGGTGACCCCGGCGGGTTTGCCGTCGGCTCCGGCTGCGCCCACCGTGAGCACGGCGCTGGCCGTTGGCCCCAGCAGCCAGAGCCAGGTCAATGTCAGTTGGGCAGAGCCGTTCATCAACGGTGCACCCATCGAGAAGTATGAGGTGGAGCGCAGCGGCGGTGGCAAGGCAGCTGTCACTCAAGTCGTGGAGACCGGTACCAGCGCCAATTTCACCGTGGGGACGTCAACGGTGGGCTACCAGTACCGTGTTCGCGCAACGAACAAGGCCGGGGCAGGTGTGTATGGGGCCCAGTCGGCTCCGCAGCGCGCGTTGGGCAAGATCAACGGAATTGTGATTCCACCAGGGATCGCCCTGGTGGGCACTTCCGGTGCCGGTGGGGCCGTCACCGTGACGTACACGCCGCTGGGCACCGCTCAGCTCAACGGCTACTCTGCCGGTGAAGTGCAGTACTGCGTCAAGCTGTCCACGGCAGGTGAAAAGTGCGGTGTGCCCTCCGGCGTGCAACTGTCCTCGCCCAACGGCGGCGCCGTATACGCCAATGTCAGGGCAGTGCCCCTCAGCGGTCCCGGCAACCAGGCAAGTGACTACTCGGGCCCCTCAGCCACTGTGTCGCCTTATGGCGTTCCCAGTCAGGTCGGCGTCAATGGAAGCACCGCACCCAAGACTGTGAAAACGGTGAGTTGGACCTGGTCCGCTCCGGGCAATAATGGAAGCGCCATTTCGCGCTACGAAAGCAGCCTCAATGGTGCCGCCTGGACCAGTAGGGGCACGGCCACGAGCTACTCGACAGCCACTGGCGGATACAACGAAACTGCCACGCTGAGCGTACGGGCTTGCAACGCCGGTGGCTGTGGCGCCGCCTCACCTGCCGTGGCGGCCAAGTCCGGAGGTCCACCCGATCCGCCGCTGCCAAAGGTCACCGAGGTCATCGTGATGGTTGGCGACTGGCATTCGTGTACTCAGGGACCAGGGGAAAAAAACAACTTCACCAGGCCACCCGCCACATGCGGTGGTGTTGTTTCGCCTGGGGGTGATGTGAACCTGGGGGGCAAATGGCTTGACCGGGCCGACGGCTGGGTCCAAGTCTCAGGCTGTGGGTCCGGCTCCTACAGCAGTTGGTACGTCATGTCGAGCGGTCCGCAGGCCGGCCGCTGGGTGCGAGCCAACACGGTGGATGTGCGGGATAGGAACGGCGGCAACATCCGTTGTTGACCAGGGCGGAGATCCGCTGCTGAAAAATGTCCTTGCAATGGGGAGTTGAGCCTGCGGGCACAACTCCCCATTGCAGGGTTCGGCAGCATCGGGAAAACTGGCAGTGGCCCAAAGGCCGGATGGTGCACCGTCAGCGCCACACGTCACGCAGCACCACACTTTTTACAAGTTATTTCCAGCCGCTTCCAACCCACCGGCTGAGCTAAGGGTCTTTTCATGGCTTTAAACGTTTTCGCCCACAAGAACACGCGCAAACGATTCCTTTCCGTTTCCGCCGCGGCAGTGATGGGTGCAGCCGTTGTCGCCGGTGCGCTGGTCTATCCCGGCTTCAGCACTGCGGATGTGGACCTGAACGATGGCAGCGTGTGGGTGACGAACCGCAACATCAACATGGTGGGTCACCTCAATGTCCCCTCCAAGGTCCTCGACGGCGGGTTCACCGCCACCACTCAGGGCTTTGACGTGCTGCAGGACGCCGGCACCGTGTTCATGGACAACGACTCCGGCACGCTGCTGAACAACGTGGACGTGCCGGCCATGACCCTGACCCAGGACACCGCTTTGGGCGGGACCAAGGAGCTCTCCCTCGGCAGCGCCATCACCGTGGTTACCGACCCGGCCGCCGGGAAGGTCTGGGCCGTGCCCAACGGCGAGACCAGCTCGTTCGATGAAAAAACCAGTAAGCCCATCCTGGCGAAGATCTCCAACGCACGGGCTGCCGTCGCCCTTTCAACGCACGACGGCGCCAGTGAAGTATTTGTGCTCAACCCCCGCACGGCCTTGCTCACACGGGCTTTGGTGGGCGGGGACGGCAAGGTCGGTGAAGCGAAGGAAGAAGCAGTGGAGGGGCTGCCAGATTCCGGCAAGCTGGCGATGACCGTGGTGGGGGATAAGGCCGTGGTGCTGGACCCTGAGACCGGCACCGTGTTCCTGCCGGGCAACAAGCGCGTGGTGATCCCCGACGCCAAGGGTGCCAGTCTGCAGCAGCGCAGTGACAAGAGCGACTTCGTGGCGCTGGAAACCGGCAAGGCGCTGGTGCTTCAGCCGCTGGACGGCGGGCAGTCAACGAACGTGGATGTCGGTTCGCTGGGCCGGCCCCTTGCACCCGTGCAACAGGGCGGTTGTGTGCACGGCGCTTGGAACGGCTCCAACCAGTACCTCTTCCACTGCCCGGGAGGGGATTCCAAGCCGGTCAGCATCCCCGAGGCCACGGCGGCGTCGGACCTCGTGTTCCGAAAGAACCGCGACGTGGTGGTGCTCAATGACACCGCAGGCGGCGACGTGTGGCTCGTCAACCAAAACCTGATGTTGGTGAACAATTGGGACGACCTCACAGTTGACCAAAAGAATGCCGATAACGCCGACAAGGATTCTTCCGACCCCAACGTGGTGAACACGCTGCCGGACCGCACCAAACCCAACCGCCCACCGCTCGCCGAACCGGACCAGTTTGGCGTACGCGCCGGCAGCACCACGCTGCTGCCCGTGCTTTACAACGACTCCGACCCCGACGGCGATGTGCTGACCGTGCGGGACGGCGCCACTGAGATCAAAGCAGGCACCCTGCAAACCGTCTACGGCGGAACGGGGCTGCAGCTGGTGGTGCCTGCTGGCGCCCCTGCCGGTACGGAATCGTTCAGCTACACTAACGACGACGGCCGCGGCGGCACAGCGACGGGCACCGTGAGCGTGCGCGTGGTCCCTGAAACTGAGAATTCGGGGGCCGTCTCCCTGCGCGCCACCACCATGGTGGTGGCCCAGGGCCAAACCATCAGCCAAAACGTGCTGGCAGACATGATCGACCCCGACGGTGACAATATCTTCCTGGTTGGCGCCACCTCGGCGGAAGAGACGGGACAGGTGAAGTTCACCCCGGACGGGGAGCTGAGCTACACCGACGACGGCTCCTCCAGCGGCCTGCGCACAGTGACCATCAAGGTCTCGGACACCCGCGAGATCGTGGAAAAGAAGATCAAGGTCAACGTGCTGCCCGCCGCCGGCGTGCCCCCTGTGGCCAATGCCGACTATGTGCGCGTGGTGGTGGGCCAAAGCACCCTCGTGGAGCCGCTGAAGAACGACCAGGACCCGCTGGGCGGGGAACTGCGCCTGGCCAGCATCGACAAGCCCACCAACGGCACCACCTCACCCATTTCCGACAACGGGACGTTCACGTTCACCTCGGACAGCCTCGGTGCGAGCTATCTGAGCTACCAGGTCACCAACGGGCCGCAGAGCGCCACTGGCCTGATCCGCATTGATGTAGTCCCGTCGCAGGCGGACCTTGCCCCCATCGCCGTGAAGGACATGGCGTTGCTGCCCGTGGTCGGAACGGTCCTGGTGGATGTGCTGGGCAATGACACCGACCCGGCCGGCGGCGTGCTCGTGGTGCGCGGCGTCGACGTGCCCGACGATGCAGGAGTCTCAGTGACCGTGCTGGAACACAACGTGGTGAAGATTACCGATATCCGCAACCCCGGCCTCCCTGTCACCATCGGCTACACGGTCTCCAACGGCCAGGGCACATCCAAGGGTGCCATCGCCGTCGTGCGTATCCCCTCCGCGTCCACGCTGCAGCCACCCGTGGCACGCCCCGATGTGGCCGATGTCCGTGCCGGGGACGTGGTGCGCATCCCGGTACTCGCCAATGACTTCGATCCCAACGGTGAAACGCTCAAGCACCCGGAGATCACGGACGCCCCTGCCGCCGAGAGCGGCAAGCTGTGGGTGGATCAAAACTCGCTGCGCTTCCTTGCCGGTGAAACCCCCGGAGCGGTGACAGCCATCTACAAGGTCACGAACAACTCCGGGCAGTCGGACTCGGCGTCGGTGAGCATCAACATCATTGCCGCCGACCTGGAGCGCAACCTGCCCCCGGCTCCTAAGAATGTCCAAGGCAGGGTCATTGCCGGCGGTCAGGCGAAGATCCAGATCCCGTTGGACGGGATTGACCCGGACGGCGATTCCGTTCAGCTGGCTGGCATTGACATTGCCCCCACCCTGGGCACGGCGGTGGCAGGCAAGGGCTTCATTGTGTACACGGCTGCTGGTAGCTCCGCTGGGACCGACAAATTCACCTACAAGGTCAGAGACCGTCTGGGCGCCGAAGCCGTCGGCACCGTGGAAGTGGGTATTGCCCCGCAAGACTCCAGCAATCGCCCACCGGTGGCCGCCGACGACTTCATCTCCATGCGCCCGGGCCGTCAGGTGGCCCTGGACGTGGTGCTCAATGACACCGACCCCGATGCCGATGCGCTGTTTGTGCTCAAGGATGGCTTCAACGGCCCTGAAGAGATGGCCCCGTCCGTGACGGAGCTGGGACGCGTGCTGCTGACAAGCCCCGCAGCCCCCGGCATCGCCACCATGGGGTACACGGTTGGCGATCCAACAGGAGCCACGTCAACGGCGAACATCCGTATGACGGTCACCCCCGACGCCCCGCTGCGCGCACCCATCGCCCGCGATGACGAAGTCACCGTGGCGGAAGCGCAGGGCAAGAACACCGTCGATGTGCCGGTGCTGAAGAACGACGAGGACCCCGACGGTGTTGCCGAGCAACTCAAGGTGACGTTGACCCTGCCAAACCCCAATGCCTCCGTGAATTCCGACGGCACACTTCGCGTCACGCTGACTGCACAGCCCCAGATGGTGCCATACACGGTCACCGACCAGGACAAGCTTTCCTCCACCGCCATTGTGTGGGTGCCCGGTTTGGATGCCCAGTACCCGGTGTTGGCCAGCAACGACGTCATCAAGGTTCAGGCGGGGGAATCCGCAATCGCCAAACTGTCCGAGTACGTGAAGGTGCGCCCCGGCCGGACCCCGCGGATCACCGTGGCAGAGAAGGTGAAGATGATCGGCGCTGACACCGGCAATGCTGTCACGGCCGACGGCACCGGACTGAAATACGCTGCCAAGCTCGACTTTTACGGACCCGGATCCATGACCTTCGAGGTCACCGACGGCACCGGTCCCGATGATCCCGCGGGCCTGAAATCTACGCTGACCATCATGACCGAGGTGGCCCCGGCCCCTGCGAAGAACCTGGCCCCCAAGCTCCAAGGCACGTCGCTGACCGTGGCACAACTGGAATCCGGCACCGTGAACCTGGCACTGTTGGCCAGCGACCCCGAAAAGGATGCACTGAAGTTTGCCCTTTCCGGCGACGTGCCTGCAGGACTCTCCATCAAGCTCGATGGCAGCACGCTCACCGTGGAAGCGGGAAAGAATGCTGCGCTCGGTTCGGTCGCCACCTTGGGTATTTCGGTGGACGACGGGCACAACCCGCCAGTGGCGGCGGCGGTGAGCGTGAGCGTGACGTCCTCGACGAAGCCCAAGGCAGTGGCGAATGACGACTCCGTCCCGGACGCCCACGCCGGCCGTCTTGAAACGGTGCCTGTGCTGGCCAATGACGTCAACCCCTTCCCTGAAACTCCCTTGAAGGTGCTCGACGCCAAGCTGACAACAGGTGCGCCCAGCACCCAAGTGGCCGTGGCGGGGGACAAGGTCACGGTTCAGGCGCCGGAAGACTTCACCGGAAACGTGGTGGTCAGCTATACGGTGGCTGATAAAACCGGCGACAAGGCACGTGAGGTCACCGGTCTCATCACCTTGAACGTGAAGGGCAAGCCGGCGGTTCCTGCGGTTGCACTGGTCCAGGAAGTCAAGAGCAAGTCTGTGCTGTTAAAGTGGAGCACGCCCGTTGACAACGGTTCGCCGCTGACGGGCTACACGGTCAAGCGTAGCGACGGGGTGAGTCAGGAATGTGCCACGAACACCTGCCTGATCACGGGTCTGGAGAACGCGAAACCCTACACGTTCAGCGTGAGTGCGAAGAATGCCGTGGGGGAGTCCGCGTTCTCCAAACCATCCGCCCCGGCTACTCCTGATCAGCAGCCGGACAAGCCAGCGGCGCCGATCGTTGTTCGCGGCGACACGCAACTCGATGTCAGTTGGACTACGCCCGTGGGCGAGTACTCGGCCGTCAAGTCATTCAACGTTGAGATCTCGCCGGTGCCTGCTGGCCAGAATCCGCAGCGGACCGGTGTCAAAGGCAACCAGCTCACGTGGAAGGGATTGACGAACGGGACCGAGTACACCTTCCGTGTGCAGGCCGTCAACAGTGCACCGAAACCGTCGGCGTGGAGCGAATATGCCTCCAAGCCTGTCAAACCTGCCGGCAAGCCGTTTGCCCCGGCCGCACCCGCAACCGCGTTGCTGGACACTGTTGGCAGCCAGAACCAAGTGCGGGTCGATTGGAATGCACCCAACCTCAACGGCGGTGAGTTGAAGGACTACACGCTGACCACGTACCTGGATGGTGCGGCTCAAAAGTCCACGAAAACCACGAACCTCAGTGCCACCGTCAGCTTGCCCAACGGAACCGGAAGCTATAGTTTCCGCGTCGTGGCCGCAACTGAAGTGTCGGCGTCGGACGCCAGCGCCCCGTCAGCCGGAAGGCGTTCGGTGAGTAAACCGGGAACAGTGGGGACACCCAGCATTGCCGCTGCCAACACGGGGGCAGCCGGGGGTGGCGTCACCGTAAAATTCACCCCGCTCAGCGGTGCCGCGATGGGCGGTTCCACTGCGGGGGAGATCAGCTACTTTGCCAACGTGACGCCCGGGGGATCCAATATTGCCATTGTGCCCGGCGGAACCGTGCCGGCCACCAACGGCAGCAACACCACGGTGACGATCTATGCAAAGTCAACCGCTTTTGCAGCGGCAGGGAATGCTTCCACCCCATCCGGCGGCGTGATGCCCCATGGTGCTCCGGGCACGGCAGGGCTCAGCGGGACCAACGGAGAGGCAGACAGCCAGTCCGTCCGCTATGCCTGGAGCATCCCCGGCGGGGCCGTGGACGCGGTGCGGGTGGAGGTTCGCATCAACGGTGGGGCGTGGTCCGCCAAGACCAGTAACGGCAGCGCTTCCTTCAACACTGGAGGCTTCAGTACCGCGGCCACGATTGAGGCGAGGTCGGTGAACTCCATCGGCAGCTTTGGTCCGGTGCAAACGGTCAAGCCGAAGAGCGGGGCCAAAACTCCGCCGAAGCCAACTTCCTGGACCATTGAAGTGTCACCACAGAGCTGTTTGGAGAAGGCTGCGGGCGCCGGTGACCACTTCACGCCCGGCAGCCCTGCCACCTGCACGTCGCAGTGGCTACAGGCCAACACCCCGGTGCAGGTCAACTGCTATCAGTACTGGGGCGGTAGGGATAACAGTCACAAGTGGTACCACATCACCACGCCCGGCTACAGCACCTGGCAGTTCGTGAAGGCCTTGTCCACCAACTTGACAGCCGCGCCAGGTATGCCGGAGTGCTAGCGCCGCGGTGGCAGGGCGTGTCGGGATTACTCGGGGTCGATTCGGTGATGACGGGGCCAACTGGCCAGGGAGGCGTATCTTCTCGGCCAGCACGCAAGGTGGCCCCTGCATCGCCGAGAGCGGCGTATCTTTGAGCCGTTCTCCCCGGGAGCGGACCCCTAACGCCGGACCCCTAATAGCGAGTAACACCAATTAATGGATAAACTAATTCAGGTTTTTGCGCGAGTAATGCACGAATTCACAAAATTGAAAGAGGATGAACTATGTCCATGACGCCGGAACAGGCTACGTGGTTTGCAGGAACGTTTGAGAAGTTGGTGGCCAACGTGGGCCAGGCGATTCTGGGCAAGTCCCACGTCATCAGCCTGACCCTTGCAGCCATGCTCGCCGAAGGCCACGTTTTGTTTGAGGACGCACCGGGCACGGGTAAGACCATGCTGGCCAGGGCCCTTTCGGCGACGGTCAAGGGCACCAACTCGCGCATCCAGTTCACCCCCGACCTGCTGCCCTCCGGCGTCACCGGCGTCATGATCTACGACCAGAAATCCCAGGAATTCGAATTCCACAAGGGACCCATCTTCGCCACCATCGTTTTGGCTGATGAAATCAACCGTGCCTCACCCAAGACCCAATCAGCACTGCTGGAAGTCATGGAAGAGTCCCGCGTGACCATGGATGGCACCACCTATGAGACGGGCCGTCCGTTCATGGTGCTCGCCACCCAGAACCCCATTGAGCAGGCTGGCACCTACCGTCTGCCGGAAGCACAGCTCGACCGCTTCCTGGTCAAAACATCCATTGGCTACCCGGACCACGCCTCCACTGTGCAGTTGCTTTCCGGCGCCAGCCAACGCGACCGGACTTCAACGCTGCAGGCAATCATCACACCCCAGGCCGTGTCGGAAATGGCTGATTTGGCCGCCACCACCCATACCGATGCCGCGGTGCTGGAATATATTTCGCGCCTGTGTGAAGAAACGCGCACCGCACCGGAAACCCGTTTGGGTGTTTCCGTCCGTGGTGCCATCGCCATGGTGCGCATCGCCAAGGTGTGGGCTGCAGCCAAGGGCCGCAACTACGTCCTGCCTGACGACGTGAAGGAACTCGCACCCTACGTGTGGACGCACCGCTTCGTCATGGACCCGGAAGCTGAATTCGCCGGGGCCACCCCCGAGGTGGTGCTGGCACGCGTCATGGCCGAAGTGGCCGCACCGCAACAGCGTGCCTCTGTCTAATATTCCAGCACGCAGCCACTTAGCAACACGGTTCAGCACATTCAGTCAAAGGTTTAAGATGAGCATCAAATCCAGCGCAGGAAAGGTCGGGAATATCCTCTCCGGGCCGTTCCACAGCGAAGGAAAGCCCACCCGCCTGCACCCAGCATCGCTGTGGCGTGAAGCGGTCGCGGTCGCCAAAATTTATGTGGCGCCCGTGTGGGCCAAAGCCACTACCTGGTACGGGCGCTACATTGCCCCAGCCTTGGCTACCATCAGCACTCTGGGCTACGTGGTCCTTGGTGCGGCTGTGGTGTTGTGGATCCTTGGCGGCGTTTTTGGTTGGCAGGAAGCGAAGGTGGCGGGCCTGTTGGCCGTGGTGCTGCTGCTCATTGCCATCGCGTTCATCCTGGGCAAGTCCATGTACGCGGTGAAACTTGATCTGGCCCGCACCCGTGTTGCCGTGGGGGACAACGCCGTGGGCAGCATCGCCGTGGCCAATACCTCTGCCCGCACGGTGCTGCCAGCCGCCCTGGAACTTCCCGTGGGCCAGGCTACTGCACTGTTCCACCTGCCGCGAATGAAGGCGGGCGAAGTTCACGAGGACTTGTTCACGATTCCTACCACCCGCCGCGCCGTCATCACTGTGGGCCCCGTTCGGTCAGTGCGGGCGGACCCTTTGCAATTGCTGCGCCGCCAACTGGTGTGGACAGACCCCACGGACCTGTATGTGCACCCGCGCACCACCTCCCTCGCCGGTCCTGCTGCCGGGTTCTTGAAAGACCTTGAAGGCCTCACCACGAGGGACCTGTCAAGCTCGGACATTGCCTTCCACGCGCTGCGCGACTACGTTCCCGGGGACGACCGCCGCCATATTCACTGGAAAACCACGGCCCGTACCGGCAAGCTCATGGTGCGCCAGTTTGAGGAGACGCGCCGCTCACACATGGCCGTCGCCCTGTCCGTCAACACGGATGAATACGAGCACGACGACGATTTCGAGTTGGCAATTTCGGCTGCCGCGTCGCTGGGCCGCCAGGCCATCAAGGAGAACCGCGAGCTCAGCGTGCTGACCCAGCGTGGGCCCATGCATTGCGAAACGGGAAAAAACCTCCTCGACGACATGACACGATTGCAGGGATTCAACCGTCGTGGCACCTCCGTGGACTTGGCCCGCACCCTCTCTGATGCCGTGCCCAACGCCTCCGTGGTGTTCCTTGTGGTCGGTTCGAAGGTGACTCCCGCGCAGCTGCGCAGTGCAGCAGCCTCGGTGCCGCCGGGTGTTCGTGCGTTTGCGGTGCGTTGCTACACGGGTGCGCGAGCAGCGCGCGCCAACATTGCTGATCTCACCGTCCTGACCCTGGGCGACCTTGATGATCTGTCCATCCTTTTGAGAAAGGCTGTCGCATGAGCGCGCCCCAGAGCGCGGCAGCGCAGCCCCAAGGCAAGCAGCCTCACGAAAAACGTGGCGCTGCCTTGCTCCGTCCTTCAGCGTTCCGTGGCAGCCGCCTGTGGTGGCATTTCCTCCTCGACGCAGCCGTGCTGGCAGTGTTGCTGGGCATTGGCGTGCTCGGTTTTGGGCCGACGTTTGGCCACGATCCCCTCTACCTGCTGGCCGGTTTTGGCGCCATTATGCTGGGCCTTGGTGTAGCGGCTCTGGGCGCGCACTGGCGGCTGGGCCTTATCACCATGGTGGGGTTGGCCTTCGTCGTTTACATGGTCTTTGGCAGTGCCTTGGCCGCTTCCCACGAAGCCATCCTCGGCTTTATCCCCAGCCTGTCCTCTTTGCGCGGCTTGCTGCTGGGCATCATGCTGTCGTGGAAGCAACTGCTGACACTCGCGGCCCCGGTGGGCACAAGCGTTGATGTCATGGTGGTCCCGTACCTTTCAGCCTTTGTGGCTGCTGTAGTTGCCGGCACTTTGGCGTGGCGGCTTCGCAACGCCTACTGGGCCATCATCCCGGTGCTGGTTTTGTTCATCACCGCCATCCTCTTTGGCACGGCCCAAGTGTTCCTGCCGGTGCTGCGCGGTTCGCTGCTGGCCATCGTGGCCATCGTGTGGCTGGCCTACCGGCATGAACTGCTGCGCCGTGAAATGGCAGGCGCCATTTCAGCCAACCAGCAGGTCCAGGACAAGGACAGTGCCAGGACCTCTTTCTTGCGAAGCGTCGGCATGGCTGCCGGTGTCATCCTGGTGGCAGGGGCAGTCACCATGGTGGCGGCCCCCGTCCTGACTACAAGCACCAGCCGCGAGGTGCTGCGCGACGCCGTGATCCCGCCGCCGGACCTGCATCAGCTGCCCTCTCCGCTGACGAAGTTCCGCGACTACGTGAAGAATGAAAAGGACACTGTCCTGTTTGATGTTGCCGGCCTGCCCAAGAATGGCCGTGTCCGCGTGGCCGCAATGGACAACTACGACGGCGTCGTGTTCAACGTGGACCCCAACAGCTCCGCCTCCTTTGCCCCCATTGGTGACCCCACGTCGCTGAACCAGAGCGGACAGGGGACCGGGTCCGACGTCGACCTTGTCATTGACGGCTACACGGGAGTCTGGATTCCCAGCCTCCTGGTGGCCCACAGCCTGCGTTATGAAAGCGCACAAGGCAAGACCCCGACGCTGTACCTGAACAAGGAATCCGGCACCGCGCTGAATCTTGAAGGCGTGGCCAAGGGCGATTCGTACACCATGGACGTGGAGTTCCCCCAAGTCGACGGCAACAAACTGGCCGGATCCGACTTTGGCTCAGTGCGCCTGCCCAAGCTGGAGAACGTGCCGCAGGTTGTTGCCACCAAAGCCAACGAAATCGTGGGTGAAGCTGACACTCCGCTGAAGAAGGTGCAGGCGCTGGAGGGTGCACTGCAACGCGAAGGCAAGTTCAGCAACGGCCTTGAGGGGCAGACCCCGTCCAACTCCGGACACAGTGCCGCACGCATCACGAAGCTCCTCAGCGGTAAGGAAATGGTGGGTGACGACGAGCAGTACGCCGCCGCGATGGTGCTGATGGCCCGCCACCTGGGGATTCCCGCACGTGTGGTCATGGGTTTCTACCTTGATGAGAAGGACCCGCTCAACGGTGCCCAGAGCGCCAAGATCAAGGGTTCGGACGTTCATGCCTGGGTTGAAGTGAACTTTTCCGGACTCGGTTGGGTGCCTTTTTCCCCGACCCCTGACAAAGACCATGTGCCGAACCCGCCAGAGCCGCAAAACGCATCCAAGCCCAAGCCGCAGGTTCTGCAGCCGCCACCCCCGCCGCAGGAAGCGGCTGAACTGCCACCGGACAGCGCCCCTGACGCGCTCGACACGGATGGCAAAAAGGACCAGCAGGCCGGCATCTTCGGCATGATCTTGATGATTGCGGCAGTGGCAGCCATTCCCATTCTCATCATCGCGCTGCCGCTGATCCTGGTTGTGGTGCTCAAGACACGCCGCCGGAAGAAACGCCACACCACCGGCTTGCCCAGCGACAGGGTGGGCGGTGGCTGGTCCGAGGTGCTCAGCCTGGCCACGGACCTTGGTGCCGGGATCGACGGAAATGGGACCCGGCGCGAGACTGCCGTTTCGCTTTACAGCGCGTTCCCGGAAAGTCAGGGAACGACGGCGTTGCTGGCCGAGCGCGCCGACGCCGCCATCTTCGGGCCGGGCCAGCCCAGTGAAGAAGAAGTGGTCAGTTATTGGCAAAATGTGGATGAATCCGTCAAGGGCATGACCGAGTCGGTAGGATTCTGGAAGCGGCAGCGGGCAAAGTTCTCCCCGAGGTCTCTGCTGGCAGATGTGAAGTCGAGTGCCCGGAGCAAGGCGCGTGAGCGCAGTTTGCAAGCTGGCGACCAGGCGAACAGCAATGCAGGCAACGGTCAGGGCTGGACGGCGAAACGCAGCCCACTGGCCCGGTTGATGAAGAAGTCCTAAGAAGGGTACGAAACAAATGGCGCAAAAAGTGGCGGATCCCTGCCGGAATTGCGGGGCAGTGCTTGCACACGGTGCTGCCTTCTGCACCCTGTGCGGGACCACGGTGACAAACCGCGCCGCCACGCCTGCCGGAGCGTCGGTTCCGTTGGGCAGCCCAGCGCCGTTGGGTGGCCCGGATGGCAGCGCTGTGGGCACCTCGGCCGGGTTTGCCGGCGGTGGCGCCGACGGCCATGCCCACCAGCCCTTTGCCACGTCGATGCCGGGCATTGTTCCTGTGGGGACCTCGTCCAACCACCCTTTGGTGGCGCCGCGCCAGATGGGTGTGGACCCGAGGATCGCTGCCGCTACGGCACTGGTTCCGGGAGGTGCGGGACGCCGCCTTGCAGCCAAGCTCATCGACGGGATCCTGCCCGCCATTTTGGTGGGGGTGGCTGCTGGCATTGGCGCAAGCCTCATCAAGGTCACCCAAGCGGGGAGCTACGCCCAAGTGGATCTCACGTGGTTGATGATCCTGCTAAGCATTGCCAGTGTGCTGTCACTGGGCTACGGTATTTGGTTGTGGCTGTGGGAGGCAAAGTCGGGCAAGACCCTTGGCAATCTCATGCTGGGACTGCGCACCACCAACATGGAAGGCCACCCGGCCGGAGTGCTGGCCATCTTCCTGCGCCTGTTGATTATTGGTGTCAGTTCCATTGTTCCCACCATCGGCCCCTTGCTGGTGATCATCTCCAACACGTGGGATTCGAACGGCAAGAAGCAGGGCTGGCACGACAAGGTGGCCCACACACTCGTCTTCAATGTGAAAACCGGCCGCGATCCCCTCGAAACTGGTGGTATAGCTGAACGGGCCAACTTTGTGCCAGCAGAGGTTCCGACCATTTCCGAGGTGAGGTCGCCGCTCGCCCGTCCAACGCCGAGCAGTCCAACACCGAGCAGCCACGTTCAGGGCAGTCCAGTTCAGAACGGTCCGGCGCAGGAGTCGGCGGGCTTCGCCGCTCCGGCTCCACGGCCAGCACGTCGCAGGGGACGCAAAAAGCAAAATGCCGTGGATCCTTTGCTCCGCCTGCCGTGCAGTTCCACGGGCAGCAAAACCAGCAGTTCCAACAGAATCAGCCACAGCAGCAGAACCAGCCAATCCAGCAGCCCCGACCAGAGCAAACACTCCGGCCCGGCCAGTCCTTCGAAGGCCAGCCAAGGCAGACGTTGCGGCCTGGACAGACGTTCCCCACGCAGCCGCTGCAGGAGGATAATCCCTTCGCGCCGCCGTCGACCCCGCAATCTGAGATCCCCGTGGACCAGGGACCCATCACGGCCGTGCCGGGTAGTTCACGTCCTGCGCAGCCTGCCCAGGCGGCACCGGTTCAGCAGGTCCAGCACGTTCAGCCAACATCCAACGCGGCCGATGACGACGACGCCGCGGGGGAGACTCGGATCCGTCCCGTCAACGTTCCGCTGGCCCTGCGCCTGACTTTTGATGATGGGCGTTCTGAGGACATCAGCACCGTGGCCCTGATAGGGCGCAACCCTGCCGGATACGATGGTGAAATGATTTCCCGCCTGATCCGTGTCCACGACTCCAGTCGATCCGTGTCCAAAACACACCTTCATGTGCGCATCAGCACGGAAGGCCTGTGGGTGACGGACCGCAATTCCACCAACGGCAGCTCATTGAGCAGCGCCAGGGGAGGAAACACCCCGTTGGTGGGTGGAACTCCCATGTTGGCCGAAATTGGTTCCCGTGTGCACTTTGGCGACCGCTCGTTTGTGGTGGATCACGCGTGAGCGCGGAAGTGGAACCCACGGGCGAAGACCAGCCGGGCAAAACCTCAACCGGCGTCCGGCTCAGCTTTGGCTTCGGCACTGATCGAGGCCTGCGCCGCGAACTCAACGAGGACTCCTTCATCGCAGCCGACCCGCTCTTTAGCGTCGCCGACGGTATGGGCGGGCACGAGGCAGGCGAGGTTGCCAGCCGCGAGTGCATCGCCGTCTTGAGCAGCCAGCGCGTCCTGAGCTCAGGCTCCCGGGAGGCAACGGCGTCGGACTTGCAGCTTGCACTGCGCCAGGCCGATGCCCGGATCCGTGAGATCACCAACGCCCGCGCCGGCACCACCGTCTCCGGCGTGGTGCTGGTGGAGGAACGCGGCGTGCCGTATTGGCTGGTTTTCAACGTGGGCGACTCGCGCACCTACCGGCTGAGCCAAGGTGTCCTTACCCAGGTCAGTGTGGATCATTCTGAAGTCCAGGAGCTGGTGGACGCGGGCCTGATCACTCCCGACGAGGCGCTGGTTCATCCGCGCCGTCATGTGGTGACGCGTGCATTGGGTGCAGGCTCGGTCACGGAGGCCGACTTTTGGTTGGTGCCGGTGGAAGAGGGGGACCGGATGCTGGTGTGCTCCGACGGGCTCACCGGGGAACTGGGTGAGCGTGAAATTCACCGGGCGCTGAGCACCCTGCGCCACCCCCAGGATGCGGTTGACGCACTCATCCAAGCAGCCCTGCGCTCAGGCGGGCGGGACAACATCACAGCCGTGGTGATCGACGCCAGTAACGTCAACGGCAGCGCGGGGGAGGAAACCCTGAACAACGGCTCATCGGCTGAATCGGTTGACGTAGACACCCTGCCGCGTGTGCTGACAGTGGAGGAAACTATTACTGCGGAGCCAGCCGGGCCTGTTGCCAGCGAGGTTCTTGAGAGCATCCCCGACTCCGTCCGCAACCCCTCCGGCAGCGCTCTTGAAGGCTCCAATCCCACGTCCGTTCCACAAGCTGCCGAGCCCGATGCGCCCGCAGCCCCTCTGCACCAGGAGAATCATGGTTAGTACCACCTACAGAACAGGTTCCTGGCTGGGAATTGTCCGCAACGGATCGGTCATTGTCCTTCACGGGCAGACCGACCCGGCCATTGTTTCCCACCTCTGGGAGTTCCTTGCGCACCAGCCCACCATCCATGGCGTGCTGAACGAGGTCACGGAGAAATTCGGCACCGGGCTCACCGGGTTGCCCGACTTCGCCATCGTGGTCCAAAGCGACCGCCTGCATGCCATTCTGCGTGGAGACATCACCTTGTTGGCGTACACCGGGGACGCCGAGGACGTGGTCTCCGGCCGCGACGTCACCACTTGGAGCGAACGCTCACTGGTGCTGCCCAACTCCTTCGTGCTGACCATGGCCGAGCCCGGCAACATCGGCGGACCCCTGGTGCTCCCGATCGGCGAGGCCGTGGTGCCCCTGCAGTCGCTGAACATGCACCTCACCGGCCCCTCCGCATTTTCCATGCACGACGGCGGATTGGTCACGTCCGCGCCAGTCGAGGCTGCCGCTGAACAAGCTGTAGACAACGGCGATGCTACGGACGAGGCTCTTTCCCTGCAAAAGGAACTGGAACGGGAACTGGAACCGGTGCCGGGACGGGAACTGGAGGCGGAACAGGAGCCGCTGGAGCACGAACACGTTGGTGCAGATCCGGTTAGCGAGGAACAGGGCAGCGAAACACAGGCAGCTGCGGCAGAACAAGCCTCGGAGCACGAATCTGGGCACGAATCTGCTGGTTTTGCCATGACCGCCGAGGCTGCGAACGCGGAATGGACGGCGCAACTGGCTCCTGTGCATGTACCGGACAGTGCCGAAGCGGACCTGAACCGCACCATCCGCCCAGAGCACGAGAAAGACACAGAGCAGGAGAAAGACACGGAGCAGGGGGAAGACCGGGAGCGGGGAGAGGATGGGGAACTGTCAGCTTCGGAGGTTCCGGTCGAGCTGGCATCCGAGGAAGCAGCACCTAAGGACGAAGCGCCCGGGGTTCAGACTCCAGGGGATTCAACACCTGACACGTCCGCGGTAGCGGCGGAGGAAGCTCCCGACGACGGATTCACCACCAACTACGACTACCTTTTTGGCGCCACCGTCGCTAAAAGTGTTGAAGACGCTGCGGTGCGCCTCGATGAAGACGGCCAGCCGATGGAGGAGAATGCCGGGCCCGCCATGCCTCCGCTGCCTCCCCAGCCCCCCGTTGCCGGGAACGGTTCAGAAGATTCCGGCGCACCCGGGAATGCTGCGCAGCCCGGTGCTCAGGATGCCGCTGCGAAGGTGGACGGGTCACAGGCTGTGGGTTCATCTGCTGGCTCTGCGGCTGGTGGCTCTTCGGCCATCGGCTCCGTGCCCGGGGTGCGGAACCTCGGGCCTTCCAGCTGGCAAAACCAGGCATCCGCTGACCGTGCCCAAGGCGCGGAGAATGCAGGACTGTTGATCGACTCAGTTCCGTGGCGCAATGGGGCTTCAGCCGCCACGCCTGCCGCACCAACTGCACCTGCTGCCTCCGCCGAACCTAACCTCGCCGCCGCACCGACTGCGCCTCCCGCAGCGACCGCGGAACCGCACTCACCCAGCGACCAACCCTACGACCCGGACCATGATGGTCACACCGTCATGCGTTCTGATGTCACGGGGGCACGGCCGCTGCCTGTCACCGAGACCCTGGAATCACGTCCGCCGAGCGGACCCATGGTTTTGGCGCGTCTGTGCCCCAACGGCCATGCCAACCCACCGAGCAGGTCACTTTGCTCGGATTGCGGAATCGGCATCAATTCCGAACCGCGTGAGGTAGGCCGGCCACGGCTGGGTACCATGCATATTTCAAGTGGTGAAGTGATCGAGTTGGACCACTCACTGATCATTGGCCGCCAGCCGTCCGTGTCCCGCGTCATGGGCGGAGCCATGCCCCGCCTGGTACGGGTCACGAGCGGAAACGATGATATTTCGCGCTCGCACGTGGAAGTTCGCCTGGACGGTTGGGATGTGCTGCTGGTGGATCTCAAAGCCACCAACGGCACAGTCCTGGTCCGCGAGGGCCAGTCCCCGCGCCGGCTCAGCCAGGGTGAGGAAGCTATTTTGCTCAATGGAGACATTGCCGAACTGGGCGACGGTGTTTCGCTGCTCTTCGACGGCCTGCTGTGAGCGTCAAGCGCGCACCAGCGGCACCGCCCCAACTACCGGGTTACAGGTTTGTCTCTGTGCTGGGCTCGGGCGGCTTTTCCGACGTGTACCTGTATGAGCAGGACAGGCCGCGGCGCCGCGTTGCCGTCAAGGTGCTCACTGCGGATCTGAAAACCGAAGGCGCCCGGGCCAGCTTCGAGTCCGAAGCAAACCTCATGGCCCAGTTGTCGGCCCACCCCTACATCGTCACGATTTTCGAAGCCGAGATCACCGACTCCGGGCACTCATACCTGGCCATGGAATACTGTTCCCGGCCGAGCCTTGACATGCAGTACCGGCAGGGCCGTTTCAGCGCCGACAAGGCACTGGAAATTGGCATCCAGGTGGCATCCGCTGTGGAAACAGCACACCGCGCAGGCATTGCGCACCGGGATATCAAACCCGCCAACATTCTTGTCACCGACTATAACCGCCCTGCGTTGACCGACTTCGGCATCTCCGGCACCATGGACTCTGCACAAAAAGACGGCGGCGGCATGTCCATTCCGTGGTCGCCGCCGGAATCCTTTGGTGCTGGTGCCACCGACGGCGTCAAGGTCGATATTTGGGCTTTGGGCGCCACAATCTACACCCTGCTGGCAGGGCACTCACCTTTTGTCATCCCCGGTGCGGACAACTCGCAGCGACAGCTCACGGACAGGATCAGCTCCGCTGCGCTGCCGCGCCTGGGCCGTGCAGATGTTCCGGAAGCGTTGGAACTTGTGCTGGCCACGGCCATGGCCAAGTCGCCCAGTTCCCGCTATGGAACGGCCAAGGACTTCGCCCGTGCACTGATGCGAGTACAGGCCGACCTCAACTTGTCCGTGACCCCCTTTGAAGTGCAGGAAGAGGTTGTTGCCCACGAGGCACGCGAGGATGACGGCAGCGAATCCACCCGGGTGCGCAGCATTGTCTCCATTGATCCGGAGGGCTCTTCAAGTGCGAGCTTCCCGACCCGCCCCGGTTCGGCCGGGATGGGGTCGGGGAAGGTTGGCTCCAGAAAGCCGGGTGCAGGGCATGCTTCCTTCACCTCGCCGCCGCAGGTCAACACCGTTCCAGGGGTTACCGGATCCACATCTGGACTTACCCGCAACGGTCAAACCCTGCCGTCAGAATCCGCTGGCAGCCCGGAGGCAGCCTTCTCGGACACTGCCGGTGGCCCCACCGTTCGTAAAAACTATTCACAGATCGCCTCGCCCACTCAATGGAACGACTCCGCCCCAGGCCGGCAAACTGCACGGGGCCAGGACTTTGTGCTGGATTCCACTGTCCAGCGCAGCGACCTGATCGGGTCCGCCCCGGCCGGCGACACGGCAGCAGAGCCGGATGCGGCGACTCGTGCACCGGCAGGAAGGAAACGCTTGTGGCTGGGACTGGGTTCGGGGCTGGTGCTCGCAGCCGCCATCGTTGTTGGCATTGTGGTTTTTATCACCGTGGGTGCCCCGAACAAGGACGACCCCGCCGCGCAGCAGAGCGTCACGCCGCCGCCCGCGCTGGTCATCGGTGCGGACGTTCCGCCGGTCACCGAGCTCACCGCGACGCCCAAGAACGGCGGTTCTGAATGGTCTTGGACGAACCCTGACCCGCAGGAGGGCGACATATACCTGTGGGCCTCGGTCAGCGCCGTCGATTCGGGCGTGCCCAAGCCGACCACCGACACGAAGGTCTTTGTTGTTAATGGGCCCAACGACCAGTCCTGCATCTCCGTGAACTTGGTGCGTAAGAACGGCCACAAGTCGCCGGAGCTGAAGAAGTGCTCCTAACGATCACCGGGATAACAAGAAACAGCATGCAAACTAGGGGGTTGCCGTCATGGCTGAATTGACTATTGATTTTTGTGGCGAATGGTACGAGCCGTCGCCGGAGACCATTTTCAGCATTGGCCGTGAAGGTGACATAGAGGTTGACGACAACCCCTACCTGCACAGGAAATTCCTTGAGGTGAGCAAGTACGACGGCATTTGGTGGCTGACAAATGCTGGCACCATGCTCTCGGCCACCATTGCCGACGCTGCCGGGGGCATGCAGGCGTGGATGGCGCCCGGTGCCCGCATTCCCTTGGTGTTCAGTCAGACGAACGTGATCTTCACGGCCGGGCCCACCACGTACGAATTTTCCGTACACCTTGCGGCTCCCTCATTCATGTCCCAAAGCAGGGAGGACGACTCGGCCGGTTCAACCACCATTGGGCCCGTTGTGTTCACTCCGTCGCAGAAGGCGCTCATTGTGGCACTGTCGGAGCCCATGCTGCGCCGCGGCGGAACCGGCTTCAGCTCCATTCCGTCCTCGGCGCAGGCTGCCAAGCGCCTCGGCTGGGCACTCACACGCTTCAACCGGAAGCTGGACAATGTGTGCGACAAACTCGACCGGGTCGGTGTTGTTGGCCTGCGCGGCGGTGGCGGAAAGCTCGCCACGAACAGGCGTGCACGCTTGGTGGAGCATGCCGTCACCTCCCACCTCGTCACTCCGGATGACCTCCCCCTGCTGGATTCACAACGCGGAACGGACGATGAATGAGGATCAGGCTGACGCTTAGGCGTGAACCGCAGGAGGACAAGAACCTGGCCGTCACAGTAGACGGCCTGGCCTCGGTGGGGGACATCGCCACCGAGCTGTATTTGTCGGATCCTTCCCGCAAGGGAGCCCAAGCGCCGAAAAACCTTTCGCTGTTGGTGGAGGAGTCCGTGGTGGGTGGCGTGCGTGGCGGCACGCTTCCGCCGGATGGCAACCTGCTGGAATCGGGGCTGCGCCCTGGCGCCACGGTGTCCTTGACACAGGTCAGCGAATCCTTCGCGGTGCCGCATCAGGACCGCGGCCCGGCCGCCGCCACTGTGCGCATCATTGCCGGACCTGACACAGGCAAGGAATTCGCGCTGCCCCAGGGCACCAGCTATGTGGGCCGCGACTTTGACGTTGACGTGCGCCTCAGCGACCCCATGACGTCCAAACGCCACGCACGCATCACGGTCGGGGACACGATTGAAATCTCGGATACCGGCTCCGCCAACGGACTCATGATGGAAGGCACCCAGATCTCGCGTGCCGTCCTGGGCTCCTACGACGAGGTGACCTTGGGCGAAACCACGCTTTCCATTGTGAGCCTGGGCCGCGGCGCGCAATCGGGGCCCAGCAGCCCGTTGGTGGAGTTCAACCGCTCCCCGCGAGTGGTGCCCCACTTCAAGGTGGAGGAACAAACCCTTCCCTCAGGACCGCAGCGGCCGCGGCGTGAACGCTTCCCGCTCGTGATGATGATCGCCCCGATCCTCATGGGTGCTGTGATGTTCGCTGTCACGAAAAGCGTGTTCAGCATCGTGTTCATAGCCATGATGCCGATGATGATGATCGGCAGCTGGATGGACCAAAAAGCGAATATCAAGCGCGAGACGAAGGACGCCGTGATCCAGTTCCGTGGAGCGGTCACGGAATTCCGCCGGCAAATGACGGCCCGCCAACAGGTGGAGCGGGCCGTGCGACTGGCAGAGAGCCCGTCCACGGCTGAGACCGTGGACGCCATTTATAAGCTCGGTCCAATGATGTGGACGCACCGGCCGGAACACAAATCGTTCCTGTCACTGCGGCTCGGGGTGGGCCGTCAGCCCTCACGCACGCCTGTCAAGGTATCCAACGAGAACAACACCCTGCCCGAGTACATGGCCGAGATTCAGGACATCAAGACTGAATTCACCGACATTGACGCCGTGCCTGTCGTGGCGCAATTGCGTACCAGTGGTGCCCTGGGTGTGGCGGGTCCGCGCGGTGTGGTGGACGACGTCGCCCGAGCCCTGGTGCTGCAGGCTGTGGGATTGCATTCCCCGGCTGAGCTGGCTGTTGCGGCCATCACCTCCGCCGAGTCCAAGGAACGCTGGGAATGGTTGCAGTGGCTCCCGCACGTGGGGTCGGTGCACTCACCGCTGGCGGGGGATCATCTGGCGTCCGGCCACGGCGCCGGGGGTGTGCTCTTGGCAGCCCTGGAGGAACTGCTGTTGTCCCGCGGCGCCAACATGAGCGCCCATGGGGCAGCCCATCGCGGTGCACTTGACGCGGCCAAACTCGAAATTCCCGCGCCGTCCACGCCGTCCCTGCTGGTCATCATTGAAGACGACGTCAAGGTTGACCGTGCGCGGCTGACCCGGTTGGTGGAGCATGGCGCCGATGTGGGCGTGCATGTTTTGTGGGTGGCCGGATCCGTCGAAGCCTTGCCGGCACCCTGCCGCGACTTTGTCCACGTTGCCGAAACAGCCACCACCGGCCAGGTCCGCCTGGGCCAGCTGACCTACCCCGTCAGCTGCGAGAGTGTCAGCGCCGAACTGGCCGCCCAACTGGCCCGTATGCTGGCACCTGTGGTGGACGCCGGGAAACCGGTTGATGACGACTCCGACCTTCCCCGCAGCGTCTCCTACGTGGCACTGGCCGGGCATGACCTGGTGGAAGGCACCACGGGCATCGCCGACCGCTGGCTGGAAAACAACTCCGTCTCCTCCCGCGCCGTGAAGAACCGCAAACACCAGGGCTCACTGCGCGCCCTGGTCGGTTCCAAGGGTGTTGAACCCATGTATCTCGACTTGAAAACTGAAGGGCCGCATGCCTTGGTGGGTGGCACCACCGGTGCTGGCAAATCCGAGTTCCTGCAGGCTTGGGTGCTGGGCATGGCTGCCGCCTACAGCCCGGACAGGCTCTCCTTCCTGTTTGTGGACTATAAGGGTGGCGCCGCCTTTGCCGACTGCGTCAAGCTCCCGCACACCGTGGGCCTGGTGACGGATCTTTCCCCGCACTTGGTGCGCCGCGCACTGACGTCCCTGCGAGCGGAACTGCACCACCGCGAGCACCTGCTCAACCGTAAAAAAGCCAAGGACCTGCTTGCCATGGAGCGGGAAGCGGATCCCGAGGCTCCGCCGTCGTTGATCATTGTGGTGGATGAGTTTGCCGCCCTCGCAAAGGAAGTCCCGGAATTCGTGGACGGGGTGGTGGATGTCGCCGCCCGCGGCCGTTCCCTGGGCCTGCACCTGATTCTTGCCACGCAGCGGCCCTCCGGCGTCATCAAGGACAGCCTGCGCGCCAACACCAACATGCGCATTGCCTTGCGCATGGCCGACGTGGACGACTCCAAGGACATTCTCGGCGAAGACACAGCGGCATACTTCAGCCCGTCCATTCCGGGGCGCGGCGCGGCGAAAACCGGCCCTGGGCGCATCCAGGGCTTCCAGACGGGCTACGCCGGTGGCTGGACTACCCGCACACCGCAACGCCCCCGCATCGACATTGTGGAAATGGACTTTGGCTCCGGTGCGGCGTGGGAGCAGGAGCTGGCGGCTGCCCCTGTGGAGGAATCGGCGGGGCCGAATGACGTCTCCAAGGTTGTGGACAACATTTCGCTGGCCGCCGTGGAACTGGGCGTCAAGCCGCCGCGCAAGCCGTGGTTGAGCGAGCTGTCCGGCATTTACGACTTCTCCAAGCTGCCCGGACAACGCACGGACGAGCAGCTGTTGCTAGGCGTCATGGACGACCCCGAACACCAGGCACAACCCACCGTGTTCTTTGAACCGGATAAGGACGGCAACATGGCCATCCTGGGCGCCAGCGGTTCGGGCAAGTCGGCGGCGCTGCGCACCATTGCCATCGCCGCCGCGATCACCCCGCGCGGCGGGCCGGTGCAGGTGTACGGGATCGACGCCGCCTCCAACGGTCTGCAGATGCTCGAAGCACTCCCACACGTGGGCGGCATCATCAACGCCGAGGACGGCGAACGCGTGGGCCGGCTGCTGCGCTACGTCCGCGGCATCATTGAAGAACGCGCCGAAAGCTTCGCCCAGGTCAAGGCCAGCACCATCGCCGAATACCGCCGCCTCGCCAACAAACCGGACGAGCCGCGCATCATCGTCATGGTGGACGGGCTGGCCACGTTCCGTGAACTCTACGAATTCCGCACGGGCATGAACCAGTTCGAAACGCTGCAGCAAATCGCCACCGACGGCCGTCCCATGGGTGTGCACATTGTCATTGCCGGTGACAGCCCGAAGTCGCTTCCGGCGTCGTTGGCGTCCTCGGTGCAGCGACTGCTCGTGTTCCGGCTGGCCACCACGGACGACTACTCCAACCTGGGCCTGCCGCGCGACGTGCTGACCCCGGCCTCCCCGCCCGGACGCGGCATGATCGACGGCGGCGAAGTGCAGATCGCCGTTTTTGGTGGTACCTCCAACCTGGCATTGCAGGCCAGGCAGGTGGAAAGCCTGGCCGAATCGCTGCGCCGTCAGGGGGTCAAGGCCGCCCCGAGGATCGAATCCCTGCCCGAGAACCTGGACCTGAATGTGCTCCCCGCTGCCTCCGCCGGCAACGTGATCATCGGGGTTGACGACTACAACCTGGAACCGGCCGGCCTGAACGCCACCGGTGCGCTCATGCTCACCGGGCCGCCGTCCTCGGGCCGCACCACCGCACTTGTCACGCTGGCTGAAGCGCTGAAACGTTCGACGCCGGGTACCCGGCGTGTGTACTTCGGCTCGCGCCGCTCGGCCATCGCCAACTTGAACGTGTGGGACGAGTCGATTGTAACCGCGGGGGAGTTGGAGCCTGAGCTGCAGCGCTTCATCGAATTGGTGGAAAGCGAAAGCCAGGCTGTTGCCTTCTTCATTGAAGGAGTGACGGAGTTCGCCGACTCGGAGGCGGAAATGGACTTGGTCACGCTGATCAAGGCAGCCGTCAAAGCCAACTTGTTCGTGGTGGGTGAAGGGGAAACCTCCACGTGGTCAGGGGCCTGGAACATCGCCGGACTGTTCAAGGCAGGCCGCCGGGGGCTGCTCATGAACCCGGGTGACATTGAAGGGGACAACTTGATGAACACGTCGCTGGGGAGGGTCAGCAACAACAAATTCATCCCGGGCCGCGGCTATGTGGTGGGCCGGGGCAAGGCGTTCAAACTGCAAGTGGCAAGCACCATGGACCACGAACGCTAGGGCTCCCAACCAACAAATTTGCCCGTCACAATCCGATGGGGGAGTTGTCCCCATCGACGGTGTTGGCGAAGGCACGATAGATTCTTATCAGTCGCTTGGCCGGGACTTCCCGGACATGGCGAAACAAGAGCGGCAAAGCCCGCAAATTTCTACGAATTAAGGATGTGGATCATGGCCGGTATGCTCGGTAGCGATCCCCAGGACATGGCCGATTTGGCTTCCAAACTTGGCAATGCCATTGACCAGATCACCCAGGTCATGTCAACTCTTGACAGCAAGGCCAGCTCGGTTCTCTGGGAAGGTCCTGACGCCAAGCGCTTCAAGGGCACCGAATGGCCGATGTCCAAGAAGGCACTGGCTCGCGTCATCGCCGACCTGGGCAACGTGAAGACCGTTGTGAACAAGCAGATGAACGAGCAGATCACCGCTTCACGCTAGATCCACTTGCTGGATCAACGCGCTGGATCAGCAAAGAAGATGCAGGTTTCCACCTTGGGGGCGGAAACCTGCGTTTTTTGTTTGTGCAGGAAGCCGTGCAGTGGTGCAGGCGTTCATGGGGCAAGATAGTAGCGTGAGCTACGAGCCAGCAGAAAACCAGCCCATTCCCAACGACGCGGACCGTGAACGCTACGGCGTCCTCGTGGACTTGATCCAAAAATACCGGGCGGCCTACTACAACGATGACGCGCCCCTGGTCTCCGACGCAGAGTTCGACCTGCTGTATAGCGAGCTGGAGACGCTGGAGGCGCTGCATCCTGAACTGGTCAGCGGCGATTCCCCCACCCAGCAGGTAGGCGGGGATGTCTCGGTGGCGTTTGCCGCCGTCGAACATCTTGCGCGAATGTACTCGCTGGAGGACGTCTTCTCGCTGGAGGAGCTGGAAGCGTGGCTGCGCAAGGCTGCGGCCTCGGTGGAAAACCGGGGCGGGAAGGCTCCGCAGTGGTTGACGGAGCTGAAGATCGACGGCCTGGCCGTGAACTTGCTGTACCGCGACGGCGTACTGGTGCGGGCCGCCACGCGCGGGGACGGCACCACCGGCGAGGACATCACGCACAATGTGGCCACCATCAAGGACATTCCACAGCGCCTACACGGCAGCAATTTTCCCACCGAAGTGGAGATCCGCGGCGAGGTGTTCATCGCCTCGAAGGACTTTGCCATCCTGAATGAACACATGGTCGCTGCGGGCAAGGCACCCTTTGCGAACCCACGGAATTCGGCGGCGGGCTCACTGCGGCAAAAGGATCCTGCAGTAACAGCCCAGCGGCCGCTGAGCATGTTTGTGCACGGCATTGGTGCGCGGGAGGGGTTGTCCACGGCGACGCAGTCCGCAACCTATGAACTGTTGAAGTCGTGGGGCATGCCCATCAGCCCTTACTACAAGGTGCTGGACACGCTGCCGGAGGTCATGGAGTTCATTGAGTACTTCGGTGAGCACCGCCATGATGTGGTGCACGAAATTGATGGCATTGTGGTCAAGGTGGACGACCTTGCCACCCAACGCGAACTCGGCCACACCTCACGGGTACCGCGCTGGTCCGTGGCGTACAAGTACCCGCCCGAGGAAGTGAACACGAAGCTCATCGACATTCGTGTCAACGTGGGCCGGACCGGTCGTGTCACCCCCTATGGGGTCATGGAACCTGTCAAGGTGGCCGGCTCCGTGGTGACAATGGCCACCTTGCACAACCAAGACGTTGTCAAGGCCAAGGGTGTGCTGATTGGCGACATCGTGGTGCTGCGCAAAGCCGGGGATGTGATCCCTGAGATTGTGGGGCCGGTCATGGCCTTGCGGGAGAAGCAGGATCCGCCCGTACGGGAGTTCATCATGCCCACGTATTGCCCGTCGTGCGGGACCGAACTGGCCCCGGCCAAGGACGGTGACATCGACATCCGCTGCCCCAACACCCAGTCCTGTCCTGCCCAGCTCACCGAGCGGGTGGCGCATTTGGCCGGCCGCGGCGGCTTTGACATTGAATCGCTGGGCTACGAGGCCGCCATGGCGTTGACCACCGGTCCGGGCCCCGACCCCGCAGGGAACGGCGGCATCAGTGCTCCTGCCGGTCCCGGGCCTTTGACGAGTGAAGCGCAAGTCTTCAACATCGCCCAACTGGACCTGTCCGGCGTCGTAGTATGGCGGGAGAAGCGGGCCAAGAACAAGGAAACCGGCAAGTTTGAGGGGACAGGCGAGTTTGAGCTGGTGCCCTACTTCTACAGCAAACCCACTGCCAAGAAGCCCTCGGCGCCCAAGAAGACGACCACAGATCTGTACGACGAGCTGGAAAAGGCGAAGTCGGCGCCGCTGTGGCGGGTGCTTGTGGCGCTGTCCATCAGGCATGTTGGGCCCACGGCCTCGCGCGCCCTAGCCACGCGGTACTCCAGCATGGCCGCCATCCAGCAAGCGTTGAAAGCGCCAGATGCGCGCGAGCAGCTGGCCGAGGTGGACGGTGTGGGGGCCATCATTGCCGAGGAACTCATTGAATGGTTTGGCATTGACTGGCACCAGGAAATCGTTGACGCGTGGGCGAAATCAGGTGTGCTCATGGCGGATGCCGTGGACGAATCCGCGCCGCGCACCCTTGAAGGGCTGACAATTGTGGTGACGGGAACGCTGCCCACGCTCAGCCGTGACGAGGCGAAGGAAGCGATCATCACCCGCGGCGGCAAGGCGGCAGGCTCCGTCTCCAAAAACACGTCCTACGTGGTGGCTGGCGAAGCTGCCGGCACTAAACTCGACAAGGCTGAAGCGTTGGGTATCCCCGTACTGGATGAAGAAGCGTTCCAACTGTTGCTCACCGCCGGGCCCGCGGCGTTCGCCGCGGCGGAACCCGCCGTGCAAGAAACCGTCGTGCAAGAAACCGTCGCAGTGGAAACTGCTGTGCAAGAAACCGACTCGTAAGCCCCAATCAAAGGAACATCATGCCCCCCGCTGCCGTCACTGTTGATGAACTGCTCGAAGTTGCCCTGCGAGCTGCTGCCGAAGGAGCCGCTGTGCTCGCTGCACGCGACCCTGGCAGTTTTGCCGCGACGGAGAAATCCTCGGACGCGGACTGGGTCACGGCCTTTGACGTGGCTGCCGAGAATGCCGTACGTGCCGTGATCGGGGACGCCCGCCCGCATGATGTGATCACGGGCGAGGAACTGGCCCCGGAATTACCGGCCGAGCCATCGGGATACAGGTGGAGCATTGACCCGCTGGACGGAACCATGAACTTCATCCGCAACATCGCCTACCACTGCACGTCGGTGGCCGTGGCCGGGCCGGACGGACAATGGCTGGCCGGGGTGGTCAACGCACCGGCGCTGCGCAGGGTGTACTTCGCCACCCGTGGTGGTGGTGCGTGGTTGGATGAAACCCGTGCGGACGGTGTTCAGTCGCTGCGCGCGCTGCATGGCCCCACCGAATCCCGGGGCGGGACGCTGCTGGCCACGGCAGTGGCGAATGACGCGGCGCTCCGGCGCCGCTTGGTGTCCGAGCTGAATGGGCGCATGGATCACTTCGGGGACTTCCGCCGCCTGGGCTCGGCAGCCCTTGAATTGTGTGCTGTGGCCGAAGGCGGGGTGGACGGCTACCTGGAATACGGTCTGTTTGAGCACGACTTTGCCGCCGCAGCGCTGATTGCGGAGGAAGCGGGCGCCTGGGTGCACCGGCCGGAGCTGAGTCCTGCCATCAATGGCCTGCCCAGCCGCGAAGAGGTCCTTTCGGTGTGGACGGGCGCCTGCGTGCCCGGCATGGAAGGAAACTTCGCCCCGGCGGAGTAGGTGCGGCGTTTACCCGCCGGCCCCGGGTTTCGTACTGCAGCTCCGGTGGGTGTTCGGCGCTGGGACCCGCAGGAGCTGCAGTGCAAATCTGGCTTCCACACGCTGACCCGCAGGAGCTGCAGTATATTTGTCGGCCAATGGACAGGCTAGGGCTTTGAGCGCCATCCTTGTTGCCGAAGTGACGCCTCAAACATTGCCACGACGTGGGCATCGCCGCGTTTCATGTCGGCGTTGTAGACCTTGACCTGCACCCATCCTCGGATGCGGGTGCGCTCGTCCCGGTTGCGGTCGTGGAGTTGTTTCTCGGTGGTCTGGTGGATTTCACCTTCGTATTCGCCGCACACCTTGTATTCCTTGCAGGCCAGGTCGGGCCCAACATCGAATTCACCAGCACCCCCGGCAATCTTGCAGTTCGGCAAAAATTCAGGGAGTCCTGAACGGTGCAAGATCAATCGGAGCCGTGTTTCGGGAGGGGAGTCCACGCCAACCCGCATGAGTTCGAGCGCCCTTTTGGCCTTCACCAGTCCCGGCATATGGCGAAAGCCGCCAATGTAGGCCCGCAGCTGTTCCTCGGGGATGATGGCACATTTGGAAGGTCCAAAGTGCCGGTCATGCTCACAGATCAAGTGGTCGGCTACGGCCACCAAGTCGTCGAGGCTCAGTATGGTGGCCAAATCCAGGAACGTCCTTGCCGGGCTTGTCAGGGGTACTCCCTCGATCCACACGATGTCGCTGCTGGTCAGATTGATGCAATGTCCGGCCACCCCGCGCCGACGGGAATGGGCGCTGCCGGGTACGCGGGACAAGTGAAGTGTTCTGCTTTCCTCGGCAAACCACGGCAGCGGCATTTCGTGGATTTGTGCTGCAGTGACATGGGAGACCCAATTGTCCAAGCCCAGGCTGGTGTACGGCCGCACCCGGTCAAGCAGTGGTTGGCCGGCTTCTTGGGGTACCCGTATCCCCCTGCTTGGAACGCTCAGGTCACTTGCCCGCATTCGGCTCACCGAGACGCCCGCCAGGAGCCCTTCGCGGTAAGTGAAGGACTGGCGGGCCAGTTTCCCGGGAAGCCTTGATCGAGCAGTCATGAAATCAGTCTGGGCCGAAAATCGAAATCCTGTCCGGAGATATCCACAGCATGAAGTTGTCCACAGATTCGGACTCGCTGATACTGCAGCAGAGGTGGGTTCGTCGCCAACGAACAATTTCATACTGCCGCTGATGCGGGTGCTGAGCGTCAACAGCCACATCAGCTGCAGTATGGATCGCGCAGTGAACTGAAAGGCTCCGGACAGCCGCGTTCCCAGTCCGGCTGCGGGTGTACCGTATTGCCATGGACGTCAGCAAGGGTGCCTTCGACGTACCCGCCAATGTGCAGGTGACAGGGGATGCAGCTCTTCCCTCCGCCTTTGATGTGACGGGGATGGCGGTTGCTTCCATGGCCGACGCCGCCACTGCCATTGCCCAACTGGCCACCCACCACGGAGCCCCGATCGCAGAGATAACGGTCGACCGGAACTTGGCGTCCCTGTGGTTTGGGCTCTCTTTCACCCCTGTTGGTTGGGAATTGCCGACGGTGTGGGACGCCATTGCGGGGGACTACCGTTGCACGGATGGTTGGATTCGGCTGCATACGAATGCGGCTCACCATCGCGCCGCCGCCCTGGAAGTCTTAGGGCTGGAAGCGGGCGCCGACCGCCTGGAGGTGGCTGGCGCCGTCGTACGTTGGAGTGGGGAAGCGCTGGAAGTGGAGGTGGTTGCCGCGAATGGTTGCGCGGCCCTCATGCGGTCCTTGCAACAGTGGTACAAACATCCGCAAGGGCAGGCGGTGGCAGCTGAACCCCTTGTCCACTGGGGTGCGTCGCGTTCGGCAGGAATGGACGACGCCGGAACCCGGGCCCGCGCAAGCCTCGCCACTGCGGCACGACCGTTGGAGGGTGTGCGGGTGTTGGATCTGACGGGGGTCATTGCCGGACCTGTCGCGACCCGGTTCCTGGCCATGTACGGAGCGGAAGTGCTGCGGATTGACCCGCCCGGCTGGCAGGAGCAGGGGCTTGAGGCGGAGATGACGGTGGGCAAACACTGTGCGCACCTCGATTTGGGGGATGCGGCAGCGCTGGGCACGCTTCGAGAGTTGCTGGCCGGGGCCGATATCTTCATTCACGGCTACCGGCCCGATGCCCTGGACAAGTTCGGGTTGTCGGAGGCGGTGCTGCGGAGGGACTATCCGTGGCTCATTGACATTGGGCTTGATGCTTACGGCTGGGGCGGCCCATGGGCGAATCGCCGCGGGTTTGATTCGCTGGTGCAAATGAGTTGTGGAATAGCGGACGCGGGAAGGGAACACTTTGGGGGCGAAAACCGTTCCCGCTTCCGGTTCAGGCACTTGACCACGCCACCGGCTATCTGTGTACCGCGGCGGCCGTCAAGGCGTGGCAGGATCGGCTGGGTGGCACGGTGCGCAGGGCGGAGGCTGCCGTCCGCGGCGGTGATAGGCGCCGTCACTGTGGGAACGAGCATTCCGGCCAGCGGATTTGGCTCGGCACCACCTCGGTGGCAGTAATTTCTGCTGTTGAGGTGTGCACAATAGCGGATACTTGGGGTATTTTTGCGCGCCACACCGCATGATTAGCAGTTTTTATGCTTCCTACCCTCCTTGTCCGGGGAAAGCGGGCGTACGCTGAAAACAACCGATTGAAGTCATACACAAGGAAGTGTTGACCATGACCATCGCTCATAGTGAAGAGCGCGGGACCTTCGAATCTGCGGACAGCGGCCTCAAACGAAATTTGTCCCTGACGCAATTATTGTTACTGGGAGTAAGCGCCCAAATTGGATCCGGCTGGCTTTTTGGAGTGTTGGCAGCCGCCGGAGTCGCCGGACCGGCGGCCATTCTTTCTTGGATCATCGCCTCTGTTCTGGTTTTTCTCATCGCCCTGACCTATCTGGAACTAGGCGCAATGCTGCCCCGTTCCGGGGCCATTGTGCGGTACACGTTCCTGAGCCATGGCGCGTTCTCCGGCTGGATCATCGGCTGGGCGTACTGGCTGTCGGTAGTGTCTATCCCACCCATCGAAGCTGAAGCCACGCTCACGTACCTTGGCGGCAGGTTCCCTGAAACGGGGTTCCTGACCACCGTGGACGGCGTGCAACTGCTGAGCTGGCCACAAGGGATCGTAAGCGGTTTCATCCTGATGGCCGTCTTCTTCATCTTGAACTTCTTTGGTGCCAGGTTCCTTGCTGAATCCAACCGGTGGGTCACCCTGTGGAAGATCGCCCTGCCGACCCTGACGTTTATTTTCCTGTTCTTCATCCTCAACGGCAGCAACTTCACTTCCTACGGCGGCTTTGCCCCACTGGGCGTGCCACCGATCTTCCACGCCATTGCCACCACCGGCATCATCTTTTCCCTGTTGGGTTTCCGCCAAGCTTTGGACTATGGCGGGGAAGTGCGCAACCCCCAGCGCAATGTGCCCTTGGCGACCATCGGGTCCATTGCCATTCCGGCCGTCATCTACACCTTGTTGCAGGTTGCGTTCATCGGTGCCATCAACTGGAAGGACATGGGGCTGCAAGGCGGCCAATGGGACAAGCTGACAACCGGTGGATGGGCGGACGGGCCGCTGTTCCACGCCCTTGACTCCGCCAACCTTGCCGCGTTGGCAGCCCTGGGCACGTTCCTGCTCATCGACGCCGCCATCTCCCCGATGGCTACCGGGTGGGTCTACCTGGGCACCGGCGCCCGCACCGGCTACGGCCTGGGCGTGCACCGGAACGTGCCACGTAAATTCACTGTCAGTAACCGCTTCGGAATTCCGTGGCTGGCACTGCTGGTCTCGGCTGTTGTTGGCTGTGTGTTCTTCGTCCCCGCGCCCAGCTGGTACCAGCTTGTCGGTTTCATCAGCTCCGCAGCCGTGCTGACCTACATCATGGGCGGTGTTGGACTGCCGGTGCTCCGGAAGACCGCCGCGGCCCTCGAGCGGCCATTCCGGCTTCGTGCCTTCCATTTCTGGTCACCGATTTCCTTCCTGGCAGCCGTGTTGATTCTGTACTGGAGCGGCTTTTCAACGCTGACCAATGTCATTACCGCAACTTTCATCGGGTTGCCGTTCTTCACGGCCTACTACGCGTGGAAGAGCGGTTGGATCCGTCCGGTCATCAGCGGCATCCTCAGCGTCGTGTTCTTTGTCCTGTGGATTTGGATGTCCACGGTCAGCGGATGGGTGCTGACCGGCGGCAACGGAGCGCGCCCTGGCGCTTGGCCGTTTGTTGTCTATTACGTGGTGTTCTGCGTGCTTGTGTTGGCATTCTGTGGTGCCGTGTGGCTGTTCAGCAATGCCGTGGGACGCCGGCATGTCAACGCCACGTGGTGGCTGATCTGGCTCCTGTTGGCGTCAATGCTAGTCGGCTACCTGGGTGTCTACGGCCCGCTTGACGATCCCATATTCAAGTTCCCCTGGGGCATGGGCGTGGAACTACTCGTGGGCATCGTGACCTACATCTGGGCCGTCCACTCCGGGTTTGAAACGGATGAAATCAAGGACATCGTAGCCAGTGCTGCACGCACTGCGGACAGCGGCCCCACTCTTGCCGACGGCACCAGCTGAGAAACCCAGCCGTGAGGGGCGCAGTCAACTCATTGTGCCCTCCACAGAAGGCTCGTATCATCAGCCCTAAGGCGCCCCACAGGCGCATTGGCTGCATAAGCATGGAACGGTGAGGGACATGAATACAGGCATGGACAATGGCGCCAGTGCGAACAAACAGGTCAAACTGCCGGATCTGGTCCCGCTGCCAGGAAGTGAGCGCGAACCCGCAAGAAATTTTGTGCTCGCCCCGCCCGCAGCAAGGCAGGAGCGTCCCGAGGCACTCCGGGAAGAGCCGCTTGAAGTAAGTGTGTTCGTACGCCGCAGGAGTGCCGTCCCGGACAGTGCGCTCGCAGGCGGAACAGCCCCCGGCCTGCTGGCCGAGTATGGGGCCAGCAACGAGGACATGGATCTGGTCAAGGAGACATTGGAAGGCCTTGGCGTCACCATAACAGAGGCCAATGCGGCCAAGCGCAGGTTGCGGGTCCGTGGTCCGGCCGGGCTCCTGGCCGGCATCTTCGGGACCACGCTGGAACTCGCGGCGGATCCGGGCACCAACAGTTCCGGAACCTACCGGCACAGGACTGGCGGTTTGAGTGTGCCCGCCGCACTGGAGGGGGTGGTTACTGCAGTGCTGGGCCTGGATAACAGGGCGCAGGCACGGACTCAGTTTCACATCTCGCCAGCAGCCTCCGCTTCGATAAGTTACACGCCGCCGCAGCTCGGGGTGATCTATGAGTTTCCCGAGGGTGCGGACGGGTCGGGTCAAACCGTGGCGATCATTGAACTTGGCGGCGGGTTTGACCAAGGCGACTTGGACGCCTACTTTGCCGGTCTTGGCATCACCAGTCCCACCGTCACCGCCGTCAGTGTGGACGGGGCTGTGAATGTACCCGGCCAGGATCCGCAAGGTGCCGACGGGGAGGTGCTCTTGGACATCCAGGTGGTCGGTGCGTTGGCGCCCGGTGCCGCCATCAAGGTGTACTTTGCCCCTAACACGGATGCCGGTTTTGCAGACGCAATAGTCCAGGCCACCCACGACACGCCCACACCGGCGGTCATCAGCGTCAGCTGGGGCCAAAGTGAGGATGAGTGGACGGAGCAGGCACGCCAAACGATGGACAGCGCCTTTGTGGACGCCGCCCTGCTGGGTGTGTCCGTCACTGTTGCCGCCGGTGACAATGGCAGCGCCGATGCGACCGCTGACGGGCGAAACCACGCTGATTTTCCGGCCTCCAGTCCACATGCGCTGTCGTGCGGGGGGACACGGCTTTTGGCCAACCCGGCCACCGGGCATGTGTCCTCGGAGGTGGTGTGGAATGACGCCACCAATTCAGCCACCGGCGGAGGTGTCAGCGACGCTTTTCCACTCCCCACCTGGCAGCAACATGTGAGAGTTTCGGCTGGAACAAAGCCGCTCCAAATTCCTACCGGCCGTGGAGTGCCCGACGTGGCAGCAGTAGCCGACCCGCAAACCGGATACCAAGTACGGGTCGACGGCCAGGACATGGTCATTGGCGGCACCAGCGCCGTCGCTCCGCTGTGGGCGGCGCTCATTGCTCGCCTGGCCCAATCAGCCGGGCACGGGCTGGGCCTGCTGCACCCGGTCCTTTACGCCAACGCGGCACCGGGTCAGGCTGCGCCGGGGTTCCGCGACATCACCAATGGAAACAACGGCAGCTACAACGCCACACCCGGTTGGGACGCCTGCACGGGGCTCGGCGTGCCCAAGGGAGTAGAGCTGGGGAAGTTGTTCACAGGCAACCAAGACGGTGGGCAGGCATAATAGGCACTGAATAAACATCTGATTCACAGCCTGAGGACCCCCTACGCGCATGAGCATTGCAGTTCGAGCCATCACCACAGCAGACTACGACGCCGTTGCGCGAATCACAGCAGACGCCTACCTTGGCGCCGGGTATTTTGACAGTGTCGAATACCCCTATATGCAAAAGATCATGCGGGTGGGGGAGCGTGCGGCAGCGGCACACATCATCGTGGCCGAGCGTGAGGGAATGGTCATCGGCTCGGCCACACTGGCAGTCTTCGGTGACGAGTGGGCTGACATCGCCTTGGCCGATGAACTGGAATTCCGTCTTCTGGTGGTGGATCCGAAGGTGCAGCGAAGCGGTGCCGGGCGTGCCATGGTGTCCTGGATTTTAGAGAGGGCCCGTGCAGATGCTGGCATTCAAGCAGTCAGCCTCACCACCGGGGATGACTGGCAGGCGGCGCACGCACTATACCGCAAGCTTGGCTTCTCGCGGGTTCCTTCGCGCGATTGGCCGATCCCGGAAAATGGCAAGATGCTCCGCGTCTACCGAATGGCGTTGTAAAAGCTGTCGAAGCGGAACCTGGCAGGTAGGGGAGTGCAGCCCGGCACTATGATGGCCACATGCGCACCCCCTCACCTTTCGATTCCAAGGATCGCCGGCGATGATCAAGAAGCCGCGGAATCCCGAGACTGGGCGGCGGCGTTCCATCAATGCGGTGGTGGACAACATTGCCTTCGCTTTCAGCGGCCTCGCAGCAGTGTGGCTGGCGTGGCTGGTCCTGTCCGAAGGATTCGTCTGGGGCTGGACCGTGATTTTGTTCTTCGTCCTGTTCTGGGTGGTTCTGGCCTATTTGGTGCTGCCTCGCCTCCACCGCATTCTGACGTCCATCTACGTTCCGGACTACTTCATTGGCCGGGCCCGGACCAGCGATGGTCTGCTCGGTGATCCCATCAACCTTGCCATTGTCGGCAGTGAAACCCAGCTGCATGAGGCCATGACCCGGTCCGGCTGGATTCGGGCGGATCCGGTGACTTTTGCCTCAAGCCGCCGCATCATCACCTCCACCCTCTTCAGGCGAAGCTACGACGAGGCACCGGTCAGCCCGCTGCTGTTGTTTGGCCATCAACAGGACCTCGCCTACCAGCAGGAAGTGGCGGGCAATCCGGCCAAGCGACACCATGTGCGGTTCTGGCGTTGCCCGGATGGTTGGCTGCTTCCGGGCGGGCATGGGGCCGACTGGCTGGCTGCGGGGACCTTTGACCGGGCCGTGGGCTTTTCACTTTTCACCTTGCAGATCACGCACAAGATCGACGCCGACACTGACAGGGAGCGGGACCACATCGTGGAAACACTCAAGTCGGGTGGCCCCGGGATCGAGGTGCGGGTGATCGAGGATTTCGCCACCGGCTACCACTCACGCAACGGCGGCGGGGACTCGATCGAAACCGACGGCAACCTGCCCGTGGTCGACGTCGGACATGTCACCATTGCGGCCGACGGAAACCCACTGGGCCCGAATCTGGCTGCGCGAAGGGCCGCACTGGCACGCCGGCGCCCCGCATCCACAGCCTTGGGGGTGGTCCAGATGGCCATCCGCGTGGTGGTGGGACTGGTGACGGTGGCCATGATTGTCACGCAGTGGCCAGGACTTCTCGAAGACGCTGGCGTGTCCCTGACCACTGCGGATGAGCAAATATTGACGGTGGTGCGCATCATCGTCATCGTGGTGGGGGCCGTGGGTGTGGCCGCCTACCTGCTGCTTGCCATTGGTGTGTTCCGCGGAAGCAACTGGGCCAGGATAGCGTCGATGGCCTACAGTGGCCTGCTCGTGGCCATTGCAGCATTTGCCTTCTTCAGCGGCGAGTCCACCACACTGACCACCAACGTGTTCGGCCTCCCGCTAGACATTCTGGTGCTGCTTGCCTTGTCCGCCCACAAGTCCCGGGTGTGGGCGCGCAGGGGCGAAGAACCCGCTCTAAACGCAGGCGGGATTTGACCCTGGCTGAGGCGACTAAGCTAGTAACGACACAAATATTCTTTTTCATATAGGGGAGATCCATGGCTGCGATCAACCGTGACGAGGTGGCGCATCTGGCGCAACTGGCTCACATCGAGATGAGCGACGACGAACTGGACCGCATGGCCACTGAACTGGCAGTGATTGTGGATTCGATCAAGAGCGTCAGCGAGGCTGCAGGGGATGACGTTCCCGCCACCTCACACCCGATTCCGCTGACGAACGTCATGCGCGAAGATGTGGTGGGCCACGTGCTCACAGTGGAAGAAGCGCTCTCCGGCGCCCCGGATGCCGCCTCCGGCCGTTTCAAGGTGCCCGCAATTTTGGAGGAAAGCTAAACCATGACTGCCAACGAACTGATTCGTTCAAGCGCGTCCGCCATGGCCGCCAAGCTGGCCGCCAAGGAGGTGTCCGCCGTCGAACTGACGCAGGCGCACCTTGACCGTATTGCCGAGGTCGACGGCGGAGCGCGCGGCGTCCACGCATTCCTGCACGTGAACACCGACGAAGCGCTCGCCGTCGCGGCCGACGTCGATGCTCGCCGCGCTGCCGGGGAAGAGTTGCATGAGCTGGCCGGTGTGCCGATCGCCGTCAAGGACCTGATCGTCACAAAGGGCCAGCCCACCACGGCTGCCTCCAAGATCCTCGAGGGCTGGATGAGCCCCTACGACGCCACCGTGGTGAAAAAGCTGCGCGCCGCTCGGATGCCGTTGCTGGGCAAGACGAACCTGGACGAGTTCGCCATGGGTTCCTCCACCGAGCACTCCGCCTACGGCCCCACCCGCAACCCCTGGGACCTTGACCGGATCCCCGGCGGTTCGGGCGGCGGTTCCGCTGCCGCTGTGGCAGCGTTCGAAGCCCCGCTGGCCTTGGGCACGGATACCGGTGGTTCCATCCGCCAGCCCGGAGCCGTCACGGGAACCGTTGGCGTGAAGCCAACGTACGGTGCCGTTTCGCGCTACGGCGCCATCGCCATGGCATCCTCACTGGATCAGATCGGCCCAGTTTCGCGCACCGTTTTGGACTCCGCATTGCTGCAGGAAGTCATCGGCGGCTACGACCCCCTCGACTCCACGTCACTGACCGACCCCTCCACCGGCCTCGTCGCCGCTGCCCGTGTGGGCAACGTGAAGGGCATGAAGGTCGGCGTCATCAAGGAACTGCACGGCGAAGGCTTCCAGACCGGCGTTGAAAAACGCTTCAACGAGTCCGTGGAACTGCTGCGCAGCGCCGGCGCCGAAATCGTCGAGGTCTCCTGCCCGAACTTCCGCTACGCACTCGGTGCCTACTACCTGATCATGCCGTCGGAGGCTTCCTCCAACCTGGCCAAATACGACGGCGTCCGCTTCGGCATGCGCACCCTGCCCGCCGAGGGCCCGCTCACCATTGAGCGCGTCATGAGCGCCACCCGCGCCGCCGGCTTCGGTGACGAGGTCAAGCGCCGCATCATCCTGGGCACCTACGCGCTGAGTGCCGGCTACTACGACGCCTACTACGGCTCGGCCCAGAAGGTGCGCACGCTGATCCAGAACGACTTCGCCGCGGCCTTCGCACAGGTGGACGTGCTGATTTCCCCGACATCGCCGGTGACGGCGTTCAAGTTGGGCGAGAAGATCCACGACCCGCTGTCGATGTACCTGAACGACATTGCCACCATCCCGGCGAACCTGGCCGGCGTGCCCGGGCTGACCCTGCCGGGAGGCTTGGCCGATGAAGACGGTCTGCCTGTCGGTATCCAGCTGCTGGCACCCGCCCGCGAGGACGCCCGCCTGTACCGTGTGGGAGCCGTGCTGGAATCCCTGTTGGAAGCCCAGTGGGGCGGTCCTATCCTGGACAAGGCGCCGGCGCTGGCCGAGCTTGTCAAGACCGCTGCTGCAGCCAAGGAGGCTAACTAATGAGCACCGAGACCATTTTGAGCTTCGAAGAAGCCATGGAAAAGTACGACCCCGTCCTGGGCTTTGAGGTTCACGTTGAGTTGAACACGAAGACGAAGATGTTCTCCTCGGCCCCCAACGTCTTCGGCGATACGCCCAACTCCAACGTCAACGAAGTGTGCCTGGGCCTGCCCGGAGTGCTGCCGGTGGTGAACAAAAAGGCGGTGGAATCCTCGATCCTGATCGGGCTGGCGCTGAACTGCAAGATTGCCGAACACTGCACCTTTGCCCGCAAGCAGTACTTCTACCCGGACACTCCGAAGAACTTCCAGACTTCCCAGTACGAGGACCCGATCTGTTACGACGGCTGGCTGGACATTGAGCTTGAGGACGGCACGGTTTTCCATGTTGAGATCGAGCGCGCCCATATGGAGGAGGACGCCGGAAAGCTCACCCACATGGGTGGCGCCACCGGCCGCATCCAGGGCGCCGACTTCTCCCTCGTGGACTACAACCGCTCCGGTGTGCCGCTGGTGGAGATCGTCACCAAGCCCATCGAAGGCGCCGGTTCACGCGCCCCCGAGCTGGCCAAGGCTTACGTTGCGGCCGTGCGTGAAATTGTGAAGAACCTCGGCGTTTCCGACGCCAAGATGGAGCGCGGCAACGTCCGTTGCGATGCGAACGTCTCCCTGCGCCCCTACGGTCAGGAAAAGTTTGGCACCCGCACCGAGACGAAGAACGTGAACTCCCTGCGCGCCGTCGAGAATGCGGTGAAGTTTGAGATCCAGCGCCACGCTGCCGTTCTCGACTCCGGAGTGAAGATCATCCAGGAAACCCGGCACTGGCATGAAGACACGAAGTCGACGACGTCGGGGCGCCCCAAGTCCGACGCCGACGACTACCGCTACTTCCCGGAGCCCGACCTGGTGCCCATCGTGACCACGGCCGAATGGGTCGAGGAGCTGCGCGCCACCCTACCCGAGCCGCCAGCCGAGCGCCGCAAGCGACTGCAGGCCGACTGGGGCTATTCGGATCTGGAATTCCGCGATGTGGTCAATGCCGGCCTCATGGGCGAAATCGAGGAAACCATTGCCGCCGGTGCTTCTGCGGCAGCGGCGCGCAAGTGGTGGATGGGCGAGATTGCCCGCCGCGCCAAGCTGGCCGACGTCGATCCCGCCGCGCTGGGCGTCACGCCCGCCGTCGTGGTGGAGATTGAAAAGCTGATCGCCGCAGGCTCCATCAATGACAAGCTGGCTCGCAAGGTGCTGGACGGCGTCCTTGAAGGCGAAGGCACACCGGCAGAAGTCGTGCAGAAGCGCGGGCTGGCCGTGGTGTCCGACGACGGTGCCCTGCAGAAGGCCATCGATGAAGCCTTGGCGGCCCAGCCCGACGTGGCGGATAAGATCCGTGGCGGCAAGGTTCAGGCCGTGGGAGCCATTGTGGGCGGCGTCATGAAGGTGACCCGCGGACAGGCCGACGCTGGCCGTGTGCGCGAGTTGATCCTGAAGACGCTCGGCGTGGAGGGCTGACACCAGCCCGCTGCGCTCAGGCTTGTAGCGACCCAGCTTGTAGCGACCCAGCCCCCGTTTGTGCTTTCAGTGTCCCGTCCATCGGGCGTCTAAAGCGCAAACGGGGGCTTTTTGCTGCCTGAACAGCCCAAGATGTTCGAATTACCTCCCGAGCCCTGTCCATTTGGCTCAATTCAAAACAATACCCATCAGTAGATTGCAGAAGTGATCTGTGACACTTATGTTTGTTAAACCGTTAACCGACCAGCTGGCCCAGAACACGGGCCAAGGCGAGGATGTCGGGGGAACACCGTGGAAACGAATCAGGAGAGTCGATGAGCCAGACCCAACAGGAGCCGGTGAAGCAGCTTCAAGCAGCCGTTGAGCCGACCAGCCAACCGACTGGCCCCACCAAGGCGCCGAGCCGTAAACAGCGCTCAAAAAAGCCTGCCCATCACGACGGTATTGCAGTCCGCGCAGTCTCGTGGAAGCTCAGGCTGCGCCGTGACAAGCAGATGCTGCTGATGATGATTCCCGGCGTCATTTTCCTGGCCCTGTTCTTTTACATCCCCATCCTGGGCAACGTCATCGCCTTTCAGGACTACCAGCCGTTCCTGGGCATCACCGGCAGCGACTGGGTGGGCGTGCAGAACTTCTTCGATCTCTACTTCAACCCGGATTTCTGGGTGGCATTGCGCAACACCATCGTGCTGGCTGTGTGGCAGCTGCTGCTGTTCTTCCCCGTACCGTTGGGCCTGGCCCTGATTGTCGACTCACTGATCAGTACCAGGATCCGCCGCTGGTTCCAATCACTGGTCTACCTGCCGCACTTCCTGTCATGGGTTTTGGTCATCGCCTTGTTCCAGCAGGTGCTGGGCGGGGCGGGACTGGTCAACAACTCACTGCGCGATCTGGGTCTGGACACCATCCCGTTCATGACGAACCCGGACACCTTCCCCCTGCTGGCCACCATCCAGCTGGTCTGGAAGGACGCAGGGTGGGCCATGATCATCTTCCTGGCTTCCCTGGCCGCCATTGACGGCTCGCTTTACGAAGCAGCCGCTGCGGACGGTGCCGGACGGTGGCGTCGTATGTGGCACATCACGCTTCCGGGCCTGCGCTCCATCATCGTGTTGCTGCTGATCCTGCGCATTGGCGACATCCTCAGCGTCGGCTTTGAACAGTTCCTCCTCCAGCACGACGCCGTCGGGCCAGGTGCCGCAGAAGTGCTGGATACCTTCACGTACTTTGCCGGAGTGGTCGGTGGCGGCTGGAGCATGGGCGCTGCCGCAGGACTGGCCAAGGGCGTCGTTGGGGCACTGTTGATCTTTGCCGCCAACAAGTTCGCGCACAAAATGGGCGAGCCCGGAATCTTTCAAAAGAAGGTCGGCTAGTTCCCGGCCCCCGCCAGGACTATGCCGCAACAGGAGACAATCATGACGACGACAATTCATGAACGGCGAACAGCCAAACGCCAGGCCAAGGGCCTGACCTTCAACCCCTCCCGCCCCGTGTGGAAGGAACCGGCTTCGCCGCTCTATAACGCCATCAAGGCAGTGATCATCGGTGGAATCACCCTTTCCATCGTGCTCCCGATCCTCCTAGTGGTCTCCACGTCCATTGCCGACGATGACCAGCTCATCGCCGCCGGCGGATTCGTGCTGTGGCCCACGCACCCGACCTTTGCCGCCTACCAGGCGATCTTCAGCGGTGAGTTCATGTTCCGTGCACTGGGTGTCAGCGCCTTCATCACGGCGGTGGGCACCTTCCTGGCGCTCTTCGTCACGATCACGATGGCCTATGCCACGAGCCGTCCGGTCATGTTCGGCCGTCCTGTGCTGCTGTTGGTCCTGTTCACCCTGCTCTTTGCCCCTGGGCTGATTCCGATGTTCCTGATGGTCAAGCAGCTGGGCCTGCTGAACTCTGTATGGTCGCTGATTCTGCCAGGCACCTTTGCCGCCTTCAACTTCGTGGTGATGCGCTCCTTCTTCATGAACATTCCCGTTGAGCTCATTGAAGCGGCGCGGATCGACGGTGCCAGCGACTTCATGATCCTGCGCAAGATTGTCCTTCCGCTCTCCAAGGCTGTCATCGCCGTCGTGGGGCTGTTCTATGCGGTGAGTTTTTGGAACGCATTCTTCAACGCCATGCTGTACATCAACGACCAGACCCTGTACCCGGTACAGCTGGTGCTGCGCAACTATGTGGTCCAGGGCGGCTCCATGGCTGAAGCCATTGGCGTCACGTCCGCACCGCCGCCGCAGTCAATGCAGATGGCCATTGTGGTAATCGCGCTCCTGCCGATCCTGCTTGTCTATCCCTTCCTTCAAAAGCACTTCAACAAGGGCGTCATCACCGGCGCCATCAAGGGCTGACCGGCACCAAGTCGAGCAGCAACAGCAACGCAAAAACAAGCTTCATCAACTTTTCATCATCTACAGAAATGGGTTCATCATGAAACGCTCCAGCAACGGCGTTGCATTTTCACGCCGCAATTTCCTTGGCCTCGCCGGAATCTCCGTCGCGGCCGTGGCGCTCAGCGGAACATTGTCAGCGTGCGGAAACCAGTCTGAAAAGAGCGGTGGGGCTGTCGCCTCCAAAACGGTAACGCTGCCCACCTACAAGGAGTTCACTGCCGTCACTGCGGAACTGGCAGGCAATTCAGATGGTTTGGAAGCTGGCTTCCTCGCCATGCCCAAGCCCGTTGCCTCGACCACGGCCAAACCCTTGACAGGTCCTGTCAGCGTCCTGTCCGAGACGTTCGAGGTCATGGCACCGGCCATGCCGGACAACGACTTCTGGCAGCGCCTGAACACCTCGCTGGGAGGGGAGTTCAACATGCAGATTGTTGAAGACATCGGAGACGGATACCCCGCCAAATTTGCCACGATCCTAGCCAGCGACACCCTGCCGGACCTCATGTGGATCCCACCGAACCAGGGCATCCCCAACGTCGGACCGATGCTGGAAGCCAAGTTCGAGGACCTGACCCCCCACCTTTCCGGCGACGCCGTGCTGAAGTACCCCAACCTGGCCGCACTCAAGCCCGATTCCTGGCGCACCGCCGTCGTCAACGGAAAAATCTGGGGCGCCCCCATCCCCAGCACGCCGTTTGGCCAGGTCATGGTAGGCAACAAGGCCACGTGGGAAAAGGTGGGCGGTCTGAACCCCAAGAACGCCGACGAGTTCTTCGACAAGGTCAAGGAACTCAGCGATCCCGCCAAGAAGCAGTACGCCCTGGAACCGGCCTACATCAACATGCTCCACATGATCACCGAATGGCTGGGCGCCCCCAACGGCTGGGCCGTCAACGCTGACCGCTCGCTGACTCACCTGTATGAGACGGACGCCTACGTGGCCGGCCTGGAATACGCCGCCAAGCTCTTTGCCGCTGGCGCCTTCTACCCCGACGTCAACGTCACGAACACCAAGGCCAAGATCATCAACGGCTCCCTCGGCGCCGTTGTGACATCCGGCCCGCGCGACCTCGGCAGCTACAAGGCGTTGGATGCAAAAACGGACATCGAAATCCTGGTGCCTTTCAGCTTCGACGGCACCATCAAGCCCACCTATGACATGGGCTACGGAACTGTAGGATTCACAGCGTTCAAGAAGGCCGACGAAGCGCGCATCAAGGAACAGCTGGAGCTGGTCAACTGGCTCTCTGCGCCCTTTGGCACTGAGGAGTACCTGATGAAGAACTACGGTCAGGCTGGCAAGGACTTCGACTTTGACGCTGAAGGCAACCCGATCCTTACCAAGGAAGGGTTGAAGGATCTGCCCGGGGTGGTCAGTGCGTTGAACATCATGACCGCACCGGAACGGGTGAACTTCAACCCCGGCTTCCCCGACGTGACCAAGTACGTTTACGAGACCGAGAAGCAACTGCTCGAATTTGCGTGGCGCAACCCCACGAACGGTTCCTACTCCGACACCAATGCCAAGGTCGGCCCGAAAATCACCAAGATTGTGCGGGACAAGACGATTGACATCATCACCGGCCGCGCCCAGGTCTCCGAGCACGCAGACGTCCTCAAGCGCTGGAAGTCCGAAGGCGGCGACAAAATCCGTGAGGAATATGCTGCAGACCTGAACCCTGAAGCCCCCGTCTTCACTTTGCAGCCCGTCAAAAAGTAACGGTTCATTTCTCCCGAGGGTTGCCGGCGCACTGCTATGGTGGGCCGGCAACCCTCGGCCAGGCAACCCCATCAACACGAAGAAGGAGGCGGTTGGCATGAGCATGCCCACCATCAAAACTGTGGCGGCAGAGGCGGGAGTCTCCACCGCAACGGTCTCCTACGTGTTGGCTGGCCGGACCAAAAGCAAGGGTTCAGGCATTTCCGAGGCCACCACAGAGCGGGTGCGCGCTGCCGCCACTCGGCTAGGCTACCGGCCCAACCAAGCGGCACGAACCATCCGGACCGGCAAGTCGAATTTGATGATGCTCTCGTTGACCATGCTGTCGGACCCGTGGTCGTTGTCCGTGAGCAAAGCCGTGGGCGCCGCCGTCGCTGCAGCCGGGATTACGCCGATGATCCTTGCCGACACGGACTGGCGCACGGCGATCAAACGCCAAGGGGCCGACGTCATCTTCATCGATGCCGCCGATGAGGCCGGTGACGCCCAACTTCTGGCCAAATTGGCCAAGAGCAACAAACTGGTGGTGTTCAGTGAAACGCTGGCGCCGGATGGTTTTGATGTGATCCGTTCCCTTGCCGGAGACAGCATGGATCAAGCCATGGACCATTTGACCGCCGGTAGTAACAAAGTTGCGTGCCTGACACCGGCTCGCAGCCTGCGCACCACCGCCCCGCCCAGGTATGGCGCGTACCTGGCAGGTCTCAAACGCGCCGGTCTCGCATTCCGCAACGATTATGTTGCGCCTTTTGAAGGTGAGGAAATGGGTGCCTATCAGGCCACCTTGGCGTTGTTGCAGCAACCGGACCCCCCAACGGCCATCTTTGCCACCTCTGACTTTGCTGCCATCGCAGCCATCCAAGCGGCACTAGGGCTACGGCTCGCCGTGCCGCAGGATCTTGTAGTTTTCGGCGTTGGCAACACCACCCAGGGCGAGGCCATGGTTCCGTCATTGAGCACCGTTGGCCCGGTGGGTTTTTTCTCAGGTCTGGCTGAGTTCCTGGTGCATCGGGCACAGCATCCGGATGCCCCCGCCACTGTGTTGGCATTCCCATGGCAACTACTGGTCCGCGATTCATCGACCGTCCGCAACACTTGTGAAATTTTTGAATGACGTGAAAGAGAGAAGAGAACTTGTGACTGATTTACTGGCAGAGGCACCTGAGCACACACGGAAAACCACGGACCTGCGGGTCGGAATCGTTGGGTTCGGACTGCGGGCCTCGCTGTGGCGGCACGTGCACAAGCCTGGCGCCGGGTCCGAGGTGGTCATGGTCTGTGACATCTCGGAGCGCGGACGCAAGGATGCTGCGGAGAAAATTCCAACGGCGGCCATCACCTCCAACCTGGAAGAACTGTTGGGTGCCGGGCTGGATGCGGTGCTGGTTCTCACCCCGGACAACCGCCACGCAGAAATCGCGGTACAGACGTTGAAGGCGGGCATCGCCACGTTCTGCGAAAAGCCGCTGGATGTCACGTTGGAGGCGGCAGATGCCATTCTCACCGCGGCGTACACCAGCGGAACGCGGCTGTATGTGGGACATAACATGCGCCACATGCCGGTGGTGGTGCAGATGCGCGAGCTGATCCAAGCTGGCACCATTGGCGAGGTCAAGGCCGTATGGTGCCGGCACTTTGTTGGCAACGGCGGGGACTACTACTTCAAGGACTGGCACGCCGAACGCGCCAACACCACCAGCCTGCTGCTGCAAAAGGGTGCACACGACATTGACGTGATCCACTGGCTCGCCGGCGGCTACTCGAAGCGGGTTTCGGCGATCGGTGACCTGGCCGTCTACGGGTCCATCACCAACCGCCGAGACAACAGCGACCGCCGCATGGGCGACTGGTTCTCACTGGAGAATTGGCCGCCCACGGAGCAGACGGAACTGAACCCCGTCATCGACGTGGAGGACATTTCCATGATGCAGATGGTCTTGGACAATGGAGCGCTGGCCTCCTACCAGCAGTGCCACTTCACGCCGGACTACTGGCGCAACTACACGGTCATCGGCGCGGAGGGCCGGATTGAGAACTTCGGCGACGGACCCGGGGACTTCATCCACGTCTGGACCACCCGCAGCCAGGGCGGATTTGTAGAGCCGGATCAAAAAGTGGAGATCAAGGACGGGGACGGCGGCCATGGCGGCGCGGACCCGCTGCTGATCGCCGAGTTCCTACGTTTCGTGCGCGACGGCGGCGCCACCGCCACTTCGCCTGTGGCCGCACGCGCCTCCGTGGCCGCCGGCGTTCTGGCCGCGCAATCACTGCGCAGCGGCGGTGGCGCACTGGAGGTGCCCCAGCTTCCGGCCGAACTCATCGCGTACTTCGACGCAGGCCAGCCGGCCCGGTAGGAGGAACCCTGTGGTGACGGCGTGCCATGCTGGCGGCGGCTGGTGAAATTTCACGGCCCGCCGCCAGCACGGCCCGCCGCCAGCACGGCACGCCGCCGACGAAGTGGGGTGGGATCAGTCGGCGGTCAGTTCAGCCATGACGTCATGCAGTGCCTTGGCCACGAGTATTACGGACGTGCGCTTGAAGTTCTCCGGGCGGGACAGCAGATCGATGCGGCGCCGTGTGCTGATGCCGGTCAGCGGACGCAGCACCACGCCCGGGTTCAAGGCCGGGCTGGAGGTGTACCGGGGCAGAAGGCCAATGACCTCGCCTGTGGACACGAGCGCGGCTGCCGCCAGGTAGTCGTTGATGCGGTGCACCACGTTGATGGGTTGGCTGGCCACGGCGCCGATGGCACTGAGCATGTCCGCGGGGGAGTAGCCACTGCGACTGGCCACCCACGGGTAAGCCACCACGTCTTGCGGTGACAAGGATGCCTTTGCCGCCAGCAGATGATCCGCTGCCACGGCGATGTCCAGCGGTTCATGGGCCAAGGGGATGACACGAACCCGGGATTGCGGCCATTCAGGGCTGTGGTCCATGCGGTGCGCCAGCACTAAATCGTACTTGGCGGTCAGTGCCGGGAAGTCGTGCTGGGCCACGTCCTCGTCCGAAAACTTTACTCGCGGCACTCCGACGTTGTGTGTTGGCGTAGCATCCCTCATGGCTGCCAAGCGACGCACCAGCGGCGCGAAGAGGGCCTGCCCTGCACTGTGGAAACCGCTGATCGTGACGGTTCCGCCGGCGTCGTGCTGGTAGGCACCAATGGCGGCCTTGGCCGTGGCCATGGCGTTGGCGACTTCCGCGCCAGCGTCGGCAAGCACCCGGCCGGCATCCGTCAGGACAAGATTTCGGCCGTCCTTGCGTGTCAGCGGGATGTCCACCTGGCGCTGGAGCAGCGAAATTTGCTGGGATACGGCCGACGGCGTGATGGACAAGGTTTCGGCGACCGCCTTAACACTTCCCAGCTCTCCAAGCTCGCGCAGCATTTGCAGTTGGTGAAGGTCCATTCCGCCAGAATACCATTTAGTAATTACTTAATCGTTGATGGAGAAAGTATCGATTGTGCTAAACGGTTTTAGGGGCTGTAATGGAAAGCACACCACCAAAAGAAGGAAGTCGTACCCATGAAGGCCTTATACAAATCCGGTGCGCATGCCGGGTTCGAACTCGTCGACCGGCCGGAACCTGAAACCGGGTCCAGTGACGTAAAAATCAAGGTCAGCACAACGGGCCTGTGCGGCACCGACCTGCACATTCAGGCGTGGGATGCATGGGCTGCGGCAACCATCAAAACGCCGCTGATCCCGGGCCACGAATTTTACGGCGAGGTGGTGGAAGTGGGTGCCGACGTCCGCACTGTCAATATTGGGGACAAGGTCTCCGGCGAAGGCCACGTGGTTTGCGGCATGTGCCGCAACTGCCGCGCCGGGCGCCGCCACATGTGCATCAACACGGTTTCGGTGGGTGTACAGCGCGACGGTGCGTTTGCCGAATACGTGGTGATCCCTGAATCAAACGTCTGGGTGCACCACGACCCTTCCATCACCGATGAGCTGGGCGCGCTCTTTGACCCGCTGGGCAATGCAGTTCACACCGCACTGAGTTTCGACCTGGTGGGTGAGGACGTACTGATCACCGGTGCCGGGCCGATCGGGCTCATGGCCGTCGCCGTGGCCCGCCATGCCGGCGCACGCAAGATCGCCATCACCGATGTCTCGGAACCGAGATTGGCCATGGCCGCTTCGATGGGCGCAGACCTGGCCGTCAACGTCGCCACCACACGGTTGAGGGACGCCCAGCGGGAACTCGGACTGCGCGAGGGATTCGACGTCGGCATGGAAATGTCCGGCCACCGCACCGCGCTGCCGGAGATGATAGAGAACATGAACCACGGCGGACGGATTGCCATGCTGGGCCTGCCGAGTGAGTGCATCGACATCAACTGGTCCAAAATGGTCACGCACATGCTCACGCTCAAGGGAATCTACGGCCGTGAAATGTATGAGACGTGGTACACCATGAGTGCCATGGTCTGCTCCAACCCGGTCCTGCGTGCAGCGGTGTCCTCCGTGGTCACGGACCGCCTGCCCGCCAACGAATGGGAACAGGCCTTTGACATTGCGAAATCCGGCCAAGGCGGCAAAGTGCTCCTTGACTGGTCCGTCTTTTCCTAAGCTCACCCACCCGCCAACGCCAACTGTCCCCGCCACTAGACCCCTCACCCAAGGAGCACCATGTACACCGCAATGAAAGACCAGCTCGCCGCGGAGCTGGATGAAATCCGTGCCGCAGGGTTGTTCAAAACCGAACGGCGTATCACCTCGCCGCAGTCCAGCCATGTCTCGGCCGGGCCGCTGGACGGCGCCACTTCAACAGTGCTGAACTTTTGCGCCAACAACTACCTGGGCCTAGCCGACCACCCAGAGATCATCGCCGCAGCCAAGGCCGCCATGGACAGCCACGGCTTTGGCATGGCCAGCGTCCGCTTCATCTGCGGTACCCAGGACCTGCACCTCCAGCTGGAAACCGCCGTCTCGGACTTTCTGGGCACCGAGGAGACTATTCTGTTTTCCTCCTGCTTTGACGCCAACGGCGGCGTGTTTGAATCATTGTTCGGCGTCGGGGACGCGATCATTTCCGACGCACTGAACCACGCCTCCATCATCGACGGCATCCGCCTGTCCAAGGCTTCCCGCTTCCGCTACGCCAACCAGGATATGGCGGACCTGGAAACGCAGCTGCAGGCCGCAGCTGCCATGAACGAAGGCGCCGGGGCCCGCCGCACCATCATCGTCACCGACGGCGTGTTCTCCATGGACGGTTTCCTGGCCCCCTTGGAAGCCATCTGCGACCTCGCCGAAAAATATGATGCCCTTGTCATGGTGGACGATTCCCACGCCGTCGGCTTCATGGGAGCCACCGGCGCAGGCACCCCCGAGCACGCAGGAGTGGGGGATCGCATCGACATCTACACCGGCACCTTCGGCAAGGCACTCGGCGGTGCCTCCGGCGGCTACGTCTCTGGCCGGAGCGAGATCGTGGCCATGTTACGCCAAAAGGCCCGCCCCTACCTGTTCTCCAACTCCCTGGCCCCGGCGATCGTGGCCGCGACGCTCAAGGCCTTGGAACTGGTGGCAGGTTCCGCCGCACTGCGCACCCGCCTGTTCGAAAACGCCGATCTTTTCCGCAGCCGCATGGCGGAGGAAGGCTTTGAACTGCTCCCCGGGGAGCACGCCATTGTCCCCGTCATGTTTGGCGATGCCACCGAGGCTGTCCGCGTGGCCGATGAGATGCTGGCCCACGGCGTGTTCGTCACGGCGTTCAGCTTCCCCGTGGTTCCCCGCGGTGCAGCAAGAATCCGTGTTCAGCTCTCGGCCAGCCACAGCCCGGAAGACGTGGAAGCGGCTGTCCAGGCATTCGTTGCGGCCCGCGGCTGAGTTGACGCGCAACTGGCTGTGGCCGCACTGTTCCGCGGTATGAAGTCGCGTACGGTTAGGGGCTAGTGATGCGCGGTTCCTGTTGTGGCGCACCATTGGCAGCAAACCGTGCGCGGCTCCTGTTCAACGGCGTGCGGACCCGATGCGCGAAGCACTGACGGTGCATGCATGGCAGGATGAAAGCATGACTTTGGCATGGGAGAAGCGCGTACGCGTGCAATTTGAGGGCGATGCCCACGTCCAGGAAGACAGCTGCGGCTTCAACGGCGCCAACGCTTGGATCGTGGACGGCGCCACCACTTTGCTTGAGCCACTTGATCTGCCGTCGGCGTCGAACCCGCAGTGGCTGGCGCAGCAGTTGAACACGGTCTTGGCAGAAAGCACGGCCAGCACCGGCGGTGTCCGTGCCCTGCTGGCCGCGGCGGTGAGCACCATCGACGCCAGGGCCACTGCGCTGGTGGGTTCGGAACGGGTTCGTTTCCCCAGCGCCGCGCTCTCGGTGGCCCAACTCAATGAGCAGGGCGTGCAGATCGCCAGCCTGGCCGACTGCTCAGTGGTAGTCCGCACGCACGACGGCGCCACCCACCTCGTGCGTGCAGAGCTCCCTGACACGCGGGTGGAGTTGGAAGCAGCCCGCCGGACGGTGGACCCCCAGGAACGGGCGCGCCTGCTGTGCCTGGACCGAGAAAGCCGCAACACCCCCGGAAACGTCTGGGTGGCCCGGCGTGAACCGGAAGCTGCCGATCATGCCCATGTGGTGCAGCTTGGGCCGCCTGAGCTGATGGTGATGGCCAGCGACGGGGCCTGGCGCGCCGTCGACCTTGGCATTGTCGCGGGACCGGAGGAGTTCCTGGAACGCACCTCCACAACGCTCGGCGCGCTGGCACTGCTGCATGAACTGCGCGCCCACCAGGACAGGATCGGCGAAGTGGCCGACGACGCCACCATCCTCACACTGGCCCCGCGCCCCACGCCGTCACCACAGCCATGAAAACCCGCATCAGCTGGGCGCAGCTCCCGCCGTCGGTGCGCGCGGGAGTGGAACGCATCCTGGGTGAAACCGTCGTCACGGCACAATCGCAGACCGGCGGCTTTTCCCCGGGCTCGGCGGACAGGGTGGTGCTTGCCTCGGGCCGCCGGGCTTTTGTGAAGGCGGTCAGCGCCGAGAGCAATGCGACCTCACCCGTGCTGCACCGCCGCGAGGCCGCCGCCGCCAAGGCACTGCCGCCGGGCATCCCGGCCCCGAAATTCCTCGGCATGTACGACGACGGCACCTGGGTTGCGCTGGTCCTGGACGATGTGTCCGGCACGCATCCGCGGGAACCATGGCAGGAATCTGAACTCCTGCAGGTGCTTGACAGGTTGGCGGATATTGGTTGCGTGGAGTTGCCTGCCGATGTGCCGCTGCCGCAGTATGAGGACTCGCTGCGGGGTGCCTTCCGGGGCTGGGAAAAGCTGGCATCCCGCCCTATGGCCGGGATGCCGGCCTGGGAAGCGGAGCATCTGGGCTTGTTGGCCGGGCTGGCCAAAGAAGGCGTGGAAGCCCTGGCCGGAGGATCGCTGGTCCACGGGGACCTGCGCACCGACAACATTATGCTGACCGACAGCGGGCCGGTGCTGCTCGACTGGCCGTGGGCTGCGGTGGGTGCGCCGTGGGCCGACGCGCTCAGCGTGCTGATCAATGCCACGACGCTGGACCCCTTGTCTGGTTGGGACCACGTTCTGAAGGAGCACCGCGTTTTTGCCGCTGCGTCGGACGCTGGAGTCACTGGTGTCCTGGCTGGTTGGGCGGGCTACTACCTGGACATGTCGCGCCGGCCGGCACCGCCGGGCATCCCCACGCTGCGGGCCTTCCAAGCCCGGCAGGCGGAAGTGATTACCGGCTGGCTGCGGAAGCGACTGTCCTGAAGCCCAGATTGCCGCTGGCCGAATCAGGGGTGTTGGAACTGCGTGCGGCAAGCCGGTAACGGTTGCAGTAGGAGTCGTGGCACAGGTAGGAGCCCCCGCGCATCACCCTGCCGCGGCCAACGGTTGGCCCGGGCGGATCCTCCACGGTCCCCTTGGCCAGGCAGCTCTTGTAGTACTTGGGCAGGAACCAGTCCGAGCACCATTCCCAGACGTTTCCGCTGGTTTGGTACAGCCCGTAGCCATTGGGTTCAAAACTCTTTACGGGAGCCGTCGTCAGGAACCCGTCCTCGCACGTGTTGAGGGTGGGGAAGGTGCCCTGCCAAATGTTGCAGTGGTGCACCGTGCCGCCAGTGTCATCGGTGCCGTGGAGTTCTCCGCCCCACGGGTAGCGCGACTGCACCAGCCCGCCCCGGGCTGCGAACTCCCACTGCGCCTCCGTGGGCAATGCCCGGCCGGCCCACGCACAGTAGGCCAGGGCATCGGTGTGTGAAACCTGCGTCACGGGATGGTCGGGGATTTCCTGCCATGAGGAGAGCGGTCCGGCCGGGTGGGCCCAGTCAGCGCCGCGAACGTTCAGCCACCACGGCGTTCCGGCTGCCGTGCCGAGGATGTCGTCCTTGTCCGCCAGCACAGCCAAGTGGAAGACGGCGGACGTTCCATACAGCTCCGATTCGGTGCGGTAGCCGGTGGCCTGCACGAACGCGGCGAAGGCTGCGTTACTGACGGCCGTGGCATCGATGCTGAACTCAGACACTGTCACTTCGTGGACGGGCGTTTCGCCGTCGGACGGGTAACCCTCATCAAAGGGGTCACCCATGAGGAAACTGCCTCCGGGAATCAGCACGTCGGTGTGCAACACTGCGCTGTGCAAGGCTGCGTTCTGCGATCCTGCCCCCGACGTGGTCGGCGGAACAGTGAGCGAGAACGACTGCTGGTCTGCGGGGGAGTGGTCTTCGTGGCCGGACCGGCCCGAGGGGCTGCAACAACTGGACATGTGCTCACTTTGTTCACAACGGAGGACGGAGGTGTTCTCCACCAGTCTATGCAATGCGGCTCCAGCTAATGCGGCGGGACCGTTGTTGTGCCAGCATGGCCCCATGGACTACGACGTGTTGATCATTGGCGGCGGTATCGCCGGACTGTCACTGGCATGGCGGCTCGCACCACAACTCTCGGTGGTGGTTGTGGAAGCAGAATCAACGCTGGCGTTCCACAGCTCCAGCCGCTCGGCACGGCAGATGCAGCCCAGCTACGGCCCAGCACCCATCCAGGAACTGACCATGCGCACCTTGGAGTTCGTGGAACAGATGTCGGCTGGGCTTCCCGCCCCGATCCTGGTTCCGCGGCCGCTGCTCACCCTCGGCACGCAGAATGACGTGGCGGCGCTGGTGGCCCGGAACGCACACCTTGTGCCACTCAGCCACGCCGAAACCATGGAACGCAGCCCCGATCTGCACCCCGGAGCATTCGAGGCGGCGGCCTTGGACAGCACGGCCATGGAAGTGGACGTTCCATCTCTGATCGAGTTTTATCGCAGCCAGGCCGTGGCAGCAGGGGCACTGGTGCTGACGAATTCCCGGGTGGGCTCAGTCGTTCCGCACGGCAGTGCCGGGTTTTCCGTGACGGCGGGGGAGCGCTGCCTCACGGCCGGTGTGGTGGTCAACGCGGCGGGCGCCTGGGCCGACACCGTGGCGCAGCTGGGCGGGGTGCGTTCCCGCGGGTTGGTGCCGCACAGGCGCAGCGCCGCGATCGTGTCCACCGAACATGCTGTCAACCCTGCCGGGCCCATGGTGCAGCCAACCGATGAATCGTATTACTTCCGCCCCGACGGCCCGCACCTGCTGATTTCCCCGTGCGAGTCGATCCCTGCCGAGCCGGGGGACGCGCAGGTGGTGGATGCGGACATCAGCGAACTCATCTCCCGCATTGGCGCCGTCACCACGTTGGGGATCACCGGCGTCGTACGCGCTTGGACGGGGCTGCGCACACACCCGGTCGACGGCCTGCCCGTGGTGGGGTTTGACGCCGACGTGCCCAATTTCTTCTGGCTGGCCGGGCAGGGCGGCTACGGCATTCAAACGTCCGCCGCGCTCGCGGGCTTGGCTGCCGCACTCATCACGGGCACGCTCACGGACGACGACGGGGCGCTGGCTGCCGCGCTCAGCCCCCAACGTGCGGGGCTGGGCTGACACCGGGGGCTGACCGGATCTCGCGAGACTTGTGACTGACCAGCTGGGGGCGGCGCCGACCTCCAGATTTCAGCCGACAAAGTCGATCCCATTGTCAGCAGGCGGGACTATCGTGGAAGGTGCGGAACAAGGAGTGATTGCCATGATCGTTGCAGGAAAGGTCGCGCTCGTGTCGGGTGCTTCAAGTGGCATTGGAATGGCGCTGGTCCGGATGCTGGCGCAGAAGGGTGCGCGAGTGGCGCTGGCCGCCAGAACGGGAACCGTACTCGAGACCCTGGCCGGTGAGCTGGGCGGTGCTCTGGCCCTGGAAACGGACATGCGCGACGCAGATGCCGTGCGCCGTATGGTGATGGAAACCCACCGACATTTTGGGCACATCGATGTCCTCGTCAACAATGCCGGTCGCGCCATGCACGGACCCCTCATGGATGCCGACCTTGATGAGTACCGGGACCTGCTCAACCTCAACGTTGTGGGGGCGCTGCAGGCCATGCAGCTTGCTGCCCCGCTGATGCGTGAGCACGGCGGTGGGGTCATCGTGAACGTCAGCTCCGGCACCACGCTGCGGACGTTGCCGGGAGTCGGCCCGTATTCCTCCAGTAAGCATGCGCTGAACAACCTCAGTCAGGTAGCCCGTGCTGAACTGGCGCCGGACAACATCCGGGTCTGTCTTGTCTATCCCTTTATCACCGATACAAACTTTGGCGGGGGCCGGGTCGGTCATACGAGCCGTTCTGGGATGGTTCCGGACACCGCCGAGTACGCTGCAGGGCTTGTGCTAGAGGCCATTGAGACGGAAAATGCGGAAACCTTCGCGGCGAAGACCGGCGGCTGGCGCACGGACCGCCCGATCGCCTAGCCCCGTAACCCGTGCAGCACGCTAATGGCGCGCTCGCGGTCCGGCGCGGCGACCAGAACATGGTCGTGGTAAAAACCGGCTAAGACGTTGGCGCTGATGCCTGCCTGGCCAAGGGCTTGTGAGAACGCAGCGGTGAGGCCGACTGCTTCCAGGGAGGAATGGACGGACAAAGTCAGCCACGCTGCAACGTAGTCGTAGTCCACGTTGAGGGAATCAGCGTCGGACCGGAGTAGAACGGCCGTCAGCCCTTCCATTTCAGTGATGGTGGCCTTGGCCAGGCGGATGGCAGGATGATCGGCCGGGAGGCTTGCGTACACATACTCTTCCGGAAGTGACACCACTTCCAGCGTGCGCAGCATTGCGGCCACATCTGTCGATCCAGTCATGTCCAACACCGTTTCCGTGAGGTTGTCAGTTTGCCATCATCAAGCGGTCGGCGCGTTTCTAACTCGCGGCTCCGGAGGCCACGACGCCGGCGCCCAAAACAGCAAGAATGGAGCTGCTGATGCGTTCAATGATCCTGTTGACCTTGGGCTTCTTCAACCACTTCATGGTCTTGTACGCCACCATGGCGATGACCACCAGATAGAGGAAGCCGATGATGGCCAGCGTCAGGCCCAAGATCATGGCCATGCCCAGGGTGTTGCCGCCTGGCGGGATGAACTGGGGCACCACGGCCAGGTAGAACAAGCCGACCTTGGGGTTCAACAGTGTGGACAGTGCACCGGCGCCGAAGGCTCCGCGGTGGCTGAACGTGAGTGGCGCGTGGCCGGAGGAGCCATCGACGACGCCGGCCTTGCGGGCTTTGCGTGCCTTGATCAGCGCAGAAACACCCAAGTACATCAGGTACAACCCGCCAGCAATCTTCACGAGCCTGAACACTTCAGCTGACTGCTCCAACAGGGCGGCCAAACCAAAGCCAACCAAGGCTCCCCACATCACTGCACCGAGCCCGCACCCAGCAGCAGCGGCAATGCCAGCGCTGGCCCGGTTCAAGGAAATCCGCAGGATCAAGAAAGTGTCGGGCCCGGGGATCAATGCCAGCATTAGGCACAGCCCAGCAAAGCCCAGAAGGGAAACAAAGGTCATAGTCACCATTCTCCGCCCTCAAGGTTCACCCCAGCAACCACACGGGTACACGGGTACACGGGTACAAGGGCATACCGACCGCCCGGCCGTGTCTGCCCAGCCGGACACCTGGCCCGCACGCGGGCACCCGCCGCGGCAGCCGCCGTCGTACGCTTGGGGCATGAGCGAACTGATCGAGAACATTGGTGAACTGATGAGTCAGGACGCGGAGGTTGGCACGCTGGCCAATGCGGCGCTGGTGGTGGAGGGGGAGCGGATTGCGTGGATCGGCTCCAGCGCCAAGGCCCCGGCCGCCGACACCCGCACCGACGCGCAGGGCCGTGCCGTGCTGCCCGGCTGGGTGGATTCACACACGCACCTGATCTTCGCGGGAGACAGGACGGCGGAGTTTGAGGCGCGCATGGCGGGGGAGAGCTACAGCGCGGGCGGCATCGCCGTGTCCGTGGAGGCCACCCGCGCCGCCAGCGACTACGACCTCACGCGGATGGGGCTGGGCCGCGTGGCAGAGGCTCTCTCGCAGGGCACCACGTTCCTGGAGACGAAAACCGGCTACGGACTGGACGTGGAGCATGAACGGCGTAGCGCCCGGATCGCCTCGACCGTCGCCGATGCGGTCACGTTCCTGGGCGCGCACCTTGTTCCGGCCGGCATCGACGCGGACAGCTACACGGATCTTGTCTGCACCGACATGCTCGCCGCCGTGCTGCCCTATGTGCAGTGGGCGGACGTGTTTTGCGAGCGTGGCGCCTTCACCGCGGAGCAGTCCCGCAAGGTGTTGGAGGCCTGCCGTGCCGCTGGGTTGGGGCTGCGCGTGCACGGCAACCAGCTGGGGCACGGCGAAGGGGTGGCGCTGGCCGTGGAGTTTGGGGCGGCCAGCGTTGACCACGTGAACTTTTTGACGGACGACGACGTGTCCCGCCTTGCGCAGTCATGGTCGGGCTGGGATGGGGATGCCAACGCGGGGCGTGGTGGAGGGACACGTGGGACTGTCGCCACCGTTCTGCCAGCGTGTGACCTATCCACTCGGGCGCCTCTGGCACCTGCCCGGGCGCTGCTCGATGCCGGGGTGCCGGTGGCCATTGCATCGAATTGCAATCCAGGCACGTCTTACACCTCCTCCATGGCGTTTTGCGTGACGACCGCCGTGCTGCAGATGGGGCTCAGCGTGCACGAGGCCGTGCGGGCCGCCACCTTTGGAGGCGCGCTGGCCCTGGGGCGTGAAACAGGAGTTGACGCTGACGGTCAGCGTGCTGTTGGTTCGCTGGCCGTTGGCCATCGTGCCGACCTGCACATGCTCAAGGCGCCTTCGGCCACACACTTGGCGTACCGTCCTGGGATTCCGTTGACGGCCGGGGTGTGGAGGGCCGGGAAACGCAAGGTCTAGCCCCGAATCTGGATGTTTCCGGCGGCGTTTCACAGCTGATTGATAGCTTGCGAACAGTTCCGGCAAATCAGCAGCGCGCACGGTTGAAGTGAGTCGGTAGTGCATGCCGGAAATCCAATGGTGCCGCTCCGGCGTCCACCGAAGGGAATACATATAGCTATCAAAAAAAGACGGCACTCGGCACTTCCGCTGCGGCCTTGGCACTGGTTGCGGGACTGGGCGTGGCCGGAGTAGCTTCTGCTGCGGATTCAACGACCAGTACCCCGTCGGCAACCACGGGTGCCGCCCAGTCAGCTCCGGCTGAACACGGCGGTCAGGGTGGGCACAGAGGTGGGGCTGGAGACCTGGCCTCGGGTTTGGCCCAGAAGCTGGGAGTCGATGAAAGCAAAATCAGCGATGCCTTGAAGTCGTTGAGGAAGGCCAACAAGTCGGCTGCGCGGCCCGCAGACGGCACAAAGCCGGACCGTGCACAGCAGGATGCGGCTCTGGCCAAGTCCTTGGCTGGCTCGCTGGGCATCGACGAGTCCAAGGTCACCGCGGCGTTGAGTGAACTCCGCGCAGCGAACCAAAGCAATCTGGCAGCGGCCCTGACCGCAAAGCTGGATGCGGCCGTCAAGGCCGGGACGCTGACCCAGGCTGAAGCCGATGCCGTCACCAAAGCAGTCGAGAAGGGAGTGATTGGCGGGCGCTAGGCAGAACGAGCAGCCCTGCAGTCAACTGTGTGAGGTGCGCGAGTCCGTGAGGTTTAGCGGCGTGCCAAACTGACCGGACTTGAGTCGACGGCGTGCCATGCTGGCGACGGCTTGTGAAATTTCACGGCCCGCCGCCAGCATGGCAC